>JAFXXD010000021.1 GCA_017542475.1 Ruminococcus sp. | reverse complement strand
CTGTCTTTGCAGCAGCAGCGTCTTCCTCAGCCTTAGCCTGAGCAGCCTTTGCTGTAGCAGCATCTGCTTCTGCCTTGGTCTGTGCAGCCTTTGCTGTAGCAGCATCTGCTTCTGCCTTGGTCTGTGCAGCCTTTGCTGTAGCAGCATCTGCTTCTGCCTTAGTTTGAGCAGCCTTTGCAGTAGCAGCGTCTGTTTCTGCCTCTGCCTTCGCTGTTTCTGCAGCAGCCTGAGCTTCAAGTGAATCATAGAGCTTCTCGGCGTAATCAAGAACCTTTGCATTCGCAACGTTTGCCTTCTGATCTGCGGTCAGGGCATTATATGCTGCTCTTGCAGCCTCAACAGCAGTCTTGTCAGCGGAGGTAATGTCGTCAACAGCGGGAAGCGCATTTATCATGTCGGTAACAGCCTTAGCAGCTAAAGTATCGTCGATCTCCTTTACGGCTGCCTTTGCAGTCGTAACGGCATTGTTCACGGCTGTGATCGCCTGAGCTACCTGCTCCTCGGTCACGTTATCATTCTCGGCAACTGCTTTTGCATCGGCGATAGCAGAGCTGAGCACCAAAGCAGGATCAGCGTACACCGTCTTTTTGATCGTTGCAAGGTATGTATCCGCAACAGTGACAGCCTCATTCAGCGCAGCCTTATCAACAGCAACAACGTTTACAGTAAGGTTCTGCTTGACTACATTATAGTTAGCGGTATCAGCGGGCGTGAATGTAGCAGCGAAGGACTGCTCGCCGACATTTCCGACGCTTGTCTTGGGAGCGTCCCATGTCCAGCCAGGCGTCAGCGTTACGTCTGCGAGGGTAGCTCCGTATGTAGCTGACAGATTTGTTGGAGCTTCTGTGGTAGGAGTTGCCTTTGCGACATTAATGGTCACGTCCTGCTCAACAGGAGTATAGTTCGTATTTGCAGGCGTGAATACAGCCTTGAAAGTATGCTCGCCCGCATTGCCGACAGGAGTTGTCGCAGCGTCCTTCCAAGCCCAAGTACCCGAACCGTCCTCGACAGTCGGGAGCTTAACATCAGCGAGTGTCTGTCCGTAGGTCGCATTGAGCGTACCAACAGCAGTCGGATTTGCAGGGATAGCTGTTACATTGACAGTCAGGTCAGTGGTCCGTAGAGTGTAATTCTTTGTATTTTTGGGAAGGAAAGTAGCAGAGAATGGATTCTTACCCACATCGCCGACGCTTGTCGTGGTGGGAATATTCCAAGCCCATATGCCGTTCTCGACAGTCGGGAGCTTAACATCAGCAAGTGTCTGACCGTATTTGGCAGTCAGATCGGCAGGTATTACGACGGCGGGAGCAGCTCTTTCAATAGTAGCGGTAACGTTCTTCACTGTGTCGTCATAGTTGCCGCTGCCCTTGTAGTAAACGGTGTATTCGCCTGCATTTGTGGCTGTTATGGTATCGCTCCAGTCGTCAGGCTCAACAGTGGCAAAACGCGCTTTCGCATCATTAAGGGTCTTGTCCTTGATATAGGTGTTGATATAGTCGATAGCTTCCTTAACATCGTCAGACGGCGTAACTTCGTACTGTGCCATATCCCCTGCTTTCCTTACAGCTTCAGACATTACATCGACAGGATTCGATTCATAATTCCTATTTAAATAATTAAGGACGCTATAATAATAACTCAGCGCACTGGCAGCACTATAATAATAATCGCCTTCTTCTGAAGATGAAGCATTATTTGCTTTATCGTTAAGAGCACTTATCCACCCGCTGATTTTTGTTTTTTCCGTTTCATAATCAGGTTCCTGCGGCGCTGTCAGTGAGAACAATGTACCTGCGGGAACATCGCCTGAGATAAGGTTCTGTGGCTCGCCGTTGTAGGTGAGTTCCGCACCTGTTACGGAAACATCAGCCTTTGCGATCTCGGATGCTCCGAAAAGACACCCGGAAACATCGCCGAAGCTGTTATAATTATTATCGCCGACAACTCTGTACATCAGCCGATAGATACCTGCATCAGTCGCCTCAGGAACTGTGTCAGACCAGGCAGTTGTCATCTCGGAAGCGTTGTAGTTATATGGCTCGATCGTAATGGTATCATCGGCTTTACTTGTAACAATCAGAGCATTATAATCAACATTATTGAGCATGTGTCCGCCGCCAGAATAGGACAGATCTATGAAGTGGTAGGGAGGAATACTTGACCAATAGCCATAATCAATGTAATCAATATTCTCAGATTTAAGGTTTCCTTCTGAATCTCTGTATTTTACAGTACCGCCGATGAAATTGATTTTGCTGCTGTTATCACGGGTCACCTGAAGCACATCGCCTGCATTGAGGTCGGCGACATTGACGTCGATAGCTTCGCCGTCTGCCTTGTAGACAGTCGGGGTAACCTGAACACCGTATTGCAGCGTACCGCCTGTTGTCGTGCCTGCTTCGGCAAGTGCCTGAGCCGAGCCCGTGTAGGTCAGCCCTGTCTTGACTGTGGGAGCGGTAACGGTGGGGTCAGCCTTGCTTATATTCCACATCAGAAGCACATTCTCGCCTGCATAGCTTCCTGTGCCGTTGATGTGGATAAAGTATGTTCCTGCATTTGTAGCGGAAGTATTGTCGCCCTCGGTCTCGACTATGGTGTAGTCCGTGTCCTTGGTAAGTGTTACTTCGTTCTCGCCGTCGGTATATTTGAGGACAGGTGTCTTTTCCGTGCCGTCGTATGTGAAATCGTCAATAGTGACATTATCGGCGGTCAGTTCAACAACACTGGGCGTAGCATAGCCGTATACCTCAATCTTTTTTATACCTTTAGACGTGTATGCCAGAATAGGAGTGCCATTTACTTTCGGTGTTTTATCCTCCTCCGTAGTCTCCACTACAAAAGGAGCTTCGCTATCCGTAGCAGTACGATTTTCATCGTCATAGAATACGCATTTTGTGATAGTATATCCCTCAACAGGGGTAACGGTTGCCGTCAAGCCGTATCCCCACCAGCCCCAGCTAGCGGTGTATACTGAGCTACCTCCTGCTGAATAACTGAATGAAACAGTTGCTACGTTCGCTGTGCTGAAGCTGGCTTGTTCTTTACCAGTTGGCGTAATTGTGGTCAGCAGTTCTTCCTGTTGTTCAGCACTTGCCGTAATAGCCGAGCCGCCGAAAAGTCCGCCTTTTCCTGCTGTCTGTGTCAGCGGAGCCGCCACAAGAGTGAATGCAAGCACGAATGCCGCTGTTTTCTTCCATGAGTTTCTCATAAGTCATATCCTCCTTGTTGTGATAAAACAAAAAGCGCCCCCACGGGAAATACTTATCCCATAGAGTACGCTTTTATTACCTGTGAAATTGTGAAAAGGGCGCAGTTAGCCTTAGCTGTTATGTTAAGTTCTGTTCTTAGTTTATCAGCCCATTGCATAATTGTCAACCCTTTTTCCATATATTGTCGCAGAAAATCTATATTGCTTTATAAATTTTCTATATGTGTATTTTAACACATTTTCAGCGTGAATATGTTGATCTTTTGTAAACAAATTACACGTTTTGTTGACCCGATTCCAAAATATACTATTTGTAAGTTTGGCAGCTTGTTTGATACCTCTGCTTTGGATATTGCCTTAGTTAAGGCTTCTATATTATCCGCAACGTATTTGATTTCAAAAAATATTATAAAAACGCTTGACAATGCGTTGTAGTTGTGGTATAATATTAAGGCAATGCGGATATGGCGGAATTGGCAGACGCGTATGGTTCAGGTCCATATGTTCGCAAGGACATGCAGGTTCAAGTCCTGTTATCCGCACCAGCGGGGAGCCCCCGCGGGCAATTTCGCGCTCCACATTATGTGGGGCGCAAGTTTTTTCCGCGCATGAGAGTCATCTATTCCGTATAGATAAAACATTGAGAATCCCCGAATTATCGGGGATTTTTGTTTGTGTGATAGCTATTCCTATATTGGCAATAGGAAAAATTTTGCGCAGATGTCAGGCTTGTGCGTCTGACAATAGCTAACGTAATATAGCTATTTATAGCTGTTTTTCATTATCGTAGCATAAGAAAAGACATATTGAGGCTTGCGTGTCTGCAAATTACGATTGCACTGAAGACTCCCCGCTTTGACTTCACATATTGCATTGGCGTAGTAAAAGTGTTATAATTGTTTCAGACGGAACGGGGGGAAGTATGGAAAAGAAACGTAAAAGAAACAAGCCGATGTTCGTCATCGGCATCATAATGATAGTATTTGGCGTCGGAGCGCTGTCATTTTACGGCTACAGGAAGATAAGCCGCGAGCTCTATCTGCGAAAGCTCCTCAATAACAACATCAACTTCGAGATACCGAGGCTGGACATAAAAGTCCCCGTGCTTGAGGGGACGGACGACAAGGCGTTGCAGGTCTCGGCGGGACACTTTGAGGGCACAGGTGCTCTCGGAAAGGGCAATTACTGCATCGCAGGACACAACAGTACGATATACGCAGAGATTTTCAACGACCTCGACGAGATAGAGACAGGCGATGAGATGTTCCTCGTGGACACCGACGAGAACCGCACGCGCTACAGGTACGTGGTAACGGATTACAAAACTGTCGAGCCGTCGGATACGTGGGTGCTGAATGACTTTGGCGATAATCGCCTGACGGTCATCTCCTGTACAGATGACGGGACGCAGCGGCAGGTGGTGGTCGGTATTCTGAAAGGCCAAACACAGACCTAAATATGTATTATGTTTTCCGCTCCAAATTGTACAATGCACAATTTGGGGCGGTATCATTTGTCATTGGGAGCGAAAATGACGTGTCCTCTTTTGGGTGCAGTGAGCAGTCTGCTGCTGCTTTTGATGTCTGCATTATTCGGATATGCAGCTTCATTTTTTCAGCATAGTGCACTGCTTTCCACAGGCTGATTGTTGTATTATTACAGAAATGTTTCCGTACTGCAAGAATTATGTTGCTTATGTGCGCTGTTCGTGTTATAATGCGTTTAAGGTATCACCCTTTCGACAAGCCTGTAAGGAGATGAAGATATGAGCTCTACTCGTTTGGTCTGCCGCGGCTGCGGCTCAAGGGACATAATCACTGTAGGCGGGATGAACGGAGACCCGTTTGACAAAAGACCCGAAAGGCTTATCTGTGCGCGGTGCGGCAGTACGGTCTCTTTCCGTATGCCGAATACTGAGCCCGATGCCTCCAATTCCGCATTCAAGCTGCGCATACATATCTTCGGGAGAGGGGAGCGCTGCACGCTCAGCTCTACCCTTGACCTGCCGATAGAGGACGGCGAGCACGACCTTACTCGGTACGATTATCCGCTCAGCAGATACGGCGATGTGACGATAAACAATCTGAATGTCCGCTTCGACGGTGACTGGTACCCCATCGACAAGCTGCCCGTGACGCTTCAGAGGAGTTTTGAGGTGGATTCTGCCTTCGGGGACAAGGCTACCGAAAGGCATATGATAACTCTGAGCGTGGAAATAGTATAATAATAGTCGGAGCCTCCCGTGTCTGCGGGAAGCTCCGTATTTTTTTCGGAAGAGTGAAATATCCTGCGGGGAAATTCGACTATATGGGTAGAGGACCTCAGCATATTACGGAAGGGGGCTTGTCTGATGGAGGATACACAGATACTCGAGCTGTTCCGTAAGAGAGATGAAAGTGCGATCGCAGAACTGAAAAAGAAATACGATAAGCTCTGTGCTTATGTTGCGGGCAATATCCTGTCCGTGCACGAGGACGCAGAGGAGTGCGTGAACTCCGCCTACTTCGAGGTGTGGAACAACATTCCTCCCGCGGCTCCTGACGACCTGAAAACGTACCTCTGCCGTATCGTCAAGAACAAGGCGATAGACAGGCTGAAGTACAACTCCGCAGAGAAGCGGAGCTCCCAGCTGACGATGTCACTGGATGAGCTCGCCGAGTGCATACCCGCAAGGGCAGAGGAGGAGCTCTCCGCGAAGGAGCTCGCCGAGGCGATAAGCCGCTTCCTTCGGGAGCAGGACGAGAAGCACCGCAAGGTGTTTGTAAGGCGGTACTGGTACGGTGATTCGCTCGGGCACATAGCAGAGCTTTACGGAATGAACGAGAAAACGGTCGCTACATATCTCTTTCGGACAAGAAACAAGCTGAAAGACTTTTTACGGAAAGAAGGTTATGATCATGAATAAGCTGAAATTGTATGAGGCAATGAATCTTATCGACGACGACCTTGTGAAAGAAGCAGAAATGCCTGCCGATACCGTTTCGGAGGCTAAATATGCGGACGATGCCGAGCCCGAGCTCACGGTTTCGGGTGTTGAGCCTTACCGCAGACCTATATGGCAGAAGATAACGGCGATAGCGTCCGCGGTGGTGATAATTGCGGGAGCAGCCGCGGGCGGTACATACTATATTAAGCACCGCGGAAGCTCCGCTCCCGATGAGGAGATAATCGAGTCGGAGGCTATAGCTCCCACGACCGAGGACGGCAAGGAGTCGGCATCGAGCACTGTCGCTTCCGACAAGGGTGAGAAGTCGCCGTCAACTACCACTGCCGCAAAAGAGAAAGCCGAGCAGCTCGCCAACACATCAGGTCCTCCCGTAAAGGGCGAGACTGCTAAGACAACGACGGCAGGGAAGAGCACCTCCGCAGCGAGGACGACAGCAAAGGCGAATACCGCTTCAAGCGGCAGGAGCACGACAACTACCGCGGCAAAGACCACGCAGTCTCCCGCGACGACAACAGCTCCCGTGCCGATACCTCCAGCAGACGGCAGACTGACGCTTGACCTCGTCAAGCGCTATGCCGAGTACGGCGACAACCTCACGCTGGGCGACTTTGCGGCGTATAATCACGAGGACATCGGCTCGGGCGTATGCGTATGGGAGATACCCGTCTATACGGAGAACAAGGACGGCAAGCTCGAATTCGAGTTCACGCTCATTGTAAATGGAATGACTGGAGCTAAAACAGATAAGTGCGGCGTTGTGGAGCTCTACTACGGCAAATATACAAGTCCCACCAAGCAGGATTACATAGACATTCGCTACGAGAACGTTATGGACTTCGTGCTGAAATGCCGTCAGAAGGCGGGAGATCCCGATACTCTCACGGACGTCCTCGGCGATATCAAGGACTGCCACGTTGACTACATCAGATGTGTCGAGCTTACTAACCCGATGTACAATTATTATGTGGCTCTCGGCAAAGACGAGATAAGGGAGCTCATTCCGATGATACAGAAGCTGACCTTCACCAAGAATGTCGGCGAAGATTGGCGCTACCTCGACGGAAACTTCACGCACATCTATGTTACTGACAACAAGGGCTTGATACACGACTACACGCTCGCGGCAAACAAGTATTTCGCTGTAGAGGGCACGGGCTATGCGGCAAATTATAACGACCTGCTCGCGATAGACACCTATACTCTGTCGCTGCTCACAAAGGCAGAGCCCGCCGACCCCGTAAATGTCAGCGGCGTATGGTGCTGGCACGACGCGACGGTGGATAGCTTCGACATCCGCAGCTTCGAGAATATCACGATAAAGCAGTACCCTGACTATGTATTCTCGTGGAACGGAATGAAGCGCAATATTGAGATATACAACAAGAAGACCCGCGAGAAGTTCGGCAGCGTGGCAACTGGCGGACAGGCTTACTTCGCTGATATCAACGGAGACGGCTATCCCGAGCTCTGCACGACCTACGACATGGGACTCAGCAGCAGGATATGCGGACAGCTTGCAGTCTGGGATATCCACAACGGCTCTATTTACACCTCGTTTGACAGAAATGGCGAAGAAAGGGTATACTGGCTGTACGAGGAGGACGGCGAGCTCCGCATCAACAGACAGTCCGTGAACAGCAACTGGGACGTCACCTCAAAGCACGGCGAGCTGAGCACGTTTGAAATTGAAGACCACGGCATAAAATTCATACCTGTATAAACTCCATATAACAAGAAGAACCTCTCGGCTATCCGAGAGGTTCTTCTTGCTTTGTCAGATTTGAATGGAGCGTGCGGGCGGCTGTACGCCGCCTCTGCACTTATTGGAGGATGTGTGTTTACCAGCCGTATATGTCCTCGCGCATTCCTATGTCTGCGCCGTGTTTTTTAAGGTAATACCACTGGGTCGGAGTGAGCATTGCTTCTTCGGGTTCTACGGATTTCCCTATCATGTCGGGAGTTCTGCGCCATACCCACTGTTCTGACAGGTTGATGAGGTACTCCGTTCCGTCGGGAGCAACAAGTCTGTACTGGGGGATACCGTCGCAGGTAGTCGAATAGTAGCTGTTCTTCGCCAAGTCAGCGAAAATGTCGTAGTCCCATTCAGCAGGGTCAATATTGGGGTGCCAGTTTGGGTCGATACGAGTCGTCTGCGGGAACTGCGTCCATACGGGTATTGCCGTAGTCTGAACGGCAGTCGAGTCAGCAACTATTTTCCCTGTTGTGACAGTGGTCTGCGGAGCAGGGGAGGTTGGAGTTGCTGTGGTAACGGGCGTGTCGCTTATGGGCTCGCGCTCCTCGCCGTCTTCGGACGGGTCAGATACGGGCTGTGTATAAGTACTTTCTCTTGTTTCGCCTTTTATAGTGGTCTTTGCAAGTGTATCTCTTTTTCTTGTCGGCACTGTAGTCACCTCCGCCTGCTTGTCTGTCTCAGCCGAAGTTGTTTCTGTCTCTGCTGTGGAAGCCGCGATTATCTGCTCTTCGTCGGGAGCAGGAGCTCCGCGGTGGGTGAGATAGTACGTTCCGCCCGCTCCCACGCCGATAACGAGCAGAAGCGAAGCCGCGAGCGTTGTGACGGTCTGCCATACGGGACGGCGATAGTGCTCTACGCCCGATACCGACTCCTCATATTCGGGAGTATCAGCCTTTGTGACGGTGTCGGCGTCGCGCATGAGATTGTCGTCTATCATGGACATTGCCTTCATAAAATCCTTCTTATTCATAGTCATACCCCTCTTTCTTCAAGAATTCCTTAAGCTTTTTCCGTGTGCGGAAGAGATAAGTCGCGACCGTTCTCTCGTTCAGCGAGTACCGCCGCGCGATATCTGCAAGCGAGTCGCCGTAGGTGTATCTGCGCACGAATACACGTCTGTGAACATCGTTCTGTGACCGCAGGAAGCGGCTTATCGCGTCCGCAAGGTCGGTGAGCGAGATGTTCTCGTCGGGAGTAGCGGGCACGCAGTCCGCGATCTCGTCGAGCGATACCGCAAGTCGGCTGTCGCGCTTTGCCGCGGAGTTGTACTCGTACCTGTTTATGGCTATATTCCGCACTATGCGGCATAGGTAGCTTTTCAGGTCGTCTGGAGCGGCAGGCGGTATGGTGTTCCAGACCTCATAGTAGGCAGAACTCACACATTCCTCGATATCCTCCCGCTGAGAGAGCACATTTCCCGCAATATACAGGCATAAGCGCTCATACTTGCGTTTCAGCTCTGTGAGCGCAGTTTCGTCCCTGTTTCGGAGAAG
Organism: Ruminococcus sp.; assembly: GCA_017542475.1. Lineage (GTDB taxonomy): Bacteria > Bacillota > Clostridia > Oscillospirales > Ruminococcaceae > Ruminococcus. The sequence continues at coordinate 76,327 of JAFXXD010000021.1, read as the reverse complement.
CTCGATTATTGATGCATCATCCACTGGATAAGCCTCCTTTCGTGAGGCGTTGAGGTCCTCTGACTATATAGTAAGATTCGGAGGGGTAAATATTTCACATCTGCGAAAAAAGGCGGCACATTTTTTTGTGCCGCCTTGCTGTTATCGGTTTACTCGCCTGTCTCGTGGAAGAAGTAGGGGAGAGCGTCGTATACGTAGTGTCTTACGTAGCCCCACCAGTGTGTCTTGCCGGGAGCTACCATAAAGTAGAAGTTACCCTCGGAGAAGTCGGAGGTGAACTTGAACTGGCTCATCTTCTTCATCTCGTCTACCTGCGGGTTAACGTTCGGGTAAGCGATATCGTCCGAGCCTGTAGCCGCAAAGATGAAGTACTGTCTGTCAGTGAAGCCAGACCTGTCAACAGCGTCCGCGAGGTCTTTAGCCTTCCCGTAAGCGTCGTTTCCGCCCCAGTGGTCGCCGCTGAGAGGCATGAAGTAGCCAACGAGGTCGATGTCGTTCTTGAATACCTGCCATGTGGATACCGAGCCCATTGAGAAGCCGCCGTAAGCACGGTGCATTCTCGAAGCTCTGATGTCCTCCTCTGAGGTAGATTCAGCGTAAGTTGAATACTTGCCCTCAACGAAGGGGATAACGTTTGCGCGGAGCTCCTCATAGAAGTTAGCCGCTTCGCCGCCCTGACCGTTGAATGTAGGTGTTACTACGATGAGCGGCTCAAGCTCGCCGTTCATTATCATATGGTCGAGCATATTCTGTATCATCGTGTCGTCCTGGAAGAAGAGTGTCTTTTCGTTCTCTCCGCCGCCGTGCATGAGGTAGAATATGTTGTACTTCTTCTCGGGGTCGTAGTTGTAGGGGGTGTAAACGTAGAGGGTCTTGTTGCCTCTGATACTGCTGTAGTTCTCCTGAGTTACCTTGCCCTGCTGCTGGCACTGACTGAAGTAGTCGCCGGGAGCCTCCTTGAACTGTTTGTTAGCCTCGTAGTCGAAGGGAGTGACCTCTTCCACGGGGATATTCTCGGGGAATTCGGTTATTTTTCCGCTTATGAACTCGTCAAGTAGAACAAGGTCGTTGACAGCAAACTCCTTGCTCTTGTCCACGTCCGCATTTATAGACTGAGGAGAGGGCTGGTCGGAAGCCACGATGAGCTTTCTCGCACATATGAGGTCAAAGGTATCGACAACTCCGTCGGGGAAGATGTCTCCGGGGATGTATTTTCCGCCCTTTGCGCCTTCTATGACCGTGCCTTCTGCGGCTACCTTCACGTCGTCAACGTAGAAGTCGCTTGTTCCTGTTGCTGTCTCGACATATATCGAGATCTCGGATGAATTTGCGGGAACAGTGAAGCTCGGGTTAGCGAGCTGAGCCCATTCGCCCTTTATGATGTTAGCGCTTGCGATTTTTTCGTACTTAGTCTCGCTGCCGTCGTTATACTGCATTGTGAAGTGGTAGAGTGCCGTGTCTTTGCCGCTCTCGTATTTAACGTTTGTGCTGAAGCTAAATGTTTCGCCCGCGTAGGAATCGTCGAGGCTTATAGCCGCGCCGTTCCACGAATCGGAGCGATTCGTGCAGTAGAGAGCGTTACTGCCGTCGAACGATGTTTTTGATGATGCTTCGACAGAAGCGCCGCCTCTGCCTGTCCAGCCGTCTTCACCGCTCTCAAATGAGCAGCTCAGGAGGTAGCTGGTTGAGTCCGTGTCCGCGAGCGTAGTCGAGGACGGTCCTACCATTGCGGCAGTTACAGTCATCGCCGCAGCAGCAAGTGAGAGTAGTTTTTTCATTGGAAAATTCCCTTTTCTATAATTTAACCCTTACGGGTCATACCCAATTATTTTTTCTTTTTCTGTATTTCTTTTTAATATAAAGTTTCATAATAATAAAATGAAAACTTGTTATAACATAAACCTAAATCTATAATACCATGTACGAACAATTTTTTCAAGTCATTTTTTGCGGCGGGCATATTAAAAATTGCGATTTGAGCGGTGCAATAAATATCCCGCCGAATCGTTCGGCGGGATAAAAAAGTGACTATTTCCAGCTTATCTCCGACATCGTGATATCGTGCTCTGTGCTCGGTACATCGTCGCTGACCTTCCCCATCAGGAATTTGATGTCCACGTCCATGTCCGTACCAAACGAGACCTTGAATGTGTATTTGGTGGGTTCTGTCCCTACAATGATAGTCTCGTCAAGGTATCGCTCGTACTGCGCGTCCTCGACTGTGACTGTTATCGGGCGTTCTGCGGTTGACTGAGCCGTGAAGCTTAGCGTGTGCTCCTCGTCAGCGGAAACGTGCTGACCCTCAAGTAGCCCCATAACGCTGTAGGGCTTCTCTCCGACGGTTACGATGTGCGCGACGGAGCAGCCGTCCTTGTTGGTGAGCCCTGCTTCCGCACCTTCGCGGTAGAGTGACAGAGCCGCCGAGGTCTGGGGCGTGGGAGCGAAGTTGTCGCCGTTTTTCTTGTACACGCGGACGTAGTCGATGTCGAAGTGCTTCTCGCCGTCTGCGAACGTGTCTGGGTCAGCATAAATTCCGTCGATTCCGTCGAAGTGTCCGCCGACCGCAAGATTGAGCAGCAGGTAGAAGTTCTGGTCGAACGGCGCTGGGTAAGCTCGGTTGACGGAGTACCATTCCGTCTGTGTGCTGTAGAGGTCGTCGTCCACGAACCAGCGCATTTCGTTGCTGTCCCATTCGACTGCGTAGGTGTGCCAGTTCTCGGTGGAGTCGCCGCCTGAGAAATTGTAGTCGGCGGTGAGATAGGTGTTGTTCGGCCACATGTCTCCGAAGTGGATCGTTCCGCATATCTTCTCGGGAGTGCTGCCCCAGCCCTCCATTATGTCAATTTCGCCCGAAGCCGCCCAGCCGCCATAGACGCTGTCCTCGGGGAGCATCCATATCGCGGGCCACAGGGACTTACCGCTGTCACAGCGTGCGCGAACCTCTATTCTTCCGCCGCAGGTCGAGAACTTGTACTGTGAGCTCAGCCTCGCGGAGGTGTACCCGTAGCTGCCTTGGACAGGGTCTGTGTAGTCTTCTCTTCGTGCGGCTATAGTGAGGACGCCGTCGCTGACGGCGGTGTTTTTATCGGTGTAGAATTCCTGCTCGTTGTTGCCCCAGCCGTTGGTGATGTAGTTGCCCTTCGAGTCAGTCTTCCAGTTGCCGAGCTCGAACGACCATTTGTCGGTATCAAGCGACTCGCCGTTGAATTCATCGCTCCATATCAGCGCGTAGCCCGAGCTCGTGACAGGCTTGCCGAGAATGAAGTCGTTAAGGCGCTGCAGTTCCTCCTTTGAGGCGGACTTTCGCGCCGCGATAAGGTCGAAGGTGTCAACGGCTCCGTCGGAGGTATAGTCCATATCTACTGCGCAGAGTGCCTGCATACAGGTAGAGGCGGCAGCAGCGGCGAGCAAGGATACTGCCGCAGAAATAATCTTTTTATATATCATTGTATCACTCCCTGATGTTATCATTACAAATATAGATTATCACAATTTGCAGCCTGTGTCAATCTTGTATATTGATCGCGGCAGTTCTATTGACTTTTTCGGTGAAAAAAGATATAATAAATCCATAACAACGCATATTCGGAGGTGTTATATGAAATTTCTGGAGTGTAAGAGCTGCGGCGCTTCTATGGTCATTGACCCGTCGGGCACGACAGCACATTGTCCGTACTGCCGCTCGCGGTATGTGCTCGACCACAGCGATACCGATTACTACCGCGATTTCTACGAGCGTATGAGAGGATTTTTCAAACTCTCCAAGGAAGGTCAGGAGCGCCGTGTACGCGCAGATGAGCTGTGGAACAGCGCCTCTGAGGAGGTGTTTGAGTGCACCGACGGCAGAAAGATAGATATAAAGAGCCTGAACGTTTTCAGGGACAGGGACGCGACCGTCTATACCGCAAGGCAGAACATCATTTTCCGCTTTGACCCGCAGAACGCAGCCTTTACCGATAAATTCCGCAAGGCTGTATCCTCGCTGGATTACCCGTCAGCCGATACAAAGACCCTTTCCGACTTCTTTCCCACGATAAGCGGCGGCTTCGGACTCACAGACGGCTCTGCTCTGCTTGCGGTGAAAAAAAGCGAGGACGAGTACCCTCTCAGACTTTTCGGCAGGCTCGACGGCAGACAGACGGCGTGGATAGTCAGCCGACTGGAAAATCTCTGCTGTGTGCTCGAATACAACAGCCTTGTACATACAAATTTTGACATAGACGATGTGTACATCGACCCCTACGACCATACTGCCAGCCTTTACGGAAGCTGGTGGAAGGTCGTGCCGAATAACACTACCGTCAGCGGTGTGACATATACGACACGCCACAACCTTGTTTCTCTGCGCAGTATCGCGGCGCAGGTGCTCGGATTCGAGAGCGCAAGTGATGTCAGGGAGACAGGCGATTTGCTGAAGCCCTTTGCTGACTTCATCAGAAGTGCTCCTGCGAGCAACGCCTACGATGATTTTGCCCATTGGGACGAGGTGCTCATACAGTCCTACGGCGAGCGCAGGTTCGTGACTATGGATACCGATGACGAGCAGATATACGGAAAGAGGTGATCTATGGGACGAGGAAGCTATACCGCAAGCGACTGGACGAAGCTGAGAAGCTCCTTCGGCAGCGAGCGCAGAGCTGAGAAGATATTCAAGTCGGATAGTTCCGCAGAGATACCGACCAACCTCAGCAGAGTTGTTCGTGAGGCTCGCGACAACGAGGATTCGCCCGAATCCACGCCCGTTATCATCGGCTTCGACGTCACAGCTTCAATGGGCTATCTTGCCGAGGAGCTTGCGCTGAATTCGCTGAACAAGGCGATAATGTACATCTACGAAAACAAGCCGATACTGTGTCCGCAGGTGATGTGCTGTGCGATAGGCGACTGCAAGTCCGACAAAAAGCCCTTGCAGGTGACGCAGTTTGAGAGCGACATACGCATAATCAAGCAGCTGACGAGTCTCTGTCTCGAAGGCGGAGGCGGAGGTAACGGCGGCGAATCCTATAACCTCGCTTGGTACTTTGCGGCGAACCGTACCCGTACCGACTGCTTTGAGAAGCGTCACAAAAAAGGTATCCTCATAACTATCGGCGACGACTGCTGCCACAAGACGCTGACCCGCGGTGAGATAAGCCGCGTGTTTGGCGACACAGTCGAGTACGACCTCTCGGACGAGGAGCTCATTGCTAAAGCCGAGAAGATGTACAATGTCTTTCACATCTGCATTGATAAGGGCGCTCCCGAGGACGAGCGCATTTTCGCGGACTGGTGCTCGCTTATGAGGGGGAGGGTAGCAGCGATAAACAAGCGCGACATCTCGTGCCTGTCGGAGCTTATATACGCGCTCATTTCCGTAGCCGAGGGCAGGACCCCGAACGAGGCACTCGCTTCGGTGGAGCAGCGTGCAGCCGAGACGGCGGCTAAGTCGCTCGCATACATAAACATAAGCAATAATAATACGATTTCATTCTGAGGAGGTAATTCAAATGGGAAGAGGAAGCTACAGTGCAGCTGACTGGAACAAGCTCAAAAACAGCAGGGGCATCAGCGCATCATCTACTGCTGATGATATTTTCAGCGGCAACAAGGTAAACGAGAAGTATCTGCCGCAGTTCATCAATATGCGCGAATCGCGCGACAGCGAGGATTCGCCCGAATCCACGCCTATAATCATCGGCTTTGACTCCACGGGCTCGATGGGATATCTTGCGGCGGAGATAGCGAAGAACTCGCTGAACAAGACAGCTACGATGATACTCGAAAAGCGTCCTGTCACCGACCCGCACATTATGTGCGCGGCGTTTACATCGCCGAGTTCGTCCATGCAGTGTCCTGCACTTCAGGTAACCCAGTTTGAGGCTGATATCCGCGTTGTGGAGCAGCTGCTTGAATTCACTCTCAGCGGCGGAAATCCATACAGCTACGACTCGCTCGTGTGGTATTTCGCGCTCAAGCACACCTCCACCGACTGCAACGAGAAGCGCGGCAAGAAGGGCTTCATTTTCTGTATCGGCGATGAGGTCTGCGACGAGGGACAGGAAGATATCCTCTCGGCGGGCGATATCCTCAGTGTTTTCAGCGACAAGGCCGAGAAGGGATGCAAGACAGTCGAGCTTTACGCCGAGGCAAGCCGTAAGTATGAGATATTTCACATTATTACAGGTTCTCGCACTGAAATGGCGTACAAAACGTGGGAGAAGCTCATCAGCGGACGCAATGCAGTGCTCCCTTCGGAAAAGATAAACTACCTCGCGGAGCTGATGATATCGCTCATGCAGATGGTCGGCGGAATGACTAAGGAGCAGGCTGTTTCTCAGTGGAGCGGCGAGGCGAGAGATGTCGTAGCAAAAGCGCTGTGCACTATTGAGCTTGATACTTCCAAGAATAATGCAGGCTAAAATAATAATCGGCAAGAGCTTTGGCGACGAGGGCAAGGGACTTGCGACCGATACTTATGCGCTCGGGGCTGTACGCGGCGGATCGTCTGCCGTCTGCGTGCGGCACAACGGCGGCGCTCAGGCGGGGCATACTGTTGACCTGCCTGATGCTCGGTTCGTATTCTCACAGCTCTCGTCGGCTTCTTTTCGGGGGCTTGACACCTACTGGGCGGACAGCTTTATGCCCGACCTTTTCAAGCTCGGGTCGGAGACTGAGGGCTTCCGCGGTATCAGCGGACGCGTGCCCGCGATATACGCTTCGCCACTGTGCCGATGTACCTATATCGGGGACGTGCTCATAAATATGATACTCGAAGCCTCACGCGGAGACGGGCGGCACGGCTCGTGCGGAATGGGTATAAACGAGGCGGCGGTGCGCTCGGAGACGTGCCCGCTCCGTCTCGGGGACGTAGTCGGCGGGAGCGCGGAGGCATTGTATAACAGGCTTTCGGAGCTCTCGCGTGAGTATACGCCGAAACGTACCGCCGAGCTCGGTCTTGACCTCGGAAGGGTAGGTGAGCTCGGTGAAATGCTGTTCAGCGAGTCTGTATTGCGCAATGCCGCCGAGGAGATGTCGCGCAATGCCGATTTAATTCAGCTCCGAGAGGCTGACTTCCTCGCGGGCTTTGACGAGGTCATCTTCGAGGGGGCGCAGGGACTTCTGCTCGACGAGTTCAACCTCGAATATGCTCCGCACCTCACGACCTCGCGCACGGGACTGTATGAGCCTGCGCGTATACTCCGCTCAATAGCGGGAGAGGGGAGCCTCCCCGATACTGAGGTCATATACGTCACGCGTTCGTATGTGACACGCCACGGAGCAGGTCCGCTTCCGTATGAGGGGCTGCTCGACCCGCTCGCCTACGGTATCACTGACCGCACCAATGTGCGGAATGAGTGGCAGGGCTCGCTGAGATTTGCTCCGCACGGGAGCACCGAGGAGTTTACAGCGGCAGTAGTCCACGACATTGCAGAGTGCGATATCCCCGCTAAGCGGACGTTGTTCGTAACACATCTGAACGAGACGGACGGCTGTATCCTCACCAAGGACGGCGCTGTACCTGTTGAGCGGTTCTGTCAATCTGACGCGATAAGCGGGCTTTTTGACGACATCCGTCTGTTGTACAGTCCCTTTGCAGAGGAAATCGGTTAAATTTACCATAAATTCATAAACTCCTATTGACATTTTGTGGATAAGAGGCTATACTAAGGTTACAGGGGTGAATCACACATATTTAAAAAAGGAGTGATAACAATGGGAATGTTTAAGAAGATGTCAAAGCTTACGGCGGGAGTATTGAGCCTTTCTCTTGCTCTCGGTACGTTCGGGACATTCAGCTCGCTGAACTCGGCTGAAAAGTATACGGCTTCCGCGGCTTCAAGTCAGGAGGGAGATCTGTATGAGTATGACCTCGATGTGTACATTGTCGATGTTCGGATCGGTGAAGAATATATCGATATGACTGTTGCACCGAAGGTCTACGATATGTATGAACCGTATTATAACAGGTTCAGTGTTGAGATCTCCAACCCTATGCACGGGAAGAAGTATATGGATACAGAGGAAGCTGAGGCGATGTGGGCTAAGACCTGCGGTTTTGCAAAGCTTTTAAGAAACGAGATAACAGTCAATATGACGCTTGTCTCCGCTGATGAGTACACGAGCTCCCGTACTTCCGACAACGGCACCGATCTTCCGTTTGACCGTGAGTGCACCTACGAATTCTGCGGCATAGAGGCGCTCAGCTCGCCTTATATCCAGTTCTACGGCGATATCAACACTGACGGCGTTGTTGACACGTTCGATACCGTTATCTACCGTATGGAGATCGCGGGTACGAATACTGCGGCTCTTACTGAGACTCAGAAGCTCAATGCCGACATCAACAGGGACGACGTAATCAACGAGGAGGACCTCGAACAGGTAATGGACTTTGTCCTCGGCAGAACAAAGGAGTTCAATTCCGTCGGCTCTCTCAGAAGCGTTGACCTGTGCGCCGAAATAGGCGGTGACCTTTCCGACGGCAAGGAGACCGACGAGAAGTTTGCGTCTGCGGAGATGAACCTCGGCGTAAGCCTCCTGAAACAGTGCTTCGACCCGAAGAACTCAGAGAACAAGAATACACTTCTTTCACCGCTCTCAATTTCTGCCGCTCTCGCCATGACAGCAAACGGTGCTGACGGAAAGACGCTTGAAGAAATGGAGAAGGTCATCGGAAACGGGCTGACCATCGACGAGATCAACGACTATATGGCGTACTACATCGCCAATCTTCCCGACGGCGAGCGCGAGAAGCTTTACCTCGCGGATTCGATATGGTTCAGGGACGACCCGAAGTTCTCAGTGTATGAGGACTTCCTCAAGAAGAATGTCGAATACTACGACGCTCAGCTTTACAAGGCTCCGTTTGACGACACAACTGTCAAGGACGTGAACAGCTGGGTCAACGACAATACAAGAGGTATGATACCCTCTCTCTTAAAGAAGGGCGACCTTGACCCGACCGACGAGAAGATAATGATGATGATGCTCATCAATACTCTCTATTTCGAGAATGACTGGGCTGAACCGTATTATTCCACGACTGAAGGTACATTCACCGACTATGACGGCGTTGAGCATATGATCGAGAGAATGGACAGCAAGGAGGCTCACTACTACGACCTCGGTGACGCCGACGCCTTCGACAAGGAGTTCGCGGGCGGCAGCTACAAGTTCGTGGGAATAATGCCCAAGGAGAAGGACATCGTTGAATACGTGAATGACCTCGATGCGGAGAAGCTCTTCGAGGGACTTTCCGAGTATGAGGACCCCGAGACAGTTGACCTGTACGTAATGATACCCAAGTTCAAGTACAATTACAATACCTCTTTCAAGGAGATACTCCCCAAGCTCGGTATGGAGAGCGCGTTTGACCCGAGACTGGCTGATTTCTCGAAGATAAACGACCTCAGCATAGAGGGTGCTCCCGCACTTTATATTGACGACGTGCTCCACAAGACGCGCATTGAGGTTACGGAGAAGGGAGTCAAGGCGGCAGCTGTTACTGCTGTTATGATGGCGGCAGGCTGCGCTATGCCCGTGCCGAAGAAGGAAGTCCACATTGAGCTCGACAAGCCCTTCGTTTATATGATACTCGACAAGAACAACGTTCCGCTGTTCATAGGCGCGGCTTCACAGCTCGAAAAGGAATAAAGCATTTTCTAAGCCCTCGCTTTTAAAGTGAGGGCTTTTCTTTTCAGAAAAAATTCCTGCCCCCCCTTGACAAGATAAAAATTATATGCTATAATTCAAAATAACGAAAACCGTTGACGCGGAGATAACGGTGATGATGCTTCCACAGAGAGCCCTGTTGCTGAGAATGGGTGAAAAACAAGTCATCAAATGGACCGCTGAGGGCGCAGTCAAATGCCGTGAGGCAGAGTATTCTGCGACGTGTGGACATACGTGAGTTGTCGGGGATATGAAGGTATCCCGCAAAGTGCGCAGTATCAAGCTGCGAATCAAGGTGGCACCGCGGATAAGTATTATTCGTCCTTGACAAAGCTGAAAGGTTTTGTCAGGGACTTTTGTTTTGCCCTGACGACTACGGAGGTGCAGTTATGAAGTTCTATCCCACACTCGAAACCGCAAAGGAATACGCCGCAGACGGCAGATACGACATTATGCCTGTGAGCTGCGAGCTTCTCTCCGACATCTGCACGCCTATCGAGGCAGTGAAGATACTCAAAAATGTATCGACTCACTGCTATCTGCTCGAATCGGCGTCCGACAAGGAGCGCTGGGGACGCTGGACATTCCTCGGCTACAAGCCCGCGCTCGAGCTTACCTGCTCGGACAATATGATAACCATAGGCGGCAAGGACATCGAGACGACCGACCCGTCCTCGCATATTCGCGAGCTCCTTGCGAAGTACCGCAGTCCCCGCGTTGAGGGACTCCCGCCGTTTACGGGCGGACTTGTCGGCTACTTTGCCTACGACTTCATCGGATACAGTGAGCCGACCGTGAAGCTTCCCGTCGATGACAGCGAGCACTTCAAGAACGCAGACCTTATGCTGTTTGACAAGGTCATCGCCTTTGACAACTACCGCGGCAGGCTCGTGCTCATATCGAATATGAAGCTCTCCGAGCCCGAGAGCAGCTACAAGAGAGCTTGTATGGAGCTCGAGCAGATGGCTGACCTGCTCAGGAACGGCAAGCCTGTCAGCGAGCCGAACGGCAGGCTCAGGAGCGAGGTCACGGAGCTGTTCTCGAAGGAGGAGTTCTGCAAGATGATTGACCGCGCAAAGCAGCACATCTTCGACGGCGACATCTTCCAGATAGTGCTCTCGAACCGCCTCTGCGCCGAGTATGACGGCAGTCTGCTGAATACCTACCGCATACTTCGCACGACGAATCCGTCGCCGTATATGTTCTATTTCTCGGGCACTGACGTTGAGATAGCGGGTGCTTCTCCCGAGACCCTCGTCAAGCTTGAGGACGGCGTGCTCCACACCTTCCCGCTTGCGGGCACACGTCCGAGAGGCAAGACCGACGAGGAGGACAGGGCTCTTGAAGCGGAGGTGCTCTCCGACGAGAAGGAGCTCGCCGAGCACAATATGCTCGTTGACCTCGGGCGCAACGACCTCGGACGCATAAGCAAGTTCGGAACTGTCAGCGTAGAGCAGTACAAGACCATTCTTCGTTTCTCGCACGTTATGCATATCGGATCGACGGTGCGCGGCGAGATCCGAGACGACTGCGACGCTCTCGATGCTGTAAATTCTGTACTGCCCGCGGGCACGCTCTCGGGAGCTCCGAAGATACGCGCCTGCCAGCTCATTGCGGAGCTTGAAAACAACAAGCGCGGACTTTACGGCGGCGCGATAGGCTACATCGACTTCACGGGCAACCTCGACACCTGTATCGCGATACGCTCGGCGTTCAAGAAGAACGGCAAGGTCTTCATCAGGAGCGGCGCGGGTATCGTAGCCGACTCCGTACCCGAGAACGAGTACCGCGAGTGCCGCAACAAGGCGGCGGCGGTAATCGAGGCTATCAAAGCGGCAGAGGAGGTAGAATAATGATACTTCTTATTGATAACTACGACAGCTTTTCCTACAACCTTTTCCAGCTCGTGGGAGAGCTCAGACCCGACATAAAGGTAATACGCAACGACGAAATGACAGTTGACGAGATACGCGCTCTTGCTCCCGATAAGATAATCCTCTCGCCAGGACCTGGTCGCCCCGAGGACGCGGGAGTTACCGTGGAAGTCGCGGCGACTGTATCCAAGGAGATACCCACGCTGGGCGTATGTCTGGGACATCAGGCGATATGTCAGGCTTACGGTGCGGAGATAGTCCACGCGAAGAAGCTTATGCACGGCAAGCAGAGCACGGTGAAGGTGGATACGTCCAGTCCGATGTTCCGCGGACTTCCCGAGAATACCGAGGTAGCGAGGTATCACTCGCTCGCGGCAGTGGGACTTCCCGACTGTCTGAAGGCTACGGCGGTAACCGACGACGGCGAGATTATGGCGGTACAGCATGAGCAGTACCCGATATACGGCGTGCAGTTCCACCCCGAGTCGATACTCACACCGCTCGGAAGAGAAATGCTCAAAAACTTTGTTGAACTTTAATTGGAGGTTATTATTATGATAGAACAGGCAATTGTAAAGATAGTTGACAAGCAGGACCTCACATATGATGAGGCATATGAGGTAATCAGTGAGATAATGTCGGGAAAGACTACAGCTACGCAGAATGCGGCTTTCCTTGCGGCTCTCTCGACCAAGTCCACCAAGGCTGAGACTACAGAGGAGATAGCGGGCTGTGCGGCGGCAATGCGTGACGCAGCTGTCAAGTTCGAGAACGACGACGACCTTCTCGAAATAGTCGGTACAGGCGGAGACAACGCACACAGCTTCAACATCTCGACGACTTCGGCTATGGTCATTGCTTCCGCGGGAGTAAAAGTCGCTAAGCACGGCAACCGCGCCGCTTCCTCACTCTCGGGTACGGCTGACTGCCTCGAAGCTCTCGGCATCAACATTGATATGAGCCCCGAGAAGTGCCGCGAAATGCTCGACGAGACGAACTTCTGCTTCTTCTTCGCGCAGAAGTATCACACATCGATGAAGTACGTCGGACCTATCCGCAAGGAGCTCGGAATCCGCACCGTATTCAATATCCTCGGACCTCTCACCAACCCCGCAAGCCCGAAGCGCTTCCTGCTCGGCGTATATGATGCGTCACTCGTAGAGCCGCTCGCACAGGTGCTTATGAACCTCGGAGTAAAGCGCGGAATGGTCGTACACGGAACTGATAGGCTTGATGAGGTCTCAATTGCCGCTTCGACAAAGGTATGCGAGTTCAAGGACGGCTGGTTCAAGAGCTACACGATATCGCCCGAGCAGTTCGGTCTTGCAGGCGGTACACACGAAGATATCCGCGGCGGCACACCAGCGGAGAACGCGGAGATAACACGCAATATCCTCAACGGTAAGGACAGAGGTCCCAAGCGTGAGGCTGTACTGCTCAACGCGGGCGCGGCTCTCTGCGTAGCCGAGAAGGCTGACAGCGTAGCTGACGGCATAAAGCTTGCGGCAGAGCTTATAGATTCCGGCGCGGCATATGCTACACTTGAAAAGGCAATTGAGGTTTCCAACAGATAAGGAGAAGCTATGACTATACTTGACAAGCTCGCAGAGCACGCAAGAGAGCGAGTTGAAGCCGCAAAGCTGGCAGTTCCCGCCGATGAGATGAAGGAGCGGGCACTCGCTCTTCCCAAGGGGGGATTCGAGTTCGAGAAGACGCTCGCAAAGCAAGGGCTCTCCTTCATATGCGAGTGCAAGAAGGCGAGCCCGTCAAAGGGCATTATCGCCGAGGATTTCCCGTATCTCGACATTGCAAAGCAGTATGAGGCTGCGGGGGCGGACTGCATATCCGTGCTGACCGAGCCGAAGTGGTTCCTCGGCAGCAGCGACTATCTCCGCGAGATTGCCGCAGCCGTGAAAACTCCCTGCCTGCGCAAGGATTTTACGGTCGATGAGTATATGATATACGAGGCGAAAGTGCTCGGAGCAAAGGCAGTCCTGCTGATATGCTCAATTCTTCCCGCCGAGCAGATAGAGCGTTACATCGCCATATGCGACGAGCTCGGGCTCTCCGCGCTCGTTGAGGCTCACGACGAGAGTGAGGTCAGGACGGCTGTTTCCGTCGGAGCACGTATCATTGGCGTGAACAACCGAAATCTTGCCGATTTCACCGTCAATACCGACAACAGCCGCCGTCTGCGTGAGCTCGTTCCCGAGGGAGTGCTGTTCGTCTCCGAGAGCGGAGTAAGCTCCCGCGAGGATACGGCAAGGCTCGAAGCTGTAGGAGCGAACGCCGTCCTCATTGGTGAGGCTCTTATGCGGGCTCCCGACATCGCGGCGAAGCTCCGCGAGCTCAGAGGTGACAACGTATGACGCGAGTAAAGCTCTGCGGGCTGAGGTCTGAGGCTGACGTACGCACGGTGCTTGAGCTCCGCCCTGACTATGCAGGATTTATCCTGTCGGGGGGATTCAGGCGGTCGATAGATTATGATATGTTCATCACGCTGTCGGCTATGCTTAGGGACAGCGATATAAAGCGCGTCGGAGTTTTCGTGAACGAGCCGCTTGATTCGCTTATCGGCAAATTCGAGGAGGGTATCGACGTGATACAGCTTCACGGAAACGAGAGCGAGCAGTACATCTCCGCTCTCAGGAAGCACACTGATAAGCCGATAATCAAGGCTTTCACGGTCAAGTCCGAGGCTGATATCGAAGCCGCGCGTGTTAGCTCCGCAGACTATGTTCTGCTCGACAGCGGAACGGGTACGGGCAGTACGTTTGACCACTCGCTGATTGCCGACCTCGGCAGACCGTTCTTTCTCGCTGGAGGTCTCACGCCCGAAAATGTAGGCGAGGCGATAACACGCTTTGAGCCGTTTGCGGTCGATGCGAGCAGCTCCCTCGAAACGGACGGCATAAAGGATAAAACGAAGATGACTGTATTTGTCAGCGCTGTAAGGAGTGTCTGATATGGACTACCTTGAAAACTACTACAACAGCTTCAACGAGGACGAGCGGTTGTCTCCTCAGCACGGTCAGGTCGAGTACATTACGACGATGAAGTATATCCGCGATTACCTCGAACGCGGACAGAAGGCGAAAATACTCGAAGTCGGCGCAGGAACGGGACGCTACAGCATACCTCTCGCGCAGGAGGGACACTCAGTCACCGCAGTCGAACTGATACAGCACAATATCGATGTGCTGAACAGCAAGCTGACGGGAAGTGAAGACCTCGAAGTCTTCCAAGGAAATGCCCTCGACTTGTCGCGGTTCGCGGACGGAACATTCGATATGACGCTGGTGCTCGGTCCGATGTACCACCTCTACACGAAGCAGGATAAGCTCTCGGCTCTGACCGAGGCAGTGCGCGTGACCAAGCAGGGCGGCATTGTAATGGTCGCTTACTGTATGAACGAGACCGTCATAATTCGCTATGTTTTCGGCAAGGATAACCTGAAAGATACCATTGATATGATAGACGGGAGCTGGCACTGCAAGAGCACGCCGAAAGAGCTTTTCGAGCTAGTCCGCACGGAGGAGATAGCCGAGCTTGACAGCAAGCTCGACGTGGAGAGGTTAAAGCTCATTGCTACTGACGGTTCAACGAACTATATCAGAGATAAGATTGACGAAATGGACGAATATACCTTCGGCAAGTGGACGGAGTACCACCTTGCCACCTGCGAAAGACAGGACATTATCGGCATTTCAGACCATACATTGGATATACTCCGAAAGAAACAAAAGTAACGAAAGGAAAGATAATATGTCACAGTCAAAAGGACGCTTCGGCGTACACGGCGGACAGTACATTCCCGAGACGCTGATGAACGCCGTTATAGAGCTCGAAAAGGAATACGAGCATTACAAGAATGACCCCGATTTTGTCCGCGAGCTCGACGACCTGCTGAAAAAATATGCAGGCAGACCGTCGCTCCTCTACTACGCGGAGAAGCTCACGAACACGCTTGGCGGCGCGAAGATATACCTCAAGCGCGAGGACCTCAACCACACGGGCTCGCACAAGATAAACAACGTCCTCGGACAGGCACTTCTCGCGAAGAAGATGGGCAAGACCCGCCTCATCGCTGAAACGGGCGCAGGTCAGCACGGAGTTGCTACAGCGACCGCGGCGGCTCTGCTCGGTATGGAGTGCGTAGTATTCATGGGCGAGGAGGACACCAAGCGTCAGGCTCTGAACGTTTACCGTATGCGCCTTCTCGGAGCTACGGTAATTCCCGTAACAAGCGGCACGGCTACTCTCAAGGACGCCGTTTCCGAGGCTATGCGCGAGTGGACATCACGCATCGACGATACCCACTACTGTCTCGGCTCGGTTATGGGACCGCACCCGTTCCCGACGATAGTGCGCGACTTCCAGTCCGTTATCTCCAAGGAGGCTCGTGAACAGATCCTTGAATACGAGGGCAGGCTTCCCGACGCGGTCATCGCGTGCGTGGGCGGCGGCTCGAATGCTATCGGAAGCTTCTACAACTTCATCGGCGACGAGAGCGTCCGCCTTATCGGCTGTGAGGCTGCGGGCAGAGGCATCGACACCTTCGAGACTGCGGCTACAGTGAACACAGGCAGACTTGGTATCTTCCACGGAATGAAGAGCTATTTCTGTCAGGACGAGTACGGTCAGATAGCGCCTGTTTACTCTATCTCCGCGGGACTTGACTACCCGGGAGTAGGTCCTGAGCACGCATATCTCCACGACATCGGACGCGCTGAGTACGTGCCTATCACAGATGACGAGGCAGTTGACGCATTCGAGTTCCTGTCGCGCACAGAGGGTATAATCCCCGCGATAGAGTCAGCACACGCTGTTGCATATGCGATGAAGCTTGCTCCGACAATGGACAAGGACAAGATAATAATCGTGACGATTTCGGGCAGGGGTGACAAGGACTGTGCCGCTATCGCACGCTACAGAGGGGAGGATATCTATGAGTAATATCGCAAGCGCATTCAAGAACGGAAAGGCATTCATACCTTTCATAACCTGCGGAGACCCAGACCTCGAAACGACGGGTAAGCTTGTACGCGAAATGGCGGCAAATGGCGCTGACCTCATAGAGCTCGGCATACCTTTCTCCGACCCGACTGCCGAGGGACCCGTTATACAGGCGGCAAATATCCGTGCACTTTCGGGCGGAGTCACCACCGATAAGATATTTGATTTCGTGGCGGAGCTCCGCCGCGATGTGAAGATACCGCTTGTGTTTATGACCTATGCGAACGTTGTCTTCTCCTATGACGCAGAGCGCTTTATGGCTCGCTGCTGCGAGACAGGTGTGGGCGGAATTATCCTTCCCGACCTTCCGTTCGAGGAGAAGGACGAGTTCAGCGCTATATGCAAGCAGTACGGAGTTGACCTTATCTCGCTGATAGCTCCCACCTCCGCTGACCGTATCGCAATGATAGCTAAAGAGGCTGAGGGCTTCATCTACATCGTGTCGAGCCTCGGAGTTACGGGTGTACGCTCGCAGATAACTACCGATATATCGTCGATAGTAAAGGTCATTCGCGAGAATACTGATGTGCCGTGCGCAGTCGGCTTCGGTATCTCTAATCCCGAGCAGGCGGCGAAGATGTCGCAGTATGCGGACGGTGTCATCGTGGGTTCGGCTATAGTCAAGCAGGTTGCCGAGTACGGCAGGGAAGCGGCTGCTCCCGTCGGAGAATTCACGGCTAAGATGAAAGCGGCAATAGTATAAGAAAAACGTGCCTGTAGGTTGTCCTTACAGGCACGTTTATTTGTTTTCAGCCATATATCGGGCGTATCTCTCGAGTGCGTCGTAGTCGTCTCTGTCTATGGCGTAGTTTGTGGTGGTATCGGTAGCGGTGTTGTAGTAGCTCAGTGCGGAGCTGTACGCGAAAAACACCTTGTCATACTTCTCCTCGGCGTCGGACTGGAGCACGCGCACGACCTCTGCCCAGTTTTCGGCGGTTGCGGGAAGCGGCATACCGTCCATTACCATAACGAGTCCGAAGGTGTTTATGCCGCGCTTTTTGTAGGTGCTCAGCTTGCTGAGCTTCTTGCGGAAGATGGTCTCCAGTGCGGCAAGCTC
The DNA here is from genome assembly GCA_017542475.1 of Ruminococcus sp. Taxonomy (GTDB): domain Bacteria; phylum Bacillota; class Clostridia; order Oscillospirales; family Ruminococcaceae; genus Ruminococcus. The sequence continues at coordinate 58,729 of JAFXXD010000021.1, read as the reverse complement.
GTCGTTTGAGTCTACCGAGGGGAGAATATAGAACTCCTCGCCCGCACGTGCTCCGCGGTACACAGCCTTGTTCTTGTAGCGGACATCGCCTGTCTCCCAGAAGTGGAGGCAGTCCCCGACAATGGCTTTGTTCAGGCTTATCGCCAGCTCTGTGACCTCGATGCCAGCGAGGCCGTCCTCGCTTTGCAGGTCTGGAGCGTCCGCTGCTTGCCAGCTGTCGTAGCAGTCGAAGCAATATCTCAGCACTGCGAGCGCGAAATGCTCGGTGTAGTATTTCATTTCCTCAGCCTTCAGCGGCTTCGGAAAGTGCATATTTCTTATTTCGTCAGTCAGAACGATACTCATATCAAGCCTCCGTATCCGTTTTTCATACTGTGACAGGCTCGCTGATTATGCAGTTTTTGCCGTTGTTCTTACCATAGTAGAGCTTTCTGTCGGCTTGCTGAATCCACGCATCGACGCCGTTTCCGTCCGTCCTCTCCACAACACCGACTGTTATCGTGACCTTTATATTCGTGTCTCCGAAGCGAACAGGGGAGAGCTCAATGTTCCTGCGCAGTTCCTCAAGCATAGCTGTTGTGCTGTTCAGGGGCTTGCGGGAGATGATGAGGAATTCCTCGCCGCCCCAGCGTGATATCTCACAGTCCGAGCACACCTGCTTCATTCGCTCAGATACGGCTTTCAGCACCTCGTCGCCTGCGTTGTGACCGTAGGTGTCGTTGATGTGCTTGAAGCTGTCGATGTCAGCCATAGCGAGGACGGCTGTTCCTCCCTCGGAATAAAGTGCTTCGAGCCTGTTTATCATATAGTGGCGGTTGTAGAGCTTTGTAAGTCGGTCGATGTGAGCGGCTTCGATGAGCTTTTTCTCGGAGTCTATCACAGACCTGATGAGGAAGTTCGTGTAGTATATCAGGAAGCCGAAAACGATGAGAGCGTTGAATATCCAGAAGAAGGCTGCGGCACGCTTTCCGCGCTCATAAACGGGACCGAAATACGCCACATACCCAGTGCACAGGATGTAGAATACAGCGATGACAAAGCTTACGATGATCGCCTTCATACTGCGGCGCTTGAGCTTGTATGAGATGTACTCGGTCACAAACATTACGGGAATCATCGAGAAGCAGTACAGGTGGAATCCGTAGCCGTAGCCGAGACACATTGTAGTGATCCCCATATAGAGCGTCAGCCAGCAGTAAACCAGCCATACGTAGAAGTCGAGCTTATCCTTGAATATGAGGAAAAAACCTACAATATAGATAAGAGCTGTGGGTATGCTGAAATAGACGAGAAATTGAACGTCAATGAAGGCGAAGAACGCCATCAGTCCGAAAACGAGGAGAAGTATGACGGTGTTGACTGCCGCCGCGACCCTCTTAACGGAAGAAAGTTCCATATGTCATTCTCCTTTGCTGTTACAGGAACGACCCCCGAATCTCGGAGGTCGCTGTTCTTACTTTTTGAGGAGCGAAAGGAGCGCTCTTGTGTTTCTGCGCTTTACGGTGCAGGTCTGGTCCTTGCAGTTAGCACAGCGGAGTATCTGATTCGAGCCCTCCCAGAAGCGTTCGGGGTGGAGCGTCCACGCGAACTCCCACGTGATGATGACCGTTGTACCCATAAGGAAGAGCGTCCAGCCGAAGAAGGTGTTCAGCAGAAGCATCGGCGTGAACATAAAGAAGTGTCCCCAGTCGTAGATTCGGCAGTTGACACAGCACTTGTCCTTTTGTCCGAAGGTCTGGAACGGACAGAACAGCAGTATGCATATGTAGTCGCACAGGAAGTATATTGCCGTCAACAGGACAAGCTCAGGCTTGCCGATGACTCCCGTGAAGAAGAGTATGGCGAATATGGAGTTTAGTCCCAGCCACGCTAGCATCGAGCGCCAAGCCTTCTTGTTCTCGTTCTGCACGTATCTGAGCAGTTCGAGCTCCGAGTACCCTTCCACGGGTACATAGTTTACTTTTCTCTTTTTGCCCGCGCCCATCGTCATAAACCTCGGCGGTATGATATGCAGTGACATCAGTCCCATAAACACGAGCCACATCAGGTGCATAAAGTTGAAGCCGCGCTTTACGGGTGTTATCGTGTATTCATAGAATGCCTCCTTATCGCGGAGGTAGAGGTACACCATTATTATGACAGCGGCGAGGCGGAACGCGAATTTGACAAAGTATATCTTCATTTTCCAAGTCTTGAAATAATTCATTATCCCGCACCTCCCGACACAATTATTCATTATTCTCATTATACAACAATAATAATCAAATGTCAAAGCTTTTTTTATGACTTTTGGTCAATATATCGTGCTTTCGCCGATTTTACAGTCTTCGCGGGAGTTTGACAAGTTTTTCACGTTTAACCCCGTTGACAAATCTGTGACTTTGGTATATAATATAATGTACACATACGGGGGCGTAAAGGTTTCGACGGGGTCCTTGAAGTGTGATAAGCGAGCGGAGTACGGCGTGAGCTCCATAACCGTCGCCACGTTTAAATATAAACGCAAGAAATAATATTACAGTTACTAGAAATAGCGAACTGGTAGCTGCTTAAGTCAGCTACTGTCCACCGAAAGAGTACCGCGGCTTTCGCTTGGGCATTGATGAGCGGTGAACGTCGCACGGAAGTGTCCGTGTCCGCGCGATGTATACGGACTACCCTGACCTACAGCCCGACTATCGGCGGTCTGACAGGGGAATCATAATAGGTAGGATACGCTCGTAGAAAGTTGCATGGATAGAATTTCGGACAGGAGTTCAATTCTCCTCGCCTCCACCAGCGGCGTGTTGCCGCTCCCGATTTCGCGGTTCAGTTTATTTGAGCCGCAAATCTTTTCCCGCGTAACGTAATGAATCCAAGTCGGTGCGTTATACTGTTTTGAGCGGGCGCGCGCAGTTCGCGTTGCCGTTCGCAAGCTCGCTTACGCTGAACGAAAGTATTTGTTTGCTTTCGCGCACGGAAGCGAGTTCAGATCGTTAATGTAAAAATTCAAATATTGCCTTATTTTAAGCGTTTTAGTTTAACTGGAACGCCTTTTTTATTATGTAAAAAATAAAATTATTTATAACAGTGCACGGAAATGAACTTCCCAAGTGTGTTATTAGTGAAAGGAGGCGACAGGAATGGACAATACCGATAATATTGCACTGTATGCGTTCCGTAAATTCGGCGATACAGTCCTGAGAGCCGCTTACACCTGCTGCGGCAGCTACGCAGAGGCTGAGGACATCACTCAGGACGTATTTCTACAGCTTCACACCAAGCCGCAGAGCTTCACCGACGACGAGCACCTCAAAGCGTGGCTTCTCAGAGTAGCCATAAACAAGTGCAAAAATCTGAAACGCAGCTTCAGGATAAGCCGCACGAGCTCGCTTGATAACGTGGAGGCAGAATCAGCTTCATACGAGATAAAAACGGAGGAGAGCTCTGTTCTTGCGGAGATACGGTCACTTCCCGAGAAGTACGCCTCGGTGATATACCTCTACTACTATGAGGGCTATAACACGCGGGAAATTGCCGAAATGCAGGGCAAGAGCGAAAACACGGTCAGCTCGCTCCTGCGCCGAGGCAGGGAGAAGTTAAGGCTCGAACTTGAAAGGGAGGGAGCTTTATGAGGAAGGAAGACTACAAACGTGCGCTTGACGATATAAAGTGCAGCGACGAATTCAAAGATAAAATGGAGAAAATGCTGTCTGTACCCGAAGGAGCAGTTCCCGAAGGCTATGAGGACAGCGTCAGCTCGGTGGAGATAGCTCCGAAGCGTTACTGGTTAAAGTCCGTGGCTGCTGCGGCAGCAGCTGTAGTGCTCATAGGTGGTGCGGGTACGGGAGCATATCACTATCTCAGCAGTATGGATGAGGAGCTGCCGCCTGACATTATAGCCACCGAACCCGAAAGGGAGACTTTTTCCACGCCGTTCGGCGACGTGTCGAAGATGATGCTTACTGTTAACGGCGAAAACGGATTTTCCCTGATGGACGCACCCGCGTCGATGGTAGGGGATATAGCACAGGTGCTGAATGATAACGAATTTGTACATCTGGAAGTCGAAAAAGCAGACGGTCAGTATGATAAAACAGAGCCTTTTCATATAACCTGCTACGGTGACGAGCAGTTCGAGCTTGCTGTATATCCAAATGGTGTGGAGTATTGCACGGTCGCGACGAGGAAAGAGCCTCAGTGGTATTCCTGCGAAGACATCTATACGAAGATACAGGGTGCGGTCGCTTCAAATATCATATATGCCGACCTATCGGCAAACGATGTAATGTATGATACAGATAATGAAGTGCAAATGCAGTCCCTCAGCGACGACAAGAAGCAGAAGGTGCGCGAGACTTTTGAGAAATACGCCGACAGCATCGAGCTTGACTATACCTCCGATGGCTACCCGCTTCTCAGCAGTGGTGATATCATGGATATCGGAGAAATTGAGGGTATGGGTTATTCTCCTATCTTTTTCGGAAATTACGCTTCAATGCTGATAGATAACCGTTACATTGTAAATATCAACGACGACGGCAGCTTTGAGATATTCTACCTCAGCTTGGGCGGAGTAGGCTACACCTACGTTTTCAATGCTCCGCAGGAGCTATGCACCGAGATACACGGTATCCTGACAGATAAAAGCAACGAGTCTACTCCGTGGGCTGGTACAGACTGGGATGACACCGCGAGCCTTTCCTTCTACCACGACGGCTGTCAGCACACGTATTATATCAGAGCCGAGAACTGGTACAAGGCATATTTTGATAAGCTCGACTGGACTGATACAGGTCTGCCCGTGGGCGAATACGACGCGCAGAATGAGTTCGATTTCTTCATTGGTGACGGCATACTGAAAATTGATACAAACGGCAATGCTTACTATGACAGAGTATCGGGCGGAAAGTATTACTACAGCTTGGGCAGCTCTGTATATACCGACCTACTGAACTACCTTAAGCTCAGCACGGGCAGGACATTCGAGCACGAGGGCACGCTTCCCGAGAGAATACGTGAACACTGGGCGACAGTTGATACCGAGTTTGACCTTCCCGCATATAATGTCGTCGAGAACGATGAAAAAATAGATGTTCTTTTCCGTATGAGTGACGAGGAGACGCAAAAACTTCTCGATGTGATAGACAGCACGACATGGGAAGAAAGTCCGAATACGGTAACTGACGAATATATGTCGCACGACGTGTTTACTATCTACGGATTTACGTTTGACCGCTTCGGACGCGTCTACGATCACGACGACGGCAAGCTCTTCGACGCAGTCGAGAGCGACAAGATAAACGAAATGCTCGGCATTATCGAAAGCTCGCTGAAACGTGACAATATAGCATATGCGCAGTATTTGCTACTTGCATCAAAGATGAACTACACCTCAATGAGATGTGATGTGCTTCCGCTTGATATGACCTACGAGGAAGCTTCGGTCATAGAGACAGATGCTGTAGACCTGAAGCAGATCATACTCGGCAATCTGCGGACTACAAATATCCGCTCCAAGACTTGTAAATTAACTGAAGAGGGTGTTTCCAAGAGCTTTACGCTTATATTAGAGCTTGACCAGTTAACGACAATGAATATCGAATTTACGATAGACGACTACGGTACACCTCTGTATTACAAAAAGACGGAGACAAACTCCGAAACAGGAGAGCAGAAGGTCGTAACGGGGTACAAGGTCGAAAACGTCGAATACTTCCACGACATCGAAGGCTGAAAGAACAGAAGAAAAAACATAATGAAAAGCCGTTCTCGTATGAGAACGGCTTTTCATTTCAGGTATGTAAGGAGTAAGAACAAAGCGTTATTTACAGGTCACTGCCTGCGGTATTGGTACCGCGTTGCTGACCTTCTGCTCGTTGAGCTTTCGCGAGAGCAGGAATACGAATGCGGAAGCGTTCATCAGCAGAGCTCCGATCCATGCGAGTATCTCTGCATAGGCGGTAGCCTTAAAGCCGAGCCCGCCGATGAAAAGTGCGATAACAGCGACGCGGACGACCATTTCGAGTATGCCCGAGCACATCGGGATCAAGGGCGAGCCCATACCCTGTACGCCGTTTCTGAAAACGAAGAGGAAGTCCACCGCGAAGAGCATAACTCCCGTTATGGGCAGGAACTGAGCCGCGAGTGATATCTGCTCGTTGCCGTTGAGCATAAGCGAGGCAAGCTGACGCGGGATAAATACCATAGCAGAGCCGAATATGAGATAAGCGATGAGAGCAATAGCGAGGCAGACCTTCGTACCTTCTCTGATGCGTCCGTATTCCTTTGCGCCGTAATTCTGGCTCGTGAAGGAGGACATCGTGAAGCCAGCCGTGAAAGCGGGCGACATAAAGATGTTGATGAACTTGCTGCACGCCGAGTAAGCGGAGGTGTAAGCTACGCCGAGACCGTTTACGAAGTACTGTACGACCATACAGCCGACAGCCGTAATTGAGTTCATAAGTGCCATAGGTACGCCGTTTTTGAGGAGCGCGAGGTATAAGCCGCCGTCGAATGTGAAGTCAGCCTTGCTGAGGCGGATTATTTCTATCCTGCGGAGCTTTGCGAAGCATATAGCCGCTGAAACTATCTGAGCGATAACGGTCGCGATAGCTGCTCCCTCAACGCCTGTTTTCAGCACGAATATGAAGAATAGATCGAGTGCGATATTGACTGCCGTGGATACCATTATTGCGGTGAAGGGTGTCCTGCTGTCGCCGAGAGCACGGAGTATTCCCGCGCAGAGATTGTATGCGATAGCTGTGGCAAGTCCGCCGAATACGATGTAGCCGTAGAGCAGGCTGTCATTTATTATGAGCTCCGAGGTCTGGAGCAGGACAAGCGCTGTCCGCAGGAATACGAGGCTGAACACGGTCATAATGACGGTGATGGCTCCCGCGAGCTTTACCGCTGAGGCTGTAGTGCGGCGCATTTTATCGTAGTCCTTGGCTCCGAAAGCCTGTGCTATGAGAACGCAGAAGCCGTTGGAAAGCCCCATTGAGAAGCCGACTATCAGGAAGAAGAGCGAGCCCATATTCCCGACCGCTCCGAGGGCGTTGTCGCCCAGTCCCTTGCCTACTATGGCAGTATCTGCGAGAGAGTACACCTGCTGGAGCATATTTGTGAAAAGCATCGGGAAAAAGAACGCGAGAATGAGCCTGCTTACCTTTCCCTGTGTGAGGTCTGAAGTCTTTGCCATAGATTTACCTCCTTTTCTGTCGATGCCTGTTTGTCTTTCTGAGTCCATTATACAATATATATACCCGCTTTTATATCAGAAGTATTGCATTTTTTACATTTTTGTGGTACAATATCTACAGTTGAGTATGAATGAAAGAGGGTGTAGGCTTGAATACCAACCGCGATCTCAACTACAGGCTGTTTATCCAGAAAGAGAACGATTTCACCCGCACGGATATACACAGCGAATTCGAGAAATACTATGCGATAAGGAGCGGCGATGTCGCTCTCGTCAAGGACAACTATGCCAAGGCTCGGCTCGATTTCTACAAGGGAAAGGGGCAGCTCTCGGACGACCCGCTGCGCAACAACATATACCACCTTGTGGTCTGCGCGGCTATTGTGGCGCGTATCTGCGTAGACGGCGGACTTGAACACAACGTCGCGTACACGCTCAGCGACATATATATCCGTAAGGCTGACAAGTGTACCGACCCCGACGAGGTGCTCGACCTTCTCGGCGAGATGCAGGTGGACTTCGCACAGCGTATGCGCGAAACGCAGAAAACAGGCGCTGTTTCGGTACATGTAAGGCGCACGATAGACTACATCTACGACCACCTTCACGAGAGCCTCACGCTTGAGATGCTCGCGGAGAGGGAGGGCTTGCACCCGAGCTCGATGTCACGGCTTTTTGCGAAGGAGACGGGCGTGACGCTGAAGGACTACATTATCCGCGCAAAGATAAAGACGGCGGGGAATATGCTGAAGTATTCGGCATTCCCGCTCTCGGACATATCGCTCTCGCTCGGCTTTTCGTCGCAGAGCGCTTTCACATCCACATTCAGGAAGATAACGGGAATGACGCCGGGGCAGTACCGCAGTATGTACTACTCTGACAATATATCGGAGCTGTAAGGGTGCTCCGAAGATGATCAGAACATTTTGAGGTGAGATTCTTTGACAATAAGGAACTTTGACGAGATCGATGATAAATACTATTACGGCGGCAGGCTCGGAGCGATATACTCCCGCCACCAGACCGAATTCAGGGTGTGGTCGCCCTGTGCGGACAAGGTAAAGGTAAGGCTCTACCCCGACGGCGAGGACAGCTCGCCTATCGCGGTTGTGACTATGAAGTGCAGGGACGGAGTATGGTCGGCAATCGTGTGCGACGACCTTGACGGCGTGTACTACACCTATGAAGTCTACATCGACGGCGAGGAGTTCGAGACTATCGACATATATGCCGTAACTGCGGGCGTCAACGGCAAGAGGGGAATGGTGCTCGACCTATCCGCTGCCGAGCCTGACGGCTGGGAGCTTGACGAGCCTGTCGTTCTCGAAAAGTATACAGACGCCATTATATACGAGCTCCACGTGAGAGACTTTTCTATTGACAGGAGCGGTCACTTCCGCAACAGGGGACGCTTCCTTGCGTTCACCGAGACGGGCGTCACGAACGATATGGGCGACGAGATAGGTCTTGACTACATCGCCTCGCTCGGTATCACGCATATACATCTGCTGCCTGTTTTCGACTTCGCGACCGTGGACGAGAGCAGCAGTCTGCCGCAGTTCAACTGGGGCTATGACCCGCTCAACTACAATGTCCCCGAGGGCTCATACAGCTCCGACCCGTTTGACGGCGAGGTCAGGGTGCGCGAGTTCCGACAGCTTGTCATGGCTTGCCACAAAAAAGGCATAGGCGTGATAATGGACGTGGTCTACAATCACACCTACAATACCGAAAATTCGGCATTCAGCAAGACCTTCCCGTACTATTACTACAGACTCTGGGAGGGCAACTACTCCAACGGCTCGGGCTGCGGAAACGAGTTCGCCTCCGAGCGCAAGATGGCGCGCAAATACATCATTGACAGCCTCTGCTTCCTTGCGGAGACCTACAAGCTCGACGGCTTCCGCTTCGACCTTATGGGACTCCTCGATATTGAGACGCTCAGCCGTGCATCCGAGAAGCTGCGCCGCATAAATCCGAACATTATCCTCTATGGCGAGGGCTGGACAGGCGGAGGCTCGCCGCTCGACGATTCACTCCGCGCGATGAAGCACAATATCCGCAGACTGCCCGAATTTGCCGTTTTCTCGGACGAATTCCGCGACACGGTCAAGGGCAGCGTCTTTCACGACGAGGCAGCTGGCTATGTAAACGGCGGCTGCTCCTATGATAAGGCGCAGCTTATAAAGGCTTCGATCTGCGGCTGGGTGGGACATCAGCAGGTGATGAACGGCTCAATTGCCGATTCTGCGTGCCAGATAATCAATTACGTCGAGGCTCACGACAACCTCACCTTCTTTGACAAGCTCATACTTTCGATGAAAGGCGCCTCTGACTGGGACCTTATCGCCGCAGACAAGCTCGGTGCCGCACTGATATTCCTCTCGCAGGGCATACCGTTCATACAGGCGGGACAGGAGTTCCTGCGCAGCAAGCCGCTCCCGAGCGGAGGCTTCGATCATAACAGCTATAATTCTCCCGACAGCGTCAACAGCATAAAATGGGACAGACTCACGAATTACCGCGAGCCCCAGCAATATTACGCGGGACTTATCGCGATACGCAGGAAGTTTGCGGAGTTCAGGCTGCGCTACGGCTCGGAGATACGTGCGCTCATCAGCTTCCGGGACCTTGAGAACGGAGCATTTATCGCATATATCGGGCGGTTTATGCTCGTTGTGAACCCGCATTGTCACGACCTGAAGGTCAGCGCGACAGGTGACGTCTACGCTGACAAGAGCTCGGCTTCCCCAACGCCGCTGTACCATGTTGACGGCGAGGCTATGTGCGGTCGCAGGAGTGTACTGCTCGTGAAGATAAAGTAAGAAAAGCTCCCTTAGCGGGAGCTTTTTTGCGTATAATAATACGCCGCAGGATATCCTGCGGCGATTATGCAGCTGAACCGATTAAGATACGCTATGAAGCGCAAAAAAATTCGCGGCTCAGAAGAACTGAACCGCGAATCTGGCTGCACGTACACCGTGCTGGCGCGGATTGAGAGATTTGAACTCTCGCGCCGGTTTCCCGACCTACTCCCTTAGCAGGGGAGCCCCTTCACCACTTGGGTAAATCCGCAAACCGACGATAAATCGACGAATATGGCGGAGAGGGTGGGATTCGAACCCACGTGACCGTTAAGTCAAACGGTTTTCAAGACCGCCTCGTTATGACCGCTTCGATACCTCTCCATTATTTAAAATGGCTGAGTTTGATTAGTCAGCTTTATTATTATACCACAGAGAGACTTAGTTGTCAAGGACGGTAAAGGCAAAGAATGCTACAAGAAATTGTCAACATTTTTGTTTGATTTGACGAAGAGGCTCTGTTATCAAAAGAATTGACTGAAAATAATTAGTAAAATAAATAAAATTATGCGGTTTTGGTGTTTTTCTGGCAATTTGCACTTTACAGAAATGCGTTTTTAGTGTAAAATAGATACAGTAATTTTTTGCGAGGTGGAGAGTATGGAACCCAAATACAAAAGAATATTATTGAAGGTCAGCGGCGAGGCTCTCGCAGGCGACAAGAAAACAGGTCTTAACTACGACGTTATCACCGAGATATGCACGAGTATAAAGAAGGTCGTTGACGCAGGCGTACAGGTAGCTGTAGTTGTAGGCGGAGGCAACTTCTGGAGAGGACGCTCGAGCGGAGCTATGGACAGAACAAGAGCCGACCACATCGGTATGCTCGCAACTGCTATGAACGCTCTTGCGCTTGCAGACGTGCTCGAATCGCTCGGCTGCGATACCCGCGTGCAGACCGCTATCAATATGTCGCAGGTAGCTGAGCCTTATATCCGCAACAGAGCTGTCCGTCATCTTGACAAGGGCAGGGTAGTCATCTTCGGCTGCGGTACTGGCAACCCCTTCTTCTCGACGGATACGGCTGCTTCGCTCCGTGCTGCCGAGATAAATGCCGACATCTTCCTCAAGGCTACGCTCGTTGACGGTGTATACGACAAGGACCCCCACAAGTATCCCGATGCGAAGAAGTACAGCACACTCACTTTCTCCAAGGTCATCGGTGAGGAGCTCGGCGTTATGGACTCCACTGCCGCTGCTATGTGCCGCGATAACAAGATGAAGATGCTCGTATTCGACCTCAGCCGTCCCGATAACATCTATGACGCTGTTATGGGCGAGGACGTAGGTACGGTCGTATACGAGGACTGAAAATACACGAAATTAAATTTCTGCATAGAAAGGAATGTATCACAATGAAAGAAACACTTGACCACGCTAAGGAAAAAATGTCCAAGAGCCTCGGCTCGCTCGACAAGGAGCTCGCGGCTATCCGTGCAGGACGTGCAAATCCCGCCGTTCTTGACAAGGTAAACGTTGACTACTGGGGAACACCCACTCCCATCAATCAGATGGCGGCTATCTCTGTATCAGAGGGACGTATCCTCGTTATCTCCCCTTGGGAGAAGAACCAGCTCAAGCCTATCGAGAAGGCTATACAGGCTTCCGATATCGGTATCAATCCCACCAACGACGGCAGCGTCATCCGTCTTGCCTTCCCTCAGCTCACAGAGGAGCGCCGCAAGGAGCTCTGCAAGGGCGTAAAGAAGCTCGGCGAGGACTGCAAGGTAGCTATCCGCTCCATCAGACGCGACACAATGGAAAAGCTCAAGAAGATGCAGAAGAACTCCGAGATAACTGAGGACGACCTCAAGGACTGCGAGAAGAAGGTGCAGGATCTCACTGACAAGAACTGCGCCAGCGCAGACAAGGCTGTAGCTGATAAAGAAAAAGAGATAATGACTGTCTGAGGTGAAACAATGGCTTTATTCGGTAAAAAGAAAGAGGAGCTCCTGACAGAGCTCCCCGAGGTGCTTCCGCAGCACGTCGGAATAATCATGGACGGAAACGGAAGATGGGCTAAGAAGCGCGGGCTTCCCCGTCCTATGGGACATATCGAGGGTGCCAAGACCTTCAAGAAGATAATCCGTCACTGCAAGGACATTGGTCTGAAGCACCTGTCGTTCTACGCATTCTCCACCGAGAACTGGAACCGTCCCGAGGACGAGGTAGCGGGTCTTATGAAGCTGTTTTACGATTACCTCGGAGATGTTCACTGGCTCCACGAGGAGAAGACAAGACTCATATTTATGGGTGACAAGGCTCGTTTCTCCGAGAAGCTCCGCAACAAGATGATTGAGGTCGAGGAGGCTTCAAAGGACTACGACGAGATGATAGTTTTCCTCGCTGTCAACTACGGCGGAAGAGATGATATCGCCAACAGCTGCCGCAAGATAGCCGAAAAGGTAAAGAACGGCGAGCTCCAGCCCGAGGATATAACCGAGCAGACTATCGCTGACGGTCTCTACACAGCGGGTTTCCCCGATGTTGACCTCGTTATCCGCCCGAGCGGCGAGCTCCGTCTCTCGAACTTCCTTATCTGGCAGTGCGCTTATGCGGAGTATTACTTCACCGATATCCTCTGGCCCGACTTCACGGGTGAGGACCTCAACGCCGCGATAATCGACTACGCTAACCGCAGCCGCAGATTCGGTGGCGTCTGATGCTTACAAGGATAATCTCGGGAGCTGTAGGCGCGGCTCTGCTGGCGGTAGTCCTGTATTTTCACAGCACAGTGCTTCTCCCGATAGCAGTCGCGGCGATGACCGCAGTAATGCTGTTCGAGCTGCTTCGGGCGGTGAAGCTCCACAAATGCCTTCCGATACTTATTTCCGCGGAGCTCTGCGGGGTGCTTTTACCCCTTATCTATTGCTTTACATATTACGTTGACTACACGGAGCTCTTTACCTCGCATGACGAATATTCCGTTCCGTTCGATACAACTGTTCCCGTCGAGAGGGTAGAGATATTCGGCTGGTCGGCGTCGCCTTCGCTCCTTGTATTTGCACTCACGCTCGCCGCGGCTTTCGTGATATTCGTGACATGGCTGAAAAAGCACAAGACCATCCGCTACGAGCAGGTATTCTTCGTGCTCGCGTGTATGATACTCGTACCGCAGGCGATGACCACGATGATACGCATTGAACGTATGGACAGCAAGAACGGTCTGTTCCTGCTGATAATGGCTCTGTGCGGAGCGTGGATAGCCGACACGGGAGCGTATTTCACGGGCGTGGCTGTCGGCAGGCACAAGCTCTGTCCCGAGATAAGCCCGAAAAAGACTATCGAGGGCTTCGTCGGCGGTATACTGACTACCGCTGTTGTATATGCGGTCGCATTTTCGCTTTTCTACGGCTTTACGCCCAAGAGAGCTGTCATCGCATTCGTGACGGGTGCTGTCTGCGCAGTCGTCGGAGCAATAGGCGACCTCTCGGCTTCTATGGTGAAGCGTCAGATAGGCTTCAAGGACTACGGAAAGATAATGCCCGGTCACGGCGGACTTATGGACCGCTTCGACAGCGTGCTTTTCGTGCTTCCGACATTCTATGCCTTTATCGCACTCGTGGGAGTGCAGTAATATCAACGAAAGGAGACTAATCGTGTATGCGGATAGTCCCTTTTGTGCTTATGCGGAATCTTGCTGTTTCCGCCCGACGTGAATTTTCACGACATAAAGGAGATATAATATAATGAACAAAAATGTTTCTATTCTCGGCTCGACAGGCTCGATAGGAACGCAGGCTCTCGAGGTCTGCGAGAAGCAGGGCTTCAATATCGTCGGACTTGCGGCTCACAGCAGTGTGAAGCTCCTGAGCGAGCAGGTGAGGAAGTTCAAGCCCAAGTACGTGTGCATCTACAACGATGAAAAGTACCCTGAGCTGAAGCAGAGCCTTGCCGATATGGACGTCGAGATACTCTGCGGAATGGACGGTCTGTGCCGTATCGCCTCCGTGAAGGAGAACGATATCGTGCTCAATTCCGTTGTCGGTATGGTGGGACTTCTTCCCACACTGACAGCTATCGGAGCCCGCAAGGACGTAGCCCTCGCGAACAAGGAGACTCTTGTCGCGGGCGGAAGCCTCGTTATGGCGAATGCGGCTGAAATGGGTGTGAAAATTTACCCCGTGGACAGCGAGCATTCGGCGATATTCCAGTGCTTGCAGGGCAACAAGCGCAGTCAGGTGTCGAAGATAATCCTCACGGCTTCGGGCGGACCCTTCTACGGCTATAGCTATGAGCAGCTCAGAAATGTCACCAAGGCGGACGCGCTAAAGCACCCGAACTGGGATATGGGCAACAAGATAACGATAGATTCCGCCACCCTTATGAACAAGGGACTCGAATTCATCGAGGCTAAGTGGCTGTTCGACCTTGAGCCAGACCAGATAGACATTGTTGTTCACCGTCAGAGCGTTATCCACTCCGCAGTCGAGTACAACGACTACGCAGTCATTGCTCAGCTCGGAGTGCCCGATATGAAGATACCGATACAGTACGCGCTGACCTATCCCGACCGCTTCGAGTGTCCGACAAAGAGGCTGTCCCTCACGGACTACGGCACTCTCACCTTTGCCAAGCCCGACTATTCGACCTTTAAGTGTCTCGGTGCGGCAATTGATGCGATAACACGCGGCGGAGCTTATCCCTGCCTCGTGAATTCTGCGAATGAGGAGGCTGTACGCGCCTTCCTCAACGACGAGATAAGCTTTATACAGATAGGCGAGATAGTATCGTCAGTCCTCGAAAAGTTCGACTATTCGGACATAAACTGCTACGAGGACGTAATGAAGGCTGACAAGCGTGCAAGAGAGTACGTCAGAAGCCTTATTTGAGAGAAGAGAAAGAAAGGATACAAATGGGTAAAGGAATAGTTTTTGCACTTATCATATTCGGGCTCATTGTCACGATACACGAGTTCGGACATTTTATATGTGCCAAGCTGAGCGGTATCAGCGTGCTTGAATTTTCAGTCGGCATGGGACCCAAGCTCCTGCAAAAGCGCTTCGGCGAGACAGCCTACTCGCTGAGACTTCTCCCGCTCGGAGGCTACTGCGCCATGGAGGGCGAGGATTCGAGCGAGGACAATCCGCGCTCCTTCCGCAATGCCAAGCTTTGGAAGCGGATGCTCGTGCTCGTTGCGGGCGCTTGTATGAACTTCCTGCTCGGATTTGTGATGTGCACCATAATGGTGAGTATGTTCGAGGTCATACCGACTACTAAGATAAGCGGTTTCAGTGGTAAGCTTGAAGATGACGGTACCAAGACCTACTATGCACATAGCTGTCAGACAGGTGGTCTTTGCCACGGAGACAAGATAGTTAAGATAGACGGCACGTCGATATACAGCTATCTCGACATTGACTATATGTTCGCGACGTTCGAGTCAGAGACGCACGACGTAGTTGTAAAGCGTGACGGCAAGCGCGTAAAGCTTGAAAATGTCACCTTCCATGACGATGCCTCGGGCGAGATGATGGACTTCGGTCTTGTCACCGATGACAAGGGCGTTCTGAGCGTTATGCGGTGCTCGGGAGAGACTGCTCTCTCCATGGGCCATATTGTTGTTTTGTCAATCAAGCAGATGATAACGGGCAAGCTCAGCAAGGACCAGATATCGGGACCTGTCGGAGTTGTCACCTCGATAAACGAGACGACGCAGGAGGCGGAGTCCACCGAGGACCTCGTGTTTATGCTTGTGTATATGACGGCGCTCATCACGATAAACGTCGGCATATTTAATCTTTTGCCTGTACCGGGACTCGACGGCGGCAGACTGCTGTTCTGCTTCATCGAGCTGATACGCCGCAAGCCCGTCAAGCCCGAGCACGAGGGCTATGTGCACCTTGCGGGTATCGTTCTGCTGTTCGGTCTTATGATATTCGCCACATTCAACGACGTAATGCGCATAATCAACAAATAACAGCGGCTGTGCCGCCTACATAGAGGAGAGTAAACTATGAGAAATGTCAGACCTGTAAAGGTGGGGGACTGTGTCCTCGACGGAAAGCACATATACATACAGTCGATGCTGAACGCCCGTTCGGATGATATTGAGGGCAGTGTGAAGCAGGCAGTCGAGCTCGAAAAGGCGGGCTGCGAGATAATCCGCGCGGCTATCCCGAATATGGACGCGGTAAAGCTCATTCCCGCTATCAAGGAAGCGGTGAAGATACCGCTCGTTGCGGATATCCACTTCGACTACAAGCTCGCAATCGAAGCTGCCGCCGCAGGTGTTGACAAGATACGCATCAACCCCGGCAACATCGGCGATATGGACAGGGTAAAGGCAGTAGTTGACGCCTGCCGCGCTCACAGTCTGCCCATACGTATCGGCGTTAATTCGGGTTCGCTTGAAAAGGATATTCTTGCGAAGTACGGCTCTCCCACGCCCGAGGCTCTCGTCGAGAGCGCTATGGGACACGCGGCTCTGCTTGAAAGATTCGACTTCGAGGACATCGTTATCTCCATCAAGTCCTCGGACGTTAACCGTATGATAGCTTCCTACCGCCTTGCGGCTGAGAAGTGCAATTATCCGCTCCACCTCGGCGTAACCGAGGCAGGCACCGAGCGTATGGGACTTATCAAGTCCGCTGTCGGTATCGGCTCACTCCTGTGTGATGGTATAGGCGAGACTATCCGTGTCTCCCTTACCGATGACCCTGTCAAGGAGATAGAGGCGGCGAAGGATATCCTCAGATGTATAGGCAAGCGCGGCGGAGTACGCTTCGTCTCATGTCCGACCTGCGGCCGCACGCGTATCGACCTCATCGGTACGGCTAAGAAGGTCGAAGCGGCGCTCAAGGATCTGGACAAGGACATAACTGTCGCAGTTATGGGCTGTATCGTCAACGGACCGGGAGAGGCTCGCGAAGCTGATATCGGTATCGCGGGCGGTGACGGCTGCGCTATCATCTTCAAGAAAGACGGCACTCAGCGCAAGATAAGCGAGGCGGAGATAGTCCCCGAGCTTCTTGCCGAGGTAGAAAAGCTTTAATGTGCAAGGGCGGACTCTGTTCGCCCTTGAAGTCTTGATTTACCCTTAACGGAGTTGTATATATGAACATTGTTTTATCCGAGTTTTTAAAGGAATACTGCGCCGAGCTCCCCGAATCTGTGGGTGCGGGCGAGATATATAAAATGACGTATTCCGCTGACCTTAGGCATTTCGGCTTCTTTGTGAGGTTCACGGCATACGTTCAGTCGGCGGACATTTTCGCGTTCGAGAACGCACTTGCGGCAGCAATAAAGGTTGATTCCGTTCGCCTGTATCCGAGGTACGAGGAAGCGCTGTTTGAGATGTCACAGTTCACGGACATACTCATACTGCTGAAAAGAGACGTGTCTGTTGTAAACGGCTTCCTCGACGACGCCGATATAAGACGCTCCGAAAACAAGATAAGTATCGGGCTCAAGCACAGCGGCAGGGATATACTTGAGCACTTCCGCTTTTCGCGCAGTCTCAGCCAGCTCATTTACAATATGTACGGACTCAGCTTCGAGATAGAGCTCCTCGGCGGCGAGGCTATCACCTCTGAGGAATTCGACACTATAACCGCCGAGGTCGAGGCTACGCTGCCTGATTACAGTGACCAGTTCGCGCCTGAGAAGTCCGAGGAAGAAAAGCGTCAGGAGCAGATACTTGCGGCTATGCCCACGCGCTCCGTGGATACCACATCGCTGAATATGGACTTCGACGCCGAGTCCGCGGAGCTGCTTAAGGGACGTCCTATCCGCGAGAAGCCGATATCCATATCCGAGGCTGTGAAGCTTCTGTCCGAGCGCGTAGTCATCGTCGGAGACGTGTTCGCCTCCGAGGCTAAGGAGCTGAAAAGCGGCAAGACCGTCGTGACGTTCAACGTCACCGATTACAGCGGCTCACTTCTTGTGAAGGTGTTCGTCAAGGAGAATGACGAGGACGAGCTGAAGCTCTTCACGGGCATCAAGAACGGTACTACTCTCCTTATTGCGGGCAAGATAGACTACGACCAGTTCGCGAAGGACATCTGCATAATGCCTAACTCGCTCATAAAGGTGAAGCGCACTCCGAAAACAGATACCTATCACGAGAAGCGCGTAGAGCTCCACTGCCATACGAATATGTCGGCTATGGACGCCGTTACCGATCCAGTTACTCTCATAAACCGTGCCGCCGAGTGGGGACATCAGGCTATGGCGATAACCGACCACGGCAATGTGCAGGCTTTCCCCGACTGTATGTATAATATGCCCAAGAATTTCAAGGTCATATACGGTATGGAGGCTTACGTCGTAAACGATATCGAGCGTGATATGGTCGTTTACGGCGATGACGACCGCAAGCTCGACGACGAGATAATCGTTTTCGACGTCGAGACCACAGGCCTGAGCTTCCGCCACGACAGGCTGACCGAGATAGGCGCGGTAAAGCTAAAAAATCTACAGGTCATCGACAGCTTCAATACCAAGGTAAACCCGAAATTCCACATTCCCGAGAAGATAACCGAGCTGACGGGCATCAGCGACGCCGATGTTGCGGACGCTCCCGAGGAGGCAGAGGCTCTGCGGATGTTTATGGAGTTCTGCGGGGACAAGCCTGTCCTCGTTGCGCACAACGCCCGCTTCGATACGAATATGATAAATCAGGTCTGCAAGCGCAACGGCATTGACTTCCCGTATACGTGGGTGGACACTCTTGTTATGTGCCAGTCGATGCTCCCCGAGATGGGACGCCACAGGCTGAACCTCGTCGCTAAACAGCTGAAGCTCGGCAACTTCGAGCATCACCGCGCTTCCGACGACGCACTTATGCTCGCGAAGATATTCATCGAGCTCTCGGGCAGGCTCAAAAACGAGCGCTCGTTTGCGACGATACAGCAGCTCAATACCCTTGTTGACGAGATAGAGAAGAAAAAGCTCAAATCCTACCATCAGATAATCCTCGTCCGCAATCAGGCGGGACTGAAAAATCTGTACAGGCTCGTTTCGATAAGCAACCTCGAATACTTCTACAAGAAGCCGCTTATCCCGAAATCCGTTCTCGTACAGCACCGCGAGGGACTTATCTTCGGAAGCGCCTGCGAATCGGGCGAGCTCTTCCGCGCGATGGTTGACCTCCGCTCGCAGGACTTCATCGACGAGCTTGCGAAGTTCTATGATTACCTTGAAATACAGCCGATATGCAACAACGAGTTTATGGTGCGTGAGGGAACTGTCCGCAGCGACGACGAGCTGCGCGAGTTCAACTCCGACATCGTAAAGCTCGGCGAGAGGCTGAATATCCCTGTCTGCGCGACCTGCGACGTCCACTTCATCGACCCGAAGGACGCTATCTTCCGCAAGATAATCCTCACGACCATGGGCTTCAAGGACGCGGAATATCAGGCTCCTCTCTATTTCAGAACTACCGATGAGATGATGAGGGAATTTGCCTACCTCGGTGAGGACAAGGCGAAGGAGATAGTCATCACCAATACCAATGCAGTCGCGGATATGATTGAGGTCGTGCGCCCGATACCCAAGGGCACCTTCACTCCCACCATCGAGGGCGCGGAGGAGGAGCTCACGCGTATCACCCACGACAAGGCGCACGAGATATACGGCGACCCGCTCCCCGAGCTCGTTGATAAGCGCCTCGACCGCGAGCTCAGCTCGATCATCAAGCACGGCTTCTCGGTGCTGTACATCATCGCGCAGAAGCTTGTATGGAACTCCGTTGAACACGGCTACCTCGTAGGCTCACGTGGTTCGGTAGGTTCGTCGTTCGTGGCTTCAATGGCGGGAATATCCGAGGTAAATCCGCTCCCGCCGCACTACGTCTGCCCGAATCCCGACTGCAAGTACAGTGAGTTCCTGCAAGACGGCGTATACGGCTCGGGCTTCGACCTGCCGCCCAAGAAGTGCCCGAAATGCGGCGCTGACCTCAACCGCGACGGTCACGATATCCCGTTCGAGACCTTCCTCGGCTTCGACGGCGACAAAGCGCCTGATATCGACCTCAACTTCTCCGATGAGTACCAGTTCTGGGCTCACCGCTACACGGAGGAGCTCTTCGGCAAATCGAACGTTTTCAAGGCGGGAACTATCTCCGTTGTCGCGGACAAGACTGCGTTCGGCTACGTAAAAAAATACTGCGAGGACAACGGTATCACGCTCAACAACTCCGAGATGAACCGCCTTGCTATAGGCTGCACGGGAATCAAGCGCACGACTGGTCAGCACCCCGGAGGAATGGTTGTCGTTCCCTCGGACTACGAGGTTTACGACTTCACCCCCGTTCAGCACCCCGCGGATACCGCTGATTCGGAGATAATCACCACCCACTTCACCTTCAACTCCCTGCACGATACCATTCTCAAGCTTGACGAGCTCGGACACGTAGTTCCAACGCTCTACAAGCACCTTGAGGACCTGACGGGAATGAAGATAAAGGACGTGCCCACGTCCGACCCCGATGTTATCCGTATGTGTACGGACTGCTCGGTGCTCGGAGTTACGGCGGAGGATATATTCTGCAAGACCGGAAGCCTTGGAATCCCTGAAATGGGAACGGGCTTCACGATACAGATGCTTCTTGACGCGAAGCCGACCAAGTTCAGCGACTTTCTCCAGATATCGGGACTTTCCCACGGTACTGACGTTTGGCTGGGCAACGCGAAGGACCTCATCGACAACAACGTCTGCACGATATCCGAGGTTATCGGAACGCGTGACAGCATTATGACGTACCTTCTCTATAAGGGCGTTGAGCCGAAAATGGCGTTCCAGATAATGGAGTGGACACGTAAGGGCAAGGCTCCAAAGCAGTTTACGCCCGAAATTATCGAAATGCTGCGCAATCACAATGTCCCCGAGTGGTACATCGAGAGCTGTCTGAAGATAAAGTATATGTTCCCGAAGGCGCACGCCGCCGCCTACGTTATCGCGGCGATAAAGCTCGGCTGGTTCAAGCTGCATATGCCGCTTGAATACTACGCGACCTACTTCTCCGTCCGCGGTGAGGACTTCAACGCAGAGCTTGCCGTACAGGGCAAGGAGGTCGTCCGCGCAAAGCTGAGAGAGCTCCGCGAGCTCGGCAACGACCGCTCCAAGAAGGAGAGCGACCTGTACGATATCCTGCTGATAACGAACGAGATGCTCTCGCGCGGGTATGAGTTCCTGCCGATAGACCTGTTCAAGTCGGACGCGAAGGACTTCCTCATAGAGGACGGCAAGCTCCGTATACCTTTCTCGGCAATGTCGGGAGTCGGCGAGAATGCTGCAAAGGGACTTCGCGAAGCTGCGCAGAAGGGCGGCTTCATCTCGATAGAGGAGTTTCAGGATATGAGCGGTGCGTCAAAAACTACAATAGATATGTTGAAAAGCATAGGAGCTTTCGGCGACTTGCCCGAATCTTCACAGATGAGCTTCTTTTAACTTGACTTTTCTATGGTAATATGTTACTATATTACCATAGTAACACATTAGCAAACTAAAGCGAATAGTTCGGAGGTCAGTTTTATTATGAAAAACTACGATCTTATCACTCCCGAGGGCACGAAGGATCTTCTCTTCGGCGAGTGTATCATACGCAGAAACATCGAGGATACCCTCAGAGGCATATTCAGCAGCAGGGGATACAGCGAGATGATAACCCCCGGTCTTGAATTCTTCGATGTATTCAACCTCAACTCCCGCTACTTCCCGCAGGAGAACCTTTACAAGCTCACGGACAGCAAGGGCAGACTGCTCGTAATGCGTCCCGATTCCACAATGCCCATCGCAAGAGTAGTGGCTACACGTCTCCGCGACGCTATACTCCCGCTGAAGCTCTTCTACAATCAGACGGTATACCGCACCGAGCCTGCTCTCAAGGGCAGGAGCGACGAGATAGTGCAGGCGGGCATCGAGCTTATCGGCTCACAGCTGAAAATGGCAGACCTTGACGTAATATCGACGGCTATCGACTCGCTCAAAGCCTTCGGTATGGAGTTCTCGCTTGAAATAGGTCATATCGGCGTATTCAAGGAGCTCGTCGGCAAGCTCGAAGTCAGCGATTCGGACAAGGAGCGTATCCGCAAGCTCATCGAGAGCAAGAATTTCCCCGCGCTCAACGACCTGCTTGATTCGTTCGGCAGCAACTCCGTTATAGCGGCACTGAAGAAGCTCCCCGCGCTGTTTGGCGGTATGGAGGTATTCGACAAGGCTGAGGAGCTTATCCCCGACGAGAACGTGAAGCATATCCTCGACGAGCTCCGCGAGCTCTACTGCGATATGACCGAGCTCTGCGGATCCGATACGAATATAACCGTTGACCTCGGACTTGTCAACAAGACAGACTACTACACAGGCGTTATCATAAAGGGCTATTTACAGGGACATGGTGAGGAAGTCCTCTCGGGCGGACGCTATGACAAGCTCATTTCCGAGTTCGGCTACGATATACCCGCTGTAGGCTTTGCTGTCAATGTGAACGCTATACAGAAGGTCATCGAGAAGAACGGACTTTTCCCCGCAATGCCGAAGATAGATGCTATCGTCTATGCCGAGAAGGGCTGCGAGGTAGCAGCTGTCAGGGCTGCGAACGAGCTCCGCGAGCAGGGACTCGTTGTCGAGAATGCGCTGTTCGACGACATTGAGACAGTCCGTGAATATGCTAAGGAAAAGAAGATAGCAAAGGTCGTAGTCGTTGACGGCTCGAGCAGGGAGGAAGAATAATGGATAAGCCTATCAGAATAGCCCTCACAAAGGGCAGACTTGAAAAGGATACGGTCGGACTCTTCGAGAAGCTCGGCTTCGACTGTACAGCAGTCCGCGAGAAGGGCAGGAAGCTCATTCTTCCCATTCCCGACGGCAACCTCGAGGTCGTACTTGCAAAGGCCAACGACGTCATCACCTACGTTGAGCACGGCGTGTGCGATATGGGCGTTGTCGGCAAGGATACGATAATGGAGATGAAGGGCAAGTTCTTCGAGCTCGTAGACCTCGGCTTCGGCAGGTGCAAGTTCGCGCTTGCCACGAAGAAGGGCTACGATTTCTATCGCGGCTACGGTGTCAAGACCATAGCTACGAAGTACCCGAATGTTGCCCGCAGCTTCTTCGAGAAGAAGGGCATGGACACCGAGATAATCAAGATAGAGGGCTCCGTGGAGCTCGCGCCGCTCCTTGAGCTTGCGGACGGCATAGTCGATATAGTCGAAACGGGTACGACTCTGAAGGAGAACGGACTTGAGGTCATCGAGGACGTAGCGCCCATCTCCGCAAGACTCATCGTCAACACGGTAAGCCTGAAAATGCGTCAGGCTGAGATTGAGGGGCTCATCGAGAAGATACAGGCAAATCTGTAAACAGGAGAGATAGATATGAAGAAGATATTTGCAAACGGAACGGACGAGAGGCTCTTCCTCGCCGAGCTTTCAAAGCGTGCGGGTGAGACGAACAAGAAGGTGACCGAGACTGTTTCCGCTATAATAGAGGACGTAAGAGCCAATGGCGACACTGCCGTCAAGAACTACACACTCAAATTTGACGGTAACCTCCCGCAGTATTACGAGGTTCCCCGCGAGGTCATCAATGACGCTCTCACCGAGGCGGATCAGGAATTCGTGGACGCTCTTCTCAACGCGCAGGAGAACATAGCCGACTTCCACAATCGTCAGGTCGAGCAGGGCTTCATCAACGCCAAGGCTGACGGCTGCATTATGGGACAGAAGGTGCGCGGTCTCTCACGCGTGGGACTGTACGTTCCGGGCGGCACAGCGGCTTACCCTTCGAGCGTACTGATGAACGCTATCCCCGCTAAAATTGCAGGCGTCAAGGAAATCATAATGGTAACGCCTCCGAAGAAGGACGGCACTCCCAACAAGGATATACTCGTAGCCGCTGCTATATGCGGAGTTGACCGCGTGTTCCTCTCGGGCGGAGCACAGGCTATCGCTGCTCTCGCATACGGCACAGAGGAGATACCCAAGTGCGATAAGATCGTCGGACCAGGTAATATCTACGTAGCGACAGCCAAGAAGCTGCTCTACGGCGTAGTTGACATTGATATGATTGCGGGGCCGAGCGAGATACTTGTCATCGCAGACGACACCGCCGACCCGAAGTTCGCAGCCGCCGACCTTATGTCGCAGGCAGAGCACGATGTTATCGCTTCCTCAATAATGGTAACTACGAGCGAGAAGCTCGCGGACGCAACTATCGCCGAGATAGAGCGTCAGAAGGAATATCTCTCGCGCAAGGACATAATTGAGAAGTCGCTCGAAGACTACGGCGCTATCATCATCGCTGATAGTCGCGAAAAGTGTGTGGAGCTTGCCAATGAGATAGCTCCCGAGCACCTCGAAGTCCTTATGGAGAATCCGTTCGAGCTTCTCGGAGCGATAGAGAATGCGGGCTCGGTATTCCTCGGCAACTACGCTTCAGAGCCTCTCGGAGACTACTATGCGGGTCCGAACCACGTGCTTCCTACGAGCGGTACCGCTCGATTCTTCTCGCCGCTCGGAGTTGCAAGCTTCACGAAGCGTATGGCTTACACATACTACACCGAGGACGCTCTCCGCGCCGCAAAGGACGACATCGTCCTCATCGCCGAGCGTGAGGGACTTACAGCTCACGCGAACGCGATAAAAGTTAGATTTGAATGAAAGAATTAAGTAGATCTTCACGAATTATTACCGCGATATTCGGCGTTCTTACATTGATTCCGCTGCTATTTATGCTGTGGAATCTGATAGCTGTAGGCTTCAACCTTACGTCAGGTATAGCTCTCGCGATACCTCTAATATGGCTTTTGATAGCCGTGGTAGTATTTGCAGAGAAAAAGAAGCTCTTTTTCACCATAGGACTTGCAGTATGGCTTATTTCCATCCCGTTAATGGGCTGTATTCTCTTTTTAATGACGTTTGGACCGTATATCCATTCGACTTCTCCGTGGAAGTACAACATTCAGCGTTCGTATATCGTAGTGTCCTGTCAGGGAACAACACCTGATTTCCCCGCACATCTTCCGAAGGATATCAGGAATTACGAATTCGACTTTGCTCCCCACATTATGCAGGGCGCAGGTCACTGCTCGGCGCGGTTTGAGACCTCTGACGACACAATAAAAGAGTACGAGAGCGAGTATGCTCCGAGGGCGATATACACCCTTCCAATCAGCGATTTCAAGGATCACCACTCAACTAACGTGGATAAGGTTAGCGATAAAGCTGAAACGTGGTCTGACACTGATAAGTCGCTCAAGGTATGGATGGACGAAGACTTCTGGAACGACACGGAAGCGACGGTATATGTGCTTTCCGCGACACACAACTGGAATCACCCGCACAGCAGTGCAGTCATAATCAGCAGCGACCACAAAAAGGTACAGTTCACCCAGCTTGGATAAAGGGAGGAGCATTTCTATGAGGAAATACAAACCAACTACCGCTTCACAGTGGGTGAGTGTGGTGGCAACGCTCATCGTGACTTTGACCGTCTTGGCATTTACACTGAACTACCTGCTTCTTTTCATATTAACAGGTGTGGGACTTATCAGATTCGGGATGTTCTTTTGTTGTTTTGTATACTATTTCTTTATGCTCATCCTTGGAAGAAAGCACCATTGGGGATTTATATTCTTGGAAGCATTCTTGATTTTCATCGGGAGCACATTCCTGTCTGCATGGTCTACAGGCTTTTCCTCGAAAACGCAATGGAGATACGGATTCCAGAAGAAGTATATTGAAAATTCGGGAAGCTCATACGTTGATTACTTTCCCGACAAGCTGCCTGAGGGGATAAGTGATTACCATTTTGATTATCAGGAGGCTGTAATGCAGGGAGACGGTCACGCAAGTCTGAGCTTTATTGCTGATGATAAAGTGGTTGACGAATACATAAAAGAATACTCAAAGGATGTTATCTATACATTTGACGTTTCCAAAGGAGCAGGTCTTACCCCCCAAACCGTGAGTCCTAAGGCAATACAGGAAGTTAAAGACGATACCACATTGAGAGTATATTTTGACGAGGATTTCTGGGGAGCTGACAAGGAGAATGCTACAGTCTATGTGTTCTCAGCAGTACATTACTTTAATCATCCGTCAAGCTCTGCATTAATAATCGACAAGAAAACAAATAAAGTACAGTTTAGCAAATACAGCTCATAAAGGATGTGTAAACTATGAACAATAAATGGGAGAGCTCTGTCCGCAAGGTAGTACCCTACGTTCCCGGCGAGCAGCCGAAGAATACGGACGTCATCAAGCTCAATACCAACGAGAACCCATATCCGCCCGCTCCCGAGGTTAGGGAGATACTCGACAGCTTTGACGTTTCGCGCATGAGGCTGTACCCGACGCCTGACGCCTCGGAGCTCACTAACGCTATCGCCGAGAGATACGGCGTTGACCCCGCGCAGGTATTCGTGGGAGTGGGCTCGGACGACGTAATATCAATGGCTTTCCTCACATTCTTCAACTCGGACAAGCCGATACTTTTCCCCGATATCACGTACTCATTCTATCCCGTGTGGGCGGACGTCTACCGCATACCATACGTTGAAAAGCCGCTACGTGCGGATTTCACCATTGACCCCGCGGATTATAAGTGCGAGAACGGCGGTATCATCTTCCCGAATCCGAATGCTCCGACGGGAGTGTTTGAATCCGTGGAGATGATAGAGGATATAGTTAAGTCGAACCCCGATTCCGTGGTGATGATAGACGAGGCGTACATCGACTTCGGCGGTCAGAGCTGTCTGCCGCTTGTTGAAAAGTACGAGAATCTGCTCGTGATACAGACGTTCTCGAAATCGCGCTCAATGGCGGGAATGAGGATAGGCTTTGCTGTCGGCAGCAAAAAGCTCATACAGTATATGAACGACGTAAAGTTCTCGATAAACTCATACACGATGAACACGGTCACGCAGATATGCGGAGCGGCGGCAGTCCGCGACGAGAGCTACTTCCGCGAGACCGTACAGAAAATAATCGACACGCGCGAATATTCGAAGAAGCGGCTTGCGGAGCTCGGCTTTACGTTCCCCGATTCGATGAGCAATTTCATCTTCGCCTCACCGAAGGGCAAGTCAGCGGAGCACGTATTCACAGAGCTCAAAAAACGCAGTATATTCGTGCGCTGGTGGAACAAGCCGATAATCAGGGATTATCTGCGAATATCGATCGGCACACGCGAGGAAATGGACGCGTTATTCTCAGCATTGGAGGAGATACTGAATGGCTGACCTTAAAAGAAGCGGCGAGATAGTCCGCAAGACGAAAGAGACTGACATCTTCGTAAACGTTGACATAAACGGCAAGGGCAAGGCTGAAATTGATACAGGCATAGGCTTCTTCGACCATATGCTCACGGCTCTGTCGGTACACAGCGGTATCAGTATGACAGTCAAGGTCAGGGGCGACCTGCAGGTGGACTGTCACCACACGATAGAGGACACGGGCATCGCGCTCGGACAGGCGCTTGCTCAGGCACTCGGCGCGAAGTCGGGCATAGTCCGCTACGGCACGTCTTATATCCCTATGGACGAGAGCCTCGCTATGGCAAGCCTTGACCTCTCGAACAGACCCTTTCTCGTGTTCAACTGCGACTTTACGAATCAGAGCTGCGGGGGCTACGACCTCTGTATGACGGAGGAGTTCTTCCGCGCGTTTGCCTTCAATTCGGGCATAACTCTGCACATCAACCTGCTCTACGGTACGAACGACCACCACAAGTGT
The DNA here is from genome assembly GCA_017542475.1 of Ruminococcus sp. Lineage (GTDB taxonomy): Bacteria > Bacillota > Clostridia > Oscillospirales > Ruminococcaceae > Ruminococcus. The sequence goes on along the minus strand of JAFXXD010000021.1, from coordinate 31,010 downwards.
GAGGCTGTCTACAAGGCGGTCGCACACGCTCTCAAGGTCGCTGTACAGCCGAACAACGACGGCTCGACGCTCTCCACGAAAGGGGTACTGTGATGATAGCCATAATCGACTACGGCGCAGGCAACATATTCAGCGTGAAGAACGCGCTCGACCACCTCGGGCTTGAAAGCGCACTCGTTAAGGACAAGGAGTCTGTAAAATCGGCGGACGCTGTCATTCTCCCGGGAGTCGGCGCATTCCCTGCTGCAATGGAAATGCTGAACAAGTCTGGACTTGTAGACACTATCAAGGAGGAAGCCGCAAGGAAGCCTTTTCTCGGTATCTGCCTTGGAATGCAGCTCATTTTTGAGAAGGGCTACGAGTTCGAGGAGTGCGACGGCTTGGGACTTATCGGCGGCTCGGTAATAAAAATGGACGAGCCCGACCTCATAATCCCGCACATGGGCTGGAACAAGCTTGAAAAGCTCAACGACTGTCCGCTGCTGGCAAATGTTGGTGACAACGAGTATGTCTACTTCGTTCACTCGTACAAGGCTCAGTGCGATGATAAAAATATCGCGGCTTACAGCGAATACGGCGGCAGAGTTCCCGCTCTCGTATATGACGGGAAATACGTCTACGGAGCGCAGTTCCACCCTGAAAAATCAGGAGAAACGGGCTTGAAGATACTCCGCAGCTTTGGAAATCTTATATGAAGTTAGACGACTTTAGGATGTACATAGTTCCTTCGGGAAATAGCAGGAAGAAATTAAGCAGGCTTCGCGTGGAAATGTCAGTCGTTCAGGCAAAAAAAGCAAAGGAGCTCCATGATTGCGGAAAACTTCCCGACAGGGAAAAGATCATAAGTTTGGTAAACGAATATCTTGTTGCGCTCAAAATAGGTGAGGTAAAGAATCCTGAGGTATCAGTAAGGAAAGGCGTAGACCGACGGATAAAGTACAGTAAAATCTGGGAGAATATCAAGAACTCCGAAGGAAGAAACAAAAGGGATATAGTGTGGCTTAAATTCACCAGAAACGGAGTAGTTGAGGTCGTGGGTACAAGCTGTGATATCTATTTTGATGAGGAAAGATCGTCTACGGAAAAGCTGATGAACGAGTTAAGAGAAAGGCTTAACGACAAGACCGATGAATGGTATAAAGGTTTAGAAACAGACGATAAAGAGGTGCTGATATTTCCTCTGAGGAATATCCCAAACGAGCTTGGAAGGGCTGATATCGAAAGTGGCATCGGAAATTACCTGATATCTAAGGGTGTTCCGATATTGAACTACTTTTCACACAACCTTTGAGAAAGTGCAAAGGTATATAATATGACCGAAAAAAATAAACTCATCATTATTGAAGGACTGCCGTGCTCGGGCAAAAGCACTACTGCCCGATATATCGCGGAGCAGCTTGGCATGACTTTCGTTGACGAGGGCAGCGGTGCTCACCCTGCGGATTACGAATTCGACGCCTATCTTACGCAGAGGGATATCGCTGCTTTCAGCTCTGACGAGCAGGAGCAGATACTTGTCTCCGCAAGCGAAAAATCGGGCGGGTACATCGTACCTCTCGGCGGATTCAGCGGCGCGTTGTTCGATAAGCTGCTGCATTACAAGATATACGACTTCCTCCCGTGGGAGATCGAGCGTCCTGTAATGCTCGACAAATGGCGTGAATTCACGCAGAACTGCAATGACAGCTATGTCTTCAACTGCGTTCTTTTGCAGAATCCGATGTGTGAGACTATGATGCGCTTTGGCTTTGACGCGGCTGCCTCCGAGGCATATATCCGCGAGATATGCGATATTATCAAGCCGCTTTCACCGTTCGTTGTGTACCTTCGCAACACCGAGGTATATGACAGCGTGAAGCAAGCTTCCGCCGAACGCGGCGATGACTGGCTCAACGCGGTAATCGACTATCACTGCAGCGGCGAATACGGAAAATCACAAGGTCTTAGCGGCTTTGACGGCTACATATCAGCGCTCGAAGAGAGACAGCGCCGCGAGCTTGCTATACTCGGCAGACTTGATATCGACAGCATTATAATAGTCGACCCGCAGACAGACTGGCAGTCTGCATACACAGCAATAATTTCTAAGCTTAAATGAGGTATAATAATGAGTGGAATAATTCTTTGCCGTTCCAAGTACGGCGGCTCTGCGAAGTACGCGGAATGGATATCCGAGGAGACAGGCTTTAAGGTAGTTGATACCAAGAACGCCGATATAAAGGAGGTCGCGAAATACGATACAGTTATTATCGGCGGAGGCGTTTATGCTTCGTCTATTGGCGGCATCGCGTTTCTGAAAAAGAACTACAGCGCCCTCAAGGACAAGCAGATAATCGTATTCTGCTGCGGTGCCGCGCCCTACGATGACGAGATTCTTCAGATAGTCAGGGACAAGAACCTCAAAGGCGAGCTCTCGTCTGTTCCGTGCTTCTATTTTCAGGGAATGTGGGACTTGGAGGGTATGAACTTCACTGACAAGGCAATGTGCAAGATGTACGTGAAAATGCTCGACAAGAAAGACCCGTCAACTATCAAGGCGTGGGAGAAGCCTTTCCTTGAAGCAAAGGACAAAAAGTGTGACTGGACGGACAAGAAATACCTCGAACCGCTTTTTGCGGAGCTTAACTCAAAAGGAGAAAATGTATGATTATTTTTCCTGCTATCGACATAAAGGACGGCAACTGTGTCCGCCTTTTCAAGGGCGATTTTTCGACCGTTGAGAAGGTTGCCTCTGACTACCTCGAAACTGCAAGGAGCTTCGAGGCGGCAGGTGCTGAATGGATACATATGGTAGACCTCGACGGCGCGAAAGAGGGCAGACCCGTCAATACGAAGATTTATACCGACGTAGCCGAGAAGACAGACCTCAAGGTCGAGCTCGGCGGCGGCATAAGGAATCTTGAGACTATCCGCGAGTACCTCGAAATGGGTATCACGCGAGTTATTCTCGGTTCTGTAGCGCTGAAAAATCCGAAGCTCGTATGCGATGCGGTCGGGAAGTTCGGAAGCGAAAAGATAGTTGTTGGGATTGACGCGATGAATGAAATGGTCGCGACCGAGGGCTGGCTTGAAAGCTCCGATGTGCACTATATCGACCTTGCCAACAAGATGATAGAAGACGCAGGCGTCAGATACTTCATTTTCACTGATATATCGAAGGACGGCACACTCTCGGGCGTGAACCGTGAACAGCTCAAAAAGCTCGCCGACGCTACCGAGGACAGAGCCAACATCGTCGCAAGCGGCGGAGTCCACACAATGGACGACATCATAGTCTGCAAGGAAATGGGACTTTACGGTACTATCTGCGGCAAGTCACTTTACAAGGGCACGCTCGACCTGCGTGAAGCTATAAGCTACGCTAAGTAATAATATGAGACTGAGACCCTATATCCCAAGCATTGACTTTGAAATCATCAGCAGCTGGATAACTCAGCCGCGCGAACACGCAATGTGGTGCGCGGGAAGGACAAAGTTTCCGATAGAGAGCGAGGACTTTCAGAGACTGCTTGACGATATCGCTGTCAGATGCGGAGATGCTCCTTTCGTAGCGACAGCACAGGATGGCACTCCTGTCGGATTCTTCTGCTATTCAGTCAATACCGTGACAAACGAGGGTATGCTCAAATTCGTGATGATAGACCCTTCACATCGCGGTAAAGGGTACGGGAAAGAGATGCTGAAGCTTGCGGTTAGCTACGCCTTTGAGTTTACAGGAGCTGAAAGGGTAAGACTTTGCGTATTATCCGTGAATGACAGAGCAAAGCAATGCTACGGCAGTGTTGGATTCACTGAGACAGGTGCAGATAAAAACGTCTTTTCCTACGAGGACGAATCGTGGGACAGGTGTCATATGGTAATTGAGAAAGGTGGTAAATAATGCTTGCAAAGAGAATAATTCCGTGCCTTGACGTGCGCAACGGTAAGGTGGTAAAGGGCGTAAATTTTGAGGGTGTCCGCGATGTGGGCGACCCCGTTGAGTGCGCCGAGGAGTACAACAAGCAGGGAGCTGACGAGATAGTTTTCTACGATATAACAGCTTCCTACGAGGGCAGGGGAGTCTTCCTCGACGTTGTCCGCGAGACCGCGAAAAAAGTCTTTGTCCCGCTGACAGTAGGCGGCGGTATCAAGACCGTTGACGATATCCGCGAGGCTCTGCGTGCGGGAGCCGACAAGGTCTCCGTGAATTCTCAGGCTGTGAAGAACCCTCAGCTCGTCAAGGACGGAGCAGATATCTTCGGAAGCCAGTGTATCTGCGTTGGTATCGACGCCAAGAAGATAGACGACAACAAGTGGACGGTCTACATAAACGGCGGCAGAGTCGATATGGGCATCGACCTCATCGACTGGGTACACACGATAGAAAAGCTCGGAGCGGGGGAGATATGTCTCAACTCCATTGACGCTGACGGCACTAAGGAGGGCTTTGATATCCCTATGCTGAAAGCTGTCTGCGACAACTGCTCCATACCCGTCATCGCAAGCGGCGGAGCAGGCAAGATAAACGATTTCTACGAGGTCTTCGAGAAGACGGGAGCTACCGCGGCTCTTGCGGCGTCGCTCTTCCACTTCAAGGAGCTCACTGTCGGCGAGGTCAAGGACTACTGCCGAGGAAAAGGCGTAATAGTGAGGTAATTATGGATAAGATATGGGAAGAGATGTACGCGGCGGCGAAGGCTGTTATGGCTTCGCGGCAGATATCCGAGTTCGTTTCGGCTGGCGATGTTTCGGCGGCTGTGCTGAGCAAGTCGGGCAGGATATACACGGGCGTATGTATCGACACCTGTTCGACACTCGGTATCTGTGCCGAGCGCAACGCCATTTTCAATATGATAACCAACGGCGAGAACGAGATAGCGAGAGTGCTCTGCATACCGCCCGTTGAGGGGAAGGGAGCTCCGTGCGGAGCCTGCCGCGAGCTAATGGTGCAGCTTATGCCCAAGAGCTACAAGGACATCGAGATAATGCTCGACTACAGCAAGGGCACGGTCATCACGCTCGGGGAGATAACTCCCGAATGGTGGATAGATTACTGATTCCACATTGAAATATCACCGCTGAAAAATCTGACTTGATATGTGAGCACTGCTCACAAAGGAGTAAAAATGATAAAGATAGACATCAACGACCTCGACAAGTTCTTTGTCAAGGGGGAGCTTATCCCCGCGATATGCTACGAGGTCAACACGAAGACGGTACTTATGCTCGCGTATATGAACAAGGAGAGCCTGAAAAAGACGCTCGAAACGGGCTATACATGGTTCTGGAGCCGTTCGCGTCAGGAGTACTGGAACAAGGGCGCAACGAGCGGACACGTCCAGAAGGTCGTATCCATATACGGCGACTGCGACAACGACACACTGCTTGTCAACGTCGAGCAGACGGGCGCTGCCTGCCACACGGGAAGCTACAGCTGCTTCTTCAACGAGATTTACAATACGGAGGAATGAAAAATGACAGTATACGAGGAAATATTTGAAGTTATCAAGGAGAGGAAGAAGCAGTACGAGAATGGTACTGCCGCTGAGAATTCCTACACCTGCTACCTCTTTGACAAGGGTGTGGATAAGATATGCAAGAAAGTCGGCGAGGAGGCTACCGAGACTGTTATCGCGGCTAAGAACGGCGACAACGATGAGCTTATGAACGAGATAAACGATCTCCTCTACCACGTAATGGTGCTCTGTGCGAATCAGGGACTTGAGTGGTCGGACGTCGAGAAGGTTCTTGACGAGCGCAACGAGAAGATAGGCAACCTCAAGAAGTTCCACAATGTTGACAAGAACACGTGATATCGGGCTGAAGCTCCTTTGCCTCATATCGGGTCTGATGCTTGTGCTCGGGCATAGCCCCACGATAAATGCGGCCTCGGCAGACTACACCCTCGGAGACGTAAATTCCGACGGCTACGTGAACGCAGTTGACGCCTCTGCTGTGCTCATCTGCTATTCGCAGGCATCATCGGGCGGAGAGCTCACCCTAACGGAGTCTCAGCGCAGAGCCGCTGACATCAACAGGGACGGCTTTATAGACGCGACCGACGCCTCGTCTATACTCGCATACTATTCGTTCATCTCTACGGAGGATTACGAGACGTTTGCCGATTACATCATCGACAAGAGCACGTCCTCAGCTGAGTACAACACCTACTACAGGAGCAGTACATATCTGCTCTACGACCTCGGCGACGAGCACCTCATCTCCTATCACGACATACACAAGCGCATATCGCCCGCGAGCTTCACGAAGCTCCTTACGGCGTCCGTCGTGCTGAAATATATGAGCTTGGACACTGTCGTGACCGTAGGCTCGGAGCAGGACCTCGTCCAGCTTTATTCGAGTGTCTGCTATCTTGCAAAGGGAAACAGGCTGACCGTTTATGACCTGCTGACAGGAATGCTCTTGAATTCGGGAAATGACGCCGCTTACACAGCCGCAGTCAATACCGCGCGGACTGTTTCGGGTCGAGAGATGTCCGACAACGAAGCAGTCACGTACTTTTGCGGTCTGATGAACGACTTTGCGGCAGAGTTGAATATGCACGAGAGTTACTTTGTCAATCCCGACGGATATGACGCCAACGGTCAGTACACGACCGCCGCAGATATGCTCCGCCTTGCGAGATATAGCCTGACTGTGCCGCAGATACGTGAGATAACGGGTACTGCAAAGAAGACCGTCACCATTTCCTCGGGACAGGTCTTCAACTGGAAGAGCACGAACTATCTTCTTGACACTTCGAGCAAATACTACCGTTCGGACGCATTCGGCATAAAGACGGGTACCACCGCAGACGCGGGCACCTGCCTCATTGCGGCGTTCAACAAAAACGGCAGGACATATATCACGCTTGTTTCGGGCTGTTCGAGCGATACCACGCGCTACGACCTGACGATAAGCATAATTGATACATATACATAAAAAAATCGGTCTGGGATTATCCAGACCGATTTTTTAGTGTTCAATGCTGTTGTAATATTCCTCAAGACGAGGTCGTGCGCTCTCATAATATGGACGCAGGCTCGGGTCGAACTGCGAGCCCATACCCTCGGTGATTATCCCGTCCGCCTTCTCGAAGGACATACTGTCCTTGTAGACGCGCTTGCTGACGAGAGCATCGTACACGTCAGCGATAGCCATAATACGCGCTTCGATCGGTATATCCTCACCCCTGAGCCCGTCGGGATAGCCCGAGCCGTCCCATCTCTCGTGGTGGTAGTGCGCGACGTTCTCGGCTATGTGTCTGAACGCTTCATCGTCCGTTTTCAGCAATATCTCGTGGATGACCCTTGCACCCTCAGCGGAGTGGTGCTTCATCTTCTCGAATTCCTCGGGAGTGAAGCGCCCAGGCTTGCGGAGAACAGCGTCGTCAACGGCTATCTTGCCGAGGTCGTGCATAGGAGCGGCTTTGATGATGTTGCGGCAGAACTCGTCGGAGAGCTTCATATCGCCGCTCTTCTGTATCTCGTCGATGAGTATGCGTACCCCGACGCTCGTTCGCTTGATGTGACCGCCCGTGGAGTTATCACGGCTCTCGACCATAGCCGCAAGGCTCATAATGAGGTTGTCGTGCATCTCGACGATATGGCGGGTCTTTTCATCGACCTCGTTCTGGAGGTCCTCATTATAGTGGTCGAGGAGCTGTATGTACTTCCTGTTCTGCGTATCGTCCGTGAGAGTGACCATATATCCGCGTTTTTTCACCCCGTCAAAGAGATAGCTGACATTCGCGATATATATAAGGTCGCCTTCATCTTCGCTGTGAAGCTCATACAGGAATTCATGCTGATACTCATTCTTTGTGAAAGCAGTCAGCCAGCCGAGGATATCGTCTGCTTTTTTGTTGTTTATCTTTTCGTCAACGTAAAGCTCTCCGAGCACGGGCAGTATCTTCTTCGCTGTTCCGTTGCTGCCGATATACTTCTGCTTGAGGTCGAACGCAATGAAGCCTGTCTCACCGTTCTGTACGAGCGAGTCAACGACAGTGTCGTCGATATCGTAGAGGCAGAGACGGTACGAAATGAGCAGATAAATTACTTCTGCGAGAATGTATGCAACAGGGATGATATCTATTTTTTTAACGAGAGTCCTGCCCACAAAGTAGCTGAGGATCGAGAAGACATACGGCAGGAAGAGCAGATAGATAATGCTTCGCGGGACTTGCTTCTTCTTGAAGAAGCTGTAGATTATCGCAACAAGGCTGATGATGAAGAAGATGACGATCATCGCGAGGAAAACTGTATGCATGAACCCGTATTCACGGGTAAGCACGGGAGCTCCGTCTTTTATCTCAAAGGACATACTCTTGTAGAACATCGTCGTGTAGCCTATCGTCAGCACCGAGCCGTACAGCAGGAGACTGCATACGAAAAGTCCGTCCTTGACCCATTTGCTTAGCTTTATCTCGCACATATTCATAATGCTGAGCATAATGAAGTATTGCAGGAAGCTCGCGCCGAGATAGACGATCTTATTTGCGAGTATAGCCTCGCCTATCGTCTCGGAGTGCGAGTACATCACGTAGCCGAGGCAGGCTATGGAAATGAACGTGAATATCATTGTCAGCGTGACATCGAAGTGCTTGTGCCACATACAGACATAAACAAAGAGCAGAATTACAGACAGCAGAAAGAGCACGCTGTAATAGGTCGCTATCAAGCCGCAGACCTCCTTTCACAGAATTCCGCCGAATGCGGTAAGAAGCTGTATTATGATTATATCAGATTTGAAAGAAAAATGCAATAACCGAGAGTATAAAAATGCAAAAAGACTATTTCTTTTTGTACCTGCTGAGCTGTCCCACTGCGTAGATACCGAGGGCAACGGAGATAACGAAGCCGATCATCGCGATAAAGGGGATACCGTTTGCCTGAGGCTTGATATCGGTCGTGCACAGCATACACGAGCCGATGAACAGCACACACGCGATAACAGCGAGCGTAAGATTTTTCACGGTTGACTGCACCCGCGTGACAAGGTCGTCGTAGCCCATAAGCTCGAACCCGACCTTGAGCTTTCCCTTTGACAGGTTGCGCAGGAGATTAACGAGAGCCGCAGGCACCTGTTTTGCATCGAGCCCGAACGACACTGCCTCCTTCATCGTATCGTGAAGCTTCTCGCGCAGGTCGAAGTTCTCGCGGAGACGTCTCAGCATTTTCTGCGTGAGGTAGTCGAATAGGTTGAGCTCGGGACAGAATTCCTGCAATACACCCTCAATGGTGATAAGACTGCGCACGAGCATGGTAAATCTGCTCGGCATAGTGATATTATGCTTGGCGAGTATATTTTTTAGGTCGGCGAGCAGCTCGCCCATATCCATTCCCGAGATGTCCTTCATAGACAGGTAGCGCTCGGTGAGATAGTCGATATCCTCTATCATTTTCGGCTTGTTTATTTCGGAGTTCGCCACTCCCATCGCAAGAATGATAGTGCAGACCCTGTCCGAATCCTTTTGCAGCAAAGCGAGGACGATATCCTCTATCATAGAGATATCGCGCTCGTTTAACTGACCTATCATACCGAAATCTATCCAGTAGGGGACACCGTGGCTGAGCATAATATTGCCCTGATGAGGGTCGCCGTGGAATATGCCCACGTCGAGCACCTGATGAACGTAGTTCTCGACGATAGCCTTTCCCACGCGGACGTGGTCGATACCGTCAGCCTCGATCTTATCAGTCTTTTCGAGCGAGTAGCCATCGACGAAGGTCTGCGTGAGTATACGCTCGGTCGTGAGCTCGTCGATTATATCGGGACAGGATATCTTATACCGGTCTTCTATGCACAGTCTTCGGAAGGTTCGGGAATGCTCGGCTTCAACGCGGAAGTCGAGCTCCTCCTCCGTGACCTTTTCAAGCTGTTCTATCGCGGATTTGAAGTCAACGACCTTGTTTCCGTCCTCGGTCTCGGTGACGACATTCACCACCGCTGCGAACTTTTTCAGCAGAATGAAGTCCTTGCGGACGGTGTCGGCGATATACGGCCGCTGGACCTTGGTTACCACGCGCGTGCCGTCCTTGAGAACGCCGTAATGCGCTTGCGCAATGGAAGCCGAACCGAGAGGCTCGTCGCGGAATTCGGAGAATATCTCGTCTATCTTTTTGCCTGTTTCCTGCTCAATGACAGCGCGTACAGTCTCGGCTTCGAGCGGGCGGACATTAGTTCGCAGCTTCTGCAGCTCCCTGCAGTAGCTCTCGGGCAGTATATCAGTTCTGCTCGACATAATCTGTCCGAGCTTGACATACGTGGGACCGAGATCCTCGAGGGTGGTACGCATCTCCTCGGGAGTGAAGCCGTCGGCGTAGAAGTTGTGCCGCGTAAAGACGGCGAGAATTTCGGTGCTTCTGAGGTTGCGGAGCTTTCCGAGCTTTTCGTTACTCATACAGACACGCCTCCCTCAGACCCTTACGGGGAACAGCCATATCAGCCTCAGAGTGCTGATAAGCGAGCAGCTCATCATAACTCCGCCAGTGACCTGCATAAGGACTTCCTCTGTGCGCATAAGCGGCTCGACGAAGATGAAAATGCCGAAAGCGAGCAGAGCAAGAGAAAGCGGCACCATAATCCACCAGCCCTTTCTATGCGAGCGCTTTGCGTAGATGATAGCGTGGAAAATGCCATATAGTCCGACCGCTATCGGCACGATACCGACAACGTAGGAGAGCAGCTCCATAAACATCCTGTCGTAGCACCACAGGGCGATACCGAGTATACCCGACACGAGCCCGAGGCAAAGCTGGGCGTACCGCATGATCACCTTGGAGCTCCCTATGAAGGCAAAAACCGAGTATACGCTTGTCACGAGCAGTCCGAAGCCGAGTCCCGCGCTTAGGAAGGGGACGTACTCACATGGCAGCAGCAGGAGCAGAAGTCCCGCGAACATAAGAACTATCGAAGTCATAATGACGCTTCGTTTGATTTTGTCTAATTCCTTGAAAAGCATAATTGCCTCCGAGTAGTGAAATATATACATATTATACCACATACAGAGACGAATTTCAATGAAAAACTGATATTTTTTGATAATAATTGAGAAAAAACCATTGAAAACCTCTTCTTATATAGTTAAATATATAAAATATAATAGAATCGGTTGCAAAAGCGGTTCAAATATGGTAAAATATAAAAGATGTCCCAATAGCTCAGTAGGATAGAGCGACTGCCTCCTAAGCAGTAGGCCGGAGGTTCGACTCCTCTTTGGGACGCCAGCGGCGTGTCGCCGCTTCCGATTCGCGCTCCGCTTTTTAGCGGAGCGTTAGTTATATCCGCGCATTTAGCTAAAAATACTTCGTTAGTTCTATTTTAATAAGCGGGCGGCGCAGATTAGCGGTTCAGATTTTCTGAGCCGCGATTTTTTATTCCCATATCTTGCTATTTATAAGATTATATGTTATAATAAAAGTAAGTTTTTTCGGGAGATGATAGCAATGGCGACCTCAGTGCTCACAACAGCTCATACAGCCGTTGACACTATACAGGAGCAGGTGAACAACGCATCTGATTTTATGTCGAAAACAGGCGACTATATCATTGAATTCCTGCCTCTCATAGTAGTGGCACTTGTAATAATGATCATAGGCTACATCGTCACCAAGCTGATCACAAAGATAATCGACCGCGCAATGAAGCGCTCTAAGATAGAAGTCGGAGCAAAGAACTTCCTGCTCTCCTTCATAAGGATAGCGCTTTATACGGTCGTGCTGATAATGGCGCTGTCGGTGCTGAAGGTACCTATATCCTCGATAATCACGATACTCGGCGCGGCGGGACTTGCCGTCAGCCTCGCATTGCAGACCTGCCTGTCCAATCTTGCTGGCGGCTTCATAATCCTTTTCTCTAAGCCATTCGTCACGGGGGACATTATAGAGTTCGACAACACAGTCGGGACAGTCCGCTCGATAAGTATACTCTACACCAAGCTTGACACCTTCGACGGCAAGACCGCATTTATCCCCAACGGCAAGGTCTCGGACGCGAAGCTGATAAACTACACGGAGAGCCCGCTGCGCAGGATTGACCTGAAATTCCAGATAAGCTACGCCGAGGACTTCACGAAGGCGCAGGCTATTATCGGTGAGGTCATCAACACCCTGCCGCTCATACAGTCGATACCCTGTCCCATAGTGAGAATGGGACGTCACGCCGAGAGCTCGATAGAGATAGACGCTCTTGTATGGGTCAAGAATGAAGATTATATTTCCACGAGATACGACCTGCTTGAAAAAGTCAAGGCGGCATTCGACGAAAACGGCATAGAGATACCGTTCAGCCAGCTTGACGTGCATATGAAATAAAACGGAGACAATATGGAAGAAAAGAAAAAAGAACAAAAGAAAAAGCGCAGGTTCCGCTGGTGGCACCTCTGCTACATATTCGCGGCGCTTGTGGCAATATGGTGGTTCAACAACTACACCATAAATGTAAACAAGAACGCATATATGACCGAGAAGGTCAGCACGCGCTTTCGTGTCGCGGTGATAAGCGACCTCCACGTCCGCGAGGGCGGTATCAGCGGCGAAAAGGTACTCGCCAAGATAAGTGCCGCCGACCCTGATCTGGTGTTCGTTCTCGGAGATATGTATACGACGGGAAGCTCGGATGAGATCATTGCGATGGCTGCAAAGGCAGTGACTGATATTGCCGCAGAGGGCTATCCCACGTACTTTGTCAGCGGCGAGCACGACACGGACAAAAGCTACCTTAATCTCCTTGAAAATTCGGGTGTCAACGTTATGAACTACAGGAGCGAGACTATCGAGGTCAAGGGCAACAGGGTGCAGCTCATAGGCATCGACAACGTCTACTATTCGCCTACATTCGACCTTAACAACGAGTTCACGGTGGATGACAGCTGCCTTAGCATACTTCTTGCGCATATCCCCAATTACGAGAAATTCGCGGATTTCGGCACTGACCTGACTATATGCGCTGATACTCACGGCGGAATGTTCCAGCTTCCGTTCGACCTCGGACCTCTCGTTGACCCCGACGACACGAACCAGTGGTTCCCGCAGATACTGACGGATAAGACCGTCTTTGACAAGGGATGGTTCCGGTACGTGGGCGGCGCGATGTTCATTACGTCGGGACTTGGCGATTCGCCCTATCCCGTGCGCTTCAACAACCGTCCCGAGGTCGTAGTAATCGACATACTTCCCGAGAAGGAGGCGTCGTGATGAAGGCGGACATAGTAGTCATCGGCGGCGGAGCGTCAGGCTTTGCGGCGGCGATGACAGCGAAGGAGACAGCTCCCGAAGCGAGCGTGCTCATTGCCGAGAAGCTCCCGCGGACGGGCAAGAAGCTCATCGCAACGGGCAACGGCAAGTGCAATCTCAGCAATATATCGCTCGCAAGCCGCAGCTTCCACGGAAGTATAGACGCAATGGCGATAATAGGCAAAACTCCCGACTGGCATGCGCTTTTCACCGAGAAGCTCGGAGTTGCCTGTGTTACGGGCAGCGAGGGACGCGAGGGCGGTGTTTACCCTCGAAGCAACAGCTCTACTACTGTGCTGAACGCTATACGTCTGAAGCTTGCATCGCTCGGTGTAACGGAGCTCTGCGACTGTGAGATAACCGAGATAAAGCCTGCGAAAGACGGCTTTATGCTTATATACAGCGGCGGCGTGATAGACTGCCGCAAGGTCATCATCGCGGCGGGCGGATACGCTGCTCCGTCGTTCGGTACGGACGGCGGAATGCTCCGCATACTTAAAAATATGGGCATAAGGTCCGAGAAGATATGCCCCGCGGTAGCTCCGCTCAGGGTCAGCCCCGACAGGCTGAAGGGCTTGAAGGGAGTCCGCATAAAAGGCGAGATAGCCGCGTTTTCAGGCGGCAGGGAGCTCCGCCGAGAGAGGGGAGAGCTCCAGTTCAACGAGAACAATATCTCGGGCATTTGCGTGTTCAACCTCGCCTATCTGTTTCAGCAGTACGAGGGCAGACTCACGCTCCGTGCCGATCTTGCTCTCGATATGACGAAGGAGGAGCTCGCGGCTTATTTCAGGTCAGTTCGGGCAGACCGCCGCGGCTGCACGGCAGAGGAGCTCCTGAGCGGCTTCTTCGTGAAGAATCTTGCGGTGTGGCTGATCAAAAACGTTCTTGGCAGGTCGCCTTCCGAGCCGATAGAGAGCATTTCCGACAGGGACATCGATGCACTTTGTAAGGGTATAAAGTCCGTGGAGTTTGAGGTGACGGGCTGTTCACCGTGGCAGAATGCGCAGTCCACGATGGGCGGTATTACGGCGAGCGAGGTCAATGACGAGCTCGGCTCTGTGAAATATCGCGGAATGTACTTCTGCGGCGAGATACTCGACGTTACGGGAGACTGCGGCGGCTACAATCTCCAATGGGCTTGGTCGTCGGGAATGTGGGCAGGAAAAAACGCGGCTCTGTCCCTGAAAGGCGGTAAAAAATGATAAGAGTCGGCAACATAAAAGTTCCGCTCGACTTCGATTTTGCGCGGCTTGAGCGCTACTGCACGGACAGGCTCGGCATATCCGAGAGCAAACTCCGCTCCGTGAAGCTGTCGAAGAAGTCGGTCGATGCGCGGAAAAAAAGTGATGTCCATTTCAACATCTCGCTCGATATATCCGCAAAGGGAGAAGCAGCGCTGCTGAAACGGCTTAAAAACGCCGTTCCAGTGGAGAAGTACAGCTACGATATCCCGAAGGTCAGCGGCGGCAGCAGACCTGTTATCGTCGGCTTCGGCCCTGCGGGGATGTTCGCGGCGCTCGTTCTTGCTAAGGCGGGAGCACGCCCGATAGTCCTCGAGCGCGGTTATGACGTGGATTCGCGCATCAAGGCAGTCGAGGAGTTCCGCACAACGGGCAGGCTCGACCCCGAATGTAATATCCAGTTCGGCGAGGGCGGCGCAGGCACGTTTTCTGATGGCAAGCTCACGACAGGTATCAAGGACAAGCGAATACGCTACGTCCTTGAAAAGCTCGTGGAGTTCGGCGCTCCCGATGAGATACTATATATGGCAAAGCCCCACATCGGCACGGACAAGCTCCGCGGCACAGTCAGGGAGCTCCGCAAGCGCGTGATATCGCTTGGCGGAGAGGTTCGCTTCGGAGCGCGTTTCAGCGGCTACGAGACCGAGAATGGTCGCATTTCCGCAGCGATATACAACGACAGCGGCGGCGAGCACACGATTTCGACCGACAGCATTATCATTGCCACAGGTCACAGCGCGCGAGACGTTTTCGAGCTCCTCTACGAGCGCGGTATCGAACTCTCACAGAAGAATTTCGCAGTGGGAGTGCGCATCGAGCACCTCCGCACTGATATCGACAAGGCTATGCACGGCGATTTCGCGGGACACCCCGCGCTGAAAGCCGCCGATTACAAGCTTGTTGTCCACCTCCCGAACGGTCGTGCGCTGTACACCTTCTGTATGTGCCCCGGCGGCGAGGTCGTGGCTGCGTCATCGGAGGAGGGCAGACTCGCGGTCAACGGTATGAGCTGTTTCGCACGCGACGCAGTCAACTCGAACAGCGCACTGCTCGTCAACGTCGGCAGTGAGGATTACGGCAGCGACCACCCTCTCGCGGGTATGCACTTCCAGCGCAGACTTGAAGAAAACGCCTATAATGCGGGTGGAGGAGGCTACAGTGCTCCGGTGTGTACGGTCGGGGAGCTTATGGACAAACAGCTCGGCAACGGCTTCGGACGTGTTGCTCCGTCGTATACGCCCGCTGTGAGGAAGGCTCTTCCCGACGAGTATCTGCCCGACTTCGTATGCGAATCGCTCAGACTCGGGATAACTGAAATGGGCAAAAAAATAGACGGCTTCGGTGACCGTGAGGCTGTACTCACAGGTATCGAGAGCCGCAGCAGCTCTCCCGTGCGCATAAACAGGGGAGACGACCTGCAATCGCTTTCCGTGAGGGGACTTTACCCGTGCGGCGAGGGTGCAGGCTACGCAGGAGGAATAGTTTCCGCGGCAGTTGACGGAATTAAGTGCGCGGAGGCTGTAATACAAAAAATGAACGGAGGCATAATATGAAAGTCAATGTAATAGGCGGCGAGATGAGTCCGCGCGAGATAGACGAGTACATCGCTTACGTAGGAAAAAAGTACCCCGGCAGGCAGCTTCGTCAGCTCGATATCATAATCGACGGCGAGTTCGTGGACATCAAGACCTACTTCAAGGACACTGATTTTCAGCACGCCTACCGCTCTGCGGATTATCTCGTGAACAATATGGACAAGCTCAACGACGCGAAGAAGAAGGAATTCTCCGAGAAACAGCGCCACGGTGTCGGAGAGGACGAATAATGGAGCTTACTAACATCGGAACTGTCAGGGAGATACTCTCCCGTCACGGCTTCAGCTTCTCGAAGGGACTGGGTCAGAACTTCATCGTCAATCCGACGATATGCCCGCAGATAGCCGAAGAGGGAAATGCACAGGCTGGCTGGGGCATACTTGAGATAGGCACAGGTATCGGCGTACTGACGAAGGAGCTTGCTCTGCGTGCGGACAAGGTCTCGGCTGTGGAGATAGACACCCGTCTGCTGCCTGTGCTCGAAGAGACTCTTGCCGAATTCGACAACATAAAGATATACAACGAGGACGTAATGAAGGCTGACCTCCGCGGCATCATAGAGCGTGATTTTGCGGGACTTCACGCCGCTGTCTGCGCGAATCTGCCGTACTACATAACCTCGCCCGTGATAATGCTCCTGCTCGAGAGCAAGCTTCCCATTGAGTCGATAACTGTTATGGTGCAGAAGGAAGCCGCTCAGCGCCTGTGCGCGAAGGTCGGCTCGCGCGAGTCGGGAGCGATAACCGTCGGCGTCAATTACTACGGCACGGTGCGGAAGCTGTTCGATGTTTCGCGCGGGAGCTTTATGCCTTCGCCTAACGTGGATTCTGCGGTCATACGCATAGACATAGACAAGAAGCCGCGGCTTGGCGGCGAAGAGGAGGACTTCTTCTTCAAGGTCGTGAAGGCAGGCTTC
Source organism: Ruminococcus sp. (assembly GCA_017542475.1). Lineage (GTDB taxonomy): Bacteria > Bacillota > Clostridia > Oscillospirales > Ruminococcaceae > Ruminococcus. Next base: position 14,044 of record JAFXXD010000021.1, on the reverse strand, counting down.
TCACAGAGGCGCAAGACCATTGCTAACGCCCTGTCCTCGCAGCTCGGTGCGGACAAGGAAACAGTATATACGGTTCTCCGTGAACTCGGACTCCCCGAGACATCGCGGATAGAAGCGCTCGATATGCAGCAGCTGACGGACTTTTCCGCAGCGCTGATGAAGCAGATAAAGTGAGGTGTAAGAATGAGTTTTTCCCCGAACAAGCGCGGTATCAGGTACGATTATTCATCGTATTCCTGTCCGCTCGGATTGCCCGAGAGCTCGGCGCGTGTACTCGCTGATACGGGCATTTTCACGACCGAGCCCGACCGGAATTGTACAGCTCTGCGGAAGAAGATAGCCGCATTTGAGGGCGTACAGCCCGAGAACATCGTCTGCGGCAACTCCGCTGCCGAGCTCGTATACAGGACTGTTGTCGGTCTCAGACCGCAAAAGGGGCTTATCTGTGCTCCTGCCAACGGCGAATACAAACAGATATTGCTTGATAACGGCTGTGACGTGTCCGAGTATCTGCTGCCGCAGGAGAACAACTTCGCCCTCACTACCGAGTTCGTGGACTACATCGACCGCGACACTGATATGGTCATCGTGTGCAGTCCGAACTACCCGACAGGGGAGCTCATCACGCCCTACACTCTTGGTATAATAGCGGAGCGCTGCCGTGACAACAACACGATACTTGTCTGTGACGAGCGCTATTTGCAGCTTGTCCGCAACAGCGGAAGGTTCAGCGCAAAGAAATGTGCAGGACCGCACATCATCGTGCTGAGGTCGGTTTCGGACTCCTTCGGTATGGCAGGCATAGGGCTTTCCTACGCTGTATTCGCAGCCGAAAAGATAGCGGGTATCGTATCTGCCGCGGGACATACCCCGCCTGTATCTACACCCGCTCAGCTCGCGGGAGCAGCCGCTCTCGACGACGAGGTCTACCTCAAACGTGCAGGCAGGATACTCACAGACGAGCGCCGATTCCTCTCGGAGCAGCTCACACGTATCGGCATTATGGTCTACCCGTCACAGGCGAACTTCCTGCTTTTCCGCTGCGAGCTCCCGCTTGACGAGCTCCTCGCAAAGCGCGGCATACGCATACGCAGCTTTGCTGAAATGAACGGTCTCGGACAGGGCTACTTCGGAGCTGCCGTCCGCAGACGCGCCGACAGCAAGCGTTTAGTTGCCGAGATAGAGCATATCCTGCGTGTCCGCGAGTATATGTCACTGTAACAGGAGCACGTTATGAATAAAGCAGTTCTTGCGATACACCGTATACTCTATGCTATAAACGTACTGATCTGGCTTGGCAGCGTCGGATTCTTCATATCGAAGTGGAGCAGCCTGCCGACCGATATCGGCATTCACTTCGGAGCTGACGGCGATTTCGACGTTGTTGCCGCGAAGGTATTCGGCTTCTATCCGCACGTAATCGGACTCATAGTTTTAGCGGGAATGACAGTCGCATTTATAGTCGTCCGCAAGCGAAAAACGGGACTCAAGATAACCGACAAGGGAGAGGCGATATTCAAGTCCGAGCTGATCATTACGCTCGAATTCTTCCTGATGTACTGCATGGCACTGGTAGCCGTGTGGACGCGCTCGGTCAGCCTTCAAGTGCCGATAGCTCAGAGCTTCGTCGGCAACATTTCGCTGATAATACTCGCTGTTTTAGCTGTTGGAATCGTATCCGAGGTCATCACCTGTATCATTCACAGGGACAAGTCCGCCGAGAAGAAGGACTCGACGCTCCTCCACAGGTTAGCCCGCCTGATAGCTTGGCTGCTGACCTTCGGCGGAGTGTGGATGCTTGCAGAGAGCTGGGTACGCCACCCCGCAGACGAGAAGTATTACTTCGACCCCGACTACTACGGACTTGCCTATTTTGCGAACCTTGACCGCTTTCTCGACAAGCGCTGGCTGATTATCCCGCAGATGATCACAGTTGTGGTACTCATAGTCATCGAGGTAATATCCGTAAGGGCGATGAAGTCGCAGAAAAGGGCTCTTGTCAAGCTCACCGACGATTTGAAGCTATTCAGCGGCATCTTCTTCTTCATCTGCAATATGACCCTTTGTGTGGAGCAGAAAATAGGAGTGGGCTTTGTCGCCTTCTTCGCGATACTTTACACTATCGCATTCATACTTTATTTCGTACGCAAGTAAAAATCCCCGATTCAGCGCTGAATCGGGGATATCTTTTTTACCTTACTTTTCGAGAGCCTTGAAGCCGTTCCTGAGGTCATCGAGGATATCATCGAGGTTCTCAAGACCAACGGAGAGACGAATCATACCGCCTTCGATACCGCACGCAACGAGCTGCTCGTCAGTGAGCTGACGGTGAGTAGCGCTTGCGGGGTGGAGCACACAGGTGCGGATATCAGCAACGTGCACCTCGTTTGAAGCGAGCGAGAGTGAATCCATAAACTTCACAGCCTCGTTTCTGCCGCCCTTGATAACGAAGGAGATAACGCCGCTTGTACCATTCGGGAGATACTTCTGCGCGAGCTCGTGATAGGGGCTGCTCTTAAGACCGGGATAATTAACTGACTCCACGTGCTCGTTAGCCTCGAGGAATTCAGCGACCTTCATAGCGTTCTCGCAGTGACGCTCCATTCTTATCGGGAGAGTTTCAAGACCAAGGTTGAGGTAGAATGCGGACTGAGCCGACGGATAGCAGCCGAAGTCTCTCATGAGCTGCATTCTCGCCTTGATGATGTAGGCAGCCTTGCCGTAAGCCTTGGTGTATATAGTGCCGTGGTAGCTCTCGTCGGGTTCTGTGAACTCGGGGAACTTGCCGCTCGTCCAGTCAAAATTGCCCGAATCAACGATAACACCGCCGCCCTGTACAGCGTGACCGTCCATATACTTGGTAGTGGAGTGGATAACAATATCCGCACCGAACTCGAACGGACGGCAGAGGAAGGGAGTCGGGAAGGTGTTGTCAATGATGAGCGGAACACCGTTTTTATGGGCTATCTTAGCAAACTTCTCGATGTCGAACACCGAGAGAGCGGGGTTGGCGAGAGTCTCACCGAAAACAGCCTTTGTATTGTCCTTGAACGCAGCCTGTATCTCCTCCTCGGAAGCGTCGGCGTTTACGAATATGCACTCGATGCCGAGCTTCTTCAGCGTAAAGGCGAAGAGGTTCACAGTACCGCCGTAGATAGTAGCCGCGGAGATGAAGCTGTCGCCTGCCTGTAAAATATTGAGCAGAGAGAGCAGCGAAGCCGCCTGACCGCTCGATGTGCACATTGCACCGATACCGCCCTCGAGAGCGGCGATCTTATCCTCGACAGCCATAACAGTTGGATTCTCGAAGCGCGAGTAGATAAGGCTCTTGGTGGGGTCGTCGAAAACAGCCGCAACATCGTCGGTCGAGTCATAGACATATGTAGTGCTCTGAACTATAGGTACTACTCTTGGTTCGGTATTTTTGGGGGTATAGCCTGCGTGCAGGCATTTGGTTTCGATCTTCATTGTTGTGGTTCCTCCTGAGATTAATTAGTTTTATTCTTGGAGACAAATTTCTTCACCTTTGGTACGCAGAATTCGAGTAGCGCGCAGTACTTATCGACGAAAGTGATGATATAGGTCTCTTTAAATCTTGGCATGGGACGGGTCATAGGCCACATATGCTTCTCGATCATATCCTTTTCCTTTTCGGATATATCGGTGAGCATAGCGGCGTTCTCGGCGGACATAAGGCTGTGCATAGCGCTGTGTCTGAGCTGCCCCTTCTCGCGTGCAGAGTTGAACTCCTTGCGGTCGTAGTAGAACATATCGTGCATAAGACCTGCTCTTGCGGCAGAACGCGCATCGAGCCTTAGCTTGCTGCACACGATGAAGCCATAGTACGACACATTCACGCAGTGCTGATAGCGGGTGGTCGAGATATGGTGAGTGATGTCCTTTAAACGCTCTATCTCGGGAGCGTCGATGATATCGCTTACGCAGTCATAGTAAGCGCCGTCAGAGAGCTCTTTTTTCGAGCATATAGCTTTAAGCATTATTTGTTGTTCCATTCTGTCTTTATTCGGCAGAGCCGTTATATATATTATACAATAAATCAACATAAAAATCAATAGCTTATAAATATATTTATGTGATGAATTTATGAATATATGTGATGAATAAGTGTGTTTTTCCCAAATAATTGATTAGAATTTGCAGGCTTGCTTGACAAAAATGAACGGGTTGTGTATAATAAAGTAGGCAGATAGGACTGCCGTAAACAGTCATATGTATTTGAAAGGAATTGGAGCAGATGAAAACACTGACAAAAAGGATCATTGCAGTATTTGCGGTCGTTTGCGTGGCTATGTCAAGCCTTGCAGGCTGTGGAGATAATAAGAACGGCTCATCGGGATCGTCCTCAAGCGGAGAGGCTGTTATGCAGGTACCGCTTGAATTCGGCGAAGCCGAGAGCGGGAGCATACCGGGTACAGAGCCCGATATAGCAACAGAAGCGACCACTGTAGCAGATGTTGAGGACACCACCGAGATACAGGACGTGACAGATGCTGACGGTCAGCCCGTGACAACAGCTGTTGTCGTAACTGACGCCGCAGGCTCAACAGTAACGGACGCTTCGGGCGAGACTGTAACTACGATGGTAAATGTTACGACAGTGGTTTCCAAGCCTGCCGAGCAGACCTCCACAACTGCAAAGTACGAGTCCAAGCAGGACGGCAGATACGCGATGTGGATAGACATCTCGAAGGACGAGAACTTCTACTTTGAGGACGACTTCCTCCATATGGTATTCAAGGTTAAGGACAATATCCCCGACGGCGACTACAAGATAAGGATATCACCCGACCTCTCTGACGTAGCAGGTACCGCTGTATATCCGAGCAAGGTCATCGACGGTACAGTACGCGTAAACAAGGGCACTATCGACGCTATCGACGTATCGGGCGAGAGCGGAATGGTATTCTATGGAAACAACGTAGCCTGCAAGCAGGGTGATACTATCGACTGCTACATCAACGTCAAGAACAACACGGGACTTGTTGCATTCGTTATCTGGTTCTACTTCGACAGCAATGCACTTGAATTCGTAAGTGCAGAAGCATCGGGCGACTACAAGCAGATAGCCCGCGATACAGAGGTAGGCGCAGGCGGCAAGGCTGCAGCAACCGAATAAGCTTCATAATATAAACTCCTATAAATGCTTAACTGCCATTGGTTACCCAATGGCAGTCTTTTTTTGCGCGGAGTCCGCGCAGACGTATCGCGGCATAGCTGTGAAGAAGCATAGCTATGCCGCGATTTTCGGCTTTATGCAATTATTATTTCCTGTTCAAGCTCTATTGAGTACAGTGCCAGTCCCACGACTTTTTTCTCGGTCGTGAGCTCCATCGCGGCTTTGTATATCTCAAGCTGTCGGGTATAGCGTTCACGGAGCTCCTCCGCCGTCATACCGCGGTCGGACTTGTAGTCCACGATGACAAGCCCTTCGTCCGTCTCGTAAACGAGGTCGATGATACCCTTTATCATACCGTCGGAGCGGCTTATCCTCTCGAAAACCTCGCCTTCAAGCCTTAGCTGAGCCGCCGCGACCATAAACTTCTTCTCACGCTGGCAGCTTTTAGCTGAACTTATCTTACAGTACAGTCCGCTGCTGAAGAAAGCAGCTATTTTCTGCGGGTCGATACAGTCTGCCTGAGCGCGGTCGAGGTAGCCGAGCTCCGCGAGACGTTTTGTTTCGGCGACAGGGTCGGCAGCCGCACTGTCGAAGTCGCAGTACTGGAAGAACGTGTGTATAACCGTACCGCGTTCAGCGCCCGTGAGCTTGTTTATGCCCGTGATGAAGCGCGGACGTGCGAGGCGCAGGTCGAACTCTTCATCGTCGTGGAATTTGCGTGTTATCTGCGTAACACTGAGCTTTGCGGTCACATCTGTGAGCGAGTCGTCGTACCGCGAGTTTATCATATCGGTGATACGCTTGACTGTCGCACTATCGGGAGCAGCAGGCTCCTCAGCCTTTATCTCGGGGATAGCGAGCTCCTCAATATTGCAGACATTGTACGTGAACAGCGCATCTGAGGTATCGCTCGCAGGAAATCCGAAGGAGCTGTCTGCCAGCCCGACATTTTCGGCAATTTCGGGAAAGCGCCCGTGCATCATCAGACTGAGCCACAGCCAGTCGGCGTTGGATTTCGCCTCACGGACGAGCGAGCTTATGCTGCTTCCGTTTATGACGCAGCTGTCCGCGAGAGAGCGCACGCGTTTCAGCGATTTCTCACCGCAAGAGAGGTTGATGAAGAGCTGCTGCTTTGCCCTTGTCATACCGACGTAGAGCAGCCTCATTTCCTCACTGCGGGAGTCGTTCTCACTCTCAGTGCGAAGCATTTTCTGCTGGAAGGTCTTGTATCTGCGCATCAGCTTTTTGTCGTAAAGCGTGAAGCCTATCCTGCCGTCGTCGCTGCACATCACAGACTTCGAGTCGAACTTGAACTGTACCGATGTCTCAGCGATGAACACGAACGGGTACTCAAGCCCCTTCGATTTATGCAGCGTCTGCACCGTGACATAATCGCCCGAAGCCGCCGAGACCTTGCCCTGCTCGTAGTCTCCGTTCTCGAGGATACGGTCGATGTGGCGAATAAAGCCCGTCAGACCTCCGCTGCCCTCCGAAGCCGCCGCTGCTTCGTAATTCTCGGCGTACCTTATCAGCGCACGGAGATTCGCACGCTTCTTGTCGCCGTCGCTTTTAAGCTGCATAACGGGAATGAAGTCAGTCGCGTCGTAGATAGAAGCTATCAGCTCGCCGATAGTCATAGTTACGGAGTCGAGGCGGAACCTGTCCACGGTCTCAAGGAATTCGCGGCAGCGCACAGCGAGTGACGGGTCAAAGCCTTCGAGCCTTCCGTCAACAGCGTCCCTCATAAGCGGGAACAGCTCCGCCTTGTTGTTGTAGGACTTGATATACGCGAGCTCGCCGATACTGAACATAAACATCGGCGACACCATAACAGCCGCCATCGGCACGTCGAGCAGGGGATTGGCGATAATGCGCAGAAGGTCGGTGAGAATGGCAATTTCCTGCGATTTGAGGTAGCCCTTCTCGTCGCTGCCCTTTGCAAGGACACCGCGCTTAGCGAGCGCAGTCACATAAGCCTTCGTGAACTTATTATTGCGCACGAGGATACAGAAATCCTTCGGTGTGCACGGACGAATCTTCCCGTCCGCTTCAGTTACGGGAGCGCCCTCCGCGAGCATTCTCGCTATTCTTGCGGCAGTAGCCTCCGCCTCGGGACTTTCGGGAACCTCCTCGACCTCCTCGGAATCAACGGGGTCGGTATTGATGAAATTTATGGTCGTGAGCCTGTCCGCGTTCGGGGCTCGGTAGCCCTCGGCGCCGAAATACAGCTTCTCGTCGTCATTGTAGTCGATGTCGCCGCAGTCGGGGGACATTATCTCCCCGAACACGTAATTGACGAAATCGATCACCTCGGGCGAGCTGCGGAAGTTCTTGTTCAGCAGGATATACCTGTTCTTGGCGTCGCTCTCATACGGCTCGGAGCTCTTCATTGTCTCTATGAAATTCTTTGGATTCGCAAGTCGGAATCGGTAGATAGACTGCTTCACGTCGCCGACGAGAAAGGCATTGTCGCCGTACATCGGCTTCCCACTGTCGGAGTACCTGAAATTCTTCGTCAGCAGCTTGAAAATTAGGTCTTCCTTGTTGTTCGAGTCCTGATATTCGTCTATCATTATGATATCGTACTGCTCGGCGGTGCGCTTTGCTGTCTCAGACTGCACTATCCTTCCGTTTTCGCCGACATCGGCGAGCAGTCCGAGCGCGAGCCTTTCACCGTCGTCGAAGCTTATAGCGTTTCGGGCACATTTGCGCTCCCATATGAGCTCTTGATACTTCCTGACAACAGCCGCAAGCTTTTCAGTGACCTCGCCCGATTCGGCGAAGTCGCTCTCCGCGGAGCTCAGCCGCCCGACTGCTTCCTTCACCATATCCTTTATCCTCTCGCGGCGCGCCTTATAAAGCTCGCGAAGGGCTTTGTTGTGCGTGGTATTGGGACCGACTCTCGGAAGAGTATCAAATCCCGTGATGAAAGCGAGTTCTTCGTCGGTCGGATAGCGCCTGTTCACGGCGAGCTCATTTAGCTTTTCCGCACGCTGGAGGTCGAGGTCGGCAACGACATAGGACTGCTCAACGGGCGGCTGACCGCGCTCGGGGAAGATGTCACGGAGCGCGGCATAGTTCTCCTCGGCGAGTGCGACCGCAGCGTTTGCAGTACGCTCGATACTGCCGAAAAGCTGCTTGTAGTAGATGGTCTCGGCAAACGGCTTCTTATACTCGGAAACGGCTGTATCAAGCCATATATCGCTCATCGCTACCGACGAGAGGAACCTGTCGGTCTCGCTGATTATCCTCGTCAGCGGAGCATGGTCTTTAAGGCAGAATTTATCGTACAGGAAAGAGATAGTTTCATAGTCGTCGGAGCTGTATCGGTCGAGAAGCTCCTCCATCGCCTGCGAGCGAATGACCTCGTTGTCTGTTTCTTCGAGCACGGTAAAGCCTGAGGTTATGCCCTGTTCGGTGATATTCTCGCGCAGGAGGTCGAAGCAGAAGGAGTTTATCGTTGAAATCTTCGCGCTTTGCAGGAGAGTCTGCTGCTTCAGGAGGTATTCGTCGGCAGGACGCTCATTTATCAGCGCACGGAGCTTTGATTCGAGCCTCTTTTTGAGCTCAGCCGCGGCATCATTGGTGAAGGTTACGACGATTATCCTGTCCGCGCGTACACCCGACATCGGGTCGGATAGGAGCTGTACGAGTCTTTCTGTCAGGACTGCTGTTTTTCCGCTTCCTGCCGCCGCCGACACGATTATGGACGAATCACGCGCGTCGATGGCATTCTGCTGTTGCTTGGTCCAAGCCATTACTTCTTACCTCCTTTCTTCGATTTACCGAGGATATCGGCAGCCTCCGCGAGCTTCTCCTCCGAAGGCACACGGCTGACCGCGCCGTCGTGATTTCCGCATATATCCGTAAAATCGCAGTATGTACACGGTACCTTTTTCCCGTTTCTGAGCGGCAACGCTTCGATATGACCGCCGAGCATAGCCTCCGCCGCCGATACGAGCGAGCCGTACACATTCTCGCGCAGGCGGCTGATATTAACCTGCGGTATCACGGACGAGCGCGAATCAAATGCGCCCTTTGCTGTTAGCTTAGCGGGGATATAGCGCCCGCCGACATCGTGCTCCATAGCCTGAGCTACGGAAATATCGTCGATGAGGAGCCCTCGCGTGCGCAGCTTCGAGTCCACGCCGCTCTGATTAAAGGTACTATCCTTCGATTCTTCGGCGTCGAGCTCGCCTATCTGTATAGGTGTGTAGAGCACACCCGCAGGAGCGAAGCCCTCGAATTCACCGCCTTTTTCGGTAGCGGCGAATAGGTAGAGCAGCATTTGCAGATTCAGACCGCTTGCAAGTGAAAAATCGTCAATAGTCTTTTCGGAGCTCTTGTAGTCTATGACACGCAGGTAGTCCGTACCGCCGACATTACAGGTGTCGATACGGTCGGCGATACCGCCGAATCGGAGCTGATAGCCGTCACCGAACGGCAGACTGAGAGCGTTGTTCCCGCGCAGGTCGTACTCGAACCTGACGGGCTCGAAGTCGCTTGCCATAAGAGCCTGCTGAGTGTGCACGAAGACCTCGGTCAGCCTCTCCTCAAGCTTGTTGAAGAGCAGCTCGAACCGCGGAGTTTTTGCAAAATCGCCTGCAAGCTTTTCAGCCTTGTAGCGCTCAGCCTCCGCTTTTATCTCCTCGGTGAGCCTGTCGTAGCCGAGCTGCACGAACTCCGCTTTGTTGCGCTTACCAAGAAGCGAGCAGAAGCAGTTATGTGTCAGCTCGCCCGTGATACGCACGTCGAGCTCCATTTTCTCGGGCATCTGCAGGCGCAGGAAGTCTCCGCAGAAGTGCATAAAGCGGCAGTTATTGTAGTTTTCGAGCGCGGTCGGTGAGATACGGAGCGGCTCAAAGCTTTTGAGCTTCCGCATAACATCGGAGCTTATCGTGTGCTCTGTACGGCTGCCCGAGCGGTTGAGCACGGAGAGTATGCGGCTGTTGTACACAGGCTCGGTGAGGAGCACCTTGCCGATAGAGGCAATTACAGGCGTATTTGCAGCTCTGTCCTGCATATAATGGTAGTACGCCGCGTGATAGGTCACTGCGTAGTGCTCGGGCGTAAGGTCGCCTTCGGTGAGCAGCAGCTCATTTGGGAACATCTTCCTTATCTGGTCGATGACCTGCGACGGGTACTTTGCCTGACCAGCGAGGTCGGAGAGGGGATAGGTGAGGTATAGCTTTTCTGAGGCTGTGGACAGCGATTTGTAGACGATAAGCCGCTCCGAGGCGATAAGGTCCGAGAGCGGACGCGCGAGGTCGATACCCTTGTCAGAGAGCTTCTGCCTGTCGCTGTCAGTGAACAGACCGCCGAGCGTGACCTGATTCGGGAAGTCGCCCTCAGTCGAGCCCGCAGCGAAAATGACCCTCGGCGAGTTGAGACGTGCAGTCCGCGACGAAGCAGCAATAACCGCGTCGAGTGTCTGCGGCGGGACGGAGTAGGTGATACGCGCGATAAGCGAGCGTATGATGTCGGCGAGGCGGCTGAAATAGACCTCCTCGTCCCCGAGCGTCGCGACAATGCCGTCGAGAATATCCATCAGGCACTTCCACAGGCGTTTGAGCTCTGCTGCCTCGTAGTCGCGGTCGTTCTTTATCAGCCGTCCCATTAGTGCGGCGAGATTTCGCTCGGCATCACATTCCCGCAAATAGCCGTAGAGCTTCCCGCAGATATCAGAGGCAGGCAGCTTTTTCGCAAGCTGCTTTTTCAGCTTAACTATCGGAGTGATGACCTTCTCACGCAGAGCCTCGAGCTTTTCGAGGTCGGCGTCCTCGGCTGTGAACTCCGATAGCCATATATCGCCGTCTATCGACCATCGGTAGCAGTAATTCTCAAGGAGCGACACGTCCGTGAGCTCGACGTTGAGGATACCGCATTTGAGCAGGCGGAACACCTGCTCGCTCCTGATTTTTCTGGCTGTCAGCAGGTCGAGAAGCGAGATGAAGAACACCATTATTGCCGTATGGCTGACCGGACGCTCAATACTGAGAAAAAACGGTATCTCATAGCGTGTGAATGCGGCGCGAAGCAGGTCTGCGTAGCCTGTGATATCGTTGGAGATTATTGCTATATCGCGGTATCTCAGCCCTTCCGCGGCTGCGACGAGGCGCTTAATCTTGGCGCAGATGTACTCGATCTCGCTGTACATATCACGTGCCTCGAATACGCGGATATTACGTGCCTCGGGAGCATTCTCGGGTTCGGGTCTGAGGTTGCGCATAACGTTCTCGCTGAGGTAGCGCAGCTCGGGACACTTAAATCTGAGGCTCGTCTCGCATTTGGTGACAGTGTATTTCATATTCAGCTCCCTACACATCGCCGCAAGCCTGCGGAATGTGGAATTTACGGTCTCGAACAGCGTATATTCGCCCGCTGAGACATCATCGGTACGGAGCGTTATCACGACATTCTCGGCTGAAGAGAAGATGACCTCCAGCATTTCGAGCTGGTCGCCCGTGAAGCTCTCGAACTCGTCGAGGTATACGTGCTTGCCCTTGAAATAACGCTGCATATTGGCGATCTGCGCGGCAAAGCGGATATTCTCATAGCTGTCCTTGAAGCCGTACTCCTTCATAAGGCGAACGTACTCGGAATAAATGGAAGCCACATCGGCAGTTTTGTCTCGCAGACGGCTGTCGAGGAGCTCCGCGTGCTCGGTGAGCTGATCGGGAGTAATACCCGCCCGCTTCATATCTGCGATGAGCTTCATCATCTCCTCAGCGAAGCCTGCCTGTTCAGCAGTGCGGCGGTAATAACGGAGCATCTCGGGCTTATTTGAAGCGGCTTCGATAGCCTGATAGGTGAGTATCATACGCGCCATATCGTCGGCGCATTCGCCCTTGCGGTCGGGTTCGCCGTAGAGCTGGAACAGCTGACGCGCGAGACTGCTGAACGTCAGCGACAGGAGCTCATTGAAAGCCTTAGCTCCGAGGAAGAAGTACAGATTCTTGTCAAATTCGTGCGAATACTGCTCGGGGACGAGAATACACTGCTCCTTTCCGAGCTTAGCCGCATCATGTATACGCCCGAACATTTCGGTAGTTTTTCCTGTGCCCGAAGCACCGATGATGAATTCTATCATAATGAATCTCCATGCAAAAATATGCACACCCGTAAGAGTGTGCATATCAGATATTAATACATTCCGTTAAGTCCGTAGTAGCTCATTACCGAGGGATATACCCTGTAGCAGTAAGCCACGTCGGTAGTACCGAGCACGCCCTGCACTGTGTCCTGACCGTGCTGCCAGATACCGTAATTGCCGTCAAATACAGGCTTGTCGCCCGAATTGACGAGGTAGACGTCGTAAGCCGCGAATACTGAGTCCTCAAGCGAATTGCAGAGGGTATCCTCGTTTGCGCGGACACCGATGTAGTATCTCATATCCTCGAAGTAAGAGCAGAAAGCAGTGATGAGCTTTGAATACTCTTCCTTTGACAGACCCGCCTCAGTGACAGCAGTATCGGTAATGTCGAGGTATATCGGGTACTCATAGGAATAATCCTTGATTATGTTGTAGAAAGCTTCAGCTTCCCTGAGCACATCTTCCTCGGTGGTCGACTTGACCTGCCAGTAGGCGCCGCAGTAGATACCGGCAGCCTTGGCGTTTTCCATATTGACATAGAAGAGCTGGTCGGACTTTTCGAGGTCATCGCCGCTTCCTGCGCGGATAACACCGAACGTATAGCCTGCCGACTTCACATTGTTCCAGTCGATGTAGCCATTATCCTCGGACACGCTTACTCCCGCTGCGCTGTATGTATAGGGGTCAAATACGGGAGGAGCGGTAGTCGCTGCAGTTGTCGTAGTCACAGGAGCAGCTGTGGTCGTTGTCGTTGTATCAGGAGCAGGCTCACCTGAGCCGCTTACCTCTTCAATAACCGTAGTTGTCGTGTCTGTGACCTCCTGCGGAGCAGAGGTTGATGTAGCGTAGTATGTATCGGGAGATATAATGAGAGGGTAGTTGAGGTAGCAGTAGTTCTTGTCAACGCGTGTGCTTATGCCATCGACCCAGCCGTTGCTGGTATACTGCCACATACCGTATTCACCTGTGTACCATGTGATCGTGTCGCCGTACTGAGCGACCCAGACAGGATATTTTTCGAGGGTGCTCTTGTAGAGCTTGGTCTGGAGGAAGCTCGAGTAGCTGTAAACGCCTGCGCAGTAGCCCTTCTCCTGCAAGTATGAGCAGAACGTCTCGGTCATAGCGGATACCTGAGCGGTCGTGAGCCAGTCGCGCTGTGAGGTCAGCTCAATATCGAAGTAAATGGGGTAGGTATAGCCGTCGTAGTCCTTTATCATTTCATAGCAGGTCTCGGCTTCCTTGAGAGCATCCTCAACGCTGAGTGCATAGCTGAACCAGTAAATACCATAGTGAAGGTCGGTATTCTGAATATTCTTCATATTCTCGTCGAAGCGAGCGTCGCGCTGGTCGAGCTCCTTGCCGTAGCCTGCACGGATAATAGCGAAGTCAACGTCGGTATCAGCGACCTTATCCCAGTTGATATATCCCTGATGCTCGGAAACGTCGATACCGTTGAGGTAACTGCCGCCGAGGTCGCCAAGGCGTGTTGTCGTGGTTGACTCCTCGGAGGTCGTTTCCGCCTCTGTCTGAGTGGTAGTAGTAACAACTCCTACGGTGCTTGCGGGAGCCGATAAAACAAGTGACACTGCCGTAGTAACAACGGGAGCAGCAGTTGTAGTCGCGGAAGCGGCTGTAGTAGTCGTGGTAGTTGTAGTGGGTTTAGCAGTGGTAGTTGTTGTGGTAGTGGTAGTAGTAGTGGTGGTTGTGGTAGTTTCGGTTTTGGTCTCTGTTTTTGGAGCCAAAAGTTTTAATAATTCTAATTCGGTTGTGGTTAATTCAATGGAAATATTATTTCCTATTATTATTTGACTATT
>JAFXXD010000020.1 GCA_017542475.1 Ruminococcus sp. | reverse complement strand
CGCAATCCGTGAACAGGACAGCAAAAAGGCGGGAGAACAGTGTCTCCCGCCATAAAAGCATATATCAGAGCATTGAAGCCCTGAGCTCCTCGCCCGAAAGCCTTGAAAGGTATGCGGGAGCTATATCAAAAGCAGTCTTGCAGCCTGTCGCGCCCTCTGCCCTGAGTCTTGCAAGGGCTCTTGCATAGCAGATGAGCACACTTGCGGTGAACTCGGGATTTGACTCCAGCTTCAGGGAATACTCTATCATCTGATGAGTCTTCTCGCCGTTGCCCGTGAGACCGCTCCTCATTACGAAGCCGCCGTGAGGCATCTTGTTGTGCTTTGCCTCGAACTCCTCCTCGGTGATGAAGTTTACGGTGGTATCGTACTCGTCGAAGTAGTTCTTCATGGTCTTTATATCGTTCTCGATCCTTGCAAGGTCCGCGTCCTCCTCGGGAACCACCCAGCACTCTCTCAGGTGCTTCTGACGTGTGGTGAGCTCGGGCTGGCTGCCGCTGCGTACAGCCTCCATAGCAGACTCGATAGGTACAGTGTACTGTATGCCCCTCTTTACGCCCTCAACGCGGCGGATAGCGTCGGAGTGGCCCTGGCTCACGCCCTTGCCCCAGAAGGTATAGCTCTTGCCGTTGGGGAGTATGGACTCCGCATAGAGTCTGTTCAGCGAGAAAAGGCCGGGATCCCAGCCGAGGGATATAAATGCAAGGTGACCGCTCTCCCTTGCAGCCTTGTCAACGTTTGCAAAGTGCTCGGGTATCCTTGCGTGAGTGTCGAAGCTGTCGATAACGTTGAAGAGCTTCGCCATTTCGGGAGTCTGCTTCGGAAGGTCGGTAGCGCTTCCTCCGCAGATTATCATTACGTCTATATCATCGGTCATCTTAGCGGCGTCGGCGATACTGTACACTTCAGCGCCTGCTGTGAGCGGCTTCACTGTTGAGGGATCGCGGCGGGTGAAGATACCTGCCAGCTCCATATCGTCGTTCTGGCGGATCGCCAGCTCAACGCCTCTGCCGAGATTGCCGTAGCCTGATATTCCTATTCTTGTTTTTCCCATTGGAAATACCTCCTTTAAATTACCGTGCCCGCCATTGGACACAGTCTGCTGATATTATATCACCTTTTTTCAGAGTTGTAAAGCTTAAATCATAATTCCGGGCCTGCCCTGCCAAAGGCTAAGGGCTTTATATCTTTGTTATATCCACAAGCTCAACATCGTTGATGGTCCTGCCAGATTCGAGCACCTTTACCAGTGATTTCGCCGTATCCACAGCCGTGAGACTGCATATGGAGCGCTCTATGGACTTTCTTCTCATCTTTACGCTGTCGCGCTCGGGAAGCCTTCCCTTTGCGGAGGTGGAGATAACATAATGTATCTTGCCGCTGTCAAGGAGGGTTTCCACATTCGGTACGCCGTCGGAGATCTTGCGGACAAGGTTCGCCGCTATCATGTTCCTGTGGAGCACGCTCTGTGTACCCGATGTTGCGTAGAGCTCGAAGCCCATCTGCTCGAACTTGTCCGCAATGGGAAGTATCTCCCTCTTGTCGCTGTCGCGGACGGATATGAGAACTCCGCCCTCCCGCTTCAGGTCGAAGCCTGCGGCGATAAGCCCCTTGAGGAGGGCGTCCTCGAGGTTCCTGCCGATACCGAGGCACTCGCCTGTGGACTTCATCTCGGGTCCCAGCATGGTGTCAACGTCGGTGAGCTTCTCAAATGAGAATACAGGCACCTTAACTGCAACATAGTCTCCCGCGGGGTAAAGTCCGCTCTGATAGCCCATTTCCCTGAGCTTTGCGCCGAACATTATCTTTGTGGCGATGTCTACCATAGGTATGCCCGTTACCTTGCTGATATAGGGAACAGTTCTGGAAGAACGGGGGTTTACCTCGATAACGTATACCTCGTGATTGTATACGACATACTGTATGTTCACAAGTCCGATAACGTTGAGCTCCTTGGCGAGAAGCCTTGTGTACTCAACGATTATGCGCTTGATACGGTCGGAAAGATGCTGTGCGGGATAAATGGATATGGAGTCGCCGGAGTGAACGCCCGCACGCTCGATATGCTCCATGATACCCGGGATAAGGTAGTCCTCGCCGTCGCAGATAGCGTCCACCTCCACCTCGGTGCCCATCATGTACTTGTCGATAAGGACGGGATTTTCGATATTGTGGCTCATGATGATGCCCATATACTCCTTTACGTCGGCGTCAGAGTGAGCGATTATCATGTTCTGTCCGCCGAGAACGTATGAGGGACGGAGAAGCACGGGATAGCCAAGGTCGTTTGCAGCAACAAGCGCCTCCTCGGTGTTCATTACCGTATGTCCCGCTGGTCTCGGTATGCCGCACTTTTCAAGGACCTCGTCGAAGCGCTCCCTGTCCTCTGCGGCGTCTATCATGTCGGCGGAGGTACCCAGTATGCGAACTCCCATATCCGAGAGGTAGCGTGTCAGCTTGATAGCTGTCTGTCCGCCGAACTGCACTACAACGCCGTAGGGCTGCTCGGTCTCGATAATGGACTGAACGTCCTCCTTTGTCAGCGGATCGAAGTAAAGCCTGTCGCCTGTATCGAAGTCGGTGGAAACGGTCTCGGGGTTGTTGTTGCAGATAACAGCCTCGTAGCCAAGCTCTTTCAGCGTCCATACACAGTGTACGGAGCAGTAGTCGAACTCGATACCCTGTCCGATACGGATAGGACCGGAGCCGAATACGATGACCTTCTTCTTGCCCTTGTCGGTGCGCTCGATGAACTGCTTTGCTTCGTTCTCCTCGTCGAATGTGGAGTAGAAGTAAGGAGTCTCCGCCTTGAATTCACCTGCGCAAGTATCTACCATTTTATATACGGCGCTCCTGTGCTTGGGGCACTTCTGTCCCGATATGCGCTGGATAGTGCTGTCAAGATAGCCGTACTGCTTTGCAATATCGTACTTTTCCTCTGTGAGCTCGCCCTCAGCAAGCCATTTTTCAAGCTCAACAAGGTTCAGGAGCTTATAGAGGAACCAGTTGTCTATCATTGTTATCTCGTGTATCTCCTCGGGAGTTATACCGCGCTTTAACGCCTCAAATACGCAGAATGAGCGCTCGTCATCGATAACATGGAGCTTCTCCCGTATCTCCTCGGTGGAGAGCT
>JAFXXD010000019.1 GCA_017542475.1 Ruminococcus sp. | reverse complement strand
GGACGAGGCTCACAAGCAGAACTACTCACAGGTCCTCTGGCTCGACGGCGTTGAGCAGAAGTACCTCGAGGACGTCGGCGCTATGAACATCTTCTTCGTTATCGACGGCAAGGTCGTAACTCCTATGCTTCAGGGCTCTATCCTCCCCGGTATCACAAGAAAGTCCGCTATCGAGGTATGCAAGAGCAAGGGTCTGACAGTCGAGGAGAGACGCATCGACATTCAGGAGATCGCTGACGCTTACGACGCAGGCAAGCTCGACGAGGTATTCGGTACAGGTACAGCCGCTGTAATCTCGCCTGTTGGTCACCTCAAGTGGAATGACAAGGTTATGGAGATAAACGGCAACAAGATCGGCAAGATCTCGCAGATGCTCTACGATACAATGACAGGTATCCAGTGGGGCAAGATCGAGGATACATTCGGCTGGATCGTTCCCGTTGAATAATGCGTGAGATTACAGTTCTTACATCAGAATTACATAAAAGCAGGCAGACTTAAAAGTCTGCCTGCTTTTTCTTATCCCTTATACTTAGAAGCTGCCTCTTTGCTGAAGCTCTCCGCTACTCTGCGCACCTCGTCCTCTGCTCCGAGGAAAGCCTCGGCTACGAGCGGGTCGAAGTGAGTTCCTGCGTCCGTGCGGATTATATCCATTGCCTTTTCAAAGGTGAAGGGCTCCTTGTAGCTCCTGCGCGAAACAAGAGCGTCGAATACGTCCGCAACAGCCATTATACGCGCCGAAAGCGGTATGTCCTCGCCGCTCAGTCCGTGAGGATAGCCCTTGCCGTTCCACTTTTCGTGGTGGTACTCCGAGAGGTTCTTCGCCTCGCGGAGGTACGCCGAATCGGGCACCATATCGATCGCGCGGTCGATGATATGGCTTCCGAGGGTGGTATGCTTCTGCATCTGCGTGAATTCCTCATCCGTAAGCCTTGCGGGCTTGTTGAGTATCACGTCCGAAACGTGTATCTTGCCTATATCGTGGAGCGGAGCTGCATTCATCACGTCGTTGATGAACTCGTCGGTGAGCTGCTCGGGATACATTCCGCGCTTCTTCATCTCGGTCATAATTATACGAGCGTACTCGGCAGTCTTGCGGACGTGGTCGCCGGTGCACTTGTCGCGGCTCTCGACGAGGTCGGCGAGTACCATTATCAGTCCGTTCTGCATCTTCGAGATAGTCTCGGTCTTTTCCCTTATGTCCTCAACGTAGCGCACGCTGTCCTCCGTCGTCTTGACGAAGGCGAGGTAGAGGTTCTCTATTTCGTCGCCCGTGCGGATATCGAGCCCCTTCAGCCGTTCGACGCTCTTCTCAATAGCGCCGTCGTTGTTGAAGGCAAAGGCTCCCGCGCTGTATGCGATTGTATTGACGGGGGTGAGGAGGTTGCTGCGGACGAACCACAGGCTGATCGCGATGATGATTATGAAGAAGCCTACGAACAGCGCTATCAGCTTAGCGATGAAGCGCTCCTGATAGGCGACGATGTCATTCATCGAGATGTCAGCCGCCGCGTAGCATACGCACTCTCCGTCACTGTTGTATACGGGCTTGTAGACCGTCATCAGCCAGCCGTAGGAATCGTCGGTGATTATCGGCTCTATCTGCTTTCCCGCGAGCAGGTCGGGGATAAGGGCATCGAACGAGTCGTCGAATGACTGGATATCGCCTGCCTCCGCGCCCGCAACGTCGTCGGTATCGAGGTCGAATACGACGTGGCAGCCGTCCTTCTCAATCTTGTAAACGTAGATGTAGAGAATGTCGGGGTGACTGTTTCGGAGCATATACAGGCGGTTCTCCGTGTCGGAGTAGCCCTCTGCGGCTTCACCCTCGGCAATGTATTCATCGACCATATCTGCGTCGATAGTGCTTGCCGCGACCTCAGCAACACCCGCGGCAATGCTCTCGTGGTCGTGGATAGTGGCGTCCCTGTAGAGCACGAAGCTGATTATCGTGGACGAGCCCGCGATAAGGAAGGAGGCGAGCGTGAGTATCAGCGCTATCTTGATGTTTATGGACAGCGAGCGCGGGCGGTTTTTGCGGACCGCCTTCTCCATCTCGCGCGTGAGCGGAGCCTGATAGAGCACCTGATATCTGAACTTTTCCAGCAGCGTCTTCGGGAGCAGAATGAATATGAAGAATACAACAAGAACAGTTATGGACTTGTCCGCGAGCTCTATCCTAAAGTCGGACGAGAGCTGATCACCGAACGTGGTCTGGCTCTCGGGGTAGAGGAACCATGTGAGGATACTGTCGGGGATAACTGCGACGAGCGTGAATATCGGTATCGTCGCGACAGTCTTGAAGAAGTTATTGAAGAATTTATGCTTCGAGAAGAAAGCTCCGCAGACAGCCATCAGCATTCCGCACAGGCTGTAGAACAGCGCCTCGTGGTCGGATATGCCCTTGATGAAGGTCGTGCAGAACGCGACGAGTATACCGGGGATATAGCCTCCGCACACAGCCGCGAGGACAGTGCCCACCGTGTCGAGGTAGAGATTCAGCCCGAATTTGCTGCAAATGAAGGCTCCGAACATATTCAGTCCGAAGGACACCACGCACAGAAGTATCACATAGACAGGTTTTTGTTTTCTGACGGATTCAGCTTTGCTCATAGTATCACGCTCCACAAGAACATATATATACTATATTATAGCATATGATTTTGGAAATGGCAATATCTATAACAAAAAAAGACTGCTTGTGGAAGCTCCGTCTGTAGGAATCGTGACAAAAAATTACCGAGCCCTGATTCAGGCTCGGTAATACGTTCCGTTAATGGAAGCAGCCTTATGCTGTCCCTCGTGTATACTGCTCTCATTTGAGGAATCCGTTGATTATCTGCTCCTCCGCTTCGGATTCAGTCAGACCGAGCGTCATCAGCTTGATGAGCTGGTCGCCCGCTATCTTGCCGATAGCCGCCTCGTGAACAAGAGCCGCGTCGATGTTGTTGGCTTCGAGCGACGGAACAGCAAGTATGCGTCCGCTGTCCATAATAATGGAGTCACACTCGGTATGTCCCGAGCAGGCTGCATTTCCGATAATGCAGGCGTCGAACTTCTGATACGAGGTATCTCTCGCAACGGAGCGCGAAACGACGTCCGCACTTGATCCGTCGCCGTTGAGGCTTACCTTGTACACGCTCAGAGCGTGCTGCTCGCCGTGGGTCATCAGGCGCTCGCGTACCACTAGCTTTGCGCCCTCCTTCAGCTCAGCGATAGTAGTGCGCTCAGTGGAATCAACGCCCTTTATCTGAGCCATCTCCATCTCGACAGTGCTTCCCTCCTCCATATAGACCTCGGTCACGGGATCAAGGATACGCTTGCCGCTGCCGTCTCCCGAGCCGTAGTGCTTCTCGACGTAGCGGATACGCGAGTTCTTGCCCACGAAGAAGCGGTGTATGCCGTTGTGCTGCGAGTCCTGATTGCCGCAGTTGTCAATGCCGCAGCCCGCAACTATGAGGACGTCGCAGTTCTCGCCGATGAAGAAGTCGTTGTACACAGTCTCCTTTATGCCGCTCTCGCTGAGAACGACGGGGATATGCACACTCTCGTTGGTGGTGCCGTCCTTTATGCGGATATCTATGCCGCTGCCCTCGGGCTTGGACTGAATGTCTATGTTCGCGGTCGTGTTCCTGCCGACGGACTTGCCGTTCGCGCGGAGGTTGTATGCTCCCTCGGGAACATCGTGGAGGTCTGCGACTTCTTCGAGAAGTCTCTGCTGGATAGTATCAATATTCATCGTATTACAGCCTCCTTATTCGATTCGCGAGCACACGCCCGAGGCGTACTGAGTGCCGATTATGTCGGGGAGTATCTCGTCTCTATTACCATGCTTGAGTATCTTTCCGTCGGCGAGCACGATTATCTCGTCGGCGATGTTGAGTATGCGCTCCTGATGCGAAATGACAAGGATAGTCCTGTTCTTGTCGGACTGTCGCATCTTCTCGAATATGCGGATAAGGTTGTTGAAGCTCCACAGGTCGATGCCTGCCTCGGGTTCGTCGAATACCGCGAGCTTCACGTCACGGGCAAGAATTGTCGCTATCTCGATACGCTTGAGCTCGCCGCCCGACAGCGACGAATTCACCTCGCGGTCAATGTACTCCTTCGCGCAGAGCCCGACCTCCGAGAGGTAGTCGCACGCCTCGCCGACGCTAATCCTGCTGCCCGAGGCTATCCTGAGCAGGTCGAGCACTGTCAGACCCTTGAAGCGGACAGGCTGCTGGAATGCAAAGCCTATACCCATACGGGCACGGTCGGTTATGGACATATCGGTTATGTCGGTGCCGTCGAAGATGATATTGCCCGATGTGAGCGGATGAATGCCCGCGATAAGACGTGCGAGCGTGGACTTTCCGCCGCCGTTCGGACCCGTGATGACAACGAATCTGTTATCGGGGACAGTGAGGGATATATCGCGGATTATCTCGCTTTTCCCGTCGCCGTCGTCTATATTGAAGGAGATGTTTTTCAGTTCAAGCATTTTTGGCTTTCCTTTCACATTGATTGATAATATTATAACATAAAAGGCAGGATTTACTATATTTGTTTCCCTATGATAACGGTTTTCTTGTTTGCACCATATAACTAAAAACTATAACAAAGCCCGCAGATTATCTGCGGGCTCTGTAAAAAATGCTGTTATTCGCTAAGGTCGGGAAGCTTAGTGATAAGTCCCGCGTCGAGCTTCTGTATCGCGAGAGCGTCGCTCGCTGTGATACCGTCGCCGGGGTTGCAGCAGTCAGCGTTGAGCTTAGCCTCGTCACTGAGAGCGTACTTGTCCTTGTTGCCTATCGACTGGAGGATAGCCGTCGCGTCTGCGATAGTTACCTTGCCGTCGAGGTTAGCGTCGCCGAGGAGCGAGGGTGTCGGGTCGTCAGGCTCTTCGACGTTCTCTGCGATGTTGTCGAAGTCGAGCCAGAGCTGTACGCACTTGTCGTCGGGACCGTATGTCGGTGAAGCCGTGTTTTGCGATGCGAGCTCAGTCTCGCTGAGAGCCTTGCTGTATACTCTTACCTCGTAGAAATCAGCAGCAGAGCCGCGATTTGTCTCAGGGCACTTACCGATAGTGAAGTTGTAGCCGGATGTGGTGACACCGCTTGTAGTGCCTGTTGCCTTCTCTGCAACTATTTTACCGTCGCAGTAGATGCGGAGCATATCATTTTCAGCGTCGTAAATACCTGCTACCTGGTGCTTCTTACCGAGCCACTGGTCGCCTGTGCCTGTGTACTCAACAGATCTCCATTCGCCTCCTGCATGGATGAAGAAGTAGACCTTGTTGTTCTCAGTTCTCAGACCGAATGCGTGGTCGCCCTTGCTGGCGATCATGTTGAACTGCGGGTTTCCTGTGGGAACGAAGTTGGATTCCACTGTGAACGAGTTGTGGCCGCTGAGAGCCTTATCGATAGAATCGCACTGAGGTACAGTAACATCTCCCGATACAGCGTTGCCGTCGGTGGTGGACTTGAGCTGAGCCGTGCCTGTTATGGGAACTACGAGCTTGTTCTGGCTCTTGTCCTGAATGGATGTGCCGTCGGAGCGGAGCTTAGCCGCTGTATCCGAGAAATCCTTGTCTGTGAGACTTGTTGAAACAGGAACGATTGTGTAGCTCCAGCTGTACTTCACGTTGGACTTCAGACGGTACTTTTCAAGCGTTGCCTGTCCGCAGGTAGCCGAGCCCGTACCCATTGAGCCGTAGTTGAGGCTGAGTATGGTCTCCTTGCGCGGTGAGAGCTTGTAGGGGTGGTCTGCTCCCTGCAAGTCGTTGGGAGTGAAGTGGAGAGCGCTCATCTCGATAGGACTGTCTGCCGTGATGAGGACTGAATTCTCAGCCTTGCTGTTCTTTACTGCCACCCACTTTACCTGCTGCATAGTACCTGTGTCGTCAGCCTTGAGGTAGGGGAAGAACATACCCGAAACGGTGTTGTTCCATACGCCCATTCTGCCGTTTGTCATTCTGTCGTTGAAGGTCTCGACAGGACCGTAGCCGTACCACGAAACTTCCTCCGAGCCCTCGGGCAGAGTCATCATCGAGCCGACTCTGATGAGGTTGCCGAGCCCTGACTGTGTCGGGTCGAACGAGAATTCGATGTTGGTAGTAGCGTCGGGATAGAATGTGTACTTGATGTCAATGCTTGACTTTACGCTGGGAAGGTTCAGGTGTGCAACGATGATCTTCGAGCCGTTAGCGCCCTCGGACTGGTCAAAGCCCGTAACCTGTGCGCCGTTCATAGCCTTCTGCCATGCACTGTCAAAGCTTCCTCTTGCGCCCCAGCCCGTGTCGTTCTCGACGTTGCCGCGCCAGAAGTTGGGAGTAGGTCCGTTGGTGATGAGCTCCTCGCCGTAGTAGGTGTAGCTCTTCATCAGACCCGTGGACTTGTCGATAGCGCAGTTGAAGCCGTGCGCTGTGGGAACGTATGCATCGGGAGTATCAACTATTGCAAGCTCCTGTTCGCTTTCGCTCCTGCGGACTGATGTGCCGCCGCCCGTTGCGAGAGGTATCTGCTCGTATGAGAGCTCGAAGTCCTTGGGGACGAATATCGTCTCCGTCTTGTTGAGTACGGAGAGATTGAGGTAGAATTCGTCGCCTGCGAGGTACTTCTTGGGAAGCTCGAAGGGTATCTTTATCGTGGAGGTCTTCTGCGGAGCCGCGGAAGCACCCTCAACTATGCCGCTGTCAACGGCGATATCGTTCTTGAGAAGCTCCCATTTGAGGGTGAAGTCGCTGAGGTCGAGGAAGTTGTTCTCGTTGTATACGGAGACTTCCTTGTTCGCTATCTGAGCTGCTGTAGCCGAGAACCAGAAGTTCTGATACTGGTACTTGACCTCGGAAAGCTCGGGCTGAGGAGTTCTGTCGGGGTTGATAAGACCGTTCTCGCAGAAGCTGTTGTCGTTGGGGTTGTCGCCCCAGTCGCCGCCGTAGCCGTAGAACTTGCCCTTAGCCTCCTCCGAGTAGAGGTTGGAGTGTGCGTATGGCTGTGAGTAGTAGTCCCAGCCGCCGTTGGGGATATTTACGGCTCTTGACTGGTCTACCCAGTCCCAGATGAAGCCGCCGAGCATTCTGTCGGAGCTTCTGATAACGTCCCAGTACTCCTTCAGAGCGCCCACGGAGTTACCCATAGCGTGGTCGTACTCGCACATTACGTAGGGGATCTTTCCGTCGCCGCGGTTGTAGCCGATGACGTCGGAGCCCGGATACATCTGGCTGTTCATATCGGTACCGAGAGCCGTGCCCTGTCCCTCGGAGTGTACGGGACGGGTGGGGTCGTTCTTCTTGAAGTACCATATCATATCGCGGAACAGACCGCCCGAAGCATTCGCGTCGCCTGTGTAGCCCATTTCGTTTCCGATAGACCATGCCACGATGGACGGGTTGTTCTTGAGGCGCTTGTAAGCAGTCTCTGTTCTGTCGAGACCGAGGTCGTAGAAGAGCGCGCGGGTGCTGTCGTTCTTGTTGTCCTGAAGGGCGTGGCACTCCATATTTGTCTCGCCCATCACGTACATACCGTACTTGTTGCACAGCCAGTAGAGGTAGGAATCATTGCTGTAGTGCGAGGTACGGATAGCATTGATGTTGTTCTGCTGCATCAGGCGAATATCCTCTTCCATAGTTGCCTGAGGAACAGCCTTGCCGTAGAAGGGGTCTGTATCGTGACGGTTCACGCCCTTGAATACCAGACGCTTGCCGTTTATGGTGATCGCCTGCCAGTTCTTGGTGGTCACCTGATAAGAGCCGTTTACTTCGGTGCGCGTGAAGCCTATCTCACGGAAGCCGAGCTGAGTGGAGACTATCTCCTGTACCTCGCCCTTGTCGTCCTTCAGCGTGAGCAGGAGAGCGTAGAGGTTCGGGGTCTCGGCTGACCACAGCTTCGGGTTCTTGACCGTGGTGCTGAGCTCGAACGTGCCCTTGCTGTATTCCTTGATACCCGAGATCGGAGTTGAAACGCCGCTGAGGATATTGTTGCCCTCCTCATCGTAGGCGTCAGCCTCGATAGTCCAGCCCATTTTTGACGAGCCTGTGATGTTGGATACATCAGCGCTTATCCACAGGTCGGCGTTGGTGTAGGAATTGTCGAGGTCGGTGCGGACTGTATAGTCGCTTATCTGCACGGATGGCGTACTAACGAGGAATACGTCGCGGAAGATACCGCCGTCGTATATCATATCCTGATCCTCGAACCAAGTGCCGTCGCAGAACTTGTGCACCTCTACCGCGAGAGTGTTCTCGCCGCTTGTGAGGTAGTCGGTGATGTCAAAGCGGTGCGGACTGAACGAGTCCTCGCTGTAGCCGACCTCCTTGCCGTTGACGTAAACGTAGTACGCCGACTCAACGCCGTCGAATTCGATATAGATGCGTCTGTCGCCCGTCTGCATAGTGTCGTCGAGCGTGAACTTCTTGCGGTACAGACCGACGGGATTGTAGTTCGTCGGAGCATTCGGTGCGGGAACGTAGCTGTCGTACTTCGACTGCCACGGCTCGCCTACATTGGTGTATATCGAAAAGTCAAAGCCCAGTCTTGTCCAGCTCCTCGGGAGCTGTACCGTCTTCCAGCCGTCGGCGGGATTGGGGTTGTAGTTTGAATTCATAAAGCCGCCGTTGCGGAAGCCCGAGGCTCTCTCGTCGTTCTGAACAACTGTGAGCTCCCAGTCCTCGTTCTCACCTGTTAGCATCTGCAGGTAGTCGGACTTTTCACGGTCGTTGTACTCCCATACAGCGCTCTGTGCGGAAGCGGCGTCCTGATAGGGCACGGCATTGCACGACGCAGGAGCGCGGTTTACCTGAAATACCTTCTCATTTCCGTTTTTGCCCGTCCACTCCTGATGAGTGAACGACACAGCGGCGTCTGCCTTTTTGGGCGTTATTGAGCCCGCGAGCGGCATTGCCGCGATAAGACCCGATAGGATCATAGCGATTCCTCTTTTCATTGAATGACCTCCCTATTCCTTAAAAGCTCTTTATCTTGCCGAGTATGTAGTCCGAGTGGAGCTGTACATCGTCGGCGTTTATCGCGCCGTCATCGTTGAGGTCGGCTGCGTCGAAGTAGTCGGCGTCGCCTGTCTCTGCCGCCTGACGAATGAGTATAAGGTCGAACGTATCGACTATCTTGTCGCCGTTGAGATCGCCCTTGATAACGGTGTCCTCAAGGCCCTCGGGGAAGTTGAGCTTCCACCAGTTGAGGTTGAAGAGGTAGCTCTCGCCGCCCCTGAATACGAGGTAAACGTCGTGTACGCCTGTTGTGTTGTCGATGTCGCAGGTGACTGTCTGCCACTTCTGCCAGCCGCCTGTATTGCCGACCTCGACCTCGCCTATCTTTGTGCCGTCTGCACTGCCTAAGCGTACCTCTATAGTACCGCCGTCAGCATTTGAAGCAACGCGGAAATCAGCCGATTTCGCCTCGCCGCCCTTGAAGTCGATGTTCTTGAAGCCGATGTAGTCGCCGTCCTCGATGTAGCCGACGTCCTGTCCGCCCTCTTCACAGCTTTCGAGGTCAACGCCGCTCTGTGCGCTGAACTTTTCAGCCTGTATGTAGTCGCTGACGTCGCCTGTGCCCTTGAGGCGGAGAATGTGGTCAGACTTGCTGAGTATCTTGCCGCTCGCGTCGGTGACATATATCCTGTACTCGCCCTCCTCTGCGGGAGTCTTTATCGTTGTCGAGTTTGTAGCCGCCTTTGTCATCGTCTTGCCTGCGGTGAATGTGGTCGTGTTGTCGGGAGCTATCCACACTACACCGTCGCCCTTGCGTATCGGGAGCTTGCTTGAGCAGGTAGTCTCGCAGCTTGCGGGGAAGACGAAGTTAGCGGCGGAGGTCACGCTCCTCGGAACGAGTGCGCGGTTCTCATCGGAAACGCCCGAGTCAAGGCATATCTTGTACTGCTCGAACGGCCATACGTTGTCGGAAACGACGATTATGGGGTCGATGTCGGAGTCGGGCGGGTTCTTGCCCATTCTGCTGACTGTCGCGTATGTGCGCTTTATCTTGAGGTGGTGCTTCTGACCGTAGTCCTCGCAGTTGATGGTGTAGGTAACATTCGGGCTTATCTCAAGAACGTTGTCGTTCTCCTCGATGTAGGCTGTACCCTCGTCGTTGTGGAGACCGTAAGTCGGCTGCCACTGTCCCGCCGCGGGTATGCCCTGAACGTAGTTCTCGTTGATAACTGTGCCGGGCATCTGACCGATCGTGTAGATACCGCCGCTGTCGTGGAGACGGTTCAGCGAGTTGATAACGCGGTTGTAGCATATCATATTGTTGCGCGAGGTCTCGCTGTCCTTGAAGTTGCACCAGCCCCAGCCCATATGGATACCGTTGTATGCGGTCTTTTCAATAGTGTTGCTGAGCACCCTTGCGTTGTCGGTGTAGTAGCAGGTGATAGCAGCGCAGCCGCCGAAGCCGTGTACAACGCTGATATCGTACAGCATATTCTGCGAGATGAGTATATCCGTACAGAGACCCTCGACGCCCTTCGGAAAGAGCTCGTGGTTGTTGCCCGCAGCGTCGCCTATGTAGATGTGCTGAGGGTGACCGATGGTGATACCGCTCGAGGTGATATCGGTTATGTAGTTGGCGCTTATCTCGGAGCTGACAACATCGTTCGTCATAGAGATACCGTCAGCGCCTGTATGCTTGATAACGTTGTTTGTGAACCTGATGTTCTTGCCGCTCCGAACGTGGACAGCAGCGGGGAGAGTATCGACCATCTCATACTTCTTGCTGTGCCAGTTCGAGTCCGCGAAGGCTGTATATGTCTGAGCCGCCTGACAGGTCGTCTTGCCGTGCGAGCCCGCAACGTCCGTGAGCTGATAGTCCGTATTCGCGAAGGTGATACCGCTGAACGAGAGGTTCTCAACGCGGTCGGAAGTACTCTTGCCCTCTACCACGATGAGCTGCTCCGCGATAGGAGCTTCAACGTCTGCGGTGGTCATATCATCGTCCTGACGCGGATAGTAGTAGAGCTTCTTTGCTGTCTTGTCAAAGTAGAACTCACCGGGGTCGTCCACAAACGAGAATGCATTATATATGGTATGTGTACCGCCCGTCGAGAAGCCCGCTCCCCAGCCCGGAGTCTGCGCGATAGAGCCGTAGGGCTGCTGATACAACAGAACGACCGAGCCGTTCTCGTACTTGACATCGCGCGTACATACAATGTTCTCGTTCCATGTAGTGCCGTTGATAATCTCGAGGTCGTCGAAGTTCGAGGTTATCTTCGGCATTGCGTTATCCGCGTAGGACGAGCCGTCGTCCTTAGTGCCCGAATCCCAAGCCCAGTCAGCCTGTCCCGCTGTGATGTTGTACTTGCCGTAGCCGCCCTTGGACTGTACACGCACGCTGCCCATATTGGCGCGGCGGTCATTGACGTAGAGGTTGCGGAGCTTGTAGTCGCGGTCGAGAGGAGCCGCCCACAGCTTGTCATTGTACTTTTCCCAGCCCGTAACCTTCTCGGAGCCGTTGATGACAGGAGTTTCACCGGCGTAAGCCTTGTAGCTTATCGTGTAGCCGTTCTTGCCCGAATCGCGGGTGTCGAACACGACGGGCTCGGTCAGGCGGTAGTCGCCGCCTCTGAGGTAGACAGTGATGTCGCTCGTCATATTGCCGTTTACCTTTCTTACGGCGTCACGTGCGGCTTCGAGGGACTTGAACGGCGAGGTGAGAGAGCCGTCGCCGCTGTCGCTTCCGTCGGGTGAGACGTAGAAGACGATACCGCCGTCGGTATCGGCGCCCACCGTGAACAGGAAGCCCTTGTCGAGAACAGGTGCGGCAGCAAGTGAAGCGCCGAGCACAAGGCTGATCCCCGAATTTAGTATTTTCTTTATCTTTTTCATGATTAACCCCCTTCTGGTTGGATATGCTTACGCACATTAATACTATGTTAACATTATATAAGATGTACAGTCAACTAAACAACCCACTAAATGCAGATAGGGTGGACAAAGTGAACAAATTGTAGGCGAAATGCACACAAGAATTCAATAATCACAAGAAAAATGGCAGCATTGTTATTATCTCCTACAGTTTTATTTATTTATATTATTAGAAAACTGATTAAACAACAAGAAGTTGTACGCACTGCTTCTCTGCAAGAGCTTATAGTAAAATGATGATATTTTTCAAGTGTGACAAAGCTGTGAAATTCCGCAATATTTGGTAATTCGGTCAAATATTGCGATTGAAATAATGCAGTATTCGGCACTCCTGAATTTCCTCAAATCTGTTGCAAATTCTGTCGTTTTTTGGTATAATGTAAAAGTCAACGATTATTCTCGGAAGGACGTGGTGGAGATAAAGGTATTCGACTTCGATAACACGATATATCGCGGAGAAAGCTCCGTCGATTTCGCTTTCTATATGCTGAGGCACAACAAGCGTATCCTCCTTTTTCTGCCGTCGCTGTTCTGGAACGCGATAATGTATAAGCTCTGCCTCGCAAGCAAGGAGACGCTCGAAAAGCGTATCAACGACGCCATAAAGTTCATCGTCCGCGACAAGTCGGAGCTCATATCGCTCACCGACAGCTTCTGGGAGCGCAACCGGCGCAAGCTCGACAGGCGGCTGCTCCGACGTATCGGCAAGGACGACCTCATCATCACCGCGGGACCGTTCTTCCTCATCGACGCGATAAAGCACAGGCTCAACACACAGAACCTCATCTGCTCGGAAGTGGACTGGGACAAAATGGAGGTCTCGTTCTTCAACTTCGGCGATAATAAGGTCAAGCGCTACAGGGAGCTCTACGGCGACAAGCCCATCGACTGCTTCTACACCGATTCCTACAACGACCGCTCGATGATGGACATCTCCGACAGGGTGTTCATAGTAAAAGACGGCAGGATAAAGAGCATAAAATAAGCCCTCTATCCTGCCGCTATTCGGCTATAATTCGTTCAATTTCAGCTTCCGCCGAGAGGAAGCCGCCAAGCTGTGCAAGAAGCTCCCGCGAGCGCATACGGCACTGCTCGCGCGTCTTTCCGCGGAAGTATCTCTCCTCGCTGTAAAAGTCCGTGAGATAGCGGAGCGCAAGCTCGCCCGTCACCCACAGGATCCCGCTGAACAGCGAGGCTTTTTCTATGTCCGTGAGCAGACCTCTGAGCCCGTCCGTGAAGCCGCGCGTCAGCTCGCGGATACTGCCGAGGTCAATACCGTCTGTGCACACCGAGCGCACCATATCGCCGTAATCAAGTGCAGCGTGCCCGACCATTACCGTGTCGAGGTCGAGAACGGTGCAGGGCTTGCAGATGAGGATGTTGTCGGTCTTGGCATCGCCGTGGATAATACGCGTTGGAACGCCGCGGAAGCTATCCGCGAGCCGCTCCCGCAGAGCCGTCAGCGCGGGAGGTATCTCTCCCGCGGGACATACCGCCGCAAGTCTGTCATAGTAGCGGTCAAAGTCATGGAAGCCCTCTATCACGGGCTTTATCTCCGCATCGGACGTGCTCATCACGCGTATGAAAGTGCCGTAGGAAAAGCCTGTGAGGTACAGCTCGTTCCCGCACGGCGAGCCTTCGCAGTAGGCGTACATCCGCCATATTTTGCCGTCTGCGCTGATGTAGTTCCTGTCGCCGCAGTCAAGGAAGTGCGGCACACAGATGTCCGTACAATTTTTCAGTGCTGCCTCGGTCTGCGCGATATTCGCCATAACAGTCTCGGGACTGCTGAACACGCCGCGGTTGAGCTCCTGCAACACGTAGCGCCCGCCGTCAGCAGTGACGATAAAGGTACGGTTGATGTGTCCCGCCGTGACCTCAGTGACGTCCGAAACGCCAGCAGCTCCGAAGAGTGCGGCTATCCGCTCAATCTGCATCTGCCGTCACCCGCTTTATCATAATGTCGTAGCATAGGTAGTCGCCGTCCGCCTCTATCACGCGCGAATCTATCACCATATAGCCCTTTTTCAGGTAAATCTGCTTCGCGGGGAGCGACGAATCGAGCCTCGCCGTGCCATAGCTTTTAGCTACCTCAGCCTCCGCAAAGCGCAGGAGCTCACCGCCGAATCCCCTGCCCTGCTCGTCGGGCAGCACGAACAGGCGGTTTATACTGTCGCCGCTGACAGTGACCGTCCCCACCGCTTTTCCATCGGATTCAGCGAGGTACACCGCCCCCGCCTCAATGTCCGCGGAGACGTGCTCGCGGCTGTGGTGCGCGAGAAAGAAGTCCACCGCGCCCGCGGGGTAGTAGTGCGGATATACCGCACGTATCGTGGTCTGCACGATGTCGTATACCGTGCCGAGGTCGGCAGGCTCTGCGGCTCTTATCTTCATATTTTTCTCCTTAAAAGTTCGGCTACCGCGTGTGCGATAGCCGTTTGTTTATTCCGTTTTCCTTGTCATCATCAGCGCCGCGATGACAAGCAGTATCACCGACAGCCATATCGTGCCGAGCCCGTAATGCGCCGAGATAACACCGCCTGCGCCTGCTCCGAGCGCAAATATTACGATTATCCCGAAGAAGTGGAGCGCCTTGAACAGTGCCTCCCGCTCTCTGTCGCGCAGGAACTTCGAGAGGCTCTCCGTGCCGCTTCTTAGGTTGCCGATACACATTGTGCTCGCGTAGCCGTAGCCGTGCACCGTGCGGAAGGTCTGCACCTGCATCGCACACGCCAACGATACAAGCATATTCGCCGCCATATTGAGGCTCTCGGGCAGGAAGCCGACAACGCACAGCATCACCATTTCGATAGCTATGACTATCTGACGCCAGTGGAGGCTTTTCGCCTCCTTGAACCTGTTCTCGACGCGCTCGGCGATGAATATGCCCGCCGCGAAAGCTATCAGCGGGAGCATATATTTCAGTCCGTCGTGCCACCTGCCGGTCATAAGGTTCTGGCTCATAAGGACGACGTTGCCCGTCTGCGCATTGGCGAAAACGTGTCCGCGGACGTTATAGGTATAGGCGTCCTGCAAGCCTCCCGAGAACGAGAGGAGCGCACACACGCGGAAGCTCTCTGATGTCTGCATTTTGTGTCCTTTCAGGCGGAAGGGAATGAGGTTGTGGGTGGTTCGTGGGTGTATTTGCGGACGCCCAAAGGGCGCCCCTACTGAATGTTGCCGTGAGTTGTTTCGTAAGGTGCGGGCGGCGGGACGCCGCCCCTACACTGAGTTCTGAGCTCTGAGTTCTCAGTTTTTAAGGCTGTGCATAGGTGCGGGGATACGTCCGCCGCGGTTGATGAACTTAGCCGCCGACTTGTCCCTGATAGGCATAACGGGACCGCTTCCGAGCAGTCCGCCGAATTCGAGCGTTTCGCCCTCCTTCTTGCCGATAGCGGGGATAAGACGTACAGCAGTGGTCTTGGTGTTGACCATACCGATAGCGGCTTCGTCCGCGATTATAGCCGAAATAGTCTCGGGAGTGATATCGCCGGGGACAACGATCATATCAAGTCCGACTGAGCAAACAGCTGTCATTGCTTCGAGCTTTTCAAGCGTGAGCACGCCGTCTACTGCGGCGTCTATCATGCCTGCGTCCTCGGATACGGGAATGAAGGCTCCCGAGAGACCGCCGACGGTCGAGGAAGCCATAACTCCGCCCTTCTTTACGGCGTCGTTGAGCATCGCGAGGCAGGCAGTAGTGCCATGAGTGCCACACATCTCAAGTCCCATTTCCTCAAGGATATGAGCTACGCTGTCGCCGACCGCGGGAGTCGGAGCGAGCGAGAGGTCAACTATACCGAACGGCACGCCGAGAAGCTCCGATGCCCTCGCGCCGACAAGCTGTCCCATACGTGTTATCTTGAACGCGGTCTTCTTGATGATGTCCGCGATTTCGTTTATCGAAGCGTCAGGGTATTTAGTCAGAGCCGCGCGTACAACACCCGGTCCCGATACGCCGACGTGTATCTCGCAGTCGGGCTCGCCTACGCCGTGGAAGGCGCCTGCCATAAAGGGGTTGTCCTCGACGGCGTTGCAGAATACGACCAACTTCGCTGCGCCTATGCAGTCGCGGTCGGCGGTGCGCTCGGCGGTCTGCTTTACTATCTGTCCCATAAGCTTGACCGCGTCCATATTGATACCCGACTTCGTGGAGCCGATGTTTACCGATGAGCAGATGTTCTGCGTAACGTCGAGAGCCTCGGGGATAGAGCGTATCAGCGCCTCATCTCCCGCGGAGAAGCCCTTATGTACGAGCGCGGAGTAGCCTCCGATGAAGTTTACGCCGCAGGTGTCAGCCGCGCGCTGGAGCGCCTTCGCGAACTTCACGGGGTCGCCGTTCGGGCACGCCGCCGCGAGCATTGCTATCGGCGTCACTGAGATACGCTTGTTTACTATCGGTATGCCGTATTCCTTCTCTATCTGCTGACCTGCCTCCACGAGCCTGCCTGCTCTGTTCACTATCTTTTCGTAGACCTTTTCGCAGGCTTTGTCAATGTCGGTGTCTATGCAGTCGAGCAGGGAGATACCCATTGTTATCGTTCTTATATCGAGACATTCGTCCTGTATCATTCTGATAGTCTCGAGAATATTGTAGACGTTGAGCATTTTATTCTACCCTTTCTGCGTTATGTTTTTCGTAGGGGCGAGTTCCGCTCGCCCGTTGTATTATCAGGTCTTTGCGGGCGCACGGAATGCGCCCCTACAGGTCGTTCAAACGCTGTGCATCGAATTGAAGATGTCCTCGTGCATTGTATGGATAGAGAGCCCGAGCTGGCTGCCGAGGCTGTCCATGCTGTCCACGAGCTTGGCGAAATCAGCGTTGATGCCCGTGATGTCCACCAGCATTATCATCGCGAACATATCCTGCAACACGCTCTGTGTCACCTCGATGACGTTTACGTTGTACTCGGCACAGATACCGCTCACCTTGTGAAGGATACCCACCGTGTCCTTACCTATGACAGTTACGACTGCTCTCATAATAATGACCTCCGTTAATCGGGGCGGAACGCTCCGCCCGTTAGTATGACAATATTATAACATACTTTTTTTGAAAAAGCAACAGGCGCGGCGATAAATCTTTAATATGCCGCCCAAATTGTTTATTGTAAAATATTCTTCTCAGCAGTTGCATTTTTAATCTTAATATGATATAATGAATGAATAGTTAATTACAGGGGTGAAGCTATGATTCTGACAGACTGCCACACACATACACAGTTCTCGGTGGACTCCGAGGCTGACATAAATGCCTGCGTTCAGCGTGCCGCGGAGCTGGGGCTCGACGCCTATGCTATCACCGACCACTGCGAATGTGACGCCTGGTATCCGAAGGAGCACTACTCAGAGGCTGAGCAGGCTCTCATTGAGTCCGCGGACTATGCCGCCGATTATGAAGCCTCAGTCGCCGCGATAACGGCTCTGAAGGAGAAGTACGCGGGCAGGCTCAACCTCATCTGCGGGTCGGAGCTCGGACAGATACTCTTCGACAAGGACGCCGCGCAGACAGTCAACGCCGACAAGCGCGTGGACTTCATCATCGGCTCGGTGCACCGCATACACGGCGAGAAGGACTTCTACTTCATCGACTACACCAAGCTCGATATGGACGCGATATACGACCTCCTCGGACGCTACTTCCGCGAGGTGTACGAACTCTGTCAGACTGAGCTGTTCGATGTTGTCGGACACGTCACCTACTCGCTGAGATATATGAAGCAGAGACACGGGATATGTCCCGATATAAGCCGTTATGACGACATCATCGCCGAGAGCTTCCGCTCGCTCGCACACAGCGGCAGAGGCATCGAGATAAACACCTCGGGCTTGCGGCAGGGCTTCGGAGCGACCTTCCCCGACCTTAAATATGTGAAGCTGTTCCGCGAGCTCGGCGGCGAGATACTGACGATAGGCTCAGATTCGCATACCGTCAAGGACATCGGCGCTAACGTCGCGGACGGAGCAGAGCTCGCGAGGGCGGCAGGCTTCCGCTACATCGCCTATTTCAAGGAGAGAAAGCCGAATTTCCTGCGGATAGAATAATAACTCAGAGCTCAGAACTCAAAAATTAGTTGCCCGCCGAAAGCAGACTTCGCCTTTTCTACGCATTGAGCGAGCTTGCGAGCGGCAACGTAGTTGGGTTCAAAGGGACTGTGTCCCTTTGCAGGGTTCGGGGCAGAGCCCCGACGGGTCAAGGGCAGAGCCCTTGCGGAGTGCAGAGGCAGAGCCTCTGCCAGAGCCCTTGAAAACGAGAATAATAACGAAAGGATAGAAATATATGAAAGAACAGATTATCAGGATATTACAGCAGAATGCGCGTATCTCCAACACCGAGCTCGGCGAGATGCTCGGCATATCCGCAGACGAGGCAGCAGCACAGATAAAGGAGCTCGAGGACGAGGGCATTATCCGAGGCTACAGCGTTATCCTCGACGACGATATGCTCGCAGAGCCCACAGTCTATGCGACTATCGAGCTGAAGGTCACTCCCCAGCGCGACAGAGGCTTCAACGACATCGCCAAGACGATTATGATGTACGACGAAGTCGAGAGCGTCAGCCTTATGTCCTCGGGAGCGTATGACCTCGCGGTAGAGGTCAAGGGCAAGGACCTCAAGGAGGTCGCATTCTTCGTGTCGGAGCGCCTTGCCACCATTGACGGCATACTCTCGACGTCCACACACTTCATACTCAAAAAATACAAGGAAAAGGGCATCTTCATCGACAATGAGGAGCCCGACGAAAGGGGTCTGTATTAAGCGTGATAGATTACGATAAGGTCCTTTCGGATAAGATAAAGAACGTCAAGCCCTCGGGGATACGCAAATTCTTCGACATAGCGGGCACTATGGAGGGCGTAATCTCCCTCGGTGTCGGCGAGCCCGACTTCTCGACTCCGTGGGTGATACGCAAATCGGCGATACAGGTGCTCGAACGCAAGCACATCATATACGGACCAAACAAGGGCGTGCTCCCGCTGAGACAGGCTATTTCCCGCCGTATTGAGAAGAAGCACGGCGTTAAGTATGACCCCGACAAGGAAGTCATCGTCACTGTCGGCGGCTCTGAGGCCATCGACCTTGTGGTACGCGGTCTGCTCGACCCCGGCGATGAAGTCCTCGTAGTCGAGCCCTGCTTCGTGTGCTATGCTCCGCTTGTGGAGCTTATGGGCGGCGTGCCCGTTTCAGTACCGACAAGGATAGAGAACAACTTCAAGCTCACAGTTGACGACCTGCGCGGCAAGACCACGGAGCGCACGAAGATACTCATCCTCCCCTTCCCGAACAACCCTACAGGCGCGATAATGACAAAGGAGGACCTCGAGCCCATCGCCGAGCTCCTGCGTGATACGAACATCATCGTGCTGACAGATGAGATATACTCCGAGCTCACCTACGGCAGGGAGCACTTCTCGATAATCGAGCTCGATGGTATGCGCGAGCGCACAGTCTACGTAAACGGCTTCTCGAAGGCGTATGCGATGACGGGCTGGAGACTCGGCTACCTTGCCGCTCCCGAGCCGATAGTGTCGCAGATAGCGAAGATACACCAGTACGGCATAATGTGCAGTCCCTACATAAGCCAGAACGCCGCAGTTGTGGCGCTTGATTCCTGCGACGACGAGGTCGCGAAAATGGTCGGCGAGTACAATATCCGCCGCCGCTTCCTCGTCAGCGAGTTCAACAGGCTCGGGCTCACCTGCTTCGACCCCGAGGGTGCATTCTACGTGTTCCCCTCCATAAAGAGCACGGGTCTTACCAGCGAGGAGTTCTGCGAGCGCCTGCTCTACGAGAACAAGGTCGCGGCTGTCCCGGGAAGCGCGTTCGGCGCGTCGGGAGAGGGCTACATACGAATATCCTACGCCTATTCGCTGGCACACCTCATGGAGGCAATGAAGAGGATAGAGCAGTTCCTCGGAACGCTGAAGGAGGAGAAGAAATGAAAGTCAGAACAGCCGCAAAGATAAATCTTGCGCTCGACGTGGTAGGCAGGCTCAACCACGGCTATCATGCGCTGGAGAGCGTTTTCCAGACAGTCGGCATATATGACGAGGTAGAGATCGAGCTTCAGGACGATTTTTCTATCGAGGTGAGCTGTGAGGTCCCCGAGAAGTTTGCCTCCTCCGACCCGATCCCCTGTGACGAACACAATATCGCCTACAAGGCGGCACACTACTACCTCAACCGCAGCGGTGCGGGCAAGGGCTGCCGCATACACATCAAGAAGGGCATACCCTCACAGGCAGGCATGGGCGGCGGCAGTACAGATGCTGCGGCGGTGCTGTATATCCTGCACAAGCTCATAGGCAAGGAGATACCGCCCGCAGAGGAAATAGGCGCTGACGTTCCGTTCTTCCTCACGGGAGGCACGGCATACGTCACGGGTATAGGCGAGATGGTCGAGCCCATCTCCGATTATTCGGGCAGGATTCTCGTTATCGCAAAGGGTGACGAGGGAGTTTCCACTGCTGAGGCTTACGGTCGTATAGACAAGCTGGTCAAGCCCGTCCACCCTGATACGGACGCGCTGGTCGAGGCTATCAACTCCGAGCCCGATGAGGCGTACAAATTCTTCGGCAACCTCTTCGAGACAGCGATACAGCTCCCCGAGGTCAGCGACATCGAGGAGAAGATGACGGCGTGCGGAGCGCTCAGGGCAGTAATGACGGGAAGCGGCTCTGCCGTGTTCGGACTGTTTGATTCGCGTGATACAGCCGAAAAGTGCGCGGAGAAGCTCGCTTCTGACGGCTATTTCGCACAGGTATGCGAGACAGTCAGCAAGACATTTATCGAGATAGAATAACATCAGGCACAACAGCCCGCGGGATATCCCTCGGGCTCTTTTTTATACACCGACGGTGGATGACTATACAATTATTATAGTTTATTTATATTATTATGTATCATTATATTCAAATTTTACACCGTTTCTGTAGATAGTGGGTTGCAAATTGTGTGTACAATGTGATAAAGTTAAGGTGGTATGTTATAGACACGCTGATCGCGTGCAGAGAGAAAAATAACTTCAGATTATTACTGAAGGGAAAGAGGGTAATAAGAATGAAACACAAACTAACAAGAGCTGTCACTGCCGCTGCGGCGGCGGCTGCTCTCGCGGCAGGCACCTTCCCCGCGATGCCTACATCGGTAGCGGCAGGTACCGTCGGCACAGCCGTGAGCAGTATCGGCAAGTCCGATACAAAGGCTTATCTCCGCGGCGGAGCTTCCATTACGCGTGACAGCGAGCTCGGCTCGGACGTGCTCTCACTCAGGGGCGGCTCGTTCGGAGCGGGCTGGCTCGAGCTCCCCGAGCTCTTCAAGGGCGGCTGTGACAAGGGCTTCACGTTCTCGATGAAGTATAAGCTCGGCTCGGACGCGGCGAATTACTCGCGTCTGTTCCAGTTCGCGACGGTACCGTTCGGTACGGGCAACTCCTCGTCATATTCGTCCCCCGACATCTCCATTGACGTCAAGGACAAGAAGGCTTTCCGCGCGAGCATATTCGCGGGCACGGGCGATTCCACGGAGAATGATAAGAAGCACCGCGCTATCTTCGACCTCGACGCCGCTCCCGACAGCGGCAAGTGGCATGAGCTGATGCTCGTGTGCACTCCCGAAGCCGCGACCTACTACATCGACGGCGACAAGGTCGGCTACGAGGCGGACACAATATCCGATACGCTGAACAGCCTCTTCTCGGAAAAAATACTCGACAAGTACATCTACAACTCGATAGGTCACTCGCTGTACTCCGACAGCGATATCAGTATGGCTGTCGATGACGTGCAGTTCTACGACCAGCCCGTCGGACCCAACTCCGACACGCTCCCGCTCTACGCCTATACCTTCGACGGAGACACAGTCACCACGTATGAGGAGGTCTTCACCGAGGAGAGCGCAAAGTCCCGCACAGGCGCGAGCGTAACGAGCCTGCCGTCTCTGACGACGACATCGCCCACAGGCAAGCTCATCACAAAGATATGGTACGACAATAACGGAAGCTACTACTACTCCGTCAGCAAGGCAGGCGGAGAGGTCGTTATCCATCCCTCGAAAATGGGACTCGTCCTCGGCAATGAGGACCTCTCGAGCGGCTTCGGCAAGAACGCTCCCGAGGGCACGATAACTCCTCACGACGAGATATACACCATGCCCTACGGCAAGCACACAACTATCCGCGACCGCTACAACGAGCTGTCGTTCCGGCTCGTCAAGGGCAATTCGATACTGACCGTGTACATACGCACCTACGACGACGGTATCGGTCTGCGCTACGCTCTCAACAAGGGCGCGACGATAAAGGAGGAGGCGACCGAGGTCATCTTCCCGGGCGGCTCGAAGTTCTGGGGCAACTGGCCGAACGCCACCTACGAGTGGGATATGGTCGAGCTCCCGAAGGACAGAGCCAATGAGACCAACGCGACCTATTCGCTCCCATATACAGGCGTCCTCGCGAACAACAGCACATGGGTGACTGTCTCCGAGGCGGGCGTATTCAACGAGCCCGACCCGTACTGCGCGTGCTCCGTACAGTTCCTCGGCAACTACCACAGCCTCCGCTTCAAGGGCGGCGTCAAGGTCAGCGGCATATCTATGAGCAAGGCGTTCCATACGCCGTGGAGAGCCGTTGTCATCGGCGATACCCTCGACGAGATGTCGTCGAGCGACCTCATCCTCAACCTCAATCCTCCCTCGGTCATCGAGGACACGAGCTGGATACGCCCCGGCAAGACCGCTTGGTCTTGGTGGAGCAGCGGCGGTGACTCGCCCGTTATGTACCACACGCAGAAGGACTATATCGACTTCGCAGCCAACAACGGCTGGGATTTCGTCTGCCTCGACTTCGGCTGGGCTCTCTGGGACGACAGCGCCGCTAAGGTCAAGGAGCTCTGCGATTACGCAGCCGAGAGAGGCATAGGCATCTACCTCTGGTACGGCGTAAACAACAAGGGTCACAGCGGCTACAAGGACAGTCAGGGACATCCAGCATATCCGTACTACTCACTGCTCGACGAGGCAACTATAGTCCGCGAGTTCGAGCGTATCCGCGGTCTCGGAGTACAGGGCGTAAAGGTCGATTACTACGAGAGCGACACGCAGGAAACTATGAAGCAGATGTACCTCTGCGCTACTATCGCTGCCAAGAACCACCTCATGGTGCTCTTCCACGGCTGTACGATACCGCGCGGTGAGAGCCGCACCTTCCCGAATGTCGTTTCGTTTGAGGCTGTAAACGGTACAGAGTATTACAAATGGTTCGACAGCCCCGCGCTTGCAAACCGCGTATCATACACATTCACACGTAACGTTGTCGGCTCGGCTGACTTCACTCCCACTGGCATACCCGTATACGGCATCAAGGCGACTGCGGGCTTCGCGCTTGCGGACGTCGTAACGATAGAGTCGGGCATACAGCACTTCGCCCACTCGGTATACACCTACGAGGGCAATCCCGCACTCCCGCTCCTGAACGACGTACCCGTTGCTTGGGACGATATGAAGGTGCTCGACGGCTACCCGATGCAGTTCAACGTCACAGCAAGAAGAAGCGGCGACGAGTGGTTCATCGGAGCCTCCACGCTCTCGGCGCGCACAATTGAGATAAAGCTCTCGGAGCTCATCGGCGACGGCAAGTACAACGCCTACATCTTCGGCGACAACGCCGACGGCAGCGCTCTTGAAATAAAGAAGGTCGAGGGACTCACCTCAGCGGACACTATCACGCAGAAGCTGCTCGCAAACGGCGGCTGTGTCATCAAGCTCACCAAGAACGAGATGAAGCTCACGACGCCCTACTCCAACTACCGCTTCTATGAGGCGGAGAGCGCGAAGCTCGGCGGCGGCGCTAAGCTGACAACGGGCAAGGACGCTAAGTACAGCTCAAACAGCGCATACGTCGGCTACGTCGGCGGAAGCGGCGGCGGCTCTGTTACCTTCGAGAATGTCAAGGCTGACAAGGACGGCGAGTACACGCTCCGTATCTACTACATCTCGGGCGAGAAGAGAAGCCTCAAGGTCGACGTGAACGGTCAGTTCGTGACCAAGCTCGACGAGCTGTTCGCGAACTCAGGCGACTGGTCGGGAATCCGCGCAGTCAATACGACGGTAAAGCTCAAAGCAGGCAATAACACTATCAAGCTCTACAACGACGGCGGAAACGCTCCGTCTATCGACCGTATCGCGCTCGCGATACCGCTCGACGAGCTGAAGGGCGACATCAACCTCGACGGCACAGTCAGCGCGGCAGACCTCGTATGCATGGAGAGATACCTCCTCAAGGCGGAGAAGTTCTCGAAGCAGCAGTTCGGGAAAGCCGACCTCGACGGCGACGGCGCAGTCGATACGTTCGACCTGATACATTTAAGAAAGATACTCACTGCATAACAGTGAAAAGGGAAATAAAACTATTTCAGAAGGGGTCTGAGGCAAATGAAACTGACAAAGAAAATGCTGTCGGTGTGTCTCTCGGCTTGCATGGTACTGCCCCTCGCCTCGGGTATCACCGAGGCGGGGACGGTGAAAACAGTCACCAATGCCGCCGAGTACGCATACGACGCGGATATGGTAATGCGCTATGATACCATGGCGGGTAATGTCAATACAAACAACGCGTGGAACAACGACGAATCGTTCTACAAGGCTCTGCCTGTGGGAAACGGACGTATCGGCGGCATGGTCTACGGCAACTATCCCGACGAGCTCATCGACCTCAACGAGTGCACGGTGTGGAGCTCGGGACCGAGCAACAACAATAAGAATGGCGCTTCCTCGTACCTGAAAAAGGCGCAGGATCTCCTCAAAAGCGGAAAGTACAAGGAGGCTAACGACCTCATCGGCGCGAATATGATAGGCGGCGGCGAGGCTAAGTATCAGATGGTCGGCGGACTGAAGCTCAGCTTCGGACACAAGAGCGTGACGGGCTATACCCGTCTGCTCGATATGAACGACGCGGTAGCACGCACCGAGTACACCTGCAACGGGGTCAAGTACCTGCGCGAGACCTTTGTCAGCCACCCCGACCAAGTAATGGTAACGCGCATAACCGCGGACAAGTCGGGCTCGGTATCGCTTAGCCTCGGCTACGAGAACGTGCTCAACGGCGGAGCCTCCGCTGACGGCAATGATACCCTCGTTGCCAACGGTCACGGAAGCGACGACAACTGGGTAAAGGGCGCGGTATACTTCTCCTCGCGCACCAAGGTCATTCCCGAGAAGGGTACGGTCAGCGCGGGCAACGGCTCGCTGAGCGTGTCGGGCGCGGATTCGGTGCTGATACTGACCTCCGTCCGCACGAACTTCGTTGACTACAAAACCTGCAACGGTGACGAAAAGGGCGACGCCAAGGCTGATATAGCCGCGGCTGAGAAGAAGTCCTACGACGAGCTCTACGCCGCTCACAAGGCGGACTATCAGGAGCTCTTCAAGCGCGTGGACGTTGACCTCGGCGGAGACAGCGCGACTGCCAACTCCAAGACCATTCCCGCGCGAATCAGCGAGTTCGGCAGAACTGACGACCCGAAGATGGTCAAGGTGCTCTACCAGTACGGACGCTACCTTATGATAAGCGCGTCCCGCGACGCACAGCCGATGAACCTGCAGGGCATATGGAACAAGTATTCCTCGCCTGCATGGGGCAGCAAGGCTACCACCAACATCAACTACGAAATGAACTACTGGCCTGCGATGACGACCAACCTCGAGGAGTGCTTTATGCCATTCGTCGAGAAGGCGATATCAATGCAGGAGAACGGCAATGAGACAGCAAGGGTACACTACGGCATATCCGAGGGCTGGGTGCTCCACCACAACACCGACCTGTGGAACAGAACCGCTCCTATCGACGGCTCATGGGGACAGTGGCCCGTCGGCGGCGCATGGGTATCGAATATGCTCTACGACGCCTACCGCTTCAATCAGAACGACAGCTACCTCGAAAAGGTATACCCCACAATAAAGGGAAGCGCAGCTTTCCTCAACCAGCTTATGCAGACCGTCAAAATAGACGGACAGGACTACTCAGTTATCAGCCCGAGCACCTCTCCCGAGCTTAATCTGCCGCCCTACAGCGGTCAGAACGAGGCGTACTGCGACTACGGCGTAACTATGGACAACGGCATCGCCCGCGAGCTCTTCAAGGGCGTCACCGAAGCCTCCGAGATACTCGGCAGGGACGAGACTCTCCGCGACGAGCTCAATGCCAAGCTCACGCTGATACGTCCCGAAATGATAGGCAGCTGGGGACAGATTCAGGAGTGGGCTCACGACTGGGACAACCCCAAGGAGACCCACAGACACATCTCGCATATGTACGCTCTTTTCCCGGGATATGAGATAACCCCGACGGACAACCCCACCACCGCAAAGGGCGCGGCGACCTCTCTGAACGGACGCGGCGACAGCGGTACAGGCTGGTCTGAGGGCTGGAAGCTCAACTGCTGGGCACGCCTTGAGGACGGCGAGCACGCCTACAACCTCGTGAAGCTCCTATGCTCGCCTGTGGGCAATAACGGACGTCTCTACGACAACCTCTGGGACGCTCACCCACCCTTCCAGATAGACGGCAACTTCGGCTTCACATCGGGCGTTACGGAAATGCTCCTCCAGAGCCAGAACGACGTTATATCGCTTCTTCCCGCACTTCCGCAGAAGTGGAACACTGGTCACGCTAACGGTCTCCGTGCGCGCGGAAACTTCACTGTCAAGAAAATGAGCTGGTCTGACGGCTCGCTCGACGAGGTAGTTATCCTCTCAGGCTCGGGCGGAGTTTGCACCGTTAAGTACGCGGGCGCAACTGTCAGCTTCGATACCGAGGCCGGTCAGGAGTACACCCTCGACGGTTCGCTCACGATAAGCGGCTCCGACGAGATGCAGAACCTTGCACTCGGCAAGGAGGTCACAGCCTCGGGCGCTAAGAGCGGCGAAGAAGCGGCTCTTGCAGTTGACGGCAAGGACAGCACGAAGTGGACTCACGACGACGGTCTCGGCGGCGAGTGGATACAGGTAGACCTCGGCGAGACCTACGATATCAGCCGCTACGTTATCAAGTTCGCGGGCGTGAAGGAGGACATCAAGTACAACGCACGCGATTTCAGGCTCGAAGCCAGCACAGACGGCACGAGCTGGAGCGACATCACTACAGTCTACGGCAACACCAAGACGGTCGCTGGCGGAAGTCTCAGGGACATCTCCGCGAGATTTGTCAAGCTCACGCTGCTGACCTCCACGCAGAGCAACGACGGCGGCGCGAGAGTATACGAGCTTGAGCTGTGGGGCGGAAGCGGCAAGCCTCCCGTACCCGTTACAGCCTATAAGAAGACCGAGGCTTGCAGCTACCGCTCGAAGCACGGCACGGTCAAGAAGGACCACGACGACACCGACCTCGGCTACATCACCGACGGCTCATACGTCGTATACAAGAATGTGGACTTCGAGAGCGGCGCACAGGGCTTCAAGGTAAGTGCGGCAAGCGAATCCGCGGGCGGTACGATAGAGATACGCGTGGGCGGAGTCAACGGCACGCTTCTCGGCACGTGCGACATCACGGGCACGGACGGCTGGACGGAGTTCAAGGAGTTCGG
The DNA here is from genome assembly GCA_017542475.1 of Ruminococcus sp. Lineage (GTDB taxonomy): Bacteria > Bacillota > Clostridia > Oscillospirales > Ruminococcaceae > Ruminococcus. The sequence continues at coordinate 75,972 of JAFXXD010000019.1, read as the reverse complement.
GTGCAAGACAAAGCAGTGCGAGGGCGTGAATGACCTCTACCTCGTATTCACGGGCACGGAGGACTTCCTCTTCAACGTGGCTGATTTCAGCTTCTACGGTATCAAGGGCGATATCGACGGCGACAGGGTCGTTGATACGTTCGACCTGATACTCGCACGTCAGGTACTGACAGGCAAGACCGAGCTGACAGGGTTGTCCAAGTCCAACGCGGACACGGACTCCGACGACAATGTAGCCATAAACGATATGGTGCTCTTGCAGAAGTATCTGCTCGGCAGCAGCAGTAAGCTCGGATAAAACAAAGGTCGCGTAACGAATGGTTACGCGACCTTTATTTTTATATCGTCAGTCAGCTATGAAAACGGCAAATGCCTTGTATGCCATATAGAGGTCGAGCTTGGAAATAGCCTCATAAGGAGCGTGCATCGCGAGCACGGGTACACCCATATCTATCGTGTCAACGTCGAGGTTGGCAATGTATGCGGCTACAGTACCGCCGCCTCCCATATCGACCTTGCCGAGCTCGCCCGTCTGCCAGATTACATCCCTGCTGTCCATAAGGCGGCGGATACGACCCGTGAACTCAGCCGAGGCATCGGACGTGCCTGACTTGCCGCGTGCGCCCGTGTACTTGGTAATGCACACGCCCTTGTTGATGTAAGCGCAGTTGTTCCTCTCGGTGACCTCGGGGTATGTGGGGTCGAAAGCGGCATTTACGTCCGCGGAGAGGCACTCCGACGCGGAAAGCACGTGTCTGCCGTCAGCGCCGAGGTCAGCTGCGAGGTCGTGAATGAAGTATTCGAGATAGGACGAGCACAGACCCGTATTTCCGTCGCTGCCCGTCTCCTCCTTGTCTGTGAGGACGGTAACGACCGTATGCGCGGGAGACTTGCACTCTGCCGCAGCTCTGAGAGCGGGATAGGAGCAGCAGCGGTCATCGTGACCGTAGCCGCCGATGAGGCTCCTGTCGAAGCCGATGTCTCTCGCCTTGAATGCGGGAACAGCTTCGAGCTCCGAGGAGATGAAATCAGCCTCGGTTATGCCGTACTTCTCGTGGAGGATATTCAGTATATTGAGCTTTACCGCCTCGCTGGTCTCGTCCTCGCGGAAGGGAACGGAGCCGATGAGGAGGTTGAGGTCCTCGCCCTTGACGAGCTTTGCACCCGTGCGGGTCATCTGCTCGGTCGCGAGATGCGGGAGAAGGTCGGTCACGTAGAATACGGGGTCGCTCTCGTCCTCGCCGATAGCGACTGTGACCTTTGTCCCGTCAGCCTTTATGATAACGCCGTGGAGAGCGAGAGGTATCGCCGTCCACTGATACTTCTTGATACCGCCGTAGTAGTGGGTCTTGAACAGCGCGAGCTCGCTGTCCTCGTAGAGCGGGTTCTGCTTGAGGTCGAGCCTCGGGGAGTCGATATGCGCCGCACAGAGCCTTACGCCCTCCTCGATGGGAGCCTTGCCGATTATCGCCATAATTACAGCCTTGCCGCGGTTCACGCGGTATATCTTAGTGCCCGCCTTGAGCTTCATACCGCGCTTGTACTCGGTGAAGCCGCTCTTTTTGAGGAGCTCCACTGCCTCAATCACAGCCTCGCGCTCGGTCTTAGCCTTATCGAGGAACCTCTTGTAGTCCTCGGCGAACTTCATACAAGCCTTCTCGTCGGACTTGCTTATCCTGTCATATCCGTTCTTGCGCTTGAGGAAGAGCTTATCCTTCAGCGCCTTTGATGCCTTGTCCTTATCCTTCATTGCGTGTCTCCTTATATTATTCCGCTATAGCGGGAGTTTTTGTCCTCTTGAAATAAATATCCCTTATCTTCGCCGACACCTCATTCGATATGCCGCTGACATTATCCATCGAGTCGTTGTTCTCGATTATGTAGTCGGAGTGGGATATGAAGAAATCGGCGTCGAGCTGCGAGCTCATACGCTCGTCAGCCTGCTCGGGAGTGAGCCCGTCACGCTCGATTATGCGCTTCCTGCGTATCTCGGGCGACGCTATAACCGATATGATGAACTCGCAGAAATCGTCCGCGCGGCTCTCGAAGAGGGTCGGAGCGTCGAGGAGAATGAGCTTCTCGCCGCTGAGCGAATGGGTCTTTATCTGCCTGAGTATCTCGCCCGTGATGTAAGGATAGATTATCGTATTGAGGGAGTCGAGCTTGCTCCTGTCGGTGAATACTATCTTCGCGAGAGCCTTCCTGTTGAGGGTCTTGTCCTCGTTGAGTATCCTGCTGCCGAAGAAGTCCGATATCTCGTCGAGGCACTTGCTGCCCTTCTCAACAACGACACGCGCTATCTTGTCCGCATTTATCACCGCAAAGCCGTTCTGCGCGAAGACCTGCGACACAGTGCTCTTGCCTGCGCCCGTCTGTCCCGTGAGACCGACCACCATTACGCCTTCAAGACTGTTCATATCCTTATCACCTCGAATCCTGCCGCCCTGATGAGGCGGTTATATACTGCAAGTCCCACTCCGTCCGTGGAGGGAGCGCGGACATATACCTTCTCTGCACCCATATCGTCGAGCTCGCGCAGCCGCTGAAAGAGCCAGTGAGCCTGCCCTGAGCTGTCCGCCCCGTAGGTAAGGTGCCTGTATGGGAAGCCGTCCTCGTCGCCGTCGAAGATGAGTGCATAGACGCCGTCCCCGTAGTTATCGCCGACGAGGGCAGTGAAGTCCCCGAGCTGCGACTCTACCATTATTATATCCGCCTTGGGCGAATAGTGCTTGTACTTCATACCGGGAGAGGCTACCTTCTCGCCCTCCCCTACCTCGTTGAGAATGGCTGGGTCGATGACGACCTCGCCGCACACCTCAAGAAGCATTTCCCTTGTAACAGCGCCGGGACGCAGTATCCTTACCGAATCCTCGCCGTCGAAGGAGATAACTGTCGATTCCACGCCGAATTCGGACTGCCCGCCGTCGACTACGGCGGCTATCCTGCCGTTCATATCGCGCATTACGTGCTCTGCGGAGGTAGGGCTCGGCAAGCCCGACCTGTTCGCGGACGGAGCCGCTATCGCGCAGCCCGACTGCTCGATAATGCTGTGCATAACAGGGTGCGACGGCACGCGTATGCCGACTGTATCGAGCCCGCCCGAGGTCACCATAGGTATGCGCTCGTTTTTGGGCATGACCATAGTGAGCGGTCCGGGGGTGAAGCGCTCTGCCAGCTTATATGCGAGGTCGGGTATCCGTGACGTGTAATTCACCGCATCCGAAAAATCGGCAAGATGAACTATCAGCGGATTGTCCGCGGGTCTGCCCTTGGCGGCAAAGACCTTACCGACTGCCTCCTCGTTGGAAGCGTCGGCTCCGAGACCGTAAACCGTCTCGGTGGGTATGCCTACTACCTGTCCGTCTCTAATCAGCTCAGCAGCGTATCTTATATCATCAATGTTGTTTTTCAGCAATAGAGTTTCCATGCGCTTATTCTTCCTGACTTGCCAGCTTTGCAGCCTGATCTGCCGTTGCAAGAGCGTCGAACACCTCGTCGAGGTTTCCGTTCATCATATCCTCGAGCCTGTATATCGTGAGACCGATACGGTGGTCGGTGAGACGTCCCTGCGGGAAATTATATGTGCGTATGCGCTCCGAGCGGTCGCCTGTTCCGACCTGATTCTTTCTCTCGGAAGCCACTTTTGCTGCCTGTTCCTCCAGCATAGCCTCATATATGCGGCTGCGGAGTATCTTCATTGCCTTGTCCTTGTTCTTATGCTGACTGCGCTCGTCCTGACACTCTACCACTACATTTGTCGGCAGGTAGGTGATACGCACGGCGGACTCCGTTTTATTTATATGCTGTCCGCCCGCTCCGCTTGCACGGAAGTAGTCAATTTTGAGGTCGGTGGGGTTTATCTCCAGCTCGACCTCGTCAGCCTCGACGAGCACTGCGACGGTGACTGTAGAGGTGTGGATACGTCCCTGCGACTCGGTCTCGGGGACGCGCTGTACGCGGTGGACGCCGCTCTCATACTTCAGACGCGAGTATGCACCCTCGCCCTCAATGGAGAAGCTTATCTCCTTGAAGCCGCCGAGCTCGGTGGGATTGGCGTTGAGCACCTCCTGCTTCCAGCCCTTGGCTTCCGCGTACATTGTATACATACGGTACAGGGAATTCGCGAAGAGTGAAGCCTCCTCGCCGCCTGCGCCGCCTCTAATCTCTATAATTACGCTCTTATCATCGTTGGGGTCCTTCGGGAGAAGGAGCACCTTCAGCTCCTGCGTGAAGCTCTCCATAGCCGCCTTGCTCTCCTCGAGCTCAGCCTGAGCCATCTCCTTGAAGTCCTTATCGAGACCGCCCGCGCCGAGGAGCTCCGACGCCTCATTATATGAGGTCTCAGCCCGCTTGTATTCGCGGTACTTCTCGATGATAGGAGTCATATTCTTGAATTCGCGCATCAGCTGGGTGTACAGCTTGTTATCGCTGACCGTTTCGGGGTCTGAAAGCCGTGCGCTTATCTCTTCGTATTTCTGCTCCATAAGGGCAAGCTTTTCAAACATTAACCTTTCTTTCCTTCCAAGAAACTGAAAATGCTCTGCTGTCTATCCCTCGTTCTCTCTCTTTATCCTTTTAATGCTTTTCTCTATCTTGCTTCTGGGGACCATGAACTCTCTGCCGCAGCCTGCGCATCTCAGACGGAAGTCCATACCCGAACGGATAACGACCATTTCGTTAGCTCCGCAGGGGTGCTGCTTCTTCATAGTCAGTACATCTCCGACACGTACATCCAAGAGTCCCACTCCTTTACAATTTTCCGTTCTCCGAAAAAAATCGTACATCTCACATTATACCCCAAAATCCCGCCCAAATCAATATTTTGAGGGTATATTTTTTCAGTTTTGTGGAAACATAATAAAAACGCACACCAAAAAACAGGCAATACGCATAATTATTACTCCCGTCTATTATACAAATAGTATCATTGGAAACAGTGGGAGCAATATAATGCTGAAAGGAGTTACCTATGGTAACAAGGATAACCGCAGAATTCGAGGCTCCCGAGTACGCAGAGGCAGCTCTCGGGCGGATACGCGGCTCGGTGAGGGGCGTGTACTCCACCAGCTTCGTCTACGACCGCCTCTCCGACAGAGCCGAGCGGCTCAGCCGCGGCACGAGCTACACCATTCTCCCCACCGCAGTCACCACCCACAACTACCTCACGGCGGTGCTCGACTCGCCTGCCTCGCGCGATATCATCCCCGAGCCGCGCCGCAGCCGCAAAACTACCGTGTTCATCGTCTGCGACGGCAGCCACACCCGCGAGATAAGCTCAATTCTCACGGCTATGGGAGGCAGCAATATCGACTCGCCGCAGGCATAATCCTCCGCCTCCGTGAATATGATTGTCTTACGAACAAAAACTTCACGGAGGTACAAATATGAACTACAGACCCGAGGGCTGCCTTTTCAAGACAGCCGAAAATCAGAGACTTATCTCATCCGCGGACGGGCTCAGAGAGGCTATGAAGAAGGGGCTTATCCTCGAAGCGAGAGCGGCTGTTTGCAGCAGCTCGCACGACCTCATAGTTGAGCTCCCGTGCGGCGAGGGCATTATCCCTCGCGAGGAGGGAGCCGTCGGCATACGCGACGGAAAAACGCGCGATATCGCCATAATATCACGCGTAAACAAGGTAGTATGCTTCAAGGTCACGGAGGTCTGCACCGATGCCGACGGGCGCGTGAATGCCGTCCTGTCGCGTGCCAAGGCTCAGGAGGAGTTCATCTCCGAGCGTATGAGCCGACTCTCCGCGGGCGATATCATAGAGGCAAAGGTCACACATCTCGAGCAGTTCGGCTGCTTCGTGGACATAGGCTGCGGAGTGCCCTCGCTCATTCCCATAGACGCGATATCGGTATCGCGCATATCCCACCCCTCCGACAGATTCCGCGCGGGACAGCTCATCAAAGCCGTTGTACGCAGCCGCGACGGCGACAGGATATGCCTCACGCACAAGGAGCTCCTCGGCACGTGGGAGGAGAACACCGCCTGTTTTCAGGCAGGCGAGACAGTCTCGGGAGTGGTGCGCTCCGTCGAGGACTACGGCATATTCGTGGAGCTTGCGCCTAATCTTGCAGGTCTTGCGGAGCTCCGGGGAGGAGTCACCGCAGGAGAAAGCGTGAGTGTCTACATAAAGGCGATAATCCCCGAGAAGATGAAGGTCAAGCTCGTCATTGTGGACGTGTGCGAGGACTGTGCACCCGCAAAGGAGCTCCAATACTTCATCGACGCCGACCACATCACAGAGTGGAACTACGCCCCCGAGGCGTCGGGACGGAAGATAATCACTTGCTTTGGTTAAACAAGGGCTCTGGTCAAGGCTCTGCCTTGACAATCCGCAAGGGCTCCGCCCTTGACCCGTCAGGGCTCTGCCCCGAACCCCGCCAAAGGGCAGAGTCCTTTGGAATCCAACTTCGAGCCCGCTCGCAAGCTCGCTCACTTTGTACAAAAGGCTCAGTCTGCTTTCGGCGGGTAACAATCGCGGCAGTAAACTTGCCGCTCATACCTATAAGCGAGTTTACGAGTGACCTCGCGAATCGCCCGCAGGGGCTCCCTGCCTTTCGGCGGGGAGTAATCGAAAAAAAGCCGTCATTCTTACGAATGGCGGCTTTACTGTGTATTACTTAAAATGCTATCTGCTCTGCAATGTGGTGGAGCTTCTCGTCGTAGGGCTTTGTCATTGAGAGAGCTTCCTGTATGTCGTAGTCAACGAGCTTGTTGTCCTTCAGACCAACAACGCGGTTGCCGATACCCTGCTCGAGGAGCTCTACTGCATAGTAGCCCATTCTCGTAGCCTCCACTCTGTCTCTGAGGGTGGGGTTACCGCCTCTCTGTACGTGACCGAGGATAGTAGCTCTTGTCTCGATGTGGGTCTTCTCCTGTATCATAGTTGCAATCTCCTGAGCATGACCTATGCCCTCAGCAACGATAACAACGAAGTTCTTCTTGCCCTTAGCCTGCTTCTCGAGCATCGTCTTTGCGATAGCGTCGATGTCGTAGGGAACCTCCTTCGTGATGATGTCTGTAGCACCGCAGGCGATACCTGTATTTACAGCGATGTGACCTGCGCCTCTGCCCATTACCTCAACAACGGAGCATCTGTCGTGGGACTGAGATGTATCGCGGAGCTTGTCCACGAGCTCCATAGCCGTGTTCATAGCTGTATCGAAGCCGATAGTATACTCGGTGCAGGCGATGTCGTTGTCGATAGTACCGGGGAGGCCGATACAGAGCACGCCCTTTGCGGAGAGGTCAGCTGCGCCTCTGAAGGAGCCGTCGCCGCCGATGACAACGAGACCCTCGATGCCGAGCTCGTCGCACTTAGCCTTAGCCTTGAGGATGCCCTCCTCAGTTCTGAATTCGGGACATCTTGCTGTATAGAGGACAGTGCCGCCTCTGTGGATTATATCTGAGACGCTTCTCTCGTCCATCTGAAAAATGTCACCTGTGATGAGACCCGCGTAGCCTCTGCGGATACCGTATACCTCCATACCCTTGCTGAGAGCCGTTCTTACAACTGCTCTTACCGCAGCATTCATTCCGGGAGCGTCGCCGCCGCTTGTCAGTACGCCGATTTTCTTGATCATAATAACTTCTCCAATCTGCATATCGCGTATAATATCTGCGGGATAGACCCGTCAGTTAAATTCCATACTCTTATATTTTACTGCTTTTCCGCTTTATTGTCAAGTATAATTATTGCGATTATTAAAATTAAATATATTCACTTTATAAGACCTATGTTTTCCTGCGGGAAAACAGCCGACAATTCCGCGAAGCTTTCCGCATTCACGGCTATATTCAGCGGCTGACGCGGTCGGACAGTCTTTTTCACGTCCGTGAGATACAGGCAGACCTCCGTATCCCCGCTATATTTCGCGCATATATCCCGCAGCTTCTCCGTCGGCACCTCGTCCGAGCGCAGCTTTATGCACAGCCTCATTCTGCCTGTCATAGCCGCAAAGCCGCTCTCGGGGACCGCGCTCTCGCATATGACGGAGTAGCTGTCGTCCTTCTGTGAGACCCTGCCGCTGATGAAGAGGATACTTCCCTCGGTGAGCGACGAGCCCGCTGCCGAAAAGAGGTCGGGGAAGACGACGGCTTCGAGTTCGCCCGTCTCGTCGGATATCACGAGGAAGCACATCTTGCTGCCGCCGCGCGTGACGTGGAGCTTCCGCTCCTGAACGACGCACAGCATACGGACGTTCTCGCCGTCCTTGTGGTTTCCGCACGCGATATCGAAGGTCCTGACCGTGCGAAGCAGCCGTGACAGGTAGTCGTACTCGGAAACGGGGTCGCCGCTGAGGTACATACCCGCAGCCTCCTTCTCCATCGCGAGGAGCTTTTTCCGCTCGAATTCAGGCTTGAAGGGAATCTTCATATTAAGGCTCTCGGTGTCCGACGAGCCGAAGAGGTCGAGCTGACCCTCTATCACTCCCCTGCTGCCGCTGCCCGCCATATCGAGCAGCATCTCGAAGTTTTCGAGCATCTGTCTGCGGTTGAGCCCGAGCCCGTCGAAGGCACCTGCCTTGATGAGGTTTTCGAGGGCTTTTTTGTTGAGCTCGCGCCCTCCGACACGCTCACAGAAGTCCTGTAAGCTGCGGAAGTCGCCGCTGAGCTCGCGGTCGCTTATAATTTTATCGGCAAGTCCGCCGCCGATGTTCTTCACGGCACTGAGCCCGAAGTACATCTTCCCGTAGGCGTAGGTGAAGCCCCGCATACTGCGGTTCACGTGCGGACAGAGCACCTCCGTGCCCGTACTGCGGCAGTCGCTGATATACTCCGCGAGCTTGCCCGTGTTGCCCATAACGCTCGACATCAGAGCCGCCATATATATCCCGCGGAAGTGGCATTTCAGGTAAGCTGTCTGATACGAAAGATAGGCGTAAGCCGCCGCGTGCGACTTGTTGAAGGCATAGGAGGCAAAGCTCACCATCTCGTCGAAAATGGCGTTTGCGGCTTCGGCGGACACCCCGTTCGCTTCCGCGCCCCTGACGAAGCTCTCGCGCTCGCTGAGCATAACGTCGTGCTTCTTCTTAGCCATAGCCCGCCGCACGATGTCGGCGTGACCGTAGGAGTAGCCCGCCAGTCTGCGGCAGATCTCCATTACCTGCTCCTGATAGACCATGACGCCGTAGGTGTCGCCGAGGATATCCTTCAGAAGCGGGTGGATATAGCGAATGCTCTCGGGGTGCTTTTTGTTCTCGATGTATACGGGTATCGACTTCATCGGACCCGGTCTGTACAGCGACAGGATAACGATGAGGTCTTCGAGGCGCTCGGGCTGGAGGTCTATGAGCTTCTGCGTCATACCGCCGCTCTCGAACTGGAAAATGCCCGCTGTATCGCCATTTGACAGCATACGGTACACAGCCGCATCGTCGGTGGGGATACGACTGATGTCGAAGTCGGGACGTGTCCGCCTTATCTCGCGCACGGCGTCACGGATTATGGTGAGGTTGCGCAGTCCGAGGAAGTCCATTTTCAGCAGTCCGAGCGATTCGAGGTACTCCATCGTGTACTGCGTGGTTATCGTGGTGTCGTTGCGCTGGAGCGGCACGAGGTCGTCGAGCTTTACAGCCGATATCACGACTCCCGCCGCATGAGTTGAGGTGTGCCGCGGCATACCCTCCAGCTTCAATGCGAGGTCTATCAGCCGCTTCACGGAGCTGTCCGAGCGGTACAGAGCCGCAAGGTCGGGGTTCTCACGGAGCGAGAAGCTGAGGTCGCCCTTGGGGTCTATGAGCTTGGCGACCTTGTCCCCGAGCTGATACGGCAGACCGAGCACGCGCGCTATATCGCGGACGGCAGCCTTCGCCTTGAGCGTATCGAAGGCGATTATCTCCGAGACCTTGTCCGCGCCGTATTTCTGCACAACGTAGTCCTTGACGCGCTGTCTGCCCTCGATGCAGAAGTCGATGTCGAAATCGGGCATACTCACACGCTCGGGGTTGAGGAAGCGCTCGAACATGAGGTCGAATTTTATCGGGTCGATGCCCGTAATGCCTATGCAGTAGGCGACGAGACTGCCCGCGCCCGAGCCTCGCCCGGGACCTACGGGAATGTCGTTCTCGCGGGCAAAGCGTATGAAGTCCCACACGATGAGGAAGTAGTCGGTGAAGTGCTTCTCGGTGATGACCGAGAGCTCGTAGTCGAGCCGCTTTACTATGCTCCCCGCGACGTTCTGACCGTAGCGTTTGTACATTCCCGAATAGGCAAGGTCACGGAGGTAGGCGCCGTTGTCGGTGACGCCCCCGACGGCGAAATGCGGTATCTTTATCGCGCTGTCGAAGTCCATATCCACATTGCAGCGCTCGGCTATGAGGGCGGTATTCGTCACCGCCTGCTCGTGTCCGCGGAAGAGCTCCGCCATCTCGTCGGCGGACTTCACGTAGAACTCGTCCGTCCCGAAATTCAGCCCCGTCGGCTCGCCGAGGAGCTTGCCCGTCTGTATGCAGAGGAGCACGTTCTGGAGCTCCGCGTCCTCCTTGTTGATGTAGTGGCAGTCGTTGGTCGCGGCGAGCGGTATGCCTGTCTCAGCGGACAGCCTGAACAGCTGCGGGAGTATCTGCCTCTCCTCGCGTATGCCGTGATCCTGCACCTCGATGAAGTAGTTGCCCTCGCCGAAGATGTCGCGGTATTCGAGTGCCTTCGCCTTTGCGGCGGCGTACTGACCGTCAGTGAGCAGCCGCGGCACCTCTCCGATAAGACAGGCGGACAGACATATCAGCCCCTCGTGATGCTGCCGCAGGAGCTCCAAGTCCACGCGCGGACGGTTGTAGAAGCCCTCGATAAAGCCCGCAGATACGAGCTTTACGAGGTTGCGGTAGCCCGTGTTGTTCTCGCAGAGCAGTATAAGATGATACGGACGCGCATCGAGGTGGGGGTCGCGGTCATTCCTCGTCCTCGGAGCAACATAGACCTCGCACCCGATAATAGGCTTGATACCTGCATTCTTAGCCGTTTTCCAGAACTCCGCTGCGCCGTACATATTGCCGTGGTCGGTTATGGCGACAGCGGTCTGCCCGAGCTCCTTCACGCGCTCTATGAGCTTATTTATGCGGCACGCGCCGTCGAGCAGGCTGTACTGCGTATGGACGTGCAGATTTACAAAGCTGTCACTTCTCACGGCTGCCTCCGTTCCGCAGCTCGTCGGCTATCTTGGCGAGCTTCCTGAAGCGGTGGTTCACTCCCGAGCGGCTTATCGGCTCGGAGAGGGAGGCTCCTATCTCGCTGAGGCTCATACCCGAGCTCTCAAGCCTGAGCTCCGCGACCTCGCGCAGCTCCTCGGACAGGCTGTCGAGCCCGACAGTCCCCGCTATGAGGCGGATATCCTCCTGCTGCTTCATAGCCGCCGCGACCACCTTGTCGATGTTGGCGCTGTCGCAGTTGGCGATGCGGTTCGCCTTGTTGCGCACGTCCTTGTATATCTTCACGTTCATCAGTTCAAGGGTGCACTGCTGGGCTCCGATGAAGGTGAGGGTGTCCTCTATGGATTCGCTGCCCTTGATGTAGACGACGGTCTGACCGCGACGCTTGGTCGTTCTTGCATTTACGCCTATGTCCCCGAGCAGCGACACCAGCTCGCTCGCAAGGCTCTCGCAGGGCACGCTGAATTCAAGGTGGTACTCCTTCTCGGGGTCGTTGACGCTGCCGCAGGAGAGGAAAACTCCCGCCGCGAAAACTCCGAGACTGGGCGTGGAGACAAGCTCCTCGTCGAAGGAGCGGACGCCGTCGGTGACGTGGTATTTCGCGAGCACCTCACCTATGAGGTCGGGCTCGGTTATGTCGTAGATATAGAGGGTCTTGCCGCTCGCACTCTCGGACAGGCGGCAGGAAAGCTCCCTGTGGAATATCCTGCCGAAGAGCTCGGCGAAGGCGTCGGACGCCGTTTTGCTCTTGCTCTGGAAGGAAATGCGCTCCGAGCCGAGGTGGCGGCAGTACAGCAGCATACCGTACAGGCACGCGAACCTCATATCCTTGTCGGTCATACCCGAGCATATCTCTTTTCTTACTTCATCTGAAAATGACATAGTTTATCTCCAATTGGTCGTCCGTGATTATCCTTATCAATTGCCGTTTGCGTTAATGCGGACGCGCAATGCGCGTCCCTACAAAATGTTGCCGTTGGTTTGTCGGTGTATGGCGGGCGGATGATATCCGCCCCTACAAATATATGTCCGCATACGGCAGGTATGCGGACAATGCTCAGAATTTACGGTCTTTCGTGATATCGCGGTGGTACTTCTGCACCTTGTAGCCCTTGCTCGTGAGGTGCTTCGCCATATACTCCGCGAACGTGATGGAGCGGTGCTTTCCGCCCGTACAGCCGAACGCGATCACGAGCTGGCTCTTGCCCTCCTGCACATACATCGGGATAAGGTAGTCTATCAGGTCGGTGAGCTTCTCAAACAGCTTCTGCGACTGCTCAAAGCCCATAACGTAGTCCTGCACGCAGCGCTCTATGCCCGTATGGTTTTTCAGCTCCTTGACGTAGTACGGGTTCGGCAGGCATCTCACGTCGAACACGAGGTCTGATTCCGTGGAAACGCCGTACTTGAAGCCGAACGACATAACCTTTATCACGAGCGAATCCGACGTATATTCGAGGAATATCGTCTTTACCTGCTCCTTCAGCTGAGCCGCCGTGAAGCCTGAGGTCTCGATGTAGTAGTCCGCGACCTCCCTCAGCTGCGAGAGCTGCCTGCGCTCGTACTGTATCGCCTCATGGAGGTTGCCGTTGAATTTCTCGTCGAGCGGGTGCTTGCGGCGGGTCTCCTTATAGCGCTTTATCAGCACCTCGTCGTCCGCCTCGATGAAGAGTACCCTCACGGTCACGTCGGGCTCGGTCTTGAGCTCCTGCCACGCGTGGAATATCTCGGCGAACATATCGCCCGTTCTTATGTCTACAGCGACAGCTATCCTGTCTATGACCGAATCCGACTTGCGGCACAGGTCAACGAACTGCTGTATGAGCTTCGGGGGAATATTGTCGATACAGTAGTACCCGATATCCTCCATTACGTCCATAACGCTCGATTTGCCCGAGCCCGACATTCCTGTTACTATCAATAGCTCCATATCGGTCACTCCTGCCTGCTTATCTAAGTATAACAGGTTCGAGCTCGAGCCTGAAGCCTGTCTTGTCGAAAACTATCTTCTTTATATCCTCGCAGAGCCCGAGGACGTCGCTGCACGTAGCGTCGCCCGTATTTATAACGAAGCCGCTGTGCTTCTCGCTGACCTGCGCTCCGCCGCGGCTGAGACCCTTCAGTCCGCACTGGTCTATCAGCAGCGAGGCGTAGCTTCCCTCGGGGCGCTTGAAGGTGCTTCCCGCGCTGGGGTATTCAAGAGGCTGCTTCGAGCTGCGCTTCTGCATACACTCCGTCATAGCCGCCTTTATCGCGGCAGGGTCGCCCTCGGCGAGCTTCATAGTCACGGAGGTGATGATGCACTCCCTCTCGGAGAAGGCGCTGTGCCTGTACGAGAGAGCCATATCCTCGGCGGATATGGTGCGGATATTGCAGTCCTCGCCGATGTACTGAGCCGAGACTACCACGTCCTTCATCTCGCTGCCGTAGGCTCCCGCGTTCATATAGAGAGCTCCGCCGACAGTACCGGGAATACCGAAGAGGTTCTCCATACCCGTAAGTCCCTGCTGCTGGGCGTGCACGCAAGCCGACGCGAGCAGAGCTCCCGCCTGACACTTCAGGGTGTCGCCCTCGACGGTGATGCCCGCGAAATCGCTGCCTATGAGCAGTATGACGCCGTCGAAGCCGTCATCGGACACGATGATGTTGCTGCCTCTGCCGACTATGCCGTATCTTATGCCGTTTGCCTTTAAGTATCTCAGCAGCTCTGCCGCCGAAACGGCTGAGTTTATGCTGACGAGCGCCCTGCACGGTCCGCCTATGCGGAAGGTGGTGTACTCCCTGAGCGGGCACTCGGTCTTTATCTTGCAGCCCAGCTTTTCGCAGAGGGCTGTCAGTTCGCTTAAATTAACCATTGTCTCTCACCAAGCCATATCAGAATGATTCGTAGTTTCTTACCGTTTCCTTCGGGTCTGAGTCCATACCGAGCCTGTGGAGGAGCTCCTGCGCAGCATTGTAGCCCATCTTCTTCTGTCTGTTGTTCATAGCTGCGACCTCCAGTATAACCGCGAGGTTACGTCCGGGCTTTACGGGTATGGTCAGCGAGGGTATCTTTACTCCGAGCAGGCTGACGTACTCCGTATCCACGCCCATTCTGTCGTAGACCTTCTCCGAGTTCCACTGCTCGAGCTCTACCACGAGGTCGAGCTTCTCGGTCATCTTTACGGCACCGATACCGAACAGTCTGCGGGCGTTGATTATGCCTATGCCGCGCAGCTCGAGGAAGTGGCGGATATTGTCGGGCGAGCTGCCCACAAGGCTGATATTCGACACCTTGCGTATCTCCACCGCGTCGTCCGCGACAAGCCTGTGTCCGCGCTTTACGAGCTCGATAGCCGTCTCGCTCTTACCTACGCCGCTCTCGCCCGTGATGAACACGCCCTCGCCGTATATCTCTATGAGCACGCCGTGACGGGTAACTCTCGGGGCAAGGTTGAGGTTGAGGAAGGCGATGAGTCCCGACATAAAGTTGGACGTGCTCTCCTTGCTTCTGAGAAGCGGCACCTCGTACTCCTTCGCCAGCTCCAGCATTTCCGCGAAGTAAGGGAGCTCACGCGTGATTATCAGTGCGGGGAGCTTCTGCGCGAACAGGAGCTGCAAACGCTCTCTGCGCGTCTTTTCGTCTATCGTCGAGAGGTAGGCGAACTCCATCTTGCCTATTATCTGTATGCGCTCGGGGTTGAAGTACTCGTAGAAGCCCATGAGCTGCAAGCCCGGACGGTTCACGTCGTTCTCGCTTATCAGTATCTCCTCGGGGTTCTTGTGGGTGTGGATGACCTCAAGCTGGTATTCGTCGATTATCTTCTGCAGCGATACCGTAAAATTCTCTGCCATAGTTTTTCTCCGTTCTCCGAGTTGTCGGACGTTATTTCATCAGCCTATAACGAACGAGCTGTACCCGTTCGCGGCTGCCTTATCCTTTGCTGCTGCGAGCTCCTCGGCTGTTGCCGCAGAGCCGCTTATCCTTACCGTTACGTTGAAATCCGTCAGCCTGCCGCTGAGGAAGCCGAGGCACTTCTCGGTCATATCTGCGGGACTGCCCTCGAATTCGTAGAGCATCTTCCCGTCGGTGACGCCGTCTTTCAGCTCGTCGGTGTCGATGCTGAGCACTACCGTGTTCGCGGACAGCAGCGGTGCGTTCAGCACATCGCAGTTCCCCCTGAGCATATCCGCCGCCGACACTCCCACGTACATAGACGCTCCGCCCGATACCGACTTCTCATAGAAGAGGTTGGCAGCCGAGGTCAGCGCGAGGAAGCGGTCAGTCCTGCCGTACTGCTCGTCGAGGAGGGCGAGGTCGGACTCCCTGAAATAGGGGTACATTATATCCGTGCATATGACCCTCTCGAAGCCTGCGTCGGTCGCCTCTCCGATGATGTCGGTGATGTAGGTCAGTGCCTCCGCCGAGGTCGGGGTCGTCCACGGAGCTCCGCCGTGCTGAGGGTCGTTGTCCACCCACTGTGAGCCGTCGTCCACGGTGACATAGCCCGCCTCGGGCAGGTAGGTCGGGAGCTGATTGTCGTAAAAGGTGCTTATCTCAGCCGCGGGCTTGAAGCCGCTGTCCTCGATAGCCTTGACTATGTCCGCGAGGGTGAGCTGCGAGCTGACTGCTCCGCAGGAGACAGCCGCCTGATTAGCGGTCGCGTAGTATATCTTGCCGCCTCTTGCCTTGAGCGGCACCTCCACGAATTCCACTCCCGCATCGCGCGGAACAGCGCTGAGAGCGGTCTGCAATGCCGCCGCGCTGACCATATCCGCGGGGACGAGTCCCGCCGCGGTGAACCTCTCGGGAGCCTTCGGAGCTCCCTCCGTGGGAGAGGTGGCGTCCTCGGGAGCAGTCCCGTCCGTTGTCTCGGCGGAGGTGGTGTTCTCCTCGGGCTTGTCGCCCTTGTGCTGGGTGTAGTTTATGACGGGCTCGGCGACGCTGTAGCCGATGAAGCCTATGCCGCCGATAAGAAGCACAGTCAGCGCCGCGGACAGGAATTTGCCCAGCGGGCTCTTGCCGTAATAGTTCTTCTCCTTGGTCTTGTATATTTTCCTTCCTTTATGTTTCCTTTTCATCTTTTGTTCTCCGTTATTTTTGAGATATGTTTATTTTATCTTTCTGTATTTCCGCCAATATACCGACAAACCAACGGCGATGTTTTGTAGGGACGCACATTGCGCGTCCGCATTACCGCGAACGGCAAATGATACGGATAATCGCGGACGACCGATGGTCGTCCCTACACAATGTTGTTTCATACCGTATCGGCGTGTTGGCGGAACGCCGAGGGCGGCGTCCCCTACATCATCTTAACGCATACACCGCCATTGATATCAGTCCGAGGTATACCAGCATCGCGGGGAAGCCCCTGAACGAGGCGGGCACCTTCGCGGAATTGAGCTTGCGGTAGGCTGCCGTCAGTATGAAAGCCGCCAGTATGAAGCCCGTACCTGCCTCCGCGCCCGAGAGCACGAACCTGACGAACGTATTCAGCTCGGGGTAGGCTTCCGCACGCTCCGTGATAGTGAAGAGCGTACCCATCACCGCGCAGTTGAACGCCGATATATGGACGTATTTCCTCGCCGTGGCAAAGCTTGCGAAGTCGGTGTAGTACAGCACCGCGAGGAAGAGCACGTAGATCGCGCCTACTATTAATGTGTAGAACAGCAGTGTGAGGTCAGCGAGACCGTTCGGGAGAAGGCGGTTCACCGTGTATGCCGCTCCCGAGCCGACGGACGTGAACACCGTTATGGTGATAGCCGTCCACAGGAGGTTCTTCCTGTTGCCTGCCGCTATGAAGAGGGTGCTCGTACCGAGCGCCTGTGTGAGTATCAGATTGGTCGCCAGAAGCGTGACGAGCTCAGTTACCAGAAACATTCCCGTCACCTCCCGTTTCGCTGTTTTCGCGCCTTATCACCGAGCGCACCTTCCTGTACAGACCGCAGAGCAGTCCGAGGAATATGAAGCCGCCGAAGGGCAGCCCCAGCCCGCTTATCAGCGTATCGGCGTCCACGAGCCTGCCGTTTATCGTGCCGTAGGCGAGGAGCTCCCTGACAAATGCCGTGACTGCCATCACCGCGTCAAAGCCGAGGATATAGAACACCAGCGAGGCTATCATAGTGCCGCGCTTCATACGGGCGAACTTCGTTTCCGACTGCACCACTATGAGAGAATTCACCGCCAGCAGCGGGAAGTAAATGCCCACGCGGGTTATCACGTCGGGGAAGAACTCCCTCGCGACCGTCCTGACGGGGATATACACTATCGAGGCTATCACCGCGCGTATGATTATCTTAGCCGCGTAGGGAAGCCGTTTCGGCACGAACGAGCCTATCAGCACCGAGAAAAACGTTATCGCGGAGAAGGCGTACATCAGCGCCACTGCGTTCATCAGCGTGCTTCCGCACATTATCACGGGAGATATCACCATCAGTGCCGAGAGCACCGTGTTATCGCCGAGAAGCCCGTCAAATACGGCTGTTTTCTTATTCTTCATCGGGCAAAGCCTCCTCTCCGTCAGCGTCTGCCTCGGCGGCGAGCCTTTCGGCTTCCGCCTGCTCCTCCCTCTCTGTGAGCTCTATGCGCTTCTCAAGGTTCCTGAAGCCGAGCGCCACGGGCGTGAACAGGAGCGATACGAGGACTATGGCGTTCTCCTTGGCTGTGGTGATGACGAGTATATACGAGAACATAGCCACAAAGAAGCCGTAGAAAAAGGCGAAATACCAGCGTTTCGGAGCTATCCTCCTGTCGGCGGTGATGTACACCGACGCAAACAGCACCATATTGCAGCAGAGAGTGTACTTCACGGAATCAGCCCTCGTGACCGAGGCGGGCACTATCAGTGCGAGCAGCACCGTTGCCGATATTGAGCCGATAAATGCTCCCGCGGAGATAGAGCGTCTCAGCAGCAGCACAACTGCCGCCACCGCAAGGAGAAGTATGCTCACCGCGCCCGCGGGTCCGCTGACATTGCCGAGCAGGAGCTCGAAGTCGGTGGCGCTCATCCTTCCCGTGATGTTGAAGCTGTGGCTCGCCGAGCTGACGAGGTTTGCCGCCTTCTCAAAGACGCCCGTGCGGACGTGGGGCTCGGGGAACATCAGCAGCTGGTTCTTCCACGAGGTATAGAGGAATACATATGCCGCAGCCGCAGGTGAGAATATCATATTCAGCCTGCCGCCGAAAATATTCTTAGCCGCCGCAACAGCGAATACGCACGCTATCGCTGCCGCCTTCATATCGAACACAGCAGGCAGCATAAGCGTGATTATCAGCGCATCGGACACGCAGGTGAGGTCGTCCGCCGTGAATTTTCTTCCCATAAGGCGCAGGGAAATGAGCTCCGCGGTGACAGACACCGCTATGCACACCCCTCCGAGCACGACTGCCCTTATGCCGTAGTAGAAGAAGTCCATCAGCCACAGCGTCAGCAGCGTGACCATAACATCAATCCAGATGAAGCGCTCTGTTTTGACCTTTGTCTGCATCAGGCTTCTCCCTTTAGCTTCCTGACAGCCTCGGACATATCCTGCGCCCTGAAAAGACAGCTTCCCGAGACGAGCACGTTCGCGCCCGCCTCCCTGACTATCGGAGCAGTCTCGTAGTTTATGCCGCCGTCCACCTGAACGTCGCAGGCAAGCCCTTTTTCGGCTATCCTTCGGCGGATGAGGCGTACCTTCTCCACCGTTTCGGGAATGAAGCTCTGACCGCCGAAGCCCGGCTCCACCGTCATAACGAGGAGCATATCCACCTCGGGCAGTATATCATACACGCTCTCCGCGGGAGTTTTCGGCTTTATCGCGACAGCGGGCTTTGCTCCCGCCGAGCGTATGGCTTCTATCGTCCTGCGGACATCGCTCTCGCTCTCGCTGTGGAAGCTGATAATGTCTGCTCCCGCCTTGGCAAATTCCCGCACGTATCTGAGGGGGTCTGTTATCATCAGGTGCACGTCGAGGGTCATATCCGTGACGCGTCTTATCTGCTCGAGCACGGGCAGCCCGTAGGTGATGTTACCCACGAATATGCCGTCCATGACGTCGAAGTGGAGCATATCCACGCCGCTCTCACCGAGGCGCCTTGCCTCGCTTTCAAGATTGAGCAGGTCGGCACTCAGCACCGACGCCGAAATATAATTCTTCAAAATATCACTTCCTGTAATTCATACACTTCTATTATACAATTTTTCAGGCGTAACGTCAATACGCTTTTATAGTTTTATTATTTACATTAACAAGATTGACAAAGCTCATCTTTTATGGTAGGATATAGAAAAACGAAAACGGAGGTGTTTAATTTGGACGGTTTCAAGTGCGAGATCTGCGGAGGCAAAATCATAATGCAAGCAAACAAAACAGGCGTGTGTCAGAACTGCGGAATTGAATATGACATCGAAGCAATAAGGAGTATGGTTATAGAATCACTTCCATTTTCACCGCAAAAAGCTAATCAAGTCGCCACAAGCTCGTCCTCTGACAACCAGAACGAATTGGACAGAGAAGTACTGATAACATATCTCGAAGACCTCAGGGTGTTGGAATCTATCATTTCAGAAAATAAAAACATACAGGAGCAAGCACTTTCTTATGTCACACAAAAGAGCACTGAGTTAACCAATTATAAGCAGTATAATTCGCCTATCAAACCCCAAGCACCGCAAAAAATCAATTTGTTACTTTGGAAACCCAGAATCCGATTATCTCTTCTTATTACCTCGATAATCCTTGCTATCGTAGGAGTTATCTGCTTTGTATCCGATAACCCATTTGTCATATTACTTCAATTCTTCCTGTTTGCTTCTGCGGCAGTTCTGTTTGTAATCTTCGCACTGAGTTTATCGTTTCATTGTTTACGCTCTGCAAATCATAATCATAAAGCAAAGAAAGACTTTAAAAAGCGTGTTTCTTCCGTAGAAGAAAACTACAAAACAAATATGAATAGATACAATTCAGAACTGGAAAAATACAACAATGAACTTAGCAGACGCGAAGCCGAGTTCAACGAGCTCAACGAGGTATTCTTACAAAAATATGGCGAGCTGCTGAAGGAACAGGAAGAATTCGGCGAGTTGTTGGAAAAAGCTTACTCGGCTAACATTATTCCGAAGCCTTTTCGCAATATAGAAGGCGTATACTACCTTTATGATTATATTTCAACCTCAAATCAAAGCCTTTCGGAAGCTCTTACACAAGCTAATCTTGATGCGATAAAGCAAAGACTCGAAGCAATGATAGAGGTACAGTCAGCACAAGTAATACAACAAGCTCAGGCAAACGCAAAATTAGGTACACTCCAAGCCCAAAACGAGCATATCGCCCGGTTAGCCGAAGCCGTTATGAACAATACAGCCGTGTCAGCACAGTATGCGCAGATATCTGCTGTAAACTCCGAGCTTGCTGTCAAGCTTTCAAAAGAATCGCTATATTACCAGAAATGGTCGTTCATCTTAAAGTAATTATAATTAATTAAAGACAAAATCAAAAAAAGCCTTTACAAACGAGATTATTTGTGATATAATAGTATCACCGTGTACTTGGAACAGGGCGTGTCCTCGAGAATCACCCTCTTCTACGTTGGCGGAAATATATTTTAAGAGGTGCTTTTCAATGCTCAGAAAAGAAGAAAAGACAGCCGTTATCGAGGCTAACAGAACCAGTGCGAACGACACAGGTTCACCCGAGGTGCAGATCGCTATCCTCACAAAGAGAATAAACGACCTTAACGCACACCTCAAGATCCACAAGAACGACCACCACAGCAGAAGAGGTCTTCTCAAGATGGTAGGTCACAGACGTAACCTTCTCGCTTATCTCAAGAAGAAGGACATCAACAGATACCGTGCTATCGTAGAGAAGCTCGGTCTGCGTAAGTAATCATACGTCCATGAAGGCAGAGGGGCAGTCCCCTTCTGCCTTTAAGTCTTTCAGAGTGAAGGGATTAGAAGTCAGAGGTAAGGGCTATGATACGTCATTTTCGTACTTTTACCTCTAACTTCTAAAGGCTCTCCTCTGATACACATTAAAAAACAGGAGGCATAACAATGTTCGAGAATTACAGAACCTTTGAAACAACCTATGCAGGCAGACCGCTCATCGTCGAGACAGGCAAGACCTGCGGTCTCTCCAACGGCTCGTGCTGGGTACGCTACGGCGAGACAGTAGTAATGGCAAACGTAACAGCAAGCGCCAAGCCCCGCGAGGGCGTTGACTTCTTCCCGCTGTCGGTAGACTACGAGGAGAGGCTCTACTCCGTAGGAAAGATACCCGGAAGCTTCACAAAGCGCGAGGGCAAGCCCACAGAAAAGGCTATCCTCACAAGCCGCTGCGTTGACAGACCTATCCGTCCCCTCTTCCCCAAGGATATGAGGAACGACGTTTCCGTAGTTATGACGGTGCTCGCTGTAGAGCCCGACAACTCGCCTGAAATTGCAGGTATGATCGCGACCTCCATCGCTATCTCCATCTCCGATATCCCGTGGAACGGTCCTATCGCAGGCATAAACGTGGGTCTTGTTGACGGCGAGATAGTCCTCAACCCCACACTCGCTCAGCGTGAAAAGACAGACCTCGTGCTCACAGTTGCGGGTACTGCCGAGAAGATAGTAATGATAGAGGCGGGAGCCAACGAAGTCCCCGAGGACACGATGCTCAACGCTATCCTCACAGGTCACGAGGAGATAAAGAAGATGGTCGCCTTCATCAGCGATATCCAGAAGCAGATAGGCAAGCCCAAGTTCGCGTTCGAGTCGATGGAAGTTGACCACGATATGTTCGACGCTATCGAGGCTTTCGCAGCAGAGCGCGTGAAGTTCGCTCTCGACACCAACGACAAGAACGTCCGCGACGAGCGCCTTGCTCCCATTGTGGACGATATCCACGCCAAGTTCGACGAGCAGTACCCCGAGCAGACTGCTATGATAGACGAGTGCATATACAAGCTCCAGAAGAAGATAGTCCGCAACTGGCTCTACGAGGGCAAGCGCGTTGACGGCAGAGGCATAGACGAGATACGTCCCCTCGCAGCCGAGGCAGGCGTACTCCCGAGAGTACACGGCTCGGGTCTCTTTACAAGAGGTCAGACACAGGTGCTCACTATCGCTACCCTCGGACCCGTCAGCGACGCTCAGCGCATAGACGGTCTCGACGAGGAGGACTCGAAGAGATATATGCACCAGTACAACTTCCCGAGCTACTCTGTAGGCGAGACAAAGCCCAGCCGCGGACCCGGACGCCGCGAGATTGGTCACGGTGCGCTCGCAGAGAGAGCTCTTGCTCCCGTTATCCCGAGCATTGAGGAGTTCCCCTACGCCCTCAGACTTGTTTCCGAGGTTCTCTCCTCCAACGGCTCCACATCGCAGGGCTCTATCTGCGGTTCAACTCTCGCTCTTATGGACGCAGGCGTGCCGATAAAGGCTCCCGTAGCAGGTATCTCCTGCGGTCTTATCACCAAGCCCGACAGCGACGAGTTTATGACAATGGTGGACATTCAGGGTCTTGAGGACTTCTTCGGCGATATGGACTTCAAGGTAGGCGGTACTCACAAGGGTATCACAGCCATTCAGGTCGATATCAAGGTAGACGGTCTCACACCCGCTATCATCAAGGAAGCATTCGAGAAGACCCGCAAGGCTCGTATCTACATCCTCGACGAGATAATGCTCAAGGCTATCCCCGAGCCCAGAGCTGAGGTGAGCAAGTACGCTCCCAAGATGCTCCAGACCAAGGTGCCCGTAGAGAAGATACGCGAGGTCATCGGCAGCGGCGGAAAGGTCATCCAGAAGATATCCGCTGACTGCGACGTAAAGATAGACATCAACGACGAGGGCAACGTATTCATCAGCGGCATCAACGGCGAGAACGCACGCAAGGCTCTCCAGATAGTTGACACTATCGCGAACGGTCCCGAGGTAGGAGCTATCTACCGCGGCAAGGTAGTACGCATTATGGAGTTCGGCGCATTCGTTGAGATAGTGCCCGGTATGGACGGACTTGTTCACATCTCCAAGCTCGACAAGCAGCGCGTTGAGAAGGTGGAGGACATCGTTTCCATCGGCGACGAGATAGTCGTAAAGGTAACAGAGATAGACCGTCAGGGTCGTATCAATCTCTCCCGCAAGGACGCTCTCGCAGACATCGAGGCAAAGAAGAATCAGAATAACGGCTGATAATAAGCAAAAGGACTGCCAATCGGCAGTCCTTTTTTAATGAATAATGAATAGTGAATAGTGAATAGTGAATAATTGTGGTGTCCGCTGACGCGGACGTATCTGAAAATGTAGGGACGGATTACAGCAAAGCTGCATATAGCATCACAATCCAAATCAAAGATTTGGTGTGCTGCTTAATTATCCGTCCGCCATTATACCGTCAAACCCACGGCGGCGTCCCCTACAAAAAAAGGACACCCGTACAGGTGTCCTTTTCTGTCATTCTTACTTGGAGATAAGCTCCAGTGTATCTCTTGCGATGAGGAGCTCCTCATTGGTGGGAACTATCCATACCTCTATCTTTGAATCGGGAGTGGAGAGCTTTGTGAGCTTGCCTCTTACCGAGCGGTTGAGCTCCTTGTCTATCTTGATTCCGAAGTAGTCCATATCTGTGCAGACGCCCTCGCGGACCTCCCACGAATTCTCGCCGATACCGCCTGTGAAGAGAACGGCGTCGAGACCGTTCATAGCAGCCGCATAGGAGCCGATGTACTTCTTTATCTCGTAAACGAGCATATCCGAAACGAGCTGAGCTCTCTCGTTGCCCTCATTAGCTGCGGACTGAACGTCGCGGTTGTCCGAGCCGACGCCCGATACACCGAGGAAGCCTGACTTCTTGTTCATATACTCGCTCATCTGCGAGGGAGTGAAGCCGTGCTTGTCCGCAACGAATGTAACAGCCGAGGGGTCAACAGCGCCTGTACGTGTACCCATAACAACGCCGTCGAGAGGAGTGAAGCCCATAGATGTATCAACGGACTTGCCGCCGTCAACAGCAGTGATGGACGAGCCGTTGCCGAGGTGGCAGGAAACTATCTTGAGGTCCTTGACGTCCTTGCCCATAGCCTCAGCGAGAGCCTTGGAAACGAATCTGTGGGAAGTGCCGTGGAAGCCGTACTTTCTTACGTGGTAGTTCTCGTAGTCCTCATAGGGCAGACCGAACATAAACGCCTTGGGAGGCATAGTCTGGTGGAAAGCCGTATCGAATACGACTACCTGAGGAACGTTTGCAGGGATAACGCTCTTGCAGGCACGGAGTGCGAGTGCGTGAGCGTGGTTGTGTACGGGAGCGAGCTCGCGGAGCTCGTCTATCTTGTCGATGACCTCGTCGGTAACGAGCACGGACTTGTCGAATACGTCAGCGCCCTGTACTATACGGTGACCGACAGCGGATATCTCGTCCATGCTGTCGATGACCTTAGCCTCACTCTTTGTGAGAGCCTCAACGAGCTTCATA
Source organism: Ruminococcus sp. (assembly GCA_017542475.1). Classification (GTDB taxonomy): domain Bacteria; phylum Bacillota; class Clostridia; order Oscillospirales; family Ruminococcaceae; genus Ruminococcus. The sequence goes on along the minus strand of JAFXXD010000019.1, from coordinate 51,396 downwards.
AAAGCCTCTGTATGTGTGGGGAAGGAGCAGTCCTCGTCGAGAGTTCTGCCGTCGGCAGCCTTGTGAGCGATATGACCGTCGATGCCGATACGGTCGCAGTTGCCCTTAGCGAGCACGCTCTCATCGTCCATATTGATGAGCTGGTACTTGAGCGAGGAGCTTCCTGCGTTAACAACTAAGATTATCATAATGCAGATTCCTTTCAGAAAAATATTTTGCGTGTAATATTATACCACATTTTTCCGCAGAATGCAACAGGGGCAGAGTTTTATTTCTGATTTAACAATTTCAAGTCCTGCATTGCCAATTCGGGGCGATGTTGGCATCGACCCCTACCGAGCCTCACACCACCGCAAAATGTAGGGGCGGATGCCCACATCCGCCCGTCTTTACCATTTTTGCCGGCTGTTATTTAAACAGCGAGAAGCCCTTCTTCTCATACGGCTCGGACTCCGACGAGAGCACCTTATAGCCGTCCGCCTCTATCGCGGCTTTGAGCTTTTCGGCGTCGAGCGGCTGCTCGGAGATTATCTCCGTCGTGCCCTTCTTGTGCGACGACTCGACCTTCTTCACCGCGAAATTATTGCGGACGGTGTCGTTGACGTGAGCCTCGCAGTGTCCGCACATCATACCGTCTATTTTAAGCGTAGTCTTTATCATAGCAAGCACCTCCTGTTATCATTGTATAACAAAATCGGCAATTTGTCAAGGAAAATGTAGGGTACGGCGTCCAAGATGCCCAATATTACGTATTGTTCTCCGCCCACTCGCGGATACGCGCCTTCATTCCAGCGATGTCGAGGATACCGTATGCGAAGCCCTTCCGTACAAGCTCAGGCGGGACATATTGGTCGTACTTCTCAAACATCGGCACCTCGTTCGGGTACACGAGCGCGAGCGGGTCAAACTCGGCCTGTGCCTCCTCCGCCAGTATGCGGAAGAACTCCTCGGGCTGCACCTTCATCGTGAACTGTATATAGTACGGGCGTGCGGAGTCCATACCGCGCAGCCCCAGCCTGTCGGCACATCTAAGCTTCAGGAAGCGCTCCATAGCGAAGAAGGCATACGTCCCCAGCCACGGGAAAAGCGCCCACATATTGCCGCCGAGACATACCAGCGGGGTGTCGGTCATACCCGAATTGCGCGCGGACTGCCTCCCCTGTTCAAGGCGCAGGACCGCATTTTTCATCAGGTAGGGGTAGCTCCTGTCCTCGCGGAGCACCTGCCGCATACGCAGCAGAATCTTCGTGTTGATGTCGCCCGGGCAGTCGCCGAAATAGGCGGGCACCTTGCCCTTTATCTTCTCGCAGTAAACGAGGTGGCGCTTGTGGTCTATCTCCTCGACGAGCCACACGTGTCCCGCGATGGCGAGCTTCTCCCCCACGGGCGGCGGACTCACCACAGTTCCGAGCTCCTGAGAATCCCAGCGGACGGTGTACTCCTCGTTCTCCTGAAATACGGCGTAGAACTTGAAGCTGTTTATCACCCTCTCGCCCGCGAGCCCGACTATCAGCCCGCCCTCCTCGGTGCGCTGGATATGCTCGGTCTCGAGCAGGTGTCGGAGCAGCACGCGGAAGTCGTCCTGCGATATGCGGTGGAAATATTTCAGCGACAGCACCCGCGAGGCAAGCTGCGCAGGCGTGAGCTCGCCGTTGGAGGCAAGCGTGCTCATCGTCTGGTGGTAGAGCAGCGAAAACGGCAGCCTGTCGAGCTTTGGCGGCTCGACCCAGCGCTCCTCGACGTAGACCTGCACCAGTGCTATCCCCTGCAAAAGCTTCCACGGGACAGTCTCGGGGAGCATAGAGCGCGGCTCGGGGAGCTCCTCGCGTATGACGAACCACATCTCGGGCGGGAGGCCGCGTCTGCCCGTGCGTCCCATACGCTGCAGAAACGACGACACCGTGAACGGCGCGTCCACCTGAAATGCGCGCTCGAGCCTGCCGATGTCTATACCGAGCTCAAGGGTGGCTGTAGTGCAGGTCGTCATATATACGTCGTCGTCCTTCATCGCGGCTTCTGCGGTCTCGCGGTAGGCGGCGGAGAGGTTGCCGTGGTGTATGAGGAAGCGGTCGGGCTCGTGCTTGGCCTCGCAGTAGGAGCGCAGCGTGGTCGTGACAGCCTCGCACTCCTCGCGCGAATTGACGAAGACAAGGCATTTCTTGCCGCGGGTGTGCTCGAAGATGTAGCCCATACCCGCGTCTGCGTGCTCGGGAGCTGTGTCCGTCTTCTCCTCCAGCACTGGAAGAGCCTTGACGTCGCCGCCCTCGGGCTGATCCTGCTGTGAGACATAGAAGTGCTCCATAGAGAGCCGCCACTTCGTGCCCTTTGCTTCGATACGCGGTATCACCGTGCCGCGGTGAGTGCCCGCCGCGAGAAATTCTCCCGTAGCCTCGAGGTCGCCTATGGTCGCGGACAAGCCTATCCTGCGCGGCTCAACTCCCGCCAGCTTCGACAGCCTCTCGATGAGGCAGAGGGTCTGACCTCCGCGGTCGCCGCGCATAAGGGAGTGCACCTCGTCGATGACGATGAAGCGCAGGTCGCCGAAAAGCTTCGGTATCAGCGCGTGCTTGCGGAGCAGCATAGCCTCCAGCGATTCGGGCGTTATCTGCAAAATGCCCGAGGGATTTTTCAGCATCTTCGCCTTGTGGGACTGCGCCGCGTCGCCGTGCCAGTGCCAGACGGGTATGTCCGCCTCCTCGCAGAGCTCGCTAAGGCGCGTGAACTGGTCATTTATCAGGGCTTTGAGCGGTCCGATGTAGACAGCTCCCACCGAGCGCGGCATATCCTCCGAAAACAGCGTCAGTATCGGGAAGAAGGCGGCTTCGGTCTTGCCCGAGGCAGTCGAGGCGGAAAGCAGTACGTTCTCGTCGGTGTTGAATATTGCCTCTCCCGCAGCCGCCTGTATCGCACGGAGAGACTCCCAGTTATTACGGTAGATGAAGTCCTGAATGAACGGCGCATAGCGGTCGAATACGTTCATAGCCCCTCCTTATATCTCGAACTCCGCGAACTCGTCCTCGGTGCTCTCCTGCGAGGTCGAGGTCGGCATATTCCCGGACATTATGAACTCGCTGATGTTGATTTGCGGATTCTGGTAAACGATGTCGAGGAGCTCGATGAAGTCGCGTATCACCTCACGCGGAGTGATGTGGCTGCCCGAGCCGATACGCCCGAATTCAAGCCTGATGAAGGCGACCATATCCTCCTGCGTGATGACCCTCTCGTAGCTGAAAAGTCCCGCGTGGATATCGGCGAGCTTCTCCGTGAGGACGAGCATTTCCTCATAGGTGAGCGGCGTGAGATGTATCACGGGCGCGAGCATATCCTTCACGCCCTCGCGTCCGAACCTGCCCTCGGCAAGCCGCGAGCGCAGCGCCTCGTAGCTGTAGACGCCGCGCCTCGTATCCTCGATACACTGCGGAGTTCCGCCCATTATGATACCGAGGTGCTTAGCCTTGCCCTGCAGGGTGTCGTTGTACATCATCAGTATCTTTTCGTAGTTGTACTGGCGGGTTATCGCGTTCGGTATCTTGTAGATGTTGACGAGCTCGTCTATGAGCACGAGCAGTCCGCCGTAGCCCGCCCGCGTGAGGAATACGGCGAATATCTTGATGTACTCGTACCAGTCGTCGTCGGTGATGATGATGTTCACACCGAGGTCGCCTTTCGCCTCGGTCTTGGTCGTGTACTCTCCGCGGAACCACTTCACCACCTTCGCCTTGCTCTCGTCGTCGCCCGAGGCATACGAGCGGTAGTATATCGTCAGCAGCTTCGCGAAATCAAACCCGTGCACCATCTCGTTCAGCGCGGCTATGACCTCGTATATCTTCCTCTCAACGGCTTTTTCAAAGTCGGGACTATCCGTCGCGAGCCCTGTCTCCGCCGCCGTCTCGGTCTGCACCGAGCTTATCCAGCGGTCGAGTATGAGCGTGAGAGCTCCGCCGTCGGGACGGGTCTTGGTGGACATATTGCGTATGAGCTCCTTGTACGTGGCAAGTCCCTGTCCCTTCGTGCCCTGAAGTCTGCGCTCGGGCGAGAGGTCGGCGTCCACCACGACGAAGCCCCTGTCCATAACGTGGGCGCGTATCGTTTGCAGAAGGAAGCTCTTGCCGCTTCCGTACTTGCCGACAATGAAGCGGAACGAGGCTCCGCCGTCGGCTATGATGTCAACATCGTGGAGCAGAGCGTCTATCTCCACCTCCCTGCCGACGGTGATGTAGGGCAGCCCTATGCGCGGCACAACGCCGCCCTTCAGCGAATTTATCACCGCGGAAGCTATGCGCTTCGGTATCGCGGGTCTGTTATTATCAGGCATTATCTGCACCTCTTATACATAATTTTTCAGCTCGTCGGCGTAGTCCTCTATGACCTCAGGGACGTCCGCAGAGCAGTCTATCACCGTGTCCGCGAAAACGTCGAACAGCTTCTCGTTTATGCTGTCCGCAAGCAGGGACGGCATTGTCCCTGCGCTCCTTGCCGCGGCAGAAGCGTCCCCTCCCGTGAGAAGCGCACGCAGGAACGCCGTCTCGGCTCCATTCAGCGGCGAATCGGCAGTCGGTACGGTCTCGGGCTCGGTGACAGGCTCGGGAGCGTGCTCCTCCGCCTCCTCGTCAACTATGAGCTTGTCGCGGGTGATGTCCGCTGCTGCGCGTATACCCGCTATCTTCGAGAGGTCTATCTCTATGCGCATTGCCTTCGCGATACGCTCCTCCTCGTCCATTGCGGCGAGCTCCTTCTTTATCAGCTCCGCCGCCGTCTTCGACACCTCCGCGGGTCGGAGCTTGTAGCGGAAATCGTCGCGCTCGCGCATCAGGTAGTCGAGCATCTTCATCAGCTCCCCGAGCTGAGCACTGCGCGTTCTGCTGCCGTAGTAGCGGTCGCACCGCCATATCCCGCTGCGGCAGGTGTAGCTGTGTATCGCGTTCAGCGAGTAGTCAGCCGTGCGGGTGGTGTTCCTGTCGTAGAATACCGCCGACTCGAACAGGTAGCAGTTCAGCTCCGTCCTGTGCCCGAAGAGCTTGTCGCAGAGCGGCTTCTTCCTGTGGTCACGGAAGAAGGCGGAAACGCTCCTGAACACGCGAACTGCCGCCGCCCTGAACCTCTCGGCGCTGGCGATGTAGTACCGCGAGCGCTCGAACGGGTAGCCCGACATATAGTTCAGCGCGGCAAAGAGCTCATCGTCGCCGCTCTCGTCCCAGTTGAGGAGCTTTATCAGCGCATCGTCGTAGAGCATCTCGGGCGTATCCGCCACGAGCTGCGGGTCAAGCTGCTCATACACGCAGTAGTCCACAGTCCACCGCAGCAGCAGCTTCTTCATCTCGGAATTGAGGTCGCCGTACTCGGCTGTGAGCCGCTTCAGCAGGACGATACGCTCCTGCGGCTGCTCCGAGCCTATGCCGTTTATCAGCTCGTATGCGCGGATATACACAAAGGGTATCGGCGCGGGCGGGTACTCCCCCTTCCGCAGCCTCGCCCGCCACGAGAAGTACCCGCGGAGCTGCTCCGTCTCAAGGTCGCGGTAGGTCGGGTAGTAGCGGACGAAGTCGGCGGTGTATTCGTATACGTCGGTGTAGTCCTCCATAAATCTGCCCTGCGTGTAGAACAGCCAAGCCGAGGTCTTCCAGTAAGCCTCGGGAGTGTACGCCAGCGCCTTCATATCCTTTATTTTCTGCGGAGTTTCGGGAGTTTTTATCTGCGAGGCGCGCTTGATTATCGGCTGGTCGGTGTAGACCTTGTCGCGGAAGGCACGGCTCCCGAGCAGCTTTTCATCGTGCAGCACAGATTCGAGTATGTCTTTCACGTCCGACATTTTCACGCCTCCTTTTCAGTATCTTTAACCTTCATTATAACATATCTGTCGGCGTTTGTCAAACTTTTGTTCGCGCCTTGTAGGGGCGGCGTTCCGCCGCCCCTCAATTACCGTAACGGTATAAGTCAACATTGTGTAGGGACGACCTACAGCCTGCATATAGCATTGCCTGCCAAATCATAGATTTGGGGCACTGCTTAATTGGTCGTCCGTGAATTATCCGAATCAATCCACGTTTACGTTAACGCGGACTCGCAATGCGCGTCCCTACATTTGGTTGAATGTGGTTTGCCGCGTATCTGCGGCGGCGGAACGCCATATAAAAGAAGCAGTTGCATTTCCGCTCTGAGTGTGATATAATATAGTAAAGCAATAGGCATACAAGGAGGAACAGCTTATGTCCCACAAGCTCGAAGGCAGGATAAACAGCCTCGTCGATACACTGATAAACGATTACAACAACGACCGCACTATCGACAAGACCGTCGCGTTCGACCACCCCGACAAGGAAAAGGTCATCGAGATAATTCTCCACCTCAGAAATATAATCTACCCCGGCTACTACAAGAACGACAGGTTCAAGCTATATACCGTCAGAAGCAATATCGCCGTACAGCTCGAGGATATCATCCACAACCTCTCACAGCAGATAAAGGTAGTGCTCCGCTATAATCCCAAGTACGAGAACGCTCCGCAGTGCGATATAGATCAGGCTGCCGAGGATATCACCCTCGCCTTCCTCGACAAGCTCCCGAAGATACGCGACTACATCGCCACCGACGTCGAAGCCGCCTTCCTCGGCGACCCAGCCGCCTTCAACAAGGAGGAGATAATCTTCTCCTACCCCGGTCTGTTCGCTATCCTCGTCAACCGCATAGCTCACGAGCTCCACCTGCTTGGAGTGCCGCTCATTCCCCGTATTATGACTGAGCACGCCCACAGCGTCACGGGTATCGACATACACCCCGGAGCTTCCATCGGCAAGTTCTTCTTCATCGACCACGGTACGGGAATCGTTATCGGCGAGACTACCGAGATAGGCAACAACGTCAAGATCTATCAGGGCGTGACCCTCGGTGCGCTCTCGACCCGCGGCGGTCAGCTCCTCAAGAACCGCAAGCGCCACCCTACCATTGAGGACAACGTCACCATCTACTCGGGCGCGTCCATTCTCGGAGGCGAGACCGTCATAGGTCACGATGCAGTCATCGGAGGCAATGCCTTCATCACCAAGTCCGTCCCCGCAGGCGCAAGAGTCAGCATCAAGAACCCCGAGCTCCGCGTGAACTTCTCCTCGGATAAGCCCGTCCAGCAGACAGAGCTCCCGCAGGACGAGACGTGGTTCTACATTATATAAGTATTATGCCGCGTATCCGAAGATACGCGGTTTTTTATGTCTGAACAAAAGTTAAAGACTTGTTAAGAATTGCCGTGCTATAATCGGAGCATAGAGAAACTGAAATGAGGTACAGCATATGATCTGGAGAATACTCAAAAAAGACCTCCGCAGAAAGCGGGTCATCAATTTCATCATTCTTGTTTTCGTGACTCTGTCTACTATGTTCGCGGCAAGCAGTGTCAACAACATCATCACTGTCACGAACGGTCTCGGAAACTACTTCGAGAAGGCGGGGATGTCCGACTACTTCATCGCCACACAGGGCGTGGGCGAGAGCTCGGACGAGGACGCTGTTACGGAAAAGCTCGGCGTGCTTGGCAGCGTGAAGGATGTCCGTATCGAATCCGCGGTGTTCACGATGCAGGACAAGATGATGAAGGACGGCGAATACCTCCTCACCAACACGAATGCCTACATATTAATGGCTGACGACGAGGCGGAGCTCAACTACTTCGACAGCGACAACAACGTCATCAAGAAGGTCGAGAAGGGAAAGGCTTACATCACGGCTTCGATGGCTAACAGTGCGGGTCTTGAGATAGGCGACCGCTTCATCTACAAGCCGCTCGGCAAGGAGTACGAATTCGAGTACGCGGGACCTCTCAAGGACGCGCTCTTCGGCTCCGATTTTATGGGCGACCCGCGCTTCATCATCTCACGCGAGGACTACGACGAGATAATGAGCGAGGAGGGTATGGAGCCCTACAAGGGCTTGATAATCCTCGTTGACACCGACGATATCTCCGCCTTTGAAAATGAAATGCCCATCATCGAGGGTACACTGTTCAAGGCTCCGCAGTCGATGATAAAGAAGGCATACCTGATGTCGATGCTCGTGGCGGGTATGCTCCTTGCGGTAAGCGTGTGCCTCATCGGCATAGCCCTCGTGGTGCTCCGCTTCACTATCCGCTTTACCCTTGAGGAGGAGTTCCGCGAGATAGGAGTTATGAAGGCTATCGGTCTGAAAAACGGCTCGATACGCAACCTCTACCTCGTCAAATACTTCGGTATCTCCGTTATCGGAGCGGCGACAGGACTTTTCCTCAGCATACCCTTCGGCAATATGATGCTGAAAAGTGTATCCGATAATATGAATATGGTCGGCGACAACACCTTCCTTGTTTCGGTGATATGCAGTGTCGGAGTCGTGGCGCTGATTATGCTCTTCTGCTTCACCTGCACCCACAAGGTCAACAAGCTCTCGCCGATAGACGCGGTAAGGAGCGGTCAGACTGGCGAGCGCTTCCACAGGAACGGTCTGCTCCACCTCGGCAGGAGCAAGCTGCCGACTGCTTCATTCCTTGCGCTCAACGACGTGCTCAGCAGCCCTAAGCAGTACGCTATCATAACGGCTGTATTCACGCTGCTTATGCTGATGATAATGCTGCTTGCGAATATGGCGAATACCCTCAGCAGCGACAAGCTGATGTTCCTCTTCGGTATCGACAAGAAGGACGTATACATAGCCGACTTCAACAACGCTATAGAGGTCGTCGGAATGGACGAGGGCGGCGAGGAAGAGCTCGTAAAGAAATGCAGGGAGGTCGAGGAGATACTCGCCGATAACGATATGCCCGCGAACGTTACTATAGAGGCTCTGATTTTAGCTCCTGTAACTCACGGTGACAAGCACGCACAGATAAATTTCGTCAAGAACTGCCAGACCCGCGCCTCCGATTACCAATACACCGAAGGCACTCCTCCTCAGGCTGAGGACGAGATAGCGCTGAGCATACTCGCAGCCGAATCCGTTGACGCAGAAGTGGGCGACACAGTAACAGTCACTGTCAACGGCGAGGAGAAGGACTTCATCGTAACAGCTCTGTTCCAGAGCTTCATACAGACGGGCAGCTGCGGCAGATTCAGCGAGCTGACCGACACCTCGAAGATGAAGATAGCGGGCTACACCTCGTTCATCGTGGACTTCGACGACGACCCGTCCGACAAGGAGATAGACAGCCGCATAGAGCGCCTGAAGGACATCTTCGATACCGACGAGATAGTAAACACAGAGCAGTTCGTCAAGGACACCACGGGAGCAGCAGACGTCATCAGGAGCATAAAAAATATGGTCATCATCATCTCGGTGCTCATCTGCCTGCTGATAACCCTGCTTATGGAGCGCTCGTTCATCTCACGCGAAAAGGCTGAGATAGCGCTGATGAAGGCTGTCGGCTTCAAGGGCAGGTTCATCTCGCTGAGCCACACCCTCAAATTCACGATATGCGCAATAGCGGCGGCAGTCATCGCCTCAGCGGCGACCTACCCCTTCACCAAGCTCGTCAGCGACCCGATAATGGGCTTTATGGGAGCAGTATCGGGTACTGAGTACAAGATAGTTCCCGTCGAGATATTCGTGGTGTACCCGCTGATAATCATCGCGGCAGCAGCTGCTGGAACGTTCATCACGACCGTTTTCATCAAGGCAATAAAGGCTTCCGACACAGCCGACATCGAATAAAAAGGAGATATCACTATGACTAATATACTTGAGGTCACCGACCTTTGCAAGACCTACATCATCAACAAAAAGCAGAACAACGTGCTCCGCAACATCAGCTTCAGCATATCCGAGGGCGAGATGGTCGCCGTGATGGGACCGTCGGGCTCGGGCAAGAGCACCCTCCTTTACTGCGTATCGGGAATGGACAGGCTCACCTCGGGCAGGGTCGTTTTCGGCGGCAGGGAGACAGCAAAGCTCAGCGAGAATGAGCTCGCCGAGCTCCGCCTCGACGAAATGGGCTTCATCTTCCAGCAGATGTATATGATGAAGAACCTCAGCGTCCTCGACAATATCATTCTCCCCGCCGTGAAGTCAAAAAAGAACAGCGAGAGCCGCAAGCAGACCGAGGAGCGCGGACGCGCCCTTATGCACCGCCTCGGTATCGACGAGGTCGGCGGCAACGACATCAACGAGGTCTCGGGCGGACAGCTCCAGCGTGCGTGCATATGCCGCAGTATGATAAACTCGCCGAAGATGATTTTCGCCGACGAGCCCACAGGAGCTCTCAACCGCGCGAGCTCCGATGAGGTAATGAACGAGCTCCTTTCGCTCAACAATGACGGCACTACCGTGATGTGCGTTACTCACGACCCGAAGGTAGCTGCGAAGTGCAGCCGCGTGCTCTATCTCGTGGACGGCAAGATCGTCGGCGAGAAGGAAATGGGGCATTTTGGCGGCGCAGACAAGGAGCTCCGCGACCGCGAGCGAACCCTCAACAACTGGCTCATGGAACAGGGCTGGTAAGCGGGGAGCCCCCGCGGGCGGTTCACGCGGACGCTCGTAAACTCGCTTACCAGTACAGACGGCGAGTTTATCGCCGCGTGCCTTAGCAATTGTAGGGGACGGCGCCCTCGACGTCCCACAATAAATGAAGCATTACACACGGGCGGACACAAGGGTCCGCCCCTACTTGCTTTATCTTACACGTTATGGTAAAATGATATCAGGTGGTGATACTATGACAGATATTCTTATCGTCGAGGACGACAGGGAGCTCGCCTCGCTCCTCGCGGACTTCCTCCGCGCAGAGGACTACACCGTCTCGGCTGTTGAGAGCGGCGAGCGTGCCGTCGAGCTGTTCGAGAAGTACGGCGCAAGGCTCGTCGTGCTCGATATAAACCTCCCCGATATGAACGGCTTTGCGGTGTGCTCGAAGCTCCGCAAGAAGGCGGATACGCCCATTCTCATAGTCAGTGCCCGCACCGACAAGGAAGACAAGCTCAGCGGGCTCGACCTCGGCGCGGACGACTACATCGAGAAGCCCTACGACATAGACATTCTTATCGCGAAGATAAAGGGCATTTTCAAGCGCCGCTATCAGCGCGAGGAAATATCCGCGGACGGCGTTACCCTCAATCTCTCCGACCGCACTGCCGTCATCGACGGCGAACCTGTCGAGCTGCCCGCGAAGGAGTTCGACCTGCTCGCACTGCTCATAGAGAATCAGGGCAAGGCGCTCAGGAAGGAATACCTGTTCAGTACGGTGTGGGGCAGCGACAGCGATTCGGAGCTCCAGACCCTTCACGTGCATATCAACCGACTGCGCCAGAAGCTCGGCGACGACCCCAAAAACGCCAAGCGCCTGCTGACCATGTGGGGAGTGGGGTATAAGTTCGTATGAAGGCGTTCAGAAGGCTGTGTATCGTGGTCGCGGCGGTGTTTGCCGTTATCGCTCTGGCGGCGAATGTTTACCTCGTAAAGCAGAAGGAGTCCGCTGAGGGCTTGTACCGCGTAGAGGCGAAACGGCTCGCGGACGAGATAGAAGAGACGGGAAGCTGCGACCTCGCGAAGTACCCGCACATCACAGGCATTTTCTCCGATGATGGCAGCGGGCTGTACTCCTCCGACGAGCACTACGTCATAATCGAGGCTCGCGGTCAGCTCTACCGCGCGGAGTATTCCGTCGGCGGAAGGAGCTACGTTTTCCTCGCGCTCAACTGCGTTCTTGCGGCGGTGCTCGTGCTGATAACGGGCGTGCTGCTCTATATCCGCAGGCACATCATATTGCCGTTCGGCAGGCTCAATACCCTGCCGCAGGAGCTCGCGAAGGGCAACCTCGCGGTGCCGCTCACCGAAGAGAAGAGCCGCTTCTTCGGGAAGTTTATGTGGGGCGTGAACCTCCTGCGCGAGAACATCGAGGACAGCCGCAAAAAAGAGCTCACCATGCAGAGGGACAGGAAGCTCCTGCTGCTGTCGCTGTCGCACGATATCAAGACCCCCCTCTCGGCGATAAAGCTCAACGCGAAGGCGCTCGCGAAGGGACTGTACAAGGACGAGGACAAGCGCCGCGAAGCCGCCGAGAGCATAAACTCCCGCGCAGACGAGATAGAGAGCTTCGTCAGTCAGATAACCAAGGCTGCAAGCGAGGACTTTATGAGCTTTGAGGTCAGCGAGGGCGAGGAATTCCTCAGCCATACCGTTGCGCGTATTTCCGCAAGATATGCTCCTCAGCTCGCCGATAAGGGCACGGAGTTCACCATAGGCAGCTACGACGACTGCCTGCTCTCCTGCGACCCCGACCGTCTCGCGGAGTGTCTGCAAAACCTCATCGAGAACGCTATAAAGTACGGCGACGGAAAGCGCATATCTCTCAGCTTCGACAAAATGGACGGCTGCGAGCTCATAACCGTGTCAAATACGGGCTGTACGCTTGAGGATAGCGAGCTCACGCAGATATTCGAGAGCTTCCACCGCGGAACGAATGCCGATAAGGTGCAGGGAAACGGTCTCGGGCTGTTCATCTGCAAGCGCCTTATGAGCCTTATGGGCGGTGAGGTCTACGCCGAGATAAACAACAGCTGCTTCAGCGTGACGCTCGTGGTAAGGCTTGCATAGAAAAAAATGAAACCGTCCGACGGGAACTGCCGTCGGACGGTTTTTTGCTGTATAAGTATTGTTTAGTCGTAACGCAGAGCGTCGATAGGATTCATCTTTGCTGCCTTGCTTGCAGGATAGTATCCGAAGAATACGCCTGTCAGCATCGAGAAGATGATGGATATCACTATAGCAAGCGGAGACGGTACCATTGTGATAGTGCCGAGCACCTGCTTCGCGGTCGGGATATTGCTGACGATGAGGTTCGCGATGACTCCCGCAAGGAAGCCGTTGAACAGTCCGAGAGCCAAGCCGATAAGTCCGCCGATGAGGCACATTATCATAGCCTCTGTAACGAACTGCAGCTTAATGGTCGATTTCTTCGCGCCGAGCGCCTTTCGTATACCTATCTCGCGGGTCCTCTCGGTGACGCTTACGAGCATGATGTTCATAACTCCGACGCCGCCGACTATCAGCGAGATAGACGCGATAACAGCTACGAATACGGTGATGACGTTGATAACGACGTCGATTATCTTCATCGTATCCTGATTGCTGTATATCGCAACCTTGAAGTTCTTGTTCGCAGCATACTTTGCATCAAAGAATTCCCTTACGATTTTCTTTGCTGCCTTGCCGTCGGTCTTGGGGTCGTAGGAGAGTACCCAGTAGAACGCTCTCTCCTCGCCGTACTGCTGCTGGAACTCCCTCGCGATGCTGTTCGGGATATATATCGGAGTAGTAGCGTTCTCCTCGTTTCCGAGCATACCGTTTATAAGAGAATTGTAATTGAATACGCCTACGATAGTGAACTCATAGGCAAGCCCGTTATCGTTGTTAGTGATCTTTATAGTCTGACCGATCGGGTCTTCGTTGTTCTTGAAATACTGCCTTACGAAGATGCTCGATACGATACAGGTGTACTTCTTATCGGACACGTCCTGCATAGAGATGTTGCGTCCCGCAAGTATTCTCGAACCGTTCTGATCGAGTGTACCGTTGTATGCTCCGACGAGATTGATGTTTACCTGCTTGTCGAGCGAATTCTTGAGGTAGCCGCCTCCGACGGGATTCTCGTCGGCAACGCGTATCTCGGGGTGCTTCTCCATGAGTTCCTCTACCATTGAATAGGGTATCTGGTCATCATAGGTCCATTCGATATCGGCGCTGTCGTAATAGCTTTCCGACCTTGGTGTGGCAGACGCCGACATGAGGTTCGAGCCGAGCGAATTCAGCGTCGTCGTGATGGTCGAGCGCAGAGTCGTACCGAGAGTGGTTATCGTGATAACGGCGCATATACCGATGATGATTCCTATCATCGTCAGCAGCGAACGGAGCTTGTTCGCGAATATCGAGCTGAGCGCCATTTTAAGATTTTCCCAGAGGTTCAATCTTCCTTCACCTCCGATTCAGCCTTTATAAGAGCATCCTTCAGGTCATGCTCGCTGGTGCTGACAATGAATTCGCCGCTTACCTTTTCCTTCTTCTTGCCTGTATCGGATATGATAGAGCCATCGCTTATCGTGATGATACGCTCCGTCTCCGCGGCAAGCTCGGGGCTGTGTGTGATAAGGACGATGGTCTTGCCCTCCTCATCGTGGAGCCTGTGGAAGATGTCCATTACCATATGTCCCGTCTTACTGTCGAGCGCACCCGTAGGCTCGTCGGCGAGGATTATTGACGGGTCGTTCGCCATAGCTCTCGCAATGGCTACACGCTGCTTCTGACCGCCCGAAAGCTCGTTGGGCTTATGGGTGTATCTGTCCTGCATATCGACGAGCTTCAGAAGCTCAAGAGCACGTTCCTGACGCTCTCTCTTCTTCATTCCCGCATATAGCATGGGAAGCTCGACGTTCTTGAGGGCATTCGCCCTCGGTATGAGGTTGAAGGTCTGGAACACGAAGCCTATCTCCTTGTTCCTTATCTCGCTGAGCTGCTTATCGTTCAGGCGACTCACGTCGGTATCATTGAGGAAATACGAGCCCTCGGTCGGCTTGTCGAGAGCGCCTATCATATTCATAAGCGTACTCTTGCCCGAGCCCGATGCACCGACAATGGCTACAAATTCGCCCTCGTGTATATCGAGGTCGATGCCGTTGAGTATCTGGAGCTCGTTCGGCTGACCGATGTAATATCGCTTGATGATATTCCTCATCGTTATCAGTTTTCTTGCCATATTACTTATCCTCGTTCTTGTCGGGGTCTGTATACGGCTCGGCTATATTCACGTCTTCACCGTCAACTATTCCGTTTGTGGTAACATCTGTGAGGATAATGTCGCCGTCGCTGAGGTCGGAGGAGATTATCTCTGTGAGATAGTTGGTCTCCATACCCTTCTCTATCTTGACTTCCTTTGCCTTGTAGCCGCCCTTGTCGCCGCTCTGCTCGGCAATGAATACGGAGAATGTACCGTCGTCGTTCTGCTTTATCGAGTCATAGGGAACAGCGAGCACGTCCTCCTTCTTGTCAAGGATTATCTTAGCCTTTGCTGTCATACCGATGAGGAGCTTGTCAGCGTCGTCGATGAGTATCTCGGCAGAGTAACCGCCGCCTGCCTTCTCGCCTGTGTATGCGTTGGTTATCTGACCGCTCATTATGTTGACTACGCGCTCGACCTTGCCCGTGAACTCCTCTTCGCCCGTAGCTGTGGTCGTGATGACAGCCTTCTGCCCTTCCTTGACCTTGAGGATATCAGCCTCGTTGATGGAGACGTTTATCCTGAGCACGGAGGTATCCTCGATAGTCATAAGAGCCTCTGTGGTCGGGAAGCTTCCCTCTGCTATGTTCAGAGAGGTAATGATACCGTCCTTAGTAGCCTTTACCGTGCACTTGTCTATGCTCTCCTTGAGCTTGTCGAGCTGATCCTGAACTGTGCTGTCCTTGTTGTACTTCTCGTCGTCGATAGCCTCCTGAGCCGCCTGTATAGCAGCGTCAGCGGACTTGACTGTGTCGTTGTATGCATCACGTGCAGCCTGTACAGCCTCATCGTACTGGCTGAGGGATTCGCCGAATAATTCGTACTGCTCCTTAGCAGATAAATACTGCTGATACAGCGGGTCCTCCTCGTTCGGGTATGCCTCGTATAATTCGTCCCTCTCCTGACGGAGCCTGTCGTACTTGGCATATGCCGCATCCCTTGCGGATACAGCGCTGTCTATCGCACGCTGAGCCTTGCGGAGAAGGTCGGTCTTCTGGTTCTTTGCCTCCTGAAGAGCACGCTGGTTCTTCTCGTGGTAGCTGTCGAGCCTCTCCTGAGAGGTATCTGCGCTCTCCTTGAGCTTGTCGTACTGCTCCTGATAGTCGGAGTCATCGAAAACGCAGAGCACGTCGCCTGTCTTGACGGCGCTTCCTACACCTACGTTTACAGTTTTCACCTTTGCTGTGAGGTCGCTTGTCACCTTGACGATGTTCGAGCCCTCAACTGTACCCGATACACTGATGTAGTTCTCAACGTCGGTATGCTCGACCGTGTATGTAGAGATAGGCACGTTAATAAGGTCGCTGACGCCGCACGAAGCCGCGCCGCAAAGCAATGCCGCTGATATGGATAAAGCGGCAGCAGTTCTCAAAATCATATTTTTGTTCATATGAACAATACTCCTTTCGTCCTGATATTGACAATTATATCACACACTATGCTATTTGTCAATATTTTCACGTAATATTACAAAATTGTAATTCTGCGAAATACCGCTGAATAAATGGCTGTCGGTCATTCGGTGTATCAGCCGTATTAGTACAGGTATATTCTATCACACTGTTATTCATTTGTCAAGCAAAAAAACTCTGACCGCAAAATTTGGTCAGAGTTTTTTGTTTTGTTTATCTAACAAATTGCATTCTTATTCGGTTATCCTTCTCGCCTCGATGTAGAAGCGCTTGTCGTCGGCGTGTCCCATCGAGAAGGTCTTGCGCGGGAGTGCTCCGTCCTTGATAACAGTGGGGAAGAGCTCCGACTTGTCCATATCGGGCAGTATGAAGGCGATTCCGCTGTGCTTCTCCGCAAGCGCCTTCACGTTCTCGATGCCGTGGATATAGTCTATCTTGCCGCCGTTCGCTTTGATGTAGCCGTCGAGGTAGTTCTGGAGCGAGCCCACCGAGAGGTTCGAGGTCGCGTTGTGGATGTAGAGCTTCTTCTCATTTCCGCGGCATACGATGTCAACCCACTGTGAGGAGGGCTCCTCGGAAAGACCGAGAGCTTCTGTCACGCCCGCAATGAGCTTGTCACAGTCAACATCGTATACAAGGCGGTATATAGCCTCGAATTTGAGGGCGTCGCTGTGGAGGTCCACTATCTCCGCGAGTGCATAGCGTGCTGGGTGGTTCGAGAAGTCCTTGCCGGGGTCAGCCTTCTTGAGCTGCTCGTAGAACTCCTTCGCCGTAGCAAGCGAGTGGTTGCCGTCGCCCATAGCATAGAGCAGCACGGGCTGTCCGCTGAGACCATACTTCGCGTTGAAGGTGTCGGGCTCGGCGAGTGCGCAGAGAGCGGCGTCTATCTTCTCCTGTGCGGCTTCGTCAACGAGGTAGCCGCTTATGCTGCCGCCGTTCTGCATAAGCTTGGTATCGTAGAGCTTCTTCATCGAGGACTTATCAAGCGAGCCGATAACGGTATCCGCAGGGTCGTCTATGAGTATCATTATGTGCGGGAGCTCAAGAGGTGCGCCGTTTCTCACCTTTATGCGGGGAGGTATGCGCTCGATAACGGTAGCCTCGGTCGCTCTCACCTCGGAGGTGCTGCCCTTCGAGAAGTCGTATTTTTCGAGGTCTATCGCGCCGATGAGTCCCTTGCGGACTATGCCGTTGCTCTGCACACGCTCTACATAGACCATTGCGTTCTTGTACTCCGTGAAAATGCCGTCGGCGATGTACTTGTCCATAGCCTTATGGATATTGGCTATACGCTCGGAGACATCGCTGTCCTCGAGGTAGAGCTCTGGCAGGATAAGACTGAGCGTTGACGGAGCTCCGCCTACCTCGGCAGTAACAGCGTCCCAGTATTCGGGCTCGCTGGTGTACTGGTCGCAGGCGATGACAGCCCACTTGCTCATATCTACGGTGTCGTTCGGGATAAGGATATCCGCGCTGTGGAATGCAGTTGAGTTCATATCAGTTCTCCTTTATATCTCTCATAAATTTTTTCAGTTCCTGGAAAAGACGGGTCACGGGAAGTCCGACGACGTTGAAGAAGTCGCCGTCTATGCCGTATACAAGCTCCGAGCCTTTGCCCTGTATGCCGTAGCCGCCAGCCTTGTCGTAGGGCTCGTCGGTGTCGGCATAAGCCTCTATCTCGGCGTCTGACAGCTCGCGGAAGGTCACGTCCGTGACCTCGGAGAAGGACGTGACTTTGTCCCCGTACATAATGGAACAGCCCGTCACGACCTGATGCGTGTGTCCTGAGAGCAGCTCCATTACAGCCACGCACTCTTCCCTGCTCTTGGGCTTGCCGAGGATATCCCCCTCGCATATGACAGTCGTGTCACAGCCTATCACTACCGCGTCGGGGTACTGCTCCGCCGCCGCAAGAGCCTTCAGATTGGCAAGGTACTCCGAAGCCTGCATGGGGTCGGTATCGAGCGGCAGGGTCTCGTCGCAGTCGAGCGAGACAGCCCTGAAATCGTCGGTTATGTATCTCATCAGCTCACGCCTGCGCGGCGACGCCGATGCAAGTATTATCTCCATAGCTCTCTCCTTTTTGCAATCAGTAGCTTTATTCTATCATATTTGAGTGACTATGTCAACACTTCAATGGCTCCGCCCTTGACCCGCCAGGGACTCTGGTCAAGGCTATGCCTTGACAATCCGCTGGGGCGCCGCCCCAGACCCTGCAGGGGAACACAGTTCCCCTGACCCCAAACTTCGGTGCCGCTCGCTTTGCTCGCTCACTTTATTCAAAAGTCATAGTCTGCTTTCGGCGGGAAGCAATCGCATAGTGGGACGTCGAGGACGCCGTCCCCTACAATTGGTTGCTGCGGGTTTGTCGGTATATCTGCGGGCGCACGGAATGCGCCCCTACAATTATTGACAATTCTTTCGGTTTATTGTATAATAGGTAATAGTTTTGATCTGGAGGGCTTATATATGAAATACGGTCTTGTTATGGAGGGCGGCGCTATGCGCGGGCTCTTCACCGCAGGAGTCACCGATGTACTAATGGAAAACGGCTTCACCTTCGACAGCTCCGTCGGCGTGTCCGCAGGCGCGTGCTTCGGGTGCAACTACAAATCGGGTCAGCACGGACGCGCCATTCGCTACAACCTCCGCTTCCGCAATGAGAAGCGCTATTGCAGCTGGAGCTCCCTCATCCATACGGGCGATATGTTCGGCGCGGAGTTCTGCTACCACACTATCCCCGAAAAGCTCGACCTCTTCGACAATGACACCTACGAATCCAACCCGATGTCATTCTTCGTTGTCGGGACTGACATAAACACGGGAAAGGCGGTCTACCACAACTGCCGCACCGCGGGCGGCGACGACCTCGAATGGATACGCGCCTCCGCCTCTATGCCGCTCGTGTCGCGCATTGTAAAAATAGGCGGACGCGAGTTCCTCGACGGCGGTATCTCCGACTCTATCCCGCTCCGCTTTATGGAGAGCACAGGCTGCGACAGGAACATCGTTATCCTCACTCAGCCGCGCGGATATATCAAGACACAGAGCCGCACGCTCGGGCTCGTGAAGCTACGCTACGGCAGGAAGTACCCCCAGCTCGTCCGCGCCTTCGAGGAGCGCCCGAGGATGTACAACGACGAGCTCCGCTACATCGCCTCCGCCGAAAAAGCAGGCAGAGCCCTCGTTATCGCGCCGCCCGAGAAGCTCCCGATAGGACACGTAGAGCACGATATGGACAAGCTCCTCGAGGTCTACCGCATCGGCAGAAATGCAGCAAGGGCAAGGCTTGCGGAGATACGTGCCTTCCTCGGACAGGAATAATTAAACGGCTTGGTTCACCAAGCCGTTACTTTTTTGTATATCCCGCCTGCATTCGCTTGATTAGCAGAGGGCCGTTGTCCTTTAGCCACTTGTCCCACCTGTCGTAGTCGGGAAAGACGCGGTACACCTCGGCGTAGAACGCCTTCGAGTGGTCCATATGCAGACGGTGGCAGAGCTCGTGCACTACCACTGAATCGAGCACCTCTGGCGGTGCTTCCATAAGCAGGCAGTTGAAATTGAGGTTGCCCTTGGACGTGCAGCTCCCCCACTTCGTTTTCTGGTTTCGTATCGTTATCCTGCCGCAGCTGACCCCGAGCTCCGCCGCATAGTGCTTCACGCGCTCGGGTATGACCTGCAATGCCCGCTGAGCCATTGCCTCGATGTCCGCGGCAGAATAGGGCTCGAGCTTCGCGAGCTCGCTGTTCGTCCGCGCGACCTTCGCCGCGTGCTTCTCTATCCAGCCGCGGTTCTTGTCGATGAAGGCGGCGATGTCCCTGTTAGGCAGACGCAGCGGCGACCTCACGATGAGGTGTCCGTCCGCGGCTATCTGTATCGCGATAGTTCTGCGCTTCGAGCGTATCACCTCCGCGTTTTCGATCATACTGTCAAGCTCGGACAAATGCGTCCCCTCCTCTGCATCTGCACGTCAGATGACGACCAGATCTTTGCCTGCGTAGAAGTCCCCGATGACGCGCCCTATCGAGGCAGACACCTCGGAGCTGATATACGAGTACGACTTCGGTGCCTCTATCTCCTTGACGAAGGCTACAAGCTCGTACCTTATGCCCTCGCCGTCAAGCTGGTAGAAGTAGCGCTTGTTGTCGCTCTGATCCTCAAAGCGGGTCTCGAAGTAATCGGTCTTCCACCACGGTGCAGGCACGTAAATATAGCCCTTTGTGCCCGAGATGACGAGCTCGCCCTCGGACTTCACGCCCATTCCGACCTTTATCGTAGCGACTGCCTTAGGATAGCTGAAATGGATATGCGTGAACAGGTCGAAAGAATTGGCACTGTCTCTAAACAGCGTCGTTATCTGTGACTTTGTATAGCCTGTTCCGAGTATCTGGAATACGGGGAGCATTGCTGTTGGTCCCCAGCCGCATATACTGTTCCACGCCATCGGGATATCGGCGTTCTCGATGTTTCGGAGACTGGTACAGGTAGCCTCGACCGATATCACGTCGCCTATCTTGCCCTCCTTCGCTATGAGGAGAAGCCTGTTGTAAGCGGTCGCATAGGCTGTCTTTATCGCGTCCATAAGGACGAGTCCGCGCTCCTTCGCAAGAGCTAACAGCTCCTCGACATCCTCCTTTGTCGTCGCTATCGGCGACTCGACAAGGACGTGCCTGCCGCACTCAAGTGCCTGCTTTATCTGCCTGTAGTGCTCAGTCGGCTTTGAGATTATATATACCGCGTCACATTCGGCGAGGAGCTCCTCATAGCTCCCGAAATGCGGTACGCCGTCGATGCCGTCAACGCAGTGCTCAGACACTATTCCCGCGATATCCAATCCGTTCACTATCTTGCTCTCGTTGATGTACTTCGACACTATTGCGTTCTTGCCGTCGCCGACAAGTCCGAGCCTGATACTGCGCTTGGAGGCTCTGATAGCGGAGCTCGATACGCCCTCCGTCCTGTCGAGGTATTCCACCCTGCAGAACTGGCTAAGGTAGTCGAATTTGCCCAGCCAGTCCGAGCCTATTGCAAATATGTCAACGTCATAGCGCTGAACGTCATCAATTTTTTGTCCGTCGTATTCTTCAACTATTATTTCGTCCGCCAAGCCTGTGGCTCTCACAGCTTCGATACGCTCCATCAGCGACTGCTGAAGGTTTATCTTTCCTCTTGATTTGTCATAGTCGTCCGAGGTGATGCCCACAATGAGATAGTCACCCAGTGCCTTCGCTCTTTCAAGAAGTCGGATATGACCGTAATGGAGCATATCATACGTTCCGTATGTTATGACCCTGACCGCCTTGCTCATCTCAGCCCTCGGTGTGCTCCTGCGTGTGTATGCGCTTTGCAAGAAGCAGGTCGTTCACGGAATCGACCTCTGTCCAGTCGTAGTTAGTGATATCTATGTAGTAGAGCTTGAAGTCGTTCTTGAAAATGAGCTGTACGAGTGCATTCTCATACCACTGGTCATAGTAGCCGTCCTCGACCATGCTCTCCATTTCCGCCTTCATCAGCTTCACGCTCTCGCCGTCGAGGAGAGTTACTCCCGCATATTCGCCGTAGTAGCTGTCGAGCTCCTTGCTCATTACGAGGACCTGATCTCCCGACACCTCAACGTTGTAGTCGCCGTCAGTCCTTATCGAGCTGTCAACGAGAACGTAGGGCTTGTCCACGGGCTTGCAGAGCACGTTGGCAACGAGGTCGTCCTCCATAACGATATCGCCGTCGATGAGGACAACGTTTTCGTCGGAGAGCTCCTCTCTTGCGAACCAAAGAGAAGCGATCGAATTAGTCACCTCATAGAATGGGTTGTAGATACATCTCACGCCCTCTACCTGCTCCTCGATGCTCCTGTGCATATGACCTGTTACGAGGACGATATCAGCCTCGGCGTCGTGCTTCTTGATAAGGCCGACCATTCTCTGAAGGAGAGTGGTGTTCTCGTCGAGCTTATACATCGACTTCGGGTGCTTGAATGTGAGGGGCTGTAATCTCGAGCCCTTGCCTGCAACCATAAAAATGTACTTCATTATCCATAGACCTCCATTTATTTTATCGGGTCCTGCCAAACGACAAGTCCGACTCTCATAAGCTTTTCATTTGTCGGGAAGCGTATGTCTATCCCGAACTGCGCCGCAGTTTTGACGATGTTGACGCCCGTGGATTCAAGCGGACTTCTCGACATATACGGATTGTTGCAGCGCTCCTTGCCGCAGCCGCCCTTGCAGAGCTTGCACGAGCCTGCTCCGAACGATATGGCTGTCGAGCTGTTGTGGTCGTAGAACCACTTCTCAATCTGCAATAAAGTCTTGTGCAGAGTGACGCTCGACTCGTTTCTTATCGTCTCATACTGAGCCTTGTTCGTCGCGTCGAAGGTATATGCCACAAACATTCCCTCGTCGAACTCGCTGAACATCTTCTTGTAGTCTATATCGGGAAGATTCGGAGGACATCTCCAGTTCCTGCCGTACTTTCCGCAATAGAAGCAGTTCATCTTCACGCACTCTTCAAATATCATTTTCTTCGGGTCCATAAAGGTACACTCCGCTTCGGGAGCTATCTCTTTGCAGAAATCGAGCAGTTCCTGCCTTAATGCCGTCTCCATAGGCTTTCTCCTTTTCGCCCGCACCGAGCGTGCAGGTGCAGATTTCTCACATTCCGAAGAACTGCTTCATCTCCACGAGCAGATCATCGTAGTCCACAAAGCTGAGGTCGCCGACGTGTGCGACGCGTATGCTCCTCTTTCCGAGCTCGCCGCCAACGGGGTTGACCATAATGTGCTTCTCGTCCTTGAGGTATGCAAAGAACTCCATAGCTATGTCCTTCTCGAAGCGGACGGGAGTTATGGCATTTGAAAGCGGATAGGGCGGGAGATGTACAGGAAGTCCCCTGAGGCTGTTCCTGAAATGCTCACAGCGGCTCCTTACCTCGTTGAGTCTTGAATCTATGCCCTCGTCGTCGATCTTATGCAGCATATCGTTGAGCTCGAAGCAGACGCCGACTGCGGGTGTGAAGGGAGTCTGTCCCCTCTTCATATTGAGGAAGTAGTCCTTGAAATCGAAGTAGAGCGACTCTATATCGTTAGCCTCCACCTTGCTTACCATACGTGAGCTGAGCGTCACTATCGAGAGTCCGGGAGCAAGGCACAAGCCCTTCTGCGAGCTTACGATAGTCGCGTCTATGCCGTACTTCTCCATATTGTACTCGTCGGCAAGAAATGAGCTGATAGCGTCTACAACGAGGTACATACCATTGCGCTTGCAGAAGTCGCTGATGATGTTGATATCGTAGAGCTGTCCCGTATAGGTCTCGTCGATATTAACGAGCAGTCCCGTGAAGCCCTTGCCCTCGAACGGAGCAAAGTGCTCCCTCACGAGCTCCTCGTCTGCGCCGAGCTTGAGAGCAGTGAACGGGATATGGTGTATCTCGCATATCTTCTCGAAGCGCTCGCCGAATGTACCGCCCGAGATAACGAGCAGATTGTCATTCTTATCGAAGCAGTTTATAACAGTCGCTTCCATCGCGCCGCTTCCCGAGCAGGTCAGGAATACTGCCTTAGCGTCGCTCGGTGCGAACTGCAGCTTCTTGATGAGTGCTTCATTTTCAAGCATAAGCTCCGAGAATTCGGGCGTTCTGAAATAGGGAACCACCTTAGACCTTACCTCGAGAGTGCTCTGATACATCTGAGTCGGTCCGACCGTAAAAAGCTTGTAATCTTCCAGCTTCATTGTTTTTTCCTCCTGAACAACGTAATAGTATATCTTGGTATATCGCTCCTGACGGAACGATTATTCAATCACCTTACAATTATAGCACTATTGCCGCAGTATGTCAATCTTTTACCACATAAAAAGACCCGAGCAGGCTCGGGTCTTAACTATCGTATTTACAGCTCCACGCCGTTGAGCCTTAGAAGCTCACGCGCGGAATCTACCGAATCCACGCCCGTCTTGTTCTTCACGGGTGCAAATTCTCTGCTTCTGTCCACCTCGTAGGCAAGGCAGTCATCCTGAAGCTTTACCATATCAAGAGCCAGCGTCTCGAACTTGTAGGCGTTCGGCTCCTCGGGAGTTATCATCTCACCATTAGCGTTCATATACTTTATCTTCTTGAACGCGCGGTGCAGCGGGAGCTTCACCGAGAGCGTCCTGTTGAGCTTGTCCACGCGGAAGAGGTAATTCAGTATCACGCCGTAGTTGTACGACAGCGTGCCGTCGGGCTCACGGCGGTTTATCATCTCGTCGGTCATCTCGTAGTATTCCACGATGGACGGTCTGCCGTCCTCAAGGCAGAGCACGCCGACCTTTTCGTTCGGGTCAGCCTTGGCGACTACCTTAGCGCCCGAGACCTTGCCCGACTCTATAACCGCACCGATAAAGCACGGGTCTGCTATCCGCTGCAATACGTTGTCCACCGCGAACACGTTCAGCCACTCGATGTGCGCGTTCTGCACTATCCTGAGCATTCCCGTCTTAGCCATAGAGGCATACCAGCCGCCGTTGCCGTTCGGAGCCGTAGAGATAGTCCCCTTGCCCGAAAGCATCAGCTTGCCGTTCGTATCCACCGTGGGAAGCTGCTCCTGCACAAAGAACCACACATTGTCGTCGCTGTAGCCGAAGAAGTTGTGAGCCACGAAGAATTCGCGTGTCTCCTTGATGTTGTCAACACTCGTCATTATGAAAAGCGGCACCCACGCGCCTGCCTGCTTTGTGACCTCAAGCAGATTGTTGATAAGGCACTCGAAGATGTAGAGCTCGCGCTCAACGCCTATCCTGAACATCCCCTTCGGGTGCTCGAAGCCGAGGCGGCTGCCCTGTCCGCCCGCAAGCAGTACCGCTCCGACCTTGCCCGCGCGTATCGCTTCAAGTCCTGTTGCGGTGAAGTATTCGCGGTTCTCGGCTATATCAGCGAGCGTTGTCGCGTAAAGCGGCTCGAATTTACCGCGTTCCTCGTCCACAGCCACATCGTTCAGTACGGAGAGGTCGAGTGACTCTATGTGCGAGACCATTTTCAGCTGTTCATCATGCGAAAGGGATCTCATATGTGCTACGATATGCTCCTGATGAAGCATATTAAGCATTTCAGATGTTTTATGTTTCATATAATGCACCTTTTATCTGCTCCCCAAAGGAGCATCACCATATATTTCAATACTTTGTTTTACACTAATTGCGGCAATATACGCCCTGTTTATTATAACCTAAAAATAACAAAAATGCAAGTAACCAAGTTCGGTAATTATATTTCACAGCCTTTTTTCGTCGTTTTCAACAAAAATTAGTTCGTATTATCGTGCACAACGTCAGAGGAAAGCTGCGGCAAGCTGTTGCAAATCCTGTGAAGTTCTGATATAATCATCTTATCTGTCGGAAAGGAGTATCCCTATGAGCATTTTCAAGCACCGCACCGTACCTATCCCCGAGCCCTTCACCGCAAGCGATATCAAAATCGAGTCAAGCATCTGCACGGGTGAAAAGACCATCGGCTTCTACGACAAAGCCACGAAAAAGCTGATGTACGCCGAGCTCGTCCGCTCTGAGAGGGATATACGCGATTTCTACGCAAAATACGGCATAAAGTCATAAACTCCTCTCCTAAAACTTTCAATTTAAATTTTTGCCCCATAGGGTGCTCCTGAAACGAAAAAACTTGTGCTTTATCGTTCTATCGGGAGTACCCTATGGGGTAAAATTTTGTACTAAAAGTCTATGAAAAAGGGTCTGGGAAAGAACCTTTCTTCAGAAAGGTTCTTTCCCAGTAGGTTCACATAATACTGCTATATAAGTATCACAGTTAAGCCGCGGGCAAATAAGCGGCAATACGTATTCCCGACCTGCTTTTTCAGCCATACAGAAAAACTTCCCAAGCGTTGCGGCTCGAGAAGCTTTTCATATCAGCTGATACTTCTGACAGCTCGGTATCGTGTAAAGCCCGAAATCAGCATAAGCAGGAACATCACACTCAGAACCGCAAATGCAATCAGGAAAGAGTAAGGGAACCATACACCGATCATGCGGTAGCTTGCAAAACCGTATCCTGCCGCCCATAGAACCAGCTTCGGCAGCAGCGCAGTCAATATCAGCAGCGGTATCAACACGACACAGCGTATGCAGAGCTTCCGCTTCTCCTTTGCGGGAGTCCGCGGCTTCTTTGCAAGGCGTTTTTTCTGTGTGAACATAATTGCAAGTATCAGCAGGATACCAATCAGACCTATGACCGTGATACAGGTCGATACCTTATCTACAGTCGAGCAAGGGTCTAATAATTCAAACTGTTGTCTGTTGATCTGTTCCCCCTTTATGACCTGATATAGTGAGTTTGCAGCATAATCCGCTGTGTATGTCCATACATTTGAAACAGAGAAAATGCCGATATCACGCTCTTGATCAACCAGAATGAAAGAACTGAAATTTGCGTTCGTTCCAGTGTGGTAATAGTAGCCGTCATAATCTATCCAGCCGTTATACTGTACCATACCATCACCCATGTCGATCTTGTACTCATCTGGTATTTCATGCGAAGAGGCTATTGCATTCGTCAGCTTTTCGGGAAGCTCCAAGTGACCGAGCTGTGCCTCCAGCCAGAGTGACATATCCTTTGTTGTGGAACGCAGACCGCCGTCGCCCGAGGTCAGGGCATATTCAGGCTCGTCATACGGCTTCAGCTTCAGGAAGAACCAGCGGTAGCCCTGCGTTGTCGGGATATGGTAGCCGCTGTGCGTCATACCTATCGGCTGCAATATTTCTTCCGTGACGTATTCCTCAAACGGCACGCCGCTTACAGTCTCTGTTATGTACGCAAGAACGTCATAGCCGAGATTGCAGTATTCAAACCTTGTTGTCGGCTCGTATACAAGCCTGATGTTTTCCGCAATGTGAGCAATTTCCTCATTGGAGGGCGCACCGCCGCTTTCGGGATACTGCATCATCGTTGAATTCGGAATACCCGAACAGTGTTCAAGAAGCTGCCATATCTTCGTATCCTGCGGCTGTCCGTTCCAAGTAACGTTCCACCACGGCAGATAGTCGGAAACGCTGTCCTCGACCGAGAGCTTTCCCTCCTCCTGCAGCAGAAATACCGACAGTGCGGTAAACGCCTTCGAGCAGGAGCCGATACCGAACACGGTGTCCTCTGTCACGGGCGACTGCTCCCCGATATTGGCATAGCCCCAGTTCTTATATCCGATCTCCGAGCCGCTCACAAGCGCGAGTGCAAGTCCCGGCGGAGCGTCCTTCTCGATTTTTTCTTCCACGAATGAATTCCATTCCGTATCGTTCAGCACCGAATCTGCGGCGTATGCATCAGGTGTCGATGCAATAAGCACTGGCAGTATGAGAGCTGCCGCAGCAGCCCGCTTTATGAGCTTCTTTATCATAAGCAATTATCCCTCACTCTATTCCTCATATTATAAGGTGTACCGCAATACAGCCTCAAAGTCAGCAGCAGTCGCAACGGCTGCATTGAAGCGATAGCAAAGCTCAATCTCCCGATTACGATGGCTGCTGCTCTTACTTGACGTGTGCAGCTGTCAATGATCAGCCCTTGGTCTTATACGGGCATTACCGGCAGGTCGCCGAGCTCATACAGACCGCTGTCCACGCGCTGTATTGTGAGGGCGTCGCTTGCTGTTATGCCGTCACCGCGTGCGTAGACATCGGCGTTGTCCCTGCCCTCGGACGAGAGTTGATATTTATCCTTGTTGGCGATGTATTGCAGTATCGCGACCGCGTCCGCAACCGTTACTTTTCCGTCGAGGTTAGCGTCGCCGAGAAGCTGCTTCGTTACGGTGAATTCTGCTTCCGTATCGGGGACAGTCACGCTGTTTGCGGTGATATTGCCCATCAGCTTCCACTCGTTGCCGCTGTCCTGTAGGAATACGCGGATATCCTTGAGCTCGTCGCCTCCGCTGATACCGA
The DNA here is from genome assembly GCA_017542475.1 of Ruminococcus sp. Taxonomy (GTDB): domain Bacteria; phylum Bacillota; class Clostridia; order Oscillospirales; family Ruminococcaceae; genus Ruminococcus. The sequence goes on along the minus strand of JAFXXD010000019.1, from coordinate 23,347 downwards.
AAATGTCAAACGGCAGACGGAACTCGACAGTGTCACCGCTCCACTTGCAGAGACAGCCGCCGTATGACTCCTTGTTAAAATAGACAAAGCCGTTAGAGGCGTAATACAGCCAGAAATACTCGTTGTCCGACGCGCGGTGGAGCTGAATGTTATAGACGGGAGCATCGGCTCCCGCGGGCAATTTTGCCATCACATAGAGATATGTCCCGTCTGCGCGCACGGACATTTCGGTTCCGTCGTCAGCCTTTGCGATGACGTTGTCGGAGGTCCATTCAAAAGCGTGGGATACAGCTCCGTCCACGGTGATGATGTTCCTGTATGTGTACATTTCCGTTCCCGCGCCGTCCTCACAGCCGACAACGCAGAAGCTGCTGTCTCCAGCGGGAGCTTCACTTTCAGTGACGTTGATACTTCCAAGCAGATTCGCTCCGAGCACTCCGTTCCACGTGCCGTTGTTGGCAAAGCGCACAGCTCCCTTGTCTGGAGCTTCGACCTTCCACTGCGGACCGATGTTCATCTTGAACCAGACGTTCCACCTGCCTGCTTCGATATCCGCGGGGAGCTTCAGCTCCAGCGCCTCGTCAGTCTTTGTGCGGGAGAGCCATTTCCGACAGTCGGTATTGCACCCCGCAAACGTGTATACGCCGTCCTTTTCGAGTATGACATACGGCGTACAGGCGGGGATGATCCCTGCAAAACCCGTATTCTCGACCGTGAATTCCACCCTTGCTGTGCCGTCCTGCGCGACCTCGGGAGTGAGCCTTGAATCGCGCAGCACGAACCTGTAGCCGAGGTGGTCGCGGATAAAATCGAAGGCGGTGCTCCCGTAGTACGCGGAGTTGTCTACGCCCGAAACATCGCAGTTCTCGCCGAAGGTATAATCCTTGTACAGCTGAAAGATATTCGAGTTTATATAGCTCAGATGAGTTTTGTACATCTCGGGGATCGCATTCTCGGGGAGGTAGGTATCGTACTTCTGCGCAAATTCAAGATTGCCCGAAAACTCGCCGCCGAAGTACGAGGTCAGCGTCTGCCGCCCGAGCCATTCGGTCTCGGCTGAGCGGTCAGAATAGGTGCCGAGGTCGCTGTCGCTTCCCATATAGCCGTCGTCGTAAAGACCTATACGGCTGCGGTACTTCTGTATATCAGGGCAGTATGTGCTCGATCTCAGGCTGTCTATGAGCTCGGCGTCGTTTATCTCCGAGAGCTTTATCCCCGCCCATTCAGCGAAGATGTTCGGCGTCCTGACTGTCACAGGTACGGGGTCGGGCACGACCTCCAGCAGCCTTTGCAGAAGCTGAGCCTTGTACGGGAGCGAGGTATATTTGCCTCCGTGCTGTTCGCCCCATTTACCGACGAAGCCCGCCTCCACATAGACGAGCATATCGCCGATATCCCCAAAGAAGCCGTGCTCGTTGAGCTGGTCGATGTGCGACATAAGCGCGTCGAAGGTTGCGGGCTCGGGGTCATCCTTTCCGTTCGCATCGTAGCGGAAGCGTACTGCAACGGTACAGCCGTTCTTGCGGCAGTTCTCGAATGTCTGATGCCACGATTCAAAGAATGTGTCGTCGAGCGGGATATCGCTGCCGCCGTTCATTCCCGATGAAAACGCGCCTATATCAATGAAAAACAGCACCAGCTTACCCGTGGGAGAATAGACGGGAGTCGAATTCGGCTTGCAGACCGCCCATATCGTGTTTGTGTAGCCTGCCGCGGGATTGGGTATAGTCCCGACAGCTTCGGTGTAGTCTATCCCGCTGTCTGCGAGCTCGGGCGACTCCGACGAGGCTGTCAGCGGCAGAAGTGCCGCCCCCACTGCGAGCGGGACTGCCGCCGCAAAAACGCGTGACAGAATGTGAGCCATATGATGACCTCCTTTCGTTATCAGCCGTTCTTAGCGGAATAAAGCTCCGCTTCTCTTCTTTTACTCAAATTATACCCAATACTCCTTAAATTGTCAATGGATTCCTGTGTTTTGGCAGAGCTATTATACGATGCCTGATTTGTTTTGTCATAACGTACAAAGCGCACCTTTCAGCTTTATATGAAATGCCGATTATTTGCCTGCTTTTGTAAACTTTTCGGATATTACATTGAAGCTTTTTCGGAAAAGTGGTAAAATATATTCAAGTTCAGGGCAGTGGTATATCATTCCGCCTGTTTATACACAGTTCAAATGGGGGTGAAGCTATGGATTTCCAGACTATCGTTGACAGTATGGGCAAAGCCGCTTGTATAATATCCGTTGAGAAGTTGGACGGCGGCAGCTACGGTGAGCTGCGCATTGTTACGGGTAACCGTTCATATATGGATACTATAGAGCTGCCTATAAACGGCGTTGAGATGCTGAAGCGAACCTTTGTCCCCGACAGTGTGTACACCGATTATATGCCGCGCGACCTCAATTTCGAGGAAGCCTGTTATCAGGCGGCGATAGAAAAGAAGTGCATCCACTCCTATGCGCACCCCACAAGGTATGACGTGTGGTTCGATATGACGTTCGTGCCGCTGTATCCCGATAACGGCAATATATGCTACTGTCTCTACATTATGGAGATAAGCTTCAAGCCCGACGCCAAGAGAATGTCTGCTATCTCTGCCGACATAGCCTCCTCAGTTCTTGAGACCTGTATCAAGCTCCAGAATCCCGACGATTTCAACGAGGCGCTGAATGAGGTCTGCGTCGATATACGTGACCTCTGCGATTCCGAGCACTGCTGTATGTCTTCAACAGGCTCACGGTCAAGGTCATCATCGAACACATCATAGATCTTCCAGAATGAGCCGGGTTCCTTCATACGCTCCATGCTCTGTGTTTCGCCATAGACCTTCATCGCCTTACGGAACGCAGGGTCGTTCTGATACTCGAAATACTTCGAGCCTACGTCCGCATAGCTGTAATCCATACTGTCATCGTTGCTTTCCTGCATCATCCTGCTGGCAGTAAGAGCCAGCCAGAAATGCGCACCTATCTTTTCGGGCTCCTTCTCGACAGTATTTATCGCATCATCGTATATCTGCTTTAAGCTTGGCATTATAATTTCCTCCTGACATTTTTTTATAAAGGTTTCAGCTCATAAATAATACCCTCAGGATTCTGTATTCAGATTCAGAAAGCGCCTTCTTTTGTATACTTGCACAAATATTTCCGCGCGATTTTGTGCAGATTTACAGAAGTAAATGCATTTTCGTCTACTGTACGTTATCTGATGTACCGTGATATGCAAAAACCGCTCGGGACTGTCTCCCGAGCGGTCTTATCTGTATAGCTGACATCTCTGCCTTACAGATCTTTTACGATGGTAAGGATATTGCTGCCGTTTACGTACTCGTACTTGATATCGTCCATATTCTTCTTGACAAGGAATATGCCAAGTCCGCCGATACGCCTGTCTTCAGCAGCAAGCGTAATATCGGGGTCAGCCTTTGCAAGCGGGTCGTAGGGTACTCCGTGATCTATGAAGGTTATCTTCACCGCAGGGATCTCTTTATCGACCTCTACGCGCACGGTGGTGTTGCCTGTTTCGGGATTATAAGCGTAGCTGGCAATATTGATGAATATCTCCTCTACAGCAAGGTCTATCTGCATCTGTGTCTTCGGCGAGCAATCGATATCCTCGATCTGCTCGTCAACGAAGCTCATTACCGTGTCGAGATTATCCTTTACAGCTGTTATATCAAGCTCTTTCACAATGAATCGCCTCCCGACTTATTTGATAGTGAAGATATCGGTAAAACCTGTGATCTCGAATATCTCCATAAGGTCATCGTTTGCATTGATGACTGTCATCGTTCCCTGATGGTTCATACACTTCTGAGCCACAAGGAGCACACGCAGTCCTGCCGAGGAGATGTAGTCCACCTTCGCAAGGTCGATAGTCAGGTCACTGACGCCCTCAAGCGATGTGTTCAGCTCGCTCTCGAGCTCGGGAGCTGTTTTGGTATCGATCCTGCCCTCAACGGCAATGATCAGCTTGTCACCGTTACTGCTTTTTTCAATAGTCATATCTCATCTTTCCTTTCATTTTTCCAAGCCTCGCTGCTGCGAAAGCTGTTTAGTATTGTTTTATCGATCTTGCCCTGCTCAGCCATATCATCAAGGACAGCGAAGGCTTTTTCGGGCTTCATCGGCGGTTTATACGGTCTGTCCTCAGCTGTCAGTGCATCGTAGATGTCGATTATCGTTATGAGGCGGGTCTCCCACGGGATATCTTCCCCGCTCAGACGCTCGGGATAGCCCGAGCCGTCCAGCAGCTCGTGATGACCTGCCGCCCATAGCGGGACCTTCTTATAGTCGCCGCGGAACTCCATTTTGGAGAGCAGCGTACCCGTCCAGCTCACGTGGGATTCTATTATCTTCCGTTCCTCGGAGGTCAGTGTGCCGCGCACTACAGTCAGCGCTTCAAGCTCTTTATCGCTGAGGAGCGGTCGGCGGCTGCCGTCCGACAGCGGACATTCTATCCTCGCCGCAGCTTTCAGCCTGCTAATGGTTTCCTCATCGAGGAAGCCTGCCGTATCTGCCGAGGATATCAGCTTTTCCGCCTCCCTGAGCTGTTCCGCGAGCCCTTCGAGCTCCGCCTTCCGTTCGGGATATGTCAGGCTCTCGTTTTTCAGCACGAGCCGCGCTATCTCGAAGCGGTGTGACAGCTCGGCAGCGGCGGCTCCGAGTCGGGTCGGTTTATCCATTATCTCCTGCGGGACAAGCAGCTTTCCGATATCGTGCAGCCACACGCTCATAATCAGCGGTGCTGTATTCTCGGCTGTATGCTCTGTGAGCTCACCCTGCTTTTCCAGCCACCCAAGATAACGTTCCGCATATCTCACCATGCTTTTGGTGTGATTGGCGTTGTATGAGGATTCTTCATCTATCGCTGTTACCATCACCTCAACGAAGGAGTTCATCAGGTCAATGACCTGATTCGCAAGCCGCTTGTTCGCGATGAACAGCATCGCATTCTCGGTTATGTCGCTGATCTGGACGATAACGCCGATCTTCTCGGAATTATTCATCAGGAAGTCCGCAGTAATACGCAGATAAAGCATTTCCTCGCCGCGGAAATACGGTATGGTCCTGACTACTTTCTCCTTTGAGAGGATAGCCTGTGTGACCAGATCGAACAGCTCGTCGTTTTCATCTGTCTCATTCATTATTGAGGCGATGCTCTTGTCGCGGAGCTGTTCATCGTAAAGGCTGAGTATCCGCTTTGCAGCTCTGTTGTACTGCTGTATCCTTCCGTCGAAGCCGACGACAATAACGCCGTCAGACATATCCTCAAGAATGCTCTTGATCAGAAAGCGTTCGTTATCCATATTTTTTCTTACGCCCTGATGAGCTTATCGACGACTATACGCGTCTCGTCCGGCATCAGCCACACCTTTACTTCATCTGACAGCTTAGCTATTATCGACTTCTCAAGCTCGTCCCACTCCTGCGTTTTTTCGTTCTGCTGTGCAAGACTATTGCGGTAGAGCTGCAAAGACCAGAAGCTTTCAGCCTGTATGGGCGAAACGGAGCTGCCTGCACCCGTGCCCATTCCGAGCCACACATCGCTCATATTTCTCAGTTCCTTCTCCTCCTCGGAGGACGCCGACTGTATGCTCCTGCGTATGAGCTCGCGTATCTTTCCGACAACGCCTCTCGTAGACTCATTTTTCCCGCTTGAGGCGACCGAAAGGATATGCTCCTCCTGCTCCATATTCGCCTGCCTGTCTATCGTAAGGCAGATACGGCAAAGCAGTCCTTTTTTTGTCTGCTCGCTCTCTATCCAGAAGCTGCCGCTGAAATCCTCCATTATGCCGTGGAGCATAGAGATCGTTTCCTCTGTCAGCAGGCGGAGGTGTCTCCCATCCTTCCCCCCAAGCTCGTTGTACACCGCAAATTTCTCCGCGGCATTGAGTGCCTTGTCGCTTCCGTCCAGATTGCTGTACACTCTGATGATATCTGTTCTCATATAATTTCTCCTCTATACCGCAGGTCAGCAGAGACGGGCTCCTCAGACCTGTGCAGCATTTACTTTTTTCCGTAATACCGAAGCGCGAGCATAGTGAAATCGTCGAACTGCTCCGCCTCACCTGTAAACTTGATTATCTCGCTTCTCATACTGTCGATTATGCTGTTGAGGGACTCGTCCCTGTTATTATTGAGGACCTCGATCATTCTGTCCGTTCCGAACATCTCATCATTGGAATTGGAAGCCTCGGGGACACCGTCGGTATATATGAACAATGTATCTCCCGCCTCAAGCTTGAAGCCGTGCTCACGGAAGTTTGCTCCGTCCATAACAGCCACAGCAAGCGAGTGCTTGTTTTTGATAAGCTCGAAATTTCCGCTCGAATGGCACAGTGCGGGGTTCTCGTGTCCTGCATTTGTCGCAAAGCCCTCGCCCGTATTCAGGTCGATGACAGCGAGCCACGCTGTAACGAACATATCCGCCTCGTTGCCCTCGCAGAGCTGCTCGTTAACGTCCCTGAGTATCTCGGCGGGGGTACCGCCTGCCTGTGTGCGGTTCTTTATCAGAGTTTTAGCTATGACCATAAACAGCGCCGCGGGTATTCCCTTGCCCGATACGTCAGCCATCACGACCGCAAGGTGATCATCGTCCACAAGGAAGAAATCGTAGAAATCTCCTCCCACCTCACGCGCGGGGAGCATATCCGCATAGATATCGAACTCCTCCCTTTCGGGATACGGAGGGAATATTCTCGGCAGCATATCCGACTGAATCTGCTTTGCAACATCGAGCTCCGCGCCCATACGCTCCTTTTCAGCCGTTATGCGTGTTATCTCGGAGATGTACTTCTCGGTCTTATCGGATATATCGGCAAAGGATTCTGCCAGAACCTCTATCTCATCGCCGGTGCGGTAGGCATCCTCCATCTTGAAGACCTTTGAATCCGGTGAGGTCATCCTCTTCGTCATCAGCTCAATGGGCTTTACTATCCTCTTGGCAAGCATCAGAGCTGCAGTGAGTCCTAAAAGGAAGACCAGCAACATAAGTAAAATAACCATTCTGCTAATGCTCTTTGCGCCGCTCCTGTACTTCGCGGTAGAAGCAGCGCTCACCTTATTCATCTCGTCGAGCATATGATTCGCAGGCGCCTCGGTTATCTCCTTCTCGATAGCCGAAACGACAGCCCAGCCGACCGTTTCCATATGAGAGCCTGTCATATAATATGTCTTGCCGTTGATATCCAGCAGCTGCAAGCCTGTGCTGCCTGAGAGCGCGGTACTGATAAACGAGGAGAGCTCGCTGCTGCCTGTTTTCCTCAGATCCTCGGACGTTGCGGAAAAAGATGTATCAAATGCTCCGTTATCCTCGGGAGCAAATATCAGCTTTCCCTCGTCGTTTATAATACAGATGGAGCCTTCGCTTGCATTCGACTGCTCGACGTATTCCTCCATCGCGTCAAGAAAGATATCGATACCAACTACGCCTACAAGCTCGCCGTATGCATATACAGGTGCCGAGCAGGTAACACAGACATCGCCTGTATAGGTGTCTCTCATAACGTCAGAGAAGCAGAGCTCTCCGCTTTCGGCTGCTTCTGTGTACCACGGTCTCTCACGCACGGGGAATGCGGGAATATTCCCGTTCTCGTCAAATTTTTTGGCAGAATGTTCATCAACGCACAGGTTCGTACCGTCAGCAAGACCTATGTAGCAGTTGCTCATATAATTTGAATTCTCGCACATAGCGATCATCGTATCGCTCATATGTGCAGCGATGCCAAGAAGCTCCGAGCTTTCAATGTCAACGCCTTCCTCGTGGAGCACCTGAGCCGTCAAGACGCCTTCGTTCTTCGGGTCGGGCTCGGCAAACGGGAAGGGCTCGAAGCTGCCTTTGTGCTCAAACAGCCCCTTCGCCAGACTCTGAAGCGTCAGGACGTCGCTTTTCACCTCGGAAAACATATCGTCTGCGATGTAAGCCTGAAGCGCATTGGTCTTCACCATCGACGATTCAACAACCTGATGCATGGTGTTGTTTGATATCTGTCCGATCATCACGGACTGCTCGGTGCTCGCTTCCGCTGCCACTTTTCTCAGGAAATGGCTGTGGTATACGAATACTCCCGCAACGCAGCCAACTACGAGCAGCAGAGTCACGAGCACAAGGTTAGCTATCTTCTGCTCCAGTCCGCCAAAGGTCAATCCGAATATTTTTTTCATTTCACTTACCCCCAACTGCGAAATATCATTGTATTATTTCAATGTTACAAGTTTTCCGACTTAATTTTACATTTACATTTTACCACGCATCAATGAAAAAGTCAATCGGTTACGCGAGCTTTATTTCACGAATTCAGGCGTTTGACGCACTCACCGCAGATTTTTCGGTGACGGCTGCCGCTTCTTTCATTGCCTCGTTTACCGAGCGGACACTTTCCGCCGCACATATCTGTCCGCGTTTCAGTTCATATGCAGAAATAAGCCGCTCCGCCTCGTGCTTTGCGCACAAAGCGGAACAGCCATTTATGATACAGTTATTCTTTTTTCTTTTCGGCATCAAGACGCGTTATCTGCTTGGGCAGTACCTTGTTGAAATGTGACACCGCTCTCATCACCGCCAAAAATGCGATCGGCGATCTTGCGCAGTAAGCCGTGAGCATCAAGCCGCCGCCTTCCTCGGAGCTGCGCTCTTCAAATACAAGCACCACAGGACGGAAAAGTATGCTTTTTATATAGCATACGGCAGCATCGGACGCAGTTTCGAGATAAAGCTTTCTACCGATGTTCTCCATTGATTTGGAGACGTTCCATATAGCCTGTCTGCTGTTATTGAATGTAGATTTGTAAAAGTAGCGTTTTCTTTTAACTCCGAAAACTATCGCCTGCTCGGCAGTGTCGCCCATTCCGAACGGAGTGACCCAGCCTCCCTTGCCTGCGCAGAGCCTGCCCTGCGGATCAATTGAAAAGCTGCCGAGGAGAATATGCTTTATTTCGTTGCGGCGTGCTTTATCGGGATTCTGCTCAGACTCGCTCTCAAGCCCTGCTGCGGGATCATCCTGTGTGCTGTTATTGAGGTTTTGTTCTTCATTCATCTGACGGGATCTCCTCCGACTCGGTCACATACTGCTCGTCATCATCAGCTGACGACTCAGCCTCATCCTGCACTTCATCAATGGTGCGCTTCATAAAGTCCTTGCGCTGATCCGCATTCAGTGCATTGACGTTGGTCAGCTCCTCGAAGAGCGCCACGTAAGCCTCATTCCGGGTCATCATTGCAGCATTATAGATATCCGCCGCGAATGCCTGATCATCATAGAGCATCCAGCCCGCCTTCTTGGCTTGCTCAAGATACTTTGGAAGTGTGATATCATACTTCTTTTCAAAATCGGCTTTGTTCTTCTTTTTGGCATCAGCATCGAAATCAAGTGTACGCTGCCCGAGCTCGCTTTTGAAATAATCAAGGTGCTCGCCGTGCTTGGCTGCTGCGATTATTTCGTGCTTCGAGCGTTTATCGTATGCCGCGTCAAACGCTCCGCCCTTGGTAACCTTTTCCTGCTTGAATTCCTCGATCTCTTTTTGAAGGTTGTCTGAATTATACAAGGGACTGTCGGCATAGTCCTTACCCTTTGTGTCCGCATACCAGCTGAGCGTCAGATAATTCAGAAAAGCAGCTTTCCTCTGTGCTGGGTCGTTAGTCTCCAGCACCTGCTTTCTGTATTTTTCGATATCAGCTCTTAACGACATATAAGCTCCTCCTTAACGTGTTGGTTTTTTATCCTGCAAGTATAACTTCCTGTATGTCTGACGCAGCACGTCACTCACTCCATAGCAGGAGCGTCATTTTTCTTTTCCTTTTCATTAGCTTTCGGAGCAGCGTTTTTCTGCTGTTCGTTCACGATTTTGGCTGCCTCGGAAAGCTGCTGGATGAGTCTGTTGCCGTTTCCCATTATAGCGTACTGCTTAAGCACCGCAGGGGTATTGTGAGTGACCAGATATTGGAAGTCGTCCCTTGCCATTATACCTGCCGCAGCCTGTGCAACGCGCTGATCGAAATCCTGCTTCAGCTCGTCGCCCTCAGGCAGCTGTATGCCCGATTCCTCACATTCCTTATAGAAATGTCCAACAGTCCTCATAGCTATGGACTCGGCTAAGCTCACTCTCAAGTCATTCTCAAATTCCTCGGGAGTATCTTTTCCGTATAAGAATAGCATAATGCCGCACTGCTCGCCTTGTTTTTTTATAGTATCCTTATTCTGCTGCAAGCGCTCCTCCATATAGCTGTTCGGGTTCATCTCGAGAGTTTCCTCCGACTGCCTCAGCTCAGCTTCTCTCTCGTCGATCTCACGCTGCTTGTCGGCAGCGATAATATCGGGGAAGAGCTCCTCTGACATTTTGATGAAATCCGTTGAGGCATTGTAGCGCTTCATTCCCAGAGGTGACTTTGGATGCCATGTGAGATTATCATCGGCAATATTGGCTTCCTTGCGTTTCTGAGCGGTATAGGCGATATTCGCCTTGTAAGCGTCGAGAAAGGCTTGCTTGAAGTTTTCGTCCTGATTTATCGGCTCCTTAGCTCCCTCCGCAGCCTCCTTCATCTTCTGCATAGCCTCGGTCATAGCGGTAAACTCCGCTGAGTCGGAGTGCCCTATCCTGTACTTGTTGAACAATATCAGCCTCTTGGCCTTCATATCCCGAAGCTTATCATCCAAGCTTTTGATGAGATCAGCTTTCTTGATGGTCTTGGCAGGCTCAACGCCCTTCTGATGTCCGGGAAGCTTATTATCAGCACCGCCGATATTTTCGCCCTTAAGCTCCTGCTCTTTTTCGTCGTTTGCAGCTGCTTCCTTCTTTATGTCATTTTCAGGGTTCGGGACATTGTCGCTCGGCTTATTTTCAGCACCGCCGATATTACCGATCTTAAGCTCCTGTTCTTTTTCGTCGTTTGCAGCTGCTTCCTTCTTTATGTCATTTTCAGGATTCGGGACATTGTCGCTCGGCTTATTTTCAGCACCGCCGATATTACCGCCATTAAGCTCCTGTTCTTTTTCGTCGTTTGCAGCTGCTTCCTTCTTTATGTCATTTTCAGTGTTCGGGACATTGTCGCTCTGCTTATTTTCAGCACCACCGATATTACCGCCATTAAGCTCCTGTTCTTTTTCGTCGTTTGCAGCTGCTTCCTTCCTTAGATCATTTTCAAAGCTCTTGGCATTGTCGCTCAGCTTATAGTCAATACCGCTGGTATAATCGCCCTTCAGCTGACCGAATACCTTTCCGTCCACCATTTTATCTATAAGGGCGTCTTTCATTGCAGGATCTTTATCTACAAACCTGAACACAGGCAGATACTGCTGGATTGCCATACCATAATTGGCTTTCAATTGGGTATCCTTCAGCGAACCATACAGCGCGGTGTATGGTTTAGCGTCCTTTTTTTTCTGTTCCTCTGCAAGGAAAGATATAGTGTTGCTGAGCGCATCATGAGCGGCAAATATATTTGCCGCTGATACTGCTGCGTCGGTGCGATTTGTTTTAGCAAGTCTCCTTGATTGTACCTGGATACTGTCAATAGATGATGCGACATTGTGCAGCGGATGAAAATTCTTGGTGACTTTCTTTTGATAATCGGAAAACTTCTTTATTCCGGGATTATCTTTCTGTGCCAGAGCCACGATCTCGGGCTTGCAGCGCTGCATTTCCTGCGAAGCATCAAACTGCGAAAAAGCAAGCTGTGTCAGATGACAGAAGTCCTTGTTATGCAGGAGATCGGGCTGAGAATAGTCTATTTTTTTCGAGACCTCCTCCGCCATATTCTTGACGACCTTTTCGCCCTCATAGAGCTGCTTTGCTACCCACTGCTGCTTTTCGGGAGTTGCGGGTTTCCTTGAATTCTGTACGACCTTATCGAACATATCAGCCTTTTCTTCTCTGAGCTGATCGGAATCCATAAGCTGATCGAAGGTATATTTCTTTGTTGCAGCAAGAGCATAAAGAGCTATGGTAAATCCGCCTGTTCGTGTAATGGTATAGGTGTGCTCGGAATCCTTGAAATCCTCCCGCTGATGCTTCTGACCTTCAAATACCTCTCTGTGGTTAAGTATATCCACATCATTATAGAATGAACAGGTCTTGTCGATGAGCTTATTGTAGGTCTGTTCCTCCTCAGGGGTAAAATTCATCAGCTTATTAGCAATGTCAGTTTGCAGATTGGGAACAAGGGGCTTGGGTGCCTCAGACTTTTCAGGCTGCACATTCTGCTCGTTGGCGAGCTCGGAGGTCTTTTCGGGCTCAGGCGGGTCATACTCCCTTATCTTGTCGGTAAGCTCGTCAAGAGCCTCGCGCTGTTTATAGTCGTCGAGGTCATATTTCATATCCTCGGTCTGTTCAAGGAAGGCGTCAATGACCTCCCTCTTGGACTTGCCTTTGCTGTAGATAAATGCGCCGAAGGCCTGCCAGAACCTCATATCTACCATGGGCATCTGCACAGCGCCCTCATAAATATCGTAGACCGTCTCCAGAACGTCAGCCTCTCCCTCGAGATTCCAGCCGTTCTTGGCAGCTTCCTTCATAAAGATCTCGCGGGTCATTTCATCGATGTTGTTCTCAACCTCGCCGTTAACTTCTTTGATCTCATCAAAACCGGGCATAATGCTCCTCCTTTTCTCAGCAAGCTGAGAGATGTTTTTTCAGTTCGCACATACAGTGCTTCCGTATTCCGCACAATTTTTTTCACAGCTGCGGGATATTTCGTCAGGAAACGCTGATACGGAAGGCTTCAGTGTGTTTTTTACAGCTCTGTCTTCTCGTTCAGCGAAGCTATGTCTTACTGATGCGTCAAAGCTGCGGGCTTCATAATTAAAATGCAATTGTTGTTACACTTGCATTATTATGTGCGTATGTGTATAATGAAAGCAGATCTGCTGAGAAAGGAGGAGCACAATGACCGACTCGGAGATCACAGCACTGAGTAAGGAATCGCCGCAGCAATGGCACAGAGCCTTGTTTGACGAATACTACAGCTATGTGTATGCCATTTCAGTGAATATCCTCAGAGGGATAGCTGCGTCTGAGGATATCGAGGAATGTGTTATAGACGTATTTGCTTCCGTTATAAGGGAGCTCGATATCGGCGGAGATACTGCATTGAAGCCGTTTATAGGCACTGTTGCAAAGCATAAGGCGATAAGTGTGCGAAGGTCGCTTGCGGCGAGAGCAGGAAAATGCATTTCCATTGACAGCGAGGACTTCGGAGAGCTTCCTTCCGAAGAATGTATAGAGCGAAGGGCGGAAAGCTCCGTGATGACAGAGCTCCTGCTCCAAAAAATAAAAGAGCTCGGTGAGCCCAACTCCTCTATTATAATACAGAAATATTTTTATGAGAGAAACGCCAGAGAGATAGGTGATATGCTCGGAATGAGCCACGCAGCAGTACGCGTGCGCTGTGCAAGAGCCGTAAAAAAGCTGCGCAGCCTTCTCGAAGGAACCGACAAGGAGGAATTATTATGAAAAAGGATAAGCTTTTCGGTCACGTCAGCGATGAAGACGCGGCAAGGATAGCCGAGGAATACCCCACAGGCGATAAAAAGCAGCGCGACCGTATTTTCAAGGAGATAGAGCGCCGCGTTGAAGACACTTCCGCCTACGGCGACGAGGTGAGCGGAGTCGAGCTCTACCGCCCGAGGATATGGACTAAGGTCGTATCGGCTGCCGCTGCGTTCGTGCTAATCGCGGGTACAGCAACGGGAGGCGGATATCTCCTGCTCAAAAACCGCGGAATGGAAGCTCCGAGTGCGGATATTTCCGACACCTCCGAAGCCGTAACTGAGGAGGAAACGACCTCCGAACCCACAGAGGCGGAGCTCACAGCGGACGATATCATAGCCAAGATAAAAAGCAGGGACTATGACGCCTACGATCAGCTCAGCATAAAGTACCACACCACAGTCAACAGCGGTCATTCCTGCGAGCACAGCGAAGCCATAAGAGACCGTATATCGGGAAATGAATCGCTTACTTGTGTGTGGACGCACACTCCCGAATACTTCAAAGACCTTGACGAAAAAACGCTCGAGGAGTACGGCGGACTTGACAAGCTTGCGGATTCGATAACCAAAAATGAGATGTTTATGTACAAGGACACGTTCGTATGCGTGTACTCCGATACAAGCAGCAACGCTCCCGACCAGTATGAGGCGTATGACCGCAGTGACTGTGTTTTTGACAAGCCTAATGTGTTCTGCAACCTCTACTCTGAGTACCTCATAAACGATGATTTCTACGGCTTCGAGGTGCAGGATATGACGGAAAATGTTGAGTTCATCGGCAGAGACTGCACTCAGCTCGTGATGACGTCAAATGGAGAAGATGAGGGAAAAAATGTTCCTCCGGGAAAGCTTGTGCAGCCGATAACGGACATAGATCCTGCTGAGGCGTATGCAGCATCACCTGTACAGACCAAAACGCTCACCCTTACCGTCGACAACGAGACAGGCTTCATACTCGCCGCAAAGCTCGAATACGGAGATAATTACGAGGAGTATACGGTCGAGGAGATACTCTTCAACGAGGAGGCTGCGCTTCCCGCAGACGGCACTTACATCAAGGGTCGCATTGCTGGCTGCGTGCCCAACTGCGAGGATACAGCCGCTTATGACCTCAGTCAGCTTGACGAATAAGCAGAGGCGAGCATATAAAAAAGACGCCTGCGGTATTTCGATCGATGATATATTGTTTCATTCAATCCTCCTGAAGTTATCTGACTGCGGTCATATATGCGTTATATAGATTAGAACAATGCTTTTCAAGCTCACTATACAAATTTCTGACTGTTGAATTGTCAGAAATGCGAAGATACTTCTCTGAACGGATAAGCTCGATGATACGTTCATTTTTCTCATAATCAGACACAGGATCAGCGTTTCGACATTGGAGAGTGTTAAGATAATACCTCATAATGTCAATATACCTGCCATCTGCTTCTCTGGCTTTACAGAGTTCTTTGATTTTTTGATAATGAGGAAGTATAGCCTCAGCCTGCGTAAGTGTTGCAGAATAGAAGCTCGTCAGCTGTTCGTAGGAGTAATGTGTTTGGCTCTCAAGAACTTTAGAAATGCTGCCGAATACAGAAGGTGTAAGCCGGTAGATATAGTCAAATATACTACGGTTGGTTTCGATATCATCCATCTTCGAGACAGAAAGCCAGTAGATGTAGTTATTATCAGCAACTCCCACAATTATTACTTTGTTGTTATTTGCATAATAAACCTGAACACAGCTTTTCCCAGAATAAGGATTATACTTTGGCATGGCTGCATTGTCCGGTGTAAGGCAGTTCAGTTTCTGAATATCCATAACAGTACTCCTTCTTTGTGTAAAGCTTAGCTTCAATATTGCAGTTGATATCTTGATTATATAGTAACCAAAGGCAAAAGTCAACAGCCAACAGGAGCTACTTCTGTCAGGTTATGATACAGCAAATAGATTCGGGAGCAAAAGCGATCTCAGATCTGTCAGCGGTCAGCTGATATCAGAAAATCTTCAAATACAGCCGCAGGGAGATCCTGCGGCTGTTCTGCTGTTATAGGCGGTTTTATTCTTTCCCCGTTAGCTTCTCTCTGCTTCCCTTGCAATATGTGTCTCCAAGTCAGCCAATCTGGTAGGAAGCGGAATATGGCTTTCTTTATCTGTTAGTTTCATCGCAAGAGCGCAGGCAGTGTCAAGAGATATGAAGTTCCCGATAGATACGAATATCGGCTTGACGTCCTTGTGTGTTCTCAACGCTCTGCCGTAGACCTCGCCGTCTATGACGATATCCGTGTAGCTGCCTGCTTCGTTATCCGGCTCGGTGTAGTCGGTCTTTTTATCTACACGGAAATATGTTTTGGCGATACCGGCTGTCGGCTTATTCAGATAAAAGCTCGCATGAGTAGCGATACCCATATTCCGCGGGTGCAGATAACCGTTGCCGTCAAAAATGAAAATATCTGGACTTGTATCGAGCAGCTCAGCTGTTTTAAGTATCAGCGGCAGCTCTCTGAACGCAAGGAATCCCGGCATATACGGCACTTCTATCCTTCCGCTGCAGTGCTGCTTTTCGACAACTTCATGCGTTTCAAAGTCAATGACAACAATACAGCACACCGCATACTCTTCATCATTCTCGTTCCAGTAAGCGAGGTCAACGCCTGCGATAAGCTTTACGCTGTCCGTATCAAATCTGTCAACAGGTTCTATCCTGTCGCGCAGCTCATTCTGCTGTTTCAGGAACTCTTCCTGCATTTTAATAATATCACTCATTTATTCGACCCATTCCTTCGCGGCGATTGGAAACAGCAATGCCATTCGGCATTCCGTGTATTTTTACACTCAGTCTTATTTGATATTCAGAACAGATCCAGCATACTGTCGAGATAGATCTCTTCGCGGACAGTAAGCTGGTATTCCGGTTTTGTAAGATAATAAAGCAGAAATTCGAGATTTACGGCACTTCCGAGTCCTCTGCCTTCTATCTTAAAATTAGAAAAGCCGAGAGGCAGATAGGTGTTGATGATGTCGTCGATACTGATAAATCCGGGATTCTTCATTGCCTGTGAAAAACGATATCCGTCCTTAGCATCCGGTGCTGTACAGATGTGGTCGGGACAGTTTTCTCCGAGATTCTTCCGGCTTACATTTTCATAGCAAGCTTTTCTGTCTTTGCAGTAAAACGAGCAGCATTCATTGCACAGAAATTCAACTTTATCTTTCTGACTCTGCGAGAGGGTATCAAGTTTATCGTACAGCTTATTCAACCTAAAATCAGGAATAACATATTTCAGATCGCTCCGGTCTGTTTCCTTTAAAAACTGTTCAAAATCAGTCTGGACCTTTGTAGTCGAGGAAACGAAATAAAGGCCCGGATAATTATTTTTAATATGTTCAAGCAAAAGATCAGAGTGGATTATCACGCCATTCTGTACACCTTTGCTTACAGCGAAAAGCTCACACAGGGCATTGCATTTCCTGTCGGTGAGATGTTCGGGTTTTAAAAGCGAATTGCTGAAAGTGAGCCTTGAAGAAATACCGTATCCATTCATAAGCGCGAGTACATCTTCGGCTTTACATTCGCCGAATCCGGCACGTCCGCCGCCCCAGATGCAGTCAGCAGGAGCACCATAGACAGATGCTATTTCACACCAGTCATAGAAATATTCACGATGTTCACGGTACACCGGCAGAAACATACTGTACAGGTCATAGAATTCAAACAGACCCGGAAGATGAAAAAAAGCTTTATAATGTGTAGTCTTTTCCATATAATCGAATTACAACCATCTGATCAATAGAGATTTCCGTTTTTAGTCACAAGTCTCATATTGCATAAGTTGATGTGTGAGTCAGTCAGGAGGTGCTCACCTCCGGACCTGATCCTCATTGATATAACGCTTCTTGAGCTGCTGGTTCATCAGTGCCGTGTGTTTTCTGTCGACGAGATAATGCACGAACGAGGTAAACACATAGATGAAAACGACCGCAAGGAAGGTCAGGAGTACCGACAGCGGTGTTATCCTGCACCAGCCGAACACCTTCAGCAGCAGCAGGGTGATCCCGAATATCATCAGGAAATGCACCACCCACAGTATCAGCGACAATCTGATGCTTTTTGTGTCAAGGCAGATCAGAATGGCTGTCGGGAGAGCTGTGATGAATCCGCTGAGCAGTATCTCCCATAATATCACACTGTCCATCTGCTGTCCTGATACTGTCAGGAATATAGCCGCTGCGATAAGAACAGCAGTGGTAATGTCTACGAAATAATGCAATAATGAGATCAGAAATTCCTTTATCATCATTTAACCTCCTCAATACCGAGCTTTGCCTTCAGGCTGTGGACATACTGCCGCGAGATAACTATCTTTTCGCCGTTTTTCAGGTGCGCCTCCAGCTTTCCGCCGAACAGAGGAGACAGATACTCTATTTTCTCCATGTTTACTATCAGCGATTTTGAACAGCGTACAAAATCGAGCGGCACAAACATCTCCTCAAGCTCATACAGCTTGTATTTTACTTCAAATACATCTTTATGGCAGTACGCAAAAACGCGGTTTTCGTTTGCTTCAAAGTAGTACACGTCCTGATAGTTCAGGCGGACTATCTTGTCGTCCATATATCCTGTGAGTTCCGTATTTGCGGTCTGAAATGAAAGGAGCATGGATATGAGTCTCTGGTCAGGTGACGCGCACCTGACTATCACAACATCCTCGTCGTCAGGTTGAGGGGATTCGATTATTATTCTCATTATCGTCCTCCGCTAATTGGAATGTTTGGTGTTAATGTGTCAGATCTCGATCGAGCCGCCGTGCCGCAGCTTATATACGGCAGCGCGGTTTTTCAGATGAGCCTCGATATCGGATGTGTCTATCTCCGAACTGAAAGGCGGAAATGTGTCATCAAAATGTGTCAGAAGAACTGCCTTGGGTCTGAGTCTGTTGTATATCCCGGACGCTATCCTGCACAGCTCCTTCGAGCCCTGATACGGGAAAAGAGCAAGGTCTGCGCCATTAGGATAGGCAACATCGTCAGCGAGTGCAAGGCTTCCGATGCTGAGAATGCGTCTGCCGTGCGCCTCCACAAGGAAGCACAGAGCCTCTCCCTTTTCAGGGCAGGAAATAATACTCAGTATCTTCCTGATGACATTTCTGTTGTTTTGCATGAAAAGACTGGTGAACGCAGCTTTTATGCATTCCCATGCGGTCAATCGTATATGTTTGCCTTTGTAAACTGTGATACGGATATCCCCGATCTCAATAACCGAACCGGGACGAATAAGACGCAGGTTTTCTTTCCTGACCCCTTTTCTGCAAAGGGTATCATACGGCGTTTTCGTACAGAATACGCGTGTGTCTCTTCTCACAATGCCGCTGATGCTGCCGATGTGGTCGTAGTGTCCGTGAGAAATGAGAATATCGCGGCAATCAGCATAAGCGTCCGCCGGGACTTTGACCCTGCTGTCAGGGAACGGGAAAAACGGGTCTATCAGGAGCTGCGAGCTCCCTGCGGATATCCGTACAGAAGCTGTGCCATACCAAGTGATCACTATTTTCTTGTCATGCATAAGCGCCAGCTCCTTCGTCCTGTGTAATACTATTATATCATTTTACGCGGCAGATTTCAATGAAAAAAGGCAAATACATTTCTCTGCCTTTATTTTATTTATATGATATCACGCCGCCGATACCCTGTCAATGCATTTTACCGGAATAATAATGCAACTTACCCTGACAATTATGCATCTTACTGATCACCTATTGACTTACCGGAAGCTTAACGATATAATTATATCATGCAACAAACAGCCAGCGATTATTTTTCTGCTGGAACGTTCAACATGAAACAAGGGAGGGAATTTCATGCACAAACACTGCAAAAGGATCGCGTCTGCACTGATGGCAGCCGCGATGGTCGTACCAATGAATATCAGCAAAGTTGGACCGCTGTTCACATCAGCATATGAGGTGCTCGGCGAATCGACATTCGACTACAAACTCCTGCCGTGGACGCCTGTTGAGTTAAACCACGCAAGGCAGGACTTCGACATCGACGAAGGTGCCGCACACCTGACTATTATCGAGCCTATCGGCGATTCACGCAAACAGTGGGAGCTCCGTTTTGAACACAAAGGGATCTATTTCCAGAAGGGGCATGAGTACAAGATAAGCTTCAAGGCAAAAGCAAAGCGTGAGGGGATGGAGCTCTGCTCGTATATCGGCAAGTCATCTGACGAGGGACGTTACTTGATGCTCGACGGAGAAACCGACTCAATTATTGTAGGTCCTGAATGGAACGGCAAGTGGGGCACAGCTGTAAAACTGACAGAGGATTATAAGACTTACTCATGTACGATCAAAGCCCCGGATGACGTCGGCGATGCAGAATGGGTGTTCTCCTATGCAGCTGACTTTGAGCAGTACGGCGGAAACGCTGTAAAGGGCGACGAGATATGGTTCGATGATATGTCCATTGAGGATCTGACGGACAAGGATTACATCCCGCCTGAAAGAGATTACGGCTACACATCGCGCAGCAACAGATCGGTCGAAAACAACTATATCTCAGTCAATCAGCTCGGATACTATACAGATCTTGAAAAGACAGCGACGCTCAGTGACAATAACGGCGACATCACCCCTAACGCCGAGAAGATCAGTATCACGGGAAGCTACACCTTCGAGGTAGTGAGGGCGGACGATGATGCTGTCATGTACACCGACAAGACAGGAACCCCGGTATCACGTCCCGAATCAGGCGATACGGTATGCAATATAGACTTTACAAAGTTTGATCTGCCGGGCGAATACTATATCCGCATAAAGGGAAAAGAATGGAGATCAGTCACGTTCAGGATAGGTACGGATATTTACAGCAAAACCGGACTTGATCTGCTCACCAACTCGCTCAACTATTTCTATCAGACACGTTCAGGATCTGATATCGAGACTGACTATATCACATCGGGCGATAGATACAGGCTTGCTCATATGCGTAATCCCGATGACGGTGTAGGTTTCGTCCAGACCGAACGAAACAGTGGCAGTGTGTACAGCGTAGATGAAGTCTCGAAGAACAGCTCGTCACGGATAGATACAAGCGGAGGCTGGTTCAACGGAGCCGATTTCGACAAGGATATGTCGGAGGCAGGTACAGCCGTATGGACGCTCCAGAATATGTATGAGCATTCGATACAGGACTATTTAGGCAAAGCAAAATTCGCTGACAACTCCGGCACAGTAGTCATTCCCGAGTCAGGCAACGGTTATCCCGATATCCTCGATGAATGCAGATACGAGCTCGACTATTTGTCGAAGATGAAGGTGAAGTCCGGTGAAAAGGCATGGGGCAGCTATGCAGGAATGTACTACGACTGCATAAAGGGTGCCGCATTTGAACCGAATCCCAAGGCATACGGCCATGAGTTCCACGCTGCCTATGCAGTTGAGCCGCCTACATTCAACGCAACGCTCAGCTATGCAGCCTGTGCGGCTCAGGCTGCGAGACTGTGGGCACCGTACGACAGCGAATACGCAGAAGAGCTACTTACGAACGCAAAGGAAGCGTATCAGGCATACAAGACAGCATGGGAAGATACTGCGGATGACATACAGGCGCGCCGACAGCTGTACGCACCGCAGGAACGGATAAAGACAGACACAGGGTCCGAGGCTGAGATAGCGGATATCGCTTACTGGGCAGCCTGCGAGCTATACATCTCCGCTTCGGAAATGAATGACGCCGATGAAAGCAAGCTTTACAAGGAATTCTTAGATCAGAGCGACAATATCAGCTTCACAGAGAGATCAGCTTCTACAGCAGCTCTGATGTCGATGACACTCCGTAAGGAACTCGACTCCGATGCACTGAATGAGGAAATGCTGAAGCTCGCTGATAAAATAGTTGTCACGCAGTCGGATCAGGGCTACGATATCCCCTATGAGTACGAAGGCGAAGGCTATGAGCTCGGCTCAAACGAGCTTGCTCTGAGGAATATGATGCTCGTGGCTTATGCCTACGATATCTCGGGAAAAGCCAAGTACCTCAACAGCGTCGCACTGGGAATGGATTACCTGCTCGGCAAGAATGCTCTTTCATATTCCTTCGTCACAGGATATGGCTCTTACAGCGTTAATAATCCGACGCATTATTACTGGCGGAACAGTCTCGATTATTCACTTCCTGCCGCGCCTAAAGGGGTGCTTGCGAGCGGTCCCAGCACGACAGATCCTGACCCATATATGCGTGCGCTCGGTTTCACAGCGACCGAACGTGACCTTCATGAACAGAGATACTACGTTGATTCACTGGAGGCATGGTCTGTTAACGAGTCATCAGTAAGCGGCAACGCGGCTCTTGCATGGGTGGTTTCATTTATGCAGGACGCAACACGCCCGGAGTCAATGGCCGGCGATGTCAACAACGACGGAAAATTCAACATTGCAGACGCGGTACTGCTCCAGAAGTGGCTGCTCGGCGTCAAGGGCGTTGTGCTCAGAGACTGGAAAGCCGCTGACTTATGCGCTGACAACAGGCTCGATATCTTCGACCTGACCATTATGAAACAGGAGCTTTTGACAGATAAGAATATGCCGAATTATGTCGAGCCCGATAATCAGGTCACATTCGTCACTCCGCTGCAGGTTCTGAAGGACGGTCTTATAATGTATTCGGGACCCGAAACGTTCTACGCTCCGATAGCAACGCTCCCCAAGGGAACAAGGCTCAATGAGCTCGGCTATATGGACTACGACAACAAGTGGATGTTCACAAGATACGATGGCAAGTACGGCTGGATAAGGTTATACGAGGACGATGATAAGACCATGACCGTCTACTATGAGGCGGTTGCTGCAAAGCCTGTCATCTATCTCTATCCCGAGCAGGAGACTGACGTTCACGTTGAGCTTGAGCTGACTGAATCCGAGCTCTCTACGACTTATCCAAGATACAACAACGGCTGGGACGTGACAGCTTCTCCCGACGGCTCGCTTATCAACAAGGCAGACGGAACTCATCACAGATACCTCTTCTGGGACAGCACAAACTGCCGTACACGCTTTGACTTTTCAAAGGGCTTCTGCGTTACAGGCAGCGATACAGAGAGCTTCCTCAGAGATAAGCTCACCTACATGGGACTGAATGAGGATGAGATGAACGAATTCATCGTTTACTGGCTCCCGAGAATGGAGCACAACGATTACAATCTCATTGCTTTCCAGAATGAGGCATACACGGATTCTGCAAAGCTGACCGTTACTCCCGCTCCCGACAGCGAATGCCGTATCTTTATGGCATACGTTCCGCTTAATGAAGCTGTGGATATCGAACCGCAGCAGCTCAGCACCTTCGAGAGAAAGGGCTTCGCAGTCGTTGAATGGGGAGGCAGCGAAATAGCTTACTAACGTGCTTTCAAGATTTTGTACAGAGAATAGAAAACATACGAAAAGCCGCATGGGAGAGACCATGCGGCTTTTCCATAGGCTGGTTTCATAAGTTCAGGAGAATAATGCCTCAGGACAGGTTCAGATATATTTCTGATAACCAAAACGGGTTCACAACAAAATAATATCCGCCCTTATGGGCGGATATTTCTGTATACTGCTTTCAGGAGCAATTACGCTTATTCAGCCATACACTCCTTCAATGGCGATACATCTCCGGAAGCCGCTGAACAGGAGCTGTCACGGCTCCGCTTTTCATATTTAAACTCTGTTTATCAGTATGTATAATTATTGTGTACTCAATAACCGCCGTTAGGCGGTTATTGCCCCGAACTTCGTTCGGGGTGCGCAAATTCTTTGATAATATATGGAATTTGCGCATTACATTAATTGATGTCAAGCTCATTTTGCCCTAAAGGGCAAAACAAAGCGC
>JAFXXD010000018.1 GCA_017542475.1 Ruminococcus sp. | reverse complement strand
CTCCTTTCAGATTACTTGCCGTTGCGGCGCTTTACGATGAACTTATCAGTTCTGTGGTGCTTCTTACGTGTCTTGTAGCCGAGAGCGGGCTTGCCCCAGGGGGTAACAGGTCCGGGACGGCCGACAGGCGACTTACCTTCACCACCGCCGTGGGGGTGATCGCAGGGGTTCATAACAGAACCGCGGACTGTAGGTCTCCAGCCCATATTTCTTACACGACCTGCCTTACCGTAGTTAACGTTCTCGTGGTCGATGTTGGAAACCTGACCGATAGCAGCCTTGCAGCCGATCGGAACCTTTCTCATCTCGCCTGAGGGAAGTCTGATAAGAGCGTAAGCGCCCTCCTTGCCCATCAGCTGAGCCTGATTGCCTGCGCTTCTTACGAGCTGAGCGCCCTTGCCGGGGTAAAGCTCGATAGCGTGGATGAATGTACCAACAGGGATATCCTCGAGCTTGAGAGCGTTGCCGGGCTTGATATCAGCCTCGGAGCCTGACTCGATCTTGTCGCCTACCTTCAGTCCGTTGGGAGCGAGGATGTATCTCTTCTCGCCGTCCTCGTACTGAACGAGAGCGATGAATGCGCTTCTGTTGGGATCGTACTCAAGAGTCTGAACAACAGCGATCATGTTGTCCTTGTCACGCTTGAAATCTATAACGCGGTACTTTCTTCTGTTACCGCCGCCTCTGTGGCGAACTGTGATTCTGCCGTAGCTATTTCTTCCCGACTTCTTCTTCATAGGCTCGAGAAGGCTCTTCTCGGGCTCTACCTTAGAGAGTACCGAATAATCGGTAACAGTCATCTGACGTCTGGAAGGAGTAGTAGGCTTGTAGGTTTTAATAGCCATTTCAATTTTCTCCTTTAATGCATTTTTCGCGGGAGCATTACTCCCATACTTGTTCTTCCTATTTAAAAAGGGCGATTAATACATACCCTCGAAGAACTCGATAGCCTTTGAATCCTCTGTAAGAGTTACGATAGCCTTCTTCCAGGAAGCGGTCCTGCCCTCGTATCTGCCGAGGCGCTTTGCCTTGCCGCTTACGTTCATTGTGGTGACCTTGTCTACCTCAACGCCGAAGAGGGTCTCTACAGCCTTCTTGATCTCGGGCTTTGTAGCGTCCTTAGCTACCTTAAAGGTGTACTTTCCTGCCTGAAGACCGTCCATAGACTTTTCAGTGATAACGGGCTTGAGGATAATGTCCTGAGCTGTTTTCATTATGCGTACACCTCCTCGATCTTTCCTACGGCATTCTTTACAACGATGAACTTGTCATAGTTGAGGATGTCGTATACGTTAAGTGTGTTTACAGCGGCTGTCTTTACGCCGGGGATGTTTGCAGCGCTCTTTACTACCTTAGCGTCAGCCTCAGCAGTAACGATGAGTGCCTTGCCCTCTACGCCGAGTGCCTTGAGCATCTCTGCGATGGTCTTTGTCTTGTAGCTGTCAACTGTGAGAGCGTCAAGAACGATCATATTGTTGTCGAGGACCTTTGTGGAAAGAGCAGACTTCATAGCAAGTCTTCTTACCTTCTTATTGAGAGCATATCTGTAATCTCTGGGCTTGGGACCGAGAGCAACGCCGCCGTGGTACCACTGAGGAGCACGTGTCGAGCCCTGTCTTGCATGACCTGTACCCTTCTGTCTCCAGGGCTTTCTGCCGCCGCCGCTTACTTCTGTTCTTGTAAGTGTGGACTGTGTGCCCTGTCTCTGGTTTGCGAGGTAATTAACTACCATTGCGTGCATAACAGCTTCGTTGGGAGTGATACCGAAGATCTCGTCGTTGAGCTCTGTCTCGGATACCTGCTTGCCAGCCATATCAAATACTGAAATTGTAGACATTTACGCTTCCTCCTTCCTTAAGCCTTAACGCTGTCAACGATATATACGATTCCGCCCTTAGGACCGGGAACTGCACCCTTGATAGCGATGAGATTGTTTTCTGCGTCTATTTTAACGATCTCGAGGTTCTGAACAGTTACCTGCTCTGCGCCCATATGACCAGCCATGCCCTTGCCCTTGTAGATTCTCGAAGGCGATGAGCAGGCACCCATTGATCCTGCCTGTCTGTGAACAGGACCTGTACCGTGAGTTTCCTTGAGTCTGTGCTGGTTGTGACGCTTTATTGCGCCTGCGAAGCCCTTACCCTTGCTTGTGCCGATGACGTCGATAGCGTCACCAACTGCAAATGCGTCAGCCTTAACGATGTCGCCTACATTGAGAGCGTCACAGTCGTCGAGTCTGAACTCCTTGAGGTTCTTCTTGCAAGCAACGTCAGCCTTGTCGAAGTGACCCTTCATAGGCTTGTTTACTCTCTGGACCTTTACGTCGCCGTAGCCGAGCTGAAGTGCAGCGTAGCCGTCGTTCTCAACGGTCTTCTTCTGTACTACAACGCAGGGACCGGCTTCAACTACTGTTACAGGAATAACCTTTCCTGCCTCGTCGAAGATCTGAGTCATACCGATCTTCTTGCCGATAATGCCTTTCTGCATATCATTTTCCTCCTGTTAGGTTATTGGTTGACGAAGGTCGTCAACATGACCGGCGGACTACCGCCATTCCGCCTCCCGAGCGGTGGTTCCAAGCGTAATTTCGGTCTTACTTGACCTCCATAACAACGTCTACGCCTGCGGGGATCTCAAGCTTCTCGAAAGCAGCTGATGTCTTGTCTGTGGGACGGAGAACATCTATGAGTCTCTTGTGAGTTCTCATCTCGAACTGCTCGCGGCTGTCCTTGTACTTGTGTACTGCGCGAAGGATAGTAACAACTTCCTTATCTGTGGGGAGCGGGATAGGACCCGAAACTCTCGCACCGCTTCTCTTAGCCGCCTCAACGATCTTAGCTGCAGCGATGTCTACTGTAGCGTGATCGTAGCCCTTGATCTTGAATCTGATCTTTTCGTTGACTGCCATGATTTCGCCTCCTTGAAAAATTTTGGGGACGCTTCTTGGGATTCACACGTTTCCGTGTGTTTCATGCTTGACCGTATTAAAAAAGCTCGAAAAATCGTTATTTTCCGAGCAGCGTTCAGACATATTGAGACACAAAGTGAGCATAGTAAGCGCATACGCAAGCTGCGCCCTACACCTTACACAAACTGTGTTCATTATCCCATTCGCCCGGTTTAAAATCGGACATACTCCACGGAAATTCCCTGCCATACCGGCAGCAACCTTCCGCTTCCTCGCATATCTTTTGCAGTCGCGCACGATTCAGAGTGCGCTCAACATTGACAATTATACCATATATTGAGGAGAATTGCAAGCTTTGGCAGATTTTTCTATGTAGAACTTTACAAAGGTTTGTCCTGCATTTTTGTTTATTGTTGCCAATTGAGCCATTAGCCGTTAGCTATCGGTATCGCCTGAAGCGATTATCTGTAGGGGCGCATTACAGCAGAGCTGCATATAGCATCACAATCCAAATCAAAGATTTGGCGTGCTGCTTATCCGTGCGCCCGAAAATTCCCCGCCAAACCACCCGAAACTGTCTGTAGGGACGCGCATTGCGCGTCCGCCCTATCCCAAACCGTCCTACACATTTTTCAAAAAAGGACGCACTGCCGTGCGTCCTTTTGAGCTCTTATCCTCTTTCCTCGTCGCGCTTTTTCTTTTCCTCAGCCATATTCTCGGTATTGAGGAACGAAGCGGGATCGTAGCAGATACCCTGATAGCGCACCTCGAAGTGGCAGTGGTCGCCGAAGGAGTTGCCCGTATTGCCGACAAAGCCTATCAGCTGTCCCTTCTGCACGTACTCGCCCTCGACCGCATACACCGATATCATATGACCGTATACCGTCGCGTAGCCGTCGGGGTGCTCTATCATCACGACGTTGCCGTAGCCGCCCGAATTCCAGCCCGCGGATACTACCTCGCCCTCCTCGGCGGCGTATATCTCCGTGCCCTCGGGAGCCGCGATATCCATTCCCTTGTGGTTTCTGTCGCTGATGAAGGTGTCGCTCACCCAGCCGCCGTCAACAGGCCAGCCCAGCTGTCCCGTGCCCGTCATAGGCTGTCCGAAGAAGCAGGTGTCGGGGTCGTCGGGCATCGCGGAGTAGGTGCCGTAGCCGATGACCTCCATAACGGGATTCTTCGTGATATTGTTGCTGATTATCTTTCGCGAGGCTTCGATGCCGTCGATGTAGGTTATCTCTATCCTGCTCTCCTTCTCGCCGCGCTCGCCCTTGGTCAGAGTCGCGACAACGCCCACGTTGAGCGCGCTCGTCTCGACCTCTATCGTCTCATAATCAAGGAAGGACAGCGTGTCCATCTCGCGGATATACTGTATCGGGAGGTAGCTCTCGGTCTGTATGACGTTTATCATCTGACCGTCCTTCAGCGTCGTGCTGACGTCGGGGTTGAGCTCGTTGAATTTCTGAAGCTCCATACCGTACTTCTGCGCGACAGTTACCACGGTATCGCCCGCCTGCGCAACGTAAACGCGCGGCTTCTCCTTCTGCGCGGTCAGCTGAGCGATGGTGTCCTGCTCGGACTTGACGCTGCTGCGGAGGTATATTCCCTTTGTGTACTCTATCTTGTTCACGTAGGATACGTCCCTGACCGTGCCCTTTACGTCATAGTTGAGGAGTCTGTCCTCAAGTGCGGCTTCAACAGCCTTTTTATCGGTAACTGCTCCCGCGAATTCGCCGTCGATGTAGATTCCGTAAGCCTCGGTGAGGTCCTCGTCGGAAGCCTCGAGCATCTTGTCGGCAAGCTGCCCCGCCGTTACGAACTTGTCGTTGTCAGAGATAACGCGCAGCGACAGCTTGGCGGACATATCAAGCGCCTCCTCGTTCTCGGAGTAGGCGACTCTCTGCTTTACGTCCTGCGCGGCGGAATCGAAGTCCGCCTCCGAGGAGATTATGCCTATCTCGTGCCCGTTGTACTCGACAGCAATGCCGTATTCCAGTCCCGAGCCGAAGCGCACGACTCCCACGAGGAAGGCGAGGCACAGTATCGGGAGCGTATAGTTGAACGCAGTGTAGACCACGCCGTTCTCGCCGAAGAAGAACGAGCCGATGAAGGTCGCGAGGGCGGTCAGGTACTCTTTCCTGCCCTCCTTCTTGGCTCTGCGGACATTGCGCGTGAGCTCGTTCGAGAGCTTGACACGGATTCGGAAGGACTCGGTGAACTCCCTCCACAGCCACAGTATGCCTCTGCCTGTCGTTCTGATGAGGTCGCGGAGGTCGGCGGCTATGAATTTAACGGTCTTTATCACGGCGAGCAGTATCGCCGCTATGAATTTGAATGTGCAGTGCGCCGCGCAGACGAAAAGCCCCGACGCGCCGTCTGCCGCTCTATGAAAAACGCTCAAAAGCGATACTCCTCTCCATAGTGTTACTATTCTATTATAGCGTATTTTCGGAAGAATACAACGCAAAACTTCGTGAAAAATGTCGGCTGAGACAAATTTTGTAGGTCTGCACAAAAAATCAGCCTGTTTAATTTAATGATTTACCTGTCAAGAAGGTGAGCTGTAGTGGCTGCAGTCTGAGCTCTTAGCTCTAATAAATTCCGTATGTCCTCGGGGAGCTCCGACTCCGCCGTCACTTCCCCGCCCGTCAGCGGCAGAGCAAACGTCAGCCGCCCGCAGTGCAGAGCCTGCCGCGCGATATCAGCCGTGCTGCCGCCGTACATATCGTCCCCCGCGAGAGGGTGCCCGATATGCGCGAAATGTACCCGTATCTGGTGAGTCCGCCCCGTTTCGAGCCGTATTTCAAGGAGCGAGTACCGCCCGTTGCAGGCGATACGCCGATAATGCGTGACCGCAGGTCTGCCGTCCGAGCGCACACAGCGCAATATCACGCTCTCGCGCTCGCGGGAGATAGGCGCATCTATAGTGCCTGCCTCATCGGTGACGCCCTCCACCGCCGCAAAGTAGACCTTCTCACAGCTGCCTTGCAGCAGATTCGCGGCATGAGCGTCCTTCGCGACAAGGCAAAGCCCCGAGGTGTCCTTATCGAGACGGTTCACGGGGCGGAACGAGAGCTCGGGGTACAGATAAGCAAAATAGTTGGCGAGGGTGTCGCCGCGGTGTCCGTGCGACTCGTGCACGGGCATACCCGCGGGCTTGTCAAACACGACAAGGCTCTCGTTCTCGTAGGCTATCGCCGCATACAGCGACGGATTCGGCTCGGCGGCAGCGTTCTCGCCCATATCGAGAACTATGACGTCCCCCTCCCTGACTGTGTCAATGCTCCGAATCGGCTCGCCGTTGCAGGTGATACCGCCCTCGCGGTGCTTCAGCTTCGCGAGGAGCCGCGCTGATACGCCGTTTCTCCCGCGCAGAAAGGTCTTCAGCGACACTGGCTGCTCCGTATCGACTATGAATCTCAGCTCAGCCACGACCTCACCCCGCTCGTCGGACGCGCCGCACCGCTGAACGCGCGTACTCGTCCTCTTTTGTGAAAATGGAAATGCCCGTCGCGAACGCCGCCGCGAGCTCGGGCAGAAATATCGGCAGCCCGACAACCGACAGTATCGGCAGGGCATACACCGCCGCAAGTGCCAGCGGAAGCCGCTTCCGTCCGCGCATAAAGCTCAGCGACATCGCCGCGCAGGCGAGTGCGCTCCGCTCGGGAAATTCCGCGAGCAGGAACGGTACTGCCGTTATGCTCAGTCTCGCGGCGAGCCACAGCAGAGCCGATACAGCCGCAAGAGCCGCAACATTTGAGGCAGCGAAGAGCTCGCCGCTCCCGCCGCCGTCAGCCAGCAGCGTATAGGCGTAGGCTCCGAGCAGAGCCGCGGGAACAAGCGCGGCAAAGCAAATCAGTCTTCCCGCCGCGTAAGCCGTGATACTGCGGCGGAGGAAGCTCCCGTGAAGCAGGAGCTCCGAGGCGGAAACGTCCTCCGCGCCGTCGGTTACTATTGCTCTCAGCTTCTCCGCCGACGCGCAAATGAGCGGAGCTGTCACTCCCCAGCGCAGGAGCGTGAGCAGTACCGCAAGAATGAGCTGTCCCGCATAGCCGCCCGTGAAGAGCTCCGCGGGGCGCATTGCTCCGAAGTAGAGGAGCATACTGTAAAACGCCGCCTCGCCGAGACGGAAGAGCAGTCCCGCCGCTATCGGAGGCAGACACGCGAGCAGTATCTCCGCGCGCCGACCGCGTATCCGCCGCCTCGTATAGCCGATAAGCTCCCATATACTCAAACAACCACTCCCACACATAATTCGCAAAAGAGCTAAGATCAAAGCCGTTAGCCATTAGCCGTCAGCTTATGGTATCGGCTTCGCCGATAATAATTGAAATGTAGGGGCGGCGTTCCGCCGCCCGCATAAAACAACGTTATTGTCACACGGACGCCCAAAGGGCGCCCCTGCAATTTTAAAATCATCGCCGTAGGCGATAACGCAAGCTAAAGGGTAACGGCTAAAGGCTTATAATTCCGAATTTCGCATTCCGAATTACACTGGTATTATGTGAGCTTTATGGGATTTTATTCAAAATCGGGACCGTCGTCCTCTATGCGCTCATACGGGCAGTAGCCGAGTATCTCGACGCACTGCGAATTCAGCCACATCTGTGCGGTCGCGAGCACGTCGAAGCCGCCGCCCGCCTCGGTGGTTATCTGCGAGGGCGAATACTTCGGTATGCCGAAGCCCGCAAGCATATTCGATATCACGCCCGCGTGCGTTATCAGAGCGCAGTGGGTCAGCCCGCTCTCCATCATATCCATTATGATATTGTGCAGACCCGTGTATGTACGCGCGGTCAGCTCCTCGAGGCTCTCGCCCTTGGGAGGACGGGCGTCCTTTCCGCCCTTGAGCCACGCCTTGTAGTCGGCGCGGTTTATGAGCTCGTCCACGCTCTTGCCGTCGAATTCGCCGAGGTCGAGCTCGCGGAAATCGTCCACGGGGACTATCTCCGTCTCGGGGAAGAGTATGTCCGCGGTCTCCCTGCACCTCAGCAGAGGCGAGGTGTAGACCCTGTGCACCGACGGGTAGTCGAACTCGTCCATTTTCGCGGCGAGGTCGGCTGCTCCCTTCGCAGACAGCGGCATATCGGTCTTTCCGATGTATATGCCCTTTTCGTTCGCCTCTGTCAGACCGTGGCGTATAACACTTATCCTGTAGCCTTTCATAAACTGCTCCTTCTCATTATGCAAAACCGCCAAAAAGCGGCTCGAATTTTATAACTGTTGGTAATTCTCACAAATAAGCCCGAAAAATTAAGCTGTAATTCCATAATTCAACATATTTACAAGTTATACAGTATGTATTATAATAATATTATGGCAAAAATATACTTACAGTAACTATTAGTCTATCAAAATAGGAGGGAATCCCCATGAATTCAGATTTCGCGCGTATCATCACCTTGCAGAGAAAAGAACGCCACATCAGCCAGAAGCAGGCTGCCGCAGACCTCGGTATCTCGCAGGCTCTGCTCTCTCACTATGAAAAGGGTATCAGAGAGTGCGGTCTGAATTTCCTCGTCAAGATAGCCGACTACTACAATGTCTCCTGCGACTACCTGCTCGGACGTACCCCCGAGCCCGAGGGCAAGGTCATCACAATTGAGGATATCCCCGACGACGACGGCAACAACACCCTCGAAATGCCCTCGCCCGAGATAATCAACTTCAACAGGCGTATCATCAACAACTCTATCAGTCTGCTGTTCGCCCTCGCTCAGAAGGCTAACAGCATCACCCTCATCAAGGAGGTCTCGTCCTACCTTATGCTGTCGGTGTACAAGCTCTTCCGTATCGTCTATAACGCGAACCCGCACAACGACCAGAAGCTCTTCCGCATACCCAAGGTCATAGCCAATGACAGCTCAAATGCCATAATCTCTATGAGCGAGGCTGACATCAAAGCCGCTTCGAGCGGCATCGCTCTCGACGGTAACGACTGCATAGACAACTTCGATACCCTGTACATAACGACCTCGACCCTGCAAAAGGACTACGCACAGTATTCGTCATCGCTGCTCAATCTTATCAAGCGCAGCGAGGAGAGCATAGCCCGCACACGTTCCAAATATCACAGCAACGGCGAAAACAACCGCGGCTACTGATACACCGTCCCCTGTTATTGCAGGGGACTTTTTTATGCCTTCGCCGCTTCGAGCGCGAACATCACCATCGGGCGGTTTATCTCGCCCGTACCAAAGCGCCCTGTCTCCGCATCAACGCTGAGGACGAGCTGTATGCCGCTCATCTGCGGAGTCCTGTCAACGAGCTCTATGAGCTCCGCTATCCTGCACATCGTGTAGCCCGTCCCGACAGCGGCGGCAGTCTCCGTATCGGGGAATATCATAAAGAAATTGCCGTGAGAGGTCGGAGCGATAACGAGCTGCATACCGAAGCTGCCGTCGGTGTTCTCAACAGCGTCGCCTGTGACCGCGGCAAGGACCTCCTCGCCGTTCTTCATCATTTCGCCGAGCTTCAGCCCCACGGCATAGTCCACGGACTGACCGTCATAGTCGTCGGTCAGACGCGAGACCTTGCGGAACAGTGCAACCAGCTTTTCTATATTTGTCATAGTATCACCTGCTAAAAATAGATATGTCTCATTATACCACGGACAGGCGGGATTGTCAATTTCCAGAGGCGCTGCCTCTGGACTCCGCCGGGACTCTGTCCCAGACCCTGTCGGGGAGCGCACTCCCCGAAACCCCTAACTACGAACCCGCTCGCCTTGCTCGCTCACTCTGTACAAAAGGCATAGTCTGCTTTCGGCGGGCAGCAATTGACGTCCGCACAAAAAGGGCACACCTTAACGGTGTGCCCTTTTTAGTTCTGAGCTCTTCTTATGCGTTCATGCCGAGCTCGATAGCCTTGTAGTTGTTGGGGATAAGAGCTGCCTTTTTCGGAGGAACTACCTTCTCGATAGCCTTCTTCATTGTATCGAGCGAGCAGATATTCGTCTCCTTTAGGAGCTTGCCGAGAAGTATGATGTTCGAGCCGCCCTTGAGCTCGTTGTCGTCAGCCATCTGCTGAGACGGGATACCGAAGAGGCTGATGTCAGTTCTGTCGGTATTTGCCTCTATCATCGAGCTGTCGAAGAATACCTTTCCGCCGGGACGGACGTCCTTGACAAACTTGTCGAATGATGGCTGATTCATTACGATGAGGAGGTCGGGAGTAAGCACCAGCGGAGAGCCGATGGGCTCGTCGGAGATACATACCGAGCAGTTGCACGTACCGCCTCTCATCTCGGGACCGTATGACGGGAGCCATGAGAGCTCCTTGTTGTCCATAAGACCGCAGTAAGCGAGTATCTTGCCTGCGAAGAGGATACCCTGTCCGCCGAAGCCTGCGAGGAGAATTTCAGTAGTTGCCATTATTCGTTACCTCCTTCTGCGGGGAATACGCCCTCTTCAACGTCCTTGTAAACGCCGAGCGGGTAGTAGGGGATCATTTCGTCCTGAAGTCTCTTGATAGCCTCAAGAGGAGTGAGACCCCAGTTAGTCGGGCAAGTCGAGAGGACCTCTACGATAGAGAAGCCCTTGCCTGCCTTCTGATTCTCGAAAGCCTTGCGGATAGCCTTCTTTGCGTTCTTGATGTGGGGAACGCTGTCAACGGCTACACGCTCAGCATAAGCTGTACCTGTGAGCTGCGAGAGCATCTCGCACACCTTTACGGGGTAGCCTGCGAGCTGCGGGCTTCTTCCGAAGGGGGTTGTCTGTGTTACCTGACCGGGCAGAGTTGTAGGAGCCATCTGTCCGCCTGTCATACCGTAGATAGTGTTGTTGATGAAGATAACAACGATGTTCTCGCCTCTTGTAGCGGAGTGAACGGTCTCGGCAGTACCGATGGCGGCGAGGTCGCCGTCGCCCTGGTATGTAAATACGAACTTGTCGGGATTTGTGCGCTTAACGCCCGTAGCAACAGCCGGAGCACGTCCGTGAGCAGCCTCGATCATATCGCAGTTGAAGTAATCGTAAGCCATAACGGAGCAGCCAACGGGACATACGCCGATAGTGTCGCCCTCGATGCCCATTTCGTCTATTACCTCGGCGAGTATGCGGTGAACGATACCGTGAGTACAGCCGGGGCAGTAATGTGTAGGCACATCAATGAGTGCGTGGGGTCTTTCAAATACAACAGCCATTAAAGTGTACCTCCGATCTTCTTGATCTCCTCAAGCACCTCTGTAGGTGTGGGGATAACGCCGCCTGTTCTTCCGAAGAAGTGAACGGGCTTAGAGCAGTTGATAGCGAGCTTGATATCGTCTACCATCTGACCCATAGACATCTCAACGCTGAGGAGAG
Source organism: Ruminococcus sp. (assembly GCA_017542475.1). GTDB lineage: Bacteria > Bacillota > Clostridia > Oscillospirales > Ruminococcaceae > Ruminococcus. The sequence continues at coordinate 37,588 of JAFXXD010000018.1, read as the reverse complement.
CCTTAGCGTTCTTTGCAGCCTCGTTTATCTCCTTTACGGGGAAGGGCCACAGTGTCTTGGGACGGAACAGACCTGCCTTTATGCCCTGCTCTCTTGCTGTGTTTACAGCCGACTTTACGACTCTCGCTGTAGCGCCGAATGCGCAGAGGAGGATATCGCAGTCCTCGGTGAGGTAGAGCTCAGCCTCTGTCTCTGTCTCCTTGATGATGTCGTACTTCTTGTAGCGCTCAACGATGGAGTTCTCGAGCTCGTCGGGCTTGAGGTAGAGGGAGTTGATGATGTGGTGGTCTCTTGAATTCTTGTGACCGTTGGCAGCCCAGCTGCTCTTGTCGTAGGCGTCGGGATTTATCTCGGGGAAGGAAACAGGCTCCATCATCTGACCGAGAAGTCCGTCAGCGAGTATCATTGCGGGCATACGGTACTTGTCAGCGCGGTCGAAAGCCTTTACTACGTAGTCAACCATTTCCTGAACGGAAGCGGGAGCATATACGAGAAGCTGGAAGTCGCCGTGACCGAGAGCCTTTGTAGCCTGCCAGTAGTCAGCCTGTGAAGGCTGGATACCGCCGAGACCGGGGCCGCCTCTCTCAACGTTGATAATAACAGCGGGGAGGTCTGAGCCTGCGATGTAGGATACGCCCTCGCTCTTGAGCGAGATTCCGGGAGATGACGAGGATGTCATAGCTCTCACACCTGTAGAAGCAGCGCCGAGAACCATATTGATAGCAGCGATCTCAGACTCAGCCTGAAGGAATACGCCGCCTGCCTTATGCATACGCTTTGCCATATAAGCGGCAAGCTCTGTCTGGGGAGTGATCGGGTAGCCAAAGAAGCACTTGCAGCCTGCTCTGATAGCAGCCTCGGCGAGAGCCTCGTTACCCTTCATAAGATTTCTTTCCAAAGCTAAACAGCTCCTTTCAATGATAGGTAAGATTTACTTTTCGATAACGATAGCACAGTCGGGGCACATAGTCGCGCACATAGCGCAGCTTATGCAAGCGTCCTGATCGGTACATTCAGCGTAGAAATATCCCTTCTTGTTGCGCTTTTCCTTCTGGAGAGCCACTATCTTCTTGGGACAGGCAGCAGTACAGAGTCCGCAGCCCTTGCACCTCTCGGTGATAACCGTCATTTTTGCCATTCTTTTCACTCCCTTCGCATAGCTATATATAATGTAAAGCGGAATTTTCCGCGTTTTTACCGTGATTTTCCTGTGTAGGGACGCGAATTGCGCGTCCGTGATTACAGATTTGTCGTTTTTTCGTTTTTGGCGGACGACCAATGGTCGTCCCTACAACGGTTCTTCATTAGCGGGCGCACGGAATGCGCCCCTACAGTTCAGTTGATTAATGGGACGTCGGGGACGCCGTCCCCTACAATGGGTTTGGTTTCGGGCGGATAATATCCGCCCCTGCAAATTGTTTGGGCTCGCGGGAACATCTGCCGTTCCAAATTAATTATGGCGCGAATCGGCGGCGGGGACACCCCGCTCCCACGGCAGCTTGACGTAGACCTTCACGGGCAGTATGCCGTCGCGCTCGGCGTGACCGCACAGTTCCTCGGGGCAGGTCGTGAACGCGAGCGGAAGCCCCGTCTTAGCTGCGACCTCTGCCGCGAACTCGGCGGACTGCTCCACGACCTCTGCCGTTGTCTCACAGCCGAGGTTGGTGTTGTTGACTATGGCGGTGTGCTTCATTCGCGAAGCCGCCTCTATCTCGTACATCAGCGCGGTCGCCTCGTCCGCATTTGAGGTGAGCGTGCGGCGCTGGTTGATGACGTAGAGCATATCTATATCGTCCGCGAACCTTTCGAGCATAGCCTCGGCATAGCGTCCGAGAGCCGTAGCGCCCGCGTCGTCGCCGCCCACGTCGATGATGAGGCAGTCCTCGTTTATGGCGAGCTGCTCGACGTCGAACTGTATCGACGGCACATCGAGGTTGGTGTTCGCGAAGTCGGGAGCTATGAGCTTTATGCCCTTGCTCTCGAAAAGCTCCTTGAAATCGGCAGTACGGAAGTAGGGGTTGACGAGGTCGAGGTCAACGACAGCGACCTTCTTGCCCTCCTCGGCAGCTCTCACAGCGAGATTGACCGAGAGATTGGTCTTGCCGCTTCCGTAGTGACCTGTGATAATGGTAATTTTCTTCATATTTATCCTCTTTCAGGCGTCAAAAAAATCCTGCAACTTATATTATACCACTTTACACTGTCAAATGCAAGTATTTTTATTCCGATAATTTATCCCTGCCGTATCGGGCAGGGACAGCGCAAAAACGGAAATGCAGGGGCGATGCCAATATTACCCTGTATTTTACGTGATATGTCGGGCTGATGTGGGCATCAGCCCCTGCAAATCAGCAATATAAAATAAAATGCCCCGAAGCGCTTTGAAACGCTTCGGGGATAAGCTGATCCATCATATCTCCTCAACATATATGCCAAGGTCGTTCAAGAATGCCTTAACCTTGCCGCCTGTACTACCGGGGATACCCATATCATTCAGCTGGCCTCTTGAATACTCGCGATTAGCCTGCACGTTATAGCCTCTGCTTTTGAGGATCTCAACATCTTGTTCATTGAAGATAAAACGCATCTGCCTAAACACACCGGGGTCGTGCATATAAGCACCGCCGTTTACGTTATCGAGCTGTTCAAGATCAATTGCTTCTGCATCAATGTTCTGATCCTTTTCGTCCTTAATAATTTCTGCCATATGGATGACCTCCTTTTAATTTTCCGAGTTTTTCGCTCTCTGTATTTATAATTATACATAAATCTCACAGAAAGTCAACTGTTTTCAGCAGATGTTCACAACAAGTTAATACTTTTTGTAATTTACAACAATCAAACCACTCCTGTTTTGACAATCAGCACAAAAGCTTTGCAACAAAAAAACGACTCCCGAAAGGGAGCCGTTGAACATCTTGATTATTCCTCAGTGTTCTTCTCGATGTAGTTAACGATATCGTTAACTGTCTTGATCTCCTCAACAGCCTCGTCGGGGATAGAGAGATCGTACTCGTCCTCGATAGTCTGGATAAGGTCTACGATGTCGAGTGAATCTGCGCCGAGATCCTCCTGGATATTAGCCTCGGGAGTAACAGCGTCCTCTTCAACGCCGAGCTGTTCTACGATGATCTCCTTGATCTTATCAAATACCATATTTTTATCCTCCAATCTTTTATTTATGGGGCTCCCGCTGGTGCGGGAGACAGAAAAACGGTGTCACTCTGTGAACTCTCCGATTTTTCTAAACTTAGTATAGCGTTCTTTTAGTAAAACGTCAATATCTTTTTTGCATTTTTCGGGAATTTTATGTAACAAATATTCCTTGATATTTTCTGAAATTTTGTCTAAATCGTTATGTGCTCCGCCGAGAGGCTCCTCGATGACAGCCTCCGCGACCCCGAGACGCACCATATCTTCGGCAGTTATCCGCATAATATTGCAGGCTTCCTCCTCGCGCTCGGCGTCCTTCCAGAGTATGCTCGCGAAGCCGCGCGGCGATATTACGGAATACTGTGCGTTCTCGAGCATAGCCAGCTCGTCGCACACGCCGAGAGCAAGAGCTCCGCCGCTTCCGCCCTCGCCAAGGACGATGGAGATGATAGGCGTGCGCAGAGTCATAAACTCGGCGATATTGCGGGCGATAGCCTCGCCCTGTCCCCTCTCCTCAGCGGCAACGCCCGCGTAAGCTCCGGGGGTGTCGATGAAGCAGATAACGGGTCTGTGGAACTTCTCAGCCTGCTTTGCAAGGCGGAGAGCCTTCCTGTAGCCCTCGGGGAGCGGCATTGCGAAGTTGCACGCCTTGTTCTCGTCGATGTCCCTGCCCTTTACCTGAGCGATAACGGTCACGGGAGTGCCGTCGAGCGACGCTATGCCGCCGATGACAGCCTTGTCGTCGCCGTAGAAGCGGTCGCCGTGCATCTCATAGAAGTCGCTGAATATCAGCGGTATATAGTCTCTTATAGTGGGTCTGCCCTTGGTATGAACAAGTTTCAGGCGTTCCCACGCGGTCTTTTTCTCGTCCACAGGTCAGACCTCCTTTCCCTTATAGCCGTGGAGCTCGAGGATATGTCCGAGGGTAGCCCTCATGCGCTTTCTCTCGACTATCATATCGACAAAGCCCTTTTCCTGCATAAATTCGGCAAGCTGGAAGTCCTCGGGGAGGCGCTGCTTCATCGTGCTCTCGATGACGCGGCGTCCCGCGAAGCCGATGAGTATCTTCGGCTCGGCGATGATGACGTCTCCGAGCGAGGCAAAGCTCGCCGTAACGCCGCCCGTAGTCGGGTCGGTGAGGACGGTTATGTACAGTCCGCCGCTGTCGCTGTGGAGCTTGACAGCTCCCGAGGTCTTAGCCATCTGCATAAGGGACACTATGCCCTCCTGCATACGGGCACCGCCCGAAGCCGTGAACAGCACGACGGGCAGTCCGTTCTCGGTGGCGTACTCGAAGGCGCGCGCTATCTTCTCGCCGACAACGCTTCCCATCGAGCCCATCATATAGTTCGAGTCCATAACGCCTATCACGGTCTTTACGCCCTTTATCATAGCCGTACCCGTAACAACAGCGTCCTTCAGACCCGTGGACTTGCGGAGCTCCTTCTGCTTCTCGGCATATTCGGGGAAGTCGATCGGGTCGCCGCTTATCATATCCGAGTCGAGCTCGGTGAATGTGCCTCTGTCAACGGTTATGGCGATACGCTCGCTCGCGGGAAGTCTGCCGTGGTAGTTGCAGTTCGGGCAGACCCTGTGGAGCTCCTCGTACTTGTCCATAGGCACGGGGCTCTGACATCTCGGACATTTGAAGGAAGGCGTTTCGTCCACGTCGCCGCCGTTGAAGCGCAGCTTAACAACATTGAAAAAATCGTCAAACATCAGTTACGTCACCCCTTATTTCTTGCTCTTTTCCACAAACCTGTTGAGGAAGCCTATATCGTAGTTTCCGCTGAGGAACTCGGGCTGCTTGATTATCTCAAGCTGGAAGTCGATGTTGGTGTCCACGCCGTCAACGATGAACTCGGAGAGAGCCCAGCGCATCTTGCGGATAGCGTCGTCGCGGTCGGAGCCGTGAGCTATGAGCTTGCTTATCATCGAATCGTAGTACGGCGTTATCGTGTAGCCCTGATATACCGCGCCGTCAATGCGTATGCCCGGACCTCCGGGAACGTACAGCGCGTTTATAGTACCGGGCGACGGACGGAAGTTGAGCTTCGGGTTCTCCGCGTTGATACGGCACTCTATCGCGTGACCGCGCATCTTGATGTCGTTCTGCGTAACGTGGAGCGGCAGTCCCGCCGCTATCTCTATCTGCGCCTTTACGATGTCGAAGCCCGTTACCTCCTCGGTTATCGGGTGCTCGACCTGTATGCGCGTATTCATCTCCATAAAGTAGAAGTCGCGGTTCTCGTCCACAAGGAACTCTATCGTGCCCGCGTTGTAGTAGCCGCACTGCTTTGCCGCAGTCACAGCCGCCTCGCCCATCTGTCTGCGGAGCTCGCAGTCCACGATAGGGCTCGGGCACTCCTCGAGCACCTTCTGATTTCGCCTCTGCATCGAGCAGTCGCGCTCGCCGAGGTAGATGTAGTGTCCCTGCCTGTCGGCTATCATCTGTATCTCGACATGGTGGGGATTTATCAGGAATTTCTCGATATATACGGTATCGTCGCCGAAGAAGCTCAGTGCCTCCTGCTGGGCGGCAGTCATCTGCGCCTCGAGGTCCTTGGGCGAATCCACGCGGCGTATACCGCGTCCGCCGCCTCCTGCGGAAGCCTTAACGAGCACGGGGTAGCCGCACTTCTCGGCTATCTTCTTAGCCTCGGCAAGGCTCTTGACAGCGCCCTTGGAGCCGGGAATAACGGGGACTCCCGCCGCCGCCATAGTCTCCTTGGCAGCCGCCTTGTCGCCGAGCATTTCTATCGCCTTGTAGGAAGGTCCGATGAAGGTTATGCCGTTTTTCTCGCACAGACGCGCAAACTCCGCGTTCTCCGAGAGGAAGCCGAATCCCGGGTGTATGGCGTCCGCGCCGACGTTGTGCGCCGCCTGTATGACAGCATTCATATTGAGGTAGCTGTCCTTGGTCGCGGGAGGTCCTATGCATACCGATTCATCGGCGATCTGCGCGTGCAGGGACGTTCTGTCTGCGGTGGAATACACCGTGACGCAGCGTATGCCGAGCTCGCGGCAGGCTCTGATTATGCGTACCGCTATCTCGCCTCTGTTGGCGATGAGTATTTTTTTGAACATTTATAATGTATCTCCTTTGAAATGTAGGGGACGACGTCCTCGGCGTCCCATTTCACACATTTAGAGCGGGCTGTCGAGGACGCCAGCCCCTACAGCTTCTGTTACTGCTCCTTGTCGCTATCTGTTACGACAAAGGTTATCTCGCAGGAAACGGCTCTCTCTCCGCCGACGGAGGCAAGCGCCTTGCCCGTGCCGACAGGTCCTCTCTGCTTGATTATCTCGACCTCGAGGTCGAGCACGTCGCCGGGGACTACCTGCCTGCGGAACTTCGCCTTGTCGATGCCGCCGAACAGACCTATCTTGCCCTTGAATTCGGGCTTCGAGAGCATACATACAGCTCCCGCCTGTGCGAGCATCTCCACCATAAGCACACCTGGAGTAACGGGGTAATCGGGGAAGTGACCCTTGAACCAAAAGTCGTCCTCCTTGATGTATTTGCGGGCGTGTACCTTCACGCCGACCTCCATATCCACTATCTCGTCAATGAGAAGGAAGGGGTCGCGGTGAGGTATGACCTCCATTATCTGCTCTTTGTTCATAAGTATATCAGACATAGTTTACTCCTTACATATTTTATGGTGAAAATGCTTTTGTGTAGGGGCGGCGTTCCGCCGCCAGAGAAAAACACATCCATTGGCGGGCGGCGAAACGCCGCCCCTACAAATTTATTCCGTATAATCCAATGCATCAGCGATGTCGCTGTCTCGAAGGAGACCCTCGCCGTCAGCCCAGCGTGTACGGTACTTGTCGAATGGGTTCTCCCTGCGCTCGCTGATGAGGTCGTCGGTCGTCTCGTCCTCGCTGCAACTCTCCATACCGCCGTCCTCGGCGTTTTCCTCGTCGCGTATGTACGAGAGTGCGAGCTCCGCGAAGTGCGGGTAGCCGACCTCGTCCTTTATCTCGTTATCGACCTTGTTCATTGCTCCGATGAGGATAACGTTCGCTATCGTCAGCCCGATGAAGCCGTAGTTCACGGGAAAGAGCATAAGGCTTATCACCAGCACGAGCCGCGAATCGTATATCTTCCTTATCAGTATCAGCCACACGAACAGGAATATATATATCGGCACGGGAAACAGCGTTACGAACATATTTCCGCCCGTAGTGAAGCCCAGCGGTCCTCTGCCGCCCGAAATATAGAACAGCAGTGACGTGAACGAGCTCGGCGCAGTGATGATACCGAGCGCGAGCATAATGACGTTGAATATCACCATCACCCAGAAGTCGCGCATAAATCTCCAGCGCTTCCTCTGCATATCGTACATATGCCTGTTGAATTCCTTAGCCTCGGCATACATCTCAGAGGAGGTGACGTTGAGGTAAGCCGCCTGTATATCGAGCGGCGTTATGTATTTGAGGTCCTGTATCGTCATAAAAATTCATCGCCCTCCGAACGGCGGTGCTTTGTGCGCTCCTTTATGCTTTCGTAGGTGAGGTCGAGCACGCTGTGGGCGTCACTCTCGACGGTGGTGACATTCAGCCTCACGAACGCGGGATAGCCTGCCTCCTGCGAGAGCTGCTCGTCTGTCTTGGTGTACCACCACGCCATTATCACGTTTACTGCGACTATGAGTATACCCGCGGGAATCATAAGTGCGACCAGCATCGTTATAAGAATTGGAAGCGAGCACAGCAGCACGAGCTTCGGGTCGCGCTGGAACCTGAATATGATGTAGTAGCCGAACAGTCCGTAGTACGCGACAAGTCCGAGAAACATCGCCGCGATAGCCGCATAGGTCATTATCCGCCCGAAATCACCCGCGGCGTAGGCACTCATATCGGCAAGCGTCCGCTGCGCCAGCATAATGCACACCCATATGAGCGGAAGAGGCAGATGCACGATGAACCAAATACCCGTGATAACATCGACGCGGCGCTTTTTGGCGGCGTTTGTGACAGCGTCCATATTGTAGTGCCGCGCCTCGTCCATCATCTCGGGCGAGGTGACGTTGAAGGTGCCCTTGTCTATGATATCCTGCGTGATGTAGTTAAGCTCCGACGGCTTCATTTGATTATCATTATGGGCTGGTCGAACTCCACAGCCTGCCCGTCGGTGACGAGTATGCGCTCGACTACGCCGTCGAACTCGGACTGCACCTCGTTCATCAGCTTCATCGACTCGATTATCATTATCACGTCGCCCTTCTTGACCTTGTCGCCTATCTTTACGAACGGCGGCTTGTCTGGCGAGGGCGAGCGGTAGTACGTGCCGACTATGGGAGCCTTCACGATGTTGCCGCCGTTAGCCTCGTCCTTGGCGGGCGAGGGAGCCTCCTGCGCGGGTGCGGGAGCGCCTGCTCCCATCGGGGGCATGGGAGGCATACCCATAACGGGCGCGGGTACGCACTTCTTTCCCTTGATAGTGATAGTCCTGCCGCCCTCTGTTATGGTTATCTCCGAAAGCTCCTTGTCGTTGATGATGTCCGCAAGACTGCTTATCGTGTCAAGGTCGGTCATACCGAATATCTCGTTCATCTTCTGTTCTCCTTAGTCTGTAACTTTTTTGAAGCAGAGCGTCGCGTTGTGTCCGCCGAAGCCGAGCGAGTTCGACAGAGCCGCGCGTACCTCCTGCTGAATATTGCCGTTTACGCAGTAATCGAGGTCACATTCCTCGTCGGGGACTTTATATCCCACTGTAGCGTGGATAAGTCCCTCCTCAATGGTCTTGGCGCAGATGATAGCCTCTATGCCGCCTGCCGCGCCGAGAAGATGTCCCGTCATCGACTTGGTCGAGCTTATCTTCACCTTGTATGCGTCCTCGCCGAATGCGAGCTTTATCGCGGCTGTCTCGTACTTGTCGTTCAGACCCGTAGACGTGCCGTGCGCGTTGATGTAGTCAACGTCCGAGGGCTTCAAGCCTGCCTCCTGCATTGCGAGAGTCATGCCCATTCCGGAAGCCTCGCCTGTAGGCATGGGTGAGGTCATGTGATATCCGTCGCAGGTAGCACCATAGCCGGCAACCTCCGCATATATCTTAGCTCCGCGAGCCTTTGCGTGCTCGTACTCCTCAAGGATAACGATACCGCTTCCCTCGCCGAGGACGAAGCCGTTTCTCTCCTTGTCAAACGGGATAGAAGCGCGTGAGAGGTCGTCGCTCTTGGTGAGCGCCTTCATATTTGAAAAGCCTGCATATGTGAACTCGACGTTCGTGCTCTCGGTACCTCCGGCGATAGCCGCATCGAGGTAGCCGTCCTTTATCTTGCGGAAAGCCTCGCCGATAGCGTGAGTCGCTGTGCAGCAGGCTGTAGTTACGTCGAAATTAGCTCCGCGGAAGCCGGTCTTCATCGAGATAGTTCCCGCTGCCATATTGCTTATCATCATGGGGATATAGAACGGGGAAACTCTGCCGGGTCCCTTTTCAAGATACTTGCCGTACTCGCTGAGTGTGAGGTCGATTCCGCCTATTCCCGAGCCGACGATAACGCCTGCTCTGTACGGGTCGAGGTCGGAGAAGTCCGTACCCGCGTCGGTGAGCGCTTCATGCGCCGCAACGAGGGCGTACTTGGTGAACGTATCCATGCGCTTGGACTCCTTCTTGTCGAAGCATCCCTCAACATCGAAGTAGTCCTCCTCGTTGAAGTCGCGGACTATGCCCGCTATCTTCACGCCTGTACGCTCCGTATCGAATTTATCAATGAAGGAAAAGCCTATCTTGTTTGCCTTTATGCCCTCCCAGAATTTTTCAACGCCTGTGCCGAGGGGAGTCACTGCTCCCATGCCTGTTATTACTACTCTTCTGCTCATATATTACCCTTTCGTATTCTGAATCTTTTGTTGAGAAGCCATTAGCCGTTAGCCTTTAGCCATTAGCTTGCGGTATCGCCTGACGGCGATATATTTGAATTTTCCTTGTAGGGGCGCCCTTCTGGCGTCCGCAATGACAGAAACATCAACGGCAAGCATTTGTAGGGGACGCCGCCCACGGCGTCCCGTCAGAGCTCTGCAAGCCGAAGGCCTGCATTACATGGAAAGTCCTCCCGATATCTCGATGACCTGACCCGTAATGTAGCTCGCGTTGTCGGAGACGAGGAAGGATACCACGGAGGCTATCTCCTCGGGCTCGCCGTAGCGCTTGAGAGCTACCGCCTCAAGCATCTTTGCCTTCAGCTCGTCGGACAGCACCTCCGTCATAGGAGTGCGGATAAGTCCTGGAGCTACGGCGTTGCAGGTGATGTTTCGCTTGCCGTATTCCTTGGCTACCGACTTTGTCATACCGATGATAGCCGCCTTTGAAGCGGAGTAGTTGACCTGTCCGGGGTTGCCGTACAGACCCGCAACCGACGAAACATTGACGATTTTTCCGCTCCTCTGCTTGCCCATAACGCCGCAGACGAGCTTCATCATATTGTACACGCTCTTCTGGTTGACAGCGATTACAGCGTCGTAGATATCCTCGGTCATGCGCGCGAGGAGGGTGTCCTTGGTGATACCTGCGTTGTTCACGAGAGCGTCTATCGTGCCGAAGTCAGCCTTGACCTGCTCCACCATAGCCTCGCAGTCCGCATACTTGGAGACGTCCGCCGCGTAGCACTCCGCCTTTACGCCGAATGAGCGGCACTCCTCCGCCACCGCAAGAGCCTTTTCCTTGTCGCCGTCGCTGGGATAGTGGTTGATAGCCACATCGAAGCCGTCCTTAGCCAGTCTCCTTGCGATGCAAGCTCCGATGCCCTGTGAAGCGCCTGTGATTATCGCTGTTGCCATATATATTCCCTCCGTATTTCTGATGTGTAATTGTTAGCCATTAGCCGTTAGCCATTATGTAGGGGCGCCCTTCGGGCGTCCGCAGATAAACAGATTTGTCGGACTGCCAAAGGCAGCCCCTACGACAAATTCTATATCCTTACTTTACGAGCAGCTTCTCAGCGCCCGCCATTATCTCCTCGACGATGTCCTTGCACGGTTTAATCTCGTTGACCATTCCCGCGATAGCTCCGCAGAGGAACGAGCCCTCGTCCACGTTGCCGTCAACGACAGCCTTGCGGAGCGAGCCGAGCGTTATCTGCTCGAACTCCTCGGGCGAGAGAGTGCCGTCCTTTTCGCCGTTGGCAAGCTTCTTCGAGAACTTGGTCTTTATGTTGCGGCACGGGTGACCCGTGTAGCGTCCCGTAACTACGCTGTCCGTGTCCTTCGCCTTGATGACGAGCTCCTTGAACGTGGGGTGTATCTGACATTCCTCGGACGCAAGGAAGCGCGTACCTATCTGAACGCCCTCGGCTCCGAGCATAAATGCCGCCGCCATACCTCTGCCGTCAGCGATACCGCCCGCCGCGATAACGGGTATCTCAAGCGCGTCCACTACCTGAGGAACGAGACACATCGTCGTGTTCTCGCCGATATGACCGCCGCTCTCCGTGCCCTCGGCAACTACGGCGTCAGCGCCCGCGCGCTCCATACGCTTTGCGAGAGCCACCGACGGTACAACGGGGATGACCTTTATTCCCGCCTCTTTCCACGCGGTGATGTACTTGCCGGGGTTGCCCGCGCCCGTTGTGACAACTCTCACGCCCTCGTCAATACAGAGCTGAGCGAGGTCATCGGCATTCGGGCTCATAAGCATTATATTCACGCCGAACGGCTTATCTGTCTTTTCCTTGCACTTGCGTATCTGGTCGCGGAGGTAGTCTATCGGAGCGCTTCCGCCCGCGATAAGTCCGATACCGCCCGCATTCGACACCGCAGAGGCGAGGGTGTGCTCGGCTACCCAAGCCATACCGCCCTGGATTATCGGGTACTCACAGCCCAAAAGCTCGGTTATACGTGTTTTCATAAGTTGTCCTCCTTTGATTTGACTATTAGTCTAAGCACCTCGCCGACCACCTCTTCCGCGGTGTAGTCCGAGGGCTGTTTATCGCTGAACATCCCGCGCCCGACCACATCCTGCGCCGCCCTTACTCCCGCGGCGTTATGCACGGAGAAGTCCGCCAGCATACGGCTGAGCTTCGCGCTGTCGGTATTGTACAGGAGCTCCCTTATCGTCTGGAGCGCCCGCTGTACGTCGCCGAGCTCGTTATCGAGCCACGTGACGCGGATATTCTTGCTTCTTGTGAAGTCGCTCTTGCCGAGCAGGTGCATTGCTCCGCCGAAATCGTCTCTTGCGGCAATTTCGACATTGCGAATCCCGCCCATAACGAGCGTTCCCATGCACATCACGCACGGCTCAAGCCCCGCATGGAGCGTATAGCTGTGCTTGTCGGGGAATCTCTCCGTGTCCAGACCTCTGACCGCTTCGGCCTCGGCATGAGCCGCGGAGGGATTGGGGATGGTATGCTCGCCTGTCATATTCCGTCCCTCGGAGATGATGTTCCCGTCAGCGTCGGTGATGACGGCGGCTATAGCCTTGCTCCCCTCGCACACCGACTGCCATTCGAGACCGAATATGCGTTTCCAGTGGGCGGGGAGGTCGCTGTACATCATATCAGTATTCAAATACCGCGCCCGCGTAGGTCAAACCTGCTCCGAAGCCTATGAGCGCAAGCTTCTGTCCGCGTTTGATAATGCCCTTCTCCACGGATTCGCACAGCGCGAGCGGTATCGACGCGCTCGAGGTGTTTCCGAAGTGGTCGAGGGTCACGATGAACTTCTCCATCGGAGCTCCGAGGTTCTTGGCTGCTGTCTCTATTATGCGGACGTTAGCCTGATGAGGCACGAACCAGTCGATGTCCTCGGGAGCAATGCCCGCCTTGTCCGCCGCGAGGTGGAACGCCTTCGGCAGAGCCTTTGTCGCGAACTTGTATACCTCCTTGCCGTCCTGATACAGCTTGTGGAGGCGCTTCTCAGGGAAGCCGTCGTCGAAATCGGAATCTATCTTCACTTCCTCTGCAACGCCTACAGCCCTCGCATAGAGGAGACGTCCGCCGCTTCCGTCAGCGCCGAGACCCGATGTAAAGAGCGTGTCGCTGTACTCCACGACTGCCGCCGCCGCGCCGTCTCCGAAGAGGATGCACGACGACCTGTCGCCGAAATCAAGAAAGCGGGAGAGAGCCTCCGCCGCGACGATGAGCACGTATTTCATAGTCCTGTCGGTCGCGAGGAAGCGGTGCGCCGTATCGAAGGCATAAACAAAGCCCGAGCACGCGGCGTTCATATCGAACGCGGCGGCATTTACCGCACCTGTCTCGCTCTGCACCATGCAGGCAACGCTCGGGGTGTGGAAGTCGTTGGTAGCCGTCGTAGCGATGACGAGCCCGATATCCTCGGGCGAGATACCCGCCTGCGCAATGGCTTTCTTAGCTGCCTCCGAGCCCATATACCACACGGGCTCCCAGCCCGCCATACGCCTCTCGGCTATGCCCGTGCGGGTGCGTATCCACTCGTCGTTAGTCTCAACGAAGCGCGTGAAATCGTCGTTCTTGAGCGTCTGTTCGGGAAGGTAGCTCCCCATTCCCAGTATCTTTATGCCCATATTTTGTCTCCTTTTGTATGTGGAACTATATTAACGAGTATCCGTAACTACCGTAGGGGCGCCCTTCGGGCGTCCGCAGGTCGGTGAATCCGTCGGACTGCCAAAGGCAGCCCCTACGATAGTTCACCTCCGCACGGTACAATTTGCGGACTAACTCCACTTTATCACATCTATGCCGTTCTGCCAATGTACTAAATGTAACTTTATCGGTTACAATTGTAATTTCTGAGCTCTGAGCTCTGAGCTCTCAATACTTGCAATTTCAATAATAATGTGTTATATTATATCTATACTGTTATGCGGATATAGTCATAGCAGTATACAATATATATTAATGTCTGCTCAACAACTAAAAATTGGCTTTATATAGCTTTTAAAAGCCAATTTTTAGTTGTCAAAGCGCAAGAAAAACACTTTTTTTACGATTTTTCTTGCACTTTGTTTTGCCCTTTAGGGCAAAATGAGCTTGACATCAAGAAATGTGATGCGCAAATCCCTTATTCTTTTAAGAATTTGCGCTCCCCGAACGAAGTTCGGGGCAATAACCGCCCGACGGCGGTTATTGCACACACATTTATTATAAATCATTTCCGAAAATTTTTCAACGATATTTTAACCCTTTGCTTTGCTGAAAAGGAGATATCGTCATTTTTCACAAATACAACTTGTGATAATCGGTAAAAATCAACAGAAAGGAAACCAACTGCATGATAATTTCACTCTTTTCGGGACAGGGCTCCCAGTACCCAAATATGGGAAATGATATCCTCACGGCTTACCCTCACACGGGCGAGCTCTACGACATCGCCTCCGACGTGCTCGGACGCGATATGCGCAAGGTCTGCTTCGAGAGCACTCCCGAGGAGCTTGCGCAGACCATAAACGCTCAGCCCGCGGTGCTGCTGACCTCGCTCGTATGCAATTCTGCGGCGATAAGCCGCGTACACAAGGCGGGTATCCCCTTCCGCTTTGACGGAGTTGCGGGACACTCGCTCGGCGAATACGCCGCGCTGACGATGTCGGGCATGGTATCCCTCGAGGACATCTTCCGCCTGATAAAGGCGCGTGCCGAGGCTATGGACGAAGCCGCCCGCGAGAACAAGGGCGCTATGGCGGCAGTTATGAAGCTTGCCCCCGAGAAGATAGAGGAGGTCTGCAACAACGCGAAAAATTACGTTGCGGCGGTGAATTACAACTCCCCAATGCAGACCGTCATCGCGGGAACTCCCGAGGGTATCGACGAGGTGAGCGCGGTTTTCGCCGAAATGAAGGCACGAGTTGTCCGCCTCAATGTTGCGGGAGCCTTCCACTCGAAGCTGATGCAGTCCGCCGCCGACAAGTTCTACGAGGCGGCAAAGCAGATAACGTTCAAGGCTCCGCACGTGAAGTATTACTCGAACGTGACAGGCGGCGAGCTGACAGATTTCAGCGATATGCCGTCGCTTCTCGCAAAGCATATCGTATCGCCCGTACGCTTTACCTCCGAGCTCGCCGCTATGCAGGCTGACGGAGCTGACACCTTCGTCGAGTTCGGACCGGGCAAGACGCTGACGGGACTTGTAAAGAAGACGCTCCCCGACGTGAGGGCGTTCAACATCGAAAACCACGAAACTCTCGAAAAGGCGGAGGAAATATATGGATAAATACGGACTTATCGGACACCCGCTCGGGCACTCTATGTCGCCGCTCATACACGAGAAGCTGTTCGCTCTCAGCGGCATATCCGACTACAGCTACGAGCTCATAGACATAGCTCCCGAGGAGCTTTCCTCGCGTATCGGCAAGCTGAAGGAGCTCCGCGGCTTCAACATCACTATCCCTCATAAGACGGCGATAATCCCCTTCACGGACGAGCTCAGCGAGAGCGCTCAGCGCTACAATTCCGTGAACTGCATAAGCAGCAGCGGCGGACGCTTCGTCGGCTACAACACCGACTGCGACGGCTTCCTGCGCTCGGCGGAGGCGCTCCCCCTCGGCGGGAAGGTGCTGCTCGTGGGCTGCGGCGGAGTCGGCAGAATGATAGCCATTGAGGCGGCTCTGCACGGTGCGGAGCTCACGATCGCCGTTATCCCGCAGGATATCAGGAACGCCCAGCTCGTTATGGCGGAGATACTCGCGAAGTGCAGCAATGCGAATGTGAAGATATCCCTCGTCAGCGAGGTCAGCGGCAGCTTCGACCTGCTGATAAACGCCACTCCCGTGGGAATGTACCCCAAGACCGAGAACTGCGCGGTTTCCGACGAGCTCATCGCGGATTGCGGCAGCTTCTTCGACGTCATCTACAACCCCACCGAGACTCTGCTGATGAAAAAAGCCCGCGCTCTCGGCAAGACCGCTGTCGGCGGAGCTTCAATGCTCGTGTATCAGGCGGTTAAGGCTCACGAATACTGGTACGGCGGCGAATTCAACACCGAGGACATAGCGAAGATAGTGCTCGATGTGGAAGAGCACGTAAATTCAATGAATAAATAATAAAAGCCGTTAGCCATTAGCCATTAGCCTTTAGCTAAAGGCGATACCGATAGCTAACGGCTAACGGCTAAAAGCTAAAGGCTGTAAACAATTTCTGACGGCTTCGTAATAAGGAGTAAAATATGACTGTATTTCTTTGCGGCTTTATGGGCTGCGGCAAGACGACCGTCGGCAGGCTCGCGGCGAAAAAGCTCGGCTGCGGCTTCTGCGACACCGATGACCTCATAGTTGAAGACCAGAAGATGTCCATTCCCGATATATTCGCTCAGAAGGGCGAGCCCTACTTCCGCGAGGTCGAGGCGAATATCGTGAAGGGCGTCTGCGGAAAGAAGGCGGTTGTCGCCTGCGGAGGCGGCGCAATGCTCAATCCCGACACCGCCAAGGCTGCCTCCGAGGCGGGCGTGGTCGTCTTCCTCGACGCCGACTTCGAGACCTGCTACGAGCGCATATGCAACGACAAAAACCGCCCGATAGCGGCTTCCTCGACCAAGGAGGAGCTCCGCGAGCGCTTCGACAAGCGCCGCGTGCTGTACGCCGCACACTCCGACGTGCATATAGACTGCGGCGGAAGTCCGATAGAAACGGCTGAGAGGATAGTCGAATCCGTGAAGAAACTGCGGTAGAAAGGGCGCTTATATGAAGATATACAACGCTGAGATATACACCATGGACGAGGACGGGGTCATCGAAAACGGCTGGATAGAGCTCTTGGACGGCAGGATAGTCGCCCTCGGGAGCGGCACGCCCGAAAACGTCTCCGCCGACGATATAGACGCGCAGGGAGGCACGCTGCTCCCAGGCTTCATCGACGCCCACACCCACCTCGGCATTATCGAGGACGGGCTCGACTTCGAGGGCGACGACTGCAACGAAACGACCGACCCGTTCACGCCGCAGATGAGGGCTCTCGACGGTATCAATCCCTTCGACCGCTGCTTCGAGGAGGCTCGTATGCGCGGAGTTACCGCGGCAGCTGTCTGCCCCGGAAGCGCCAACGCCTGCGGAGGCGAGATTTGCGTGATAAAGACCGCGGGCAGACGCGTGGACGATATGCTCATAGCGAACGCGGGTATGAAATTCGCGCTCGGCGAGAACCCCAAGCGCGTCTACAACGACAAGGACGATACTCCCGTAACGCGCATGGCTACGGTCGCGCTGATACGCGAGGGGCTCTACAAAGCCCGCCGCTATGCCCACGATATGGACAGCTACTACTCCGACAACGAGAACTGCGACCCGCCCGAGTACGACGCGAAATTCGAGGCTCTGATGCCGCTGCTCGACCGCAAGCAGAAGGCTTTCTTCCACTGCCACCGTGCGGACGACATCTGCACCGCGATGAGGATAGCCAAGGAGTTCTCGCTCGATACGGTCATTATCCACGGCACCGAGGGCTACAGGATAGCCGACATCATCGCCGAGGAGAAGCTGCCCGTGATATGCGGTCCGATAATATGCGACCGCTGCAAGCCCGAGATGCGCGGGCAGGAGCTCAGAAACGCTGCAGTCCTCGCGGAAAACGGCGTAAAGATAGCGATTTGCACCGACCACACCGTTATCCCGATACAGTACCTGCCGCTCTCGGCGCAGGCGACCGTCAAGGGCGGGCTCGACCGTATGGAGGCGCTCCGTGCGCTGACCATCGCGCCCGCGGAGATACTCGGCACAGAGGAGAGCGTCGGCAGTCTCGCAGTCGGCAAGGACGCCGATATACAGCTCTACCGCAGGGGCGACGACCCGCTCGGACTGATGAGCGAGCCCGTGCTCGTAATGATAAACGGAAACATCATACGCAGGGAGGTATAACATATGAAAAAGCTTGTAACAGCGCTGCTTTCGGGAGCTTTAATGCTCGGAGCAGTCCCCGCAGCCGCATACGCCGAGGATGCCCCTTCGGAACAGACTGCGGAGATCGACGGCGTAACATACACATACACCATCGAGGACTCCGACCCCGCAGGCATCACGATAATGAAGGTGTCCGAGGTTACGGGAGCCTTCACGCTGCCCGCCGAAATTGACGGACACAGGGTCATCGGCATATTCGACAACGCCTTCCTCGGGCAGACCAAGCTCGAATTCATCTACCTCCCCGATTCCCTCGAATATATCGGTCAGTCGGCATTTGCGGGCTGCACCTCTATGACTCAGGTCGTTATCCCCGATAACGTGACAAGTCTCGGATACAGCTCGTTTATGGGCTGTACCAAGCTCTTCACCGTCTCTGTCGGCGAGGGCGTGACCGAGATACCCGACGAGTGCTTCTTCTCGTGCCCGTCGCTGAAGGAGGTAACTCTCCCGAGCAAGCTCACAAAGATAGGCAATGAGGCTTTCTACGGCTGCCCCGAGCTCGACACCCTTATCCCCGAGACAGTCACCAGCATAGGCTATTCAGCCCTCGGCTACACGAGCGCCTCCCACTCCTCGTATTCGACGCAGGTGGACGACTTCATCATAGGCGGCAGAGTCGGCAGCGCTGCCGAGACGTATGCCAAGGAGTACGGCTTCGACTTCCTCGACCCCGACAACTACCTCGCGGGCGACGTCAACAAGGACGGCAGAGTTGACGCGAAGGACGCCTCCAGCGTCCTCACCGAATACTCGCGTGCCTCTACGGGAGCAGAGCTGACATTCTCACGCTGGCAGAGGCTGGTCGGCGATATGAAGCCCGATAACGTCATCGACGCCAACGACGCCTCGCGCATACTCATCGAGTATTCACGCCTTTCCACAACGTCCGATTCTTCACTTTAATGTGACACGAATAAACATATTTAAACCATATTTTCGTATAATTTTTCTATATCCGTTTTATCCCTTCGGGTATTGACACGGAGAGAAAAAATTGGTATCATTAAAGTTAATAACTTAAATGCAAATATTATGAAAGAGGAGGAAGTATTATGCTGACCGACATGAACAGCAAATTCCAGAAGGAGGGTCTGACCTTCGACGACGTATTGCTCATACCCGCGAAATCAGACGTTACTCCCAATATGATCCGGCTCGGAACAAAGCTCACAAAGACTATCACCCTCAACACGCCCATTATGACTGCCGCTATGGACACCGTAACGGATTCGCGCATGGCTATCGCTATCGCCCGTGAAGGCGGTATCGGTATCATCCACAAGAATATGTCCATCGAGCAGCAGGCAGAGGAAGTGGACAAGGTAAAGCGCTCGGAAAACGGCGTTATCGTTGACCCGTTCTCGCTCACCGAGGACCACATCGTCGCGGACGCTGACGAGCTTATGGGCAAGTTCCGTATCTCGGGCGTTCCGATAGTTGACGGCAGCGGCAAGCTGGTCGGCATAATCACAAACCGCGATATGCGCTTCCTCACCGATTTCAACGCGAAGATATCCGAGGTTATGACAAAGGACAACCTCATCACAGCGCCCGTAGGCACTACTCTTGCCGAGGCGCAGGAGATTCTCCGCGCACATAAGATAGAGAAGCTCCCCATCGTTGACAGCGAGGGCTACCTCAAGGGACTCATCACCATCAAGGACATCGAGAAGTCCGTGCAGTACCCCAACTCCGCGCGTGACTCTCAGGGCAGACTCCTCTGCGGCGCTGCTATCGGCGTGACTGCAAATGTACTCGAAAGAGCAAAGGCTCTCATCGAGGCTCAGGCTGACGTCCTCGTGCTCGACTCCGCTCACGGACACAGCGCGAATATCCTCAAGTGCCTCTCGATGATAAAGGAGGCATACCCCGATATGCCCGTTATCGCAGGCAATATTGCTACAGCAGAGGCCGCCGAGGACCTCATCAAGGCAGGCGCTGACTGCGTAAAGGTCGGCATAGGACCCGGCTCGATATGCACGACACGAGTTGTCGCAGGTATCGGCGTACCGCAGATAACAGCGGTCTACGACGTAGCTTGCGTGGCTCAGAAATACGGTATCCCCGTTATCGCTGACGGCGGTATCAAGTACAGCGGCGACATCGTAAAGGCTCTTGCCGCAGGTGCGAACGTGGTAATGCTCGGCTCGCTCCTCGCAGGCTGTGCTGAAGCTCCCGGCGAGACCGAGATATATCAGGGACGCCAGTTCAAGGTATACCGCGGAATGGGAAGCCTCGGCGCTATGGCTAACGGCTCCAAGGACAGGTACTTCCAGGAGGGTGCAAAGAAGCTCGTTCCCGAGGGCGTTGAGGGACGCGTTCCCTTCAAGGGTCCCGTTGCTGATACTGTATTCCAGCTCGTAGGCGGTATCCGCTCGGGTATGGGCTACTGCGGCTGTATCGACATCCCCACGCTCCACGAGAAGGCGCAGTTCATACGCATCACAGGCGCAGGACTCAAGGAGAGCCACCCCCACGATATCTACATCACCAAGGAAGCTCCCAACTACTCAACACAGATATGACCAAAAGCCCCGCTCATTGCGGGGCTTTTTAATATACACCATAGGCTATGCCTCTGGACTCCTGTCAAGGCTCTGCCTTGACAATCCGCAAGGGCTCTGCCCTTGACCCGCTGGAGCGCCGCCCCAGGCCCTGCCAAAGGGCACAGCCCTTTGGAATCCATCTACGTTGCCGCTCGCAAGCTCGCTCACTTTGTATAAATGGCATAGTCTGCTTTCGGCGGGAAGCAATAATATAACAAAAACCCGAGAGTGGCAGCTCTCGGGTTTTTCGCATTTAGTGAAACCTTGCACATACTTTCCTTTGTGGTTGTATATATTATATCACGCAAAAAACATTTGTCAAGTGCTTTCTGAGCTCTGAGCTCTTCAATCAGAAGATATAGGGCTTTCCGTCGATGGTGTATACGCAGAATTTGATGCCCTCGGTGAAGAAGGTGTTCAGCTCGGCGTAATCGCTGTCGGCGGTGAAATAAGTATAGCCGCCTATTGTAACGAGCTTGCGGTCGGATACCTTATCCAGTATCTCTGCGCCAAAAGCATTTTCCAGTGCGCCGTCGTCAGTCGCAAAGAACGAATCCGCCTCGCTGTCTCCGCTGAGCTGGCAGTTCGAGACGTCAAGAAATTCAAACTTGAAATTGTCAACGAGAGCACTTGCAAGCTGGTCACGGTAGTTCTGGACGTATGACTCGGGAGTATCTGTGCTGTCGCCCGAGCCCAGACTTTCAAGATATCCGGGGTAGTAGCAGTCGAGCACGCCCTGCACGTCGTTGTTGTTGAGCGCTTCAAAATACCTGTCGATAAGGTATATCTCGCTGTAATCCGAATCATCGCCGCCGAAGTAGCTGCGGTCGAAGCTTATCATTATGCTGATGTTCTCATCCTCGTCGGGCTTGAGGTCAAAGCCCGAGACATATGCTGCCTGATACTCCTCGTCGGTCATATTCTTTCGGGCGTTTTCCCCGCCGTCTATGCGGACACCCGATGATGACGAGCTGCTCTTGTCTCCGCATGAAACGGCTGTAGCCATAGCTCCCGCGAGCACCGCCGCCGCAATTGTCGTAAATATTTTCTTCATAGCGTTCATCTCCGTTTAGCCGAAAGCGTAATATCTGCCGTCCACAAGGGCAAAGGCAATATCGTAGCCGCTGATAAGGCGGTGCTCCGCGCCGTCCTCGCCGCGTGCGTAGATATAGAAGCAGACATACTCGATGTCGTCGGAATTCTCCTTGACATACTCGTAATAATCCATTTCAAAGGCTTCATCGAAGAATTCAAAAAGCTTCTTTTGCAGACCTTCGATGGTCTCGCCCTCTTCGAGCTCGGGCTCCTCCGCCTTTATGCGGGTAATGGTGAAATCTCCCGTATATTTTGAGGTATCCTCGTCCTCGTCGCCCTCGGCGCACTCCCTCTGCATTATCGTGCGCAGGTTCTGACCGTTGAGCTCGAACGAATGTCTGAGGTCATACTCGTACTCTTCCTGCAAATACGCAGAATAGCGCTCCTTGTAGTCGGGGTAGAGCAGTGTCTCGTAGGTATCGTAATCGTTGTTCTGGAAGCAGGTGAAGTACGTGTCGATCGCGAACATAAGCTCCTCGGTGATGGGCTCGTCGTAATAGAACTTCACGCCGTCGGACGCAACGCGGTAGCTTCCGAGGACATACTCCTCGCTGTCCTCGTCGGGCTCGACGATGTCGCCTACAGAGAGAACAGCTTCGCCCGCCGCATTGGTCGCAGTCGGAGCGGTAACGACCGAGACATTCTCATCGACCGAGAGCTCGGCGCCCTTTCCGCAGGCAGCGCAGGATATGAGGCATATTGCCGCCGTTACGGCAGCCGCCAGACGTTTACGATACATAAAGATACACCTCTTTTACAATGGTAGGAATTTCCCCATAGCGTCAGCCCACTGAGCGGCTTCCGAGCCCGCAGGAGCATAGACGGTAAGGTCGGGGAGCTCCTCGAGCCCCCAGTTCTCGTATTTCAGATCGGGATTGAGTATATTCAGCTCTGTCAGTCCCTCGCAGGCGGTGAAAGCCTCCTCGCGGACATAAGCGACATTCTGAGGTATCGTCACCGACGTCAGGCTCGCACAGCCGACGAATGCGCCTCTGTCGATACCTGTCACAGCCTCGGGGATATTGACCTCCTCGAGCGATGCGCAGTCCATAAAGGCGCCCTCGCCGATGAGGGTAACGCTCTCGGGTATCTGCACAGATACGACATCGTAGTTAGCCTCGAAGGCGTAGTAGCTTATCTCGGTGACCGCCACGCCCTCGATACTGTCGGGAATGGCTATATACTGGTCGTTCCCGTCATATTTTGTTATTTTAGCCTGTCCGTCCTCGATGACGTACTCGAAGTCGGTGGACTCCTTCACGTCCCTGACGTGAACGGTAGGCTTTTCGCTGTATACGTTGCCGAACTCGTCGATGAAGGTATCGGGCTCGACCTCGGGCTCAGTCTCGGCGGCTGAGGCAGTCGTCTCCTGTGAAGACTGAGACGAGCTGTTATCTACCTCCGAACACCCCGCAGATACTGCCGCGAACGCCAGCAGAACGGACAGCAGGACCATTTTCTTCATAATTCTATCTCCGTTATTTGAAAGCTGTATGTTATCTTTATGCAAAAATAATGAAATCTCCAAAGGCACTGCCTTTGGAATCCGCCGGGACTCTGTCCCGGACCCTGCAAAGGGACGCAGTCCCTTTGAACCCGGCTTCGTTGCCGCTCGTAAACTCGCTCAGTCTGTACAGAAGGCTCTGTCTGCTTTCGGCGGGAAGCAAATACGTAATCAACCACTGTAGGGGCGGATATTATCCGCCCGCAAGTCCGCGCACGTTACAAAAGCTAACGGCTAATGGCTAACGGCTCAATCTGAGCTCTTACTGCTTCGCTCTGACCTTCGCGCGCTGCGAGTTGCTGAGTATGCGCTTGCGGATACGCAGGCTCTCGGGAGTTACCTCCAGCAGCTCGTCGTCCGCAAGGAATTCAAGGCAGTCCTCAAGGCTGAGCACACGCGGCGGCACGAGACGGAGCGCGTCGTCGCTTCCGCTTGCACGGGTATTGGTCAGGTGCTTCTTCTTGCACACGTTTACTACGAGGTCCTCTACCTTCGGGGAAGCTCCGACTATCATTCCCTCGTACACGGGAGTACCCGCGGGAATGAAGAGCTGTCCGCGCTCCTGAGCGTTGTACAGACCGTAGGTAACAGCCTCGCCTGTCTCGAAGGACACGAGCGAGCCCGTGTTGCGGCGCTCGATATCGCCCTTGTAGGGCTCGTAGCCCTCGAATACGTGGCTCATAATGCCCTCGCCCTTGGTATCGGTGAGGAACTCGCTCTTATAGCCGAAAAGTCCTCTTGCGGGAACAAGGAATTCGATACGCATACGGCTTCCCTGCGGGTGCATGGAGACGAGCTCGCCCTTGCGGGTGCCCATCTTCTCCATAACGGAGCCGACGCAGTCCTCGGGAACGTCGATGACAAGGCGCTCGATAGGCTCGAGCTTCTGACCTGTCTCCTCGTCCTTCTTGAAGAGCACGCGGGGAGTCGATACCGCGAGCTCGTAGCCCTCGCGGCGCATATTCTCAATGAGTATGGACAGGTGCATCTCACCTCTGCCTGCAACTCTGAACGAATCGGTGGATTCTGTCTCCTCAACGCGGAGGGAAACATCCTTGAGGAGCTCGCGGAAGAGTCTCTCGCGGAGCTGACGGGAGGTAACGAACTTGCCCTCGCGTCCTGCGAAGGGGCTGTCGTTGACGGAGAAGGTCATCTCGACGGTCGGCTCGCTTATCTTGACGAAGGGAAGCGGCTCGGGAGCCTCGGGCGCACATATAGTATCACCGATGGTGATGCCCTCTATACCCGAGATCCACACGATATCGCCGACTGTAGCCTCCTGCACGGGAACGCGGTTAAGTCCCTGAATCTGGAGGAGCGAAACTATCTTGGAGTTGTAATTCTTCTTCGAGCCCGTGTAGTCACAGACCGTTACCTGCTGATTTACCTTGATGCTGCCGCGGACGATACGTCCGATACCGATACGACCGACGTACTCATTGTAGTCGATAGAGGAAATGAGCATCTGGAGAGGCTCCTCCTCGTTGCCCTGCGGCGGCTCGATGTAGTTGATTATGGTATCAAAGAGAGGCTTTAAGTCTGTGCCTGCCTCGTACTGGCTGAGTGAAGCCGTTCCGCTTCTGCCCGAGCAGAAAAGGAGCGGAGATTCGAGCTGTTCCTCGCTCGCGTCGAGGTCGAGCAGGAGCTCCAGCACCTCGTCGCCTATCTCGTCGAGACGGGCGTCGGGACGGTCTATCTTGTTTACGACGATGATTATCTTGTGACCCATTTCCAGTGCCTTCGAGAGCACGAAGCGGGTCTGCGGCATGGGTCCCTCAGCCGCGTCAACGAGAAGCAGAACGCCGTCCACCATTTCGAGGATACGCTCCACCTCGCCGCCGAAATCGGCGTGTCCGGGGGTGTCGATAACGTTTATCTTGATGTCGTTGTACATAACGGAGGTATTCTTCGCAAGGATAGTGATACCTCTCTCTCGCTCGATGTCGTTCGAGTCCATAACTCGCTCGGCAACAGCCTGATTCTCGCGGAAAACACCGCCCTGCTTGAGCATCTCGTCAACGAGGGTGGTCTTACCGTGGTCAACGTGAGCGATTATCGCGATGTTTCTCAGATCATTTCTTATCATACTTATCTCTCCTTAAAATAACCTTTAGTTATCTCTTACCTTTTGAATTTGTTCCCGAGCTTTACGCTAAGAAGTGATCTCAGGGCGTCGGGCGTGCCCTCGGTAAATTCGGTCTCTTTGAATGTGTAGAAGCGGTACTTGTCGCATATTATCACGAACCAGCCTCCGCCTGACTTCGCACTCGTGACCGAGCTGTACATATTTGTCACGCGCTCGTCTATCTTCGAGCCGACATTCACGGCGGTGAAGGAGTCGTCGCCGAAGGTGACAGTCTCGGTTACGTCACTGCAAAGCTTCTGCGACGCATTATAGAGCTTTCGCGGTATGTAGCAAGCCCACACCATAAAAAGTATGCCGAGCACTATGAACAGCACCGACACAAAAGCATAGAAAAGCCCCTCGCCCTTGGCGGCGAACAAAAGCAGCGAGCCAGCAAGCTGCAAAAGCTCGAACAATATCATCGGAACGGGCAGCAGCAGATTGAACCACGAGCGCGGTCTGCTCCACCAGTATTTCTTATAGCCTTCCAATGTGGGGTGGGTTTTGACTGTCAGCATAGTAACCTCCCATACATTTATTTAACAATAGTGCGGTATTTCGTGCAAAAGCTCTTTTTTTCCTGACATAAAAAAGCCCTTGCAGAGGTTGCAAGGTCATTTCATAAAAACAGCCCCGAAGATTTCGGGGCTTTGGTGGGAGAGGGTGGATTCGGACCACCGAAGCTGAAAAGCAACAGATTTACAGTCTGCCCCCTTTGGCCACTCGGGAACTCTCCCAAAGAAAAAATAATAACCGTTCCGCTCTGCATTTCTTTCATTCGCGGAAAAAAACGCACGTCCCGCAATATGCGGAGCGCGAGTTTGGCGGCGCGGACACCGCGCTGGAGCTGGTGGACGGACTCGAACCCCCGACCTGCTGATTACAAATCAGCTGCTCTACCAACTGAGCTACACCAGCTTAACTGACTTGATTATTATATCACAAACGTTTCCGCTTGTCAAGCTTTTTTTGAAATTTTTTGAGATTTTTTTATTTTTCCGAATTTGCGGGACGCCGAGGACGCCGTCCCCTACAAAATCAAACGCCGTCAGAAGCAACAAAGCGGCAACCATAAAAAGGCTCGCCATTCACATTTGGTACAGCTCGCGGGAAATACTTCCGCTCTGAGCAAAGTAAGCGAGCTTGCGAGCGTCCGCGCGAACTGCGCGCGCCCGCTCGGCGCTGGTCGAGGCGACAGGACTCGAACCTGCGGCATCTTGGTCCCAAACCAAGCACTCTACCAAACTGAGCTACGCCTCGATAATGTCCTCTGCGGACAGCTTTTACATTATATCAGATATGTCCCGTGTTGTCAAGCGGTAATATGTGATTTGCCCGCAGAAACAAAAAGAGGGGCTTATCGCCCCTCTTCCGCATTACTTTTTCTTCTTGAAAGCGTCCTTTACATCGTCAACGATGTTCTCAGCTGCGTCCTTGATATCGCCTACGACGTCGGAAGCTGCGTCCTTTACGTCCTCTGCGAAGTCGCCTGCCTTGTCAGCGAGGTCCCCGGCAGCGTCGGAAGCCTTATCTGTGAGCTCCTCAGCCTTGTCAGCCATATCCTCGGAGAGATCCCTGACTGTATCGTCGTTGATCTCGAAATCTATGCTCTCGTCTGTATCGTACGGATCGGGATAATCATAAATATCGTCGTCGTAATCGGGCTCTGCGTTCTTGCTCTTGATGATCTTGTATGCAGCGTAGCCTGCTGCAACAACCGCACCTGTTACAAGTACACCTACAAGAATGTTGTTCATACTGATTCCTCTTTTCTTACTCATATTTTTTCCTCATTTCTTCGCAAGGAAATCATTTTATCAAGCCGCTTGCGAACGGCTCTGATAAACTACATTGATATTATACCACACCTTGTCTCAAATTTCAACCGTTTACATATTATTTGTTAAAAACATCAAAATAGAGAGGGCGGTTATTGGTGCAGTTTCACAACGGAGGATCCTGTTGCCGAGCCACACGCGCCGAATGCTGTCGAATTGCGCCTCTGCGACCTCGCTGCTGTCGAAGCCGCCCTCGCTCCCGACGACGAGTCCTGCGGTCCTGACGCCCGAAAAGTCGATGTCCGCGAACGAGCAGCCGCCCTTTTCCTCATAGAGCAGAGCGGTGACGTCGAGCTCCTTCATCATAGTGACAGCCGTTTTCCAGTCAACTATGGACGTTACCTCGGGTATCATCCCCCTGCCCGACTGCTTTGCGGCTTCGGCGGCTATCTTGTTCAGGCGCGGCAGCTTCTTCGCGAAATCGCGCTCGTCGGGACGCGATATGCACCTGCGGGTCAGCACGGGGACTATCCTGCTCACGCCGAGCTCCACGCTCTTCTGTATGATATATTCGAGCTTGTCCTGCTTGGGGACTGCCTGAAACAGCGTGACCTCGATGTCGGGCTCGGCGGCGCAACGCTTCTTGTCCACGAGGTCAAGATAGACCGTATCCGCGGTGATACGTGATATCGTGCAGTTGTAGTCGATGCCGCAGCAGCACACGGTCAGCTCCTCGCCCGCCCTCATACGGAGCGAATGACCGATGTGGTTGGCGTCGCTCCCTGTCAGGGTGATATTGTTCTCATCTATCTCATTGGTAAAAAATCTTGGCATAGGCATAACCTCCCCTTATCAACAGTATACAACATTGCGTAATATTTTGCAATAGGATTACAAAACATTATCGCCGTTTTGTACAACTCGGCAGCGCTCATTCTGACGGATTCGCCAAATTTCGGATTTTTAATGGCTAAATTTTAGATTTCGACTACAATACAACTTTGATTTATGATATAATCGCATTGTATACGAGCCTCGCGGCTCAAAAAAAATAAAGATGAGAGGGATGTAAGATGAAGAACAAAAACCTTATCCGACGTGTCACGGCAGGCTTCACAGCCTTCGCGACCTCTATCGCCTGCTCGGCAGCGGGCGGCGCGTCAGCTCTGCCGACCGCAGTCGCAGCCGACGACACCGACAACTACGCAAAGCTCCTGCAATACTCGATGTACCTGTACGACGGCAATATGTGCGGCAAGGAAGTCGAGCAGAAGAGCGCCTTCTCGTGGCGCGGCAACTGCCACACCGATGACGAAGTCCCCGGCGGCTTCCACGACTGCGGCGACCACGTAAAATTCGGCATAACCGCGGGCTATTCGGGCGCGACCCTCGGCTGGGCTTACTACGAATACAAGGACGTTTTCGACGAGCTCGGTCAGACGGGACACCTCAAGCTCCTCACCGACCACTTCTGCAAATACTTCAAGGACTGCACCACCCTCAACGGCGACAGTGTGTCCGACCTCGTATATCAGATAGGCGACGGCGATATGGACCACAACTCCTACTGGGGACCTCCCGAGAATCAGGACAGCTCCTCGCGCAAGGTGTTCAGGACTTCGAGCGGTGCCAGCGACGTTGCGGCTGAGTACGCGGCAGCTCTGGCGGTCAACTTCATAAACTTCAACAACGAGGAGGACCTCACCTACGCGAAGGCTCTGTACAAGTTCTCGAAGCAGTACAACCAGTGTGCTACACAGGGCGTTACACCTTTCTATAATTCAAAGAGCTGTGACGACGATCAGGCATTCGCGGCAGGCTTCCTCTATCTCGCAACACAGGAAGAATCCTACAAGAACGACCTCAAGCAGTACGCGGGCAATCCGAGTAACGACCCCAACTGGGACTACTGCTGGGACAAGGTGGCCATCGGAGCTTCTATCCTCAACGGCGAGATAAACGGCGACTTCGGTATTGCCTCCAAGTACGCGAGCGGCAGATATAAGGACGCGGGCACATGGTACCTCCTCGACAGCTGGGGTGCTGCACGATACAACACAGCGGCACAGTTCACGGGTCTGCTCCTTACCAAGTATAATCAGGGCGACTACTCCGAGTGGGCTAAGTCGCAGATGAGTATGATACTCGGCAACAATCCCAAAAATGCCTGCGTAGTCGTAGGCTTCAACGACAAGTCCGCGAAGTATCCTCACCACGAGGCGGCTTCTGGTCTGAGCGGCTGGGACGAGTACAATCAGGCAGGCGCGACCTTCGGTCCGAGAGGCGGTCACGTCCTCACGGGCGCTCTTGAGGGCGGCTTCCAGAGCACAGGCTTCGACTTCACGGATTCGCTCCAAGACATTACCTCCTCCGAGGTCGGTATCGACTACAACGCTACGCTCGTAGCGGCGGCGGCCGGTCTGTACAGCATATACAAGACAGGTCAGGTAGACGCAAACCCGAACGGCGTTGACCGTGTTATCCACTACGAGGAGAACTTTACCGTTGAGACTACCACCTCAACGGAGACGACCACGACTACCACAGCGACCACCACCGAGACTACCACGACCACGGTGACAACTACCGCGGACCGCGCAAAGGCTATCGTAAACGTGAGCATCCTCGACCCCGACACAGGCAAGCAGGTAGCGGGCGTTGAGTACGGTATCACAGGCTACGGCGACAACGGCGCTTTCTTCGGCAGCGAAAAGTTCGTATCGGGTGATACGACAGACACCATAGACGTCAACTGGCACGACCTCCCCACTGAGGAGTTCAAGCGGGCTAAATTCTGGGAGATAGGAATAAGAGAGGTTCCCGCGGGCTATCTGATCCCCTCCCCAATGAACGGCAGTTTCAGCATAGTTGACGGCAAGGCTGATGTAACGGTAACTCTCGAAAAGGCTCCCTCATACGAGAAAATGATGCTCAACATCGACATCGTTGACAAGGAATCGGGCAAGGCGATTCCGGGTGCGGAGTTCACTATCTCGCTGAAGGAGGGCAACACCGACCTCGGCACAAAGAGCTATACCTCTATCGACGGCACGAATGCGATAGACGTCAAGTGGGACAACGTGACCGCGCCTTCAAAGATGACTGCGACGGTAACTGTCACGTCAGTTCCGCAGGGCTACGATATGCCCGAGGATACGGACAGATTATGTGCATTCTACCGCACCGACGTCATATCCCCGAAGTTTGAGCTTGACAAGAACGGCGAGACCGTAAGGCTCTGGGGCGATGCCAACCTCGACGAGAAGGTGACTGTTGCGGACGCGGTGGCTATCCTCCAGTCGATAGCGAACAAGGACAAGTACGCGCTCAAGTCCGAGGGTGCGCTGAATGCCGACGTTTACGCGAACGGCGACGGCGTAACAGCCAAGGACGCGTATGTGATACAGCTTGTGGACGCGGGCAAGTTCAAGGCGGCAGACCTCCCGCTTGCGGAATCGGCGATCAACTGATAGTCTGACTCTCCCCGTTTCGCACAAATATTAAATATGTTTTTTGGTACCGATATACAATACAACCATTGTATATCGGTACTTTTTTGCTATTTTGAGGCAATTTTATTCACAATAATTTGGATTTGTACATTTGCCGTTCATAATAGCTTGTAATATTTACGTCAATATATACAAAACGGATATATCATTTTAGGGCAATAGGTAGAATCTTCGATAAATCGGCTTTGTGTAATTGAATTGTAACCTTGTGTTATCCGTTTTGTAACTAAAAATGTGAAGAAATTATGTATAATAGGTCATAAGGCATATTATAGGCAAGCCAATCAGAAAGAAGTGTGAATAGAATGCATTTAAAAAAGTTAACATCTGCGATCCTCAGCGGTGCTCTCGTTCTCACGTCAGCATCAAGCTCATTCTCCGCAGTCGCTCCCTCTCTCAATGCGAACGCGGCAGATAACGACAACTACGCAAGACTCCTTCAGTATTCCCTCTATTTCTACGACGCCAATATGTGCGGCGACAACTCAAGCGGCGGACTCTCATGGAGAAAGGACTGCCATATGACCGATGAGGTCAAGGGCGGCTTCCACGATGCGGGCGACCACGCTATGTTCGGTCTTCCTCAGGGCTTTGCAGCTTCCACTCTCGAGTGGGCTTACTACGAATTCCCCGACGCATTTGAGAAAACAGGTCAGACAGAGCATTTCAAGGTCATAGCTGACCACTTCATCCAGTTCTTCAAGGACTCCACAAAGCTCAGCGGCGATACTGTTACCAACTTCCTCTATCAGAAGGGCGACGGTGACGAGGACCACGGCTACTGGGGACCTCCCGAGAGCCAGGGAAGCAGAGCTATGTTCTGGACAAGCAACGGCGCAAGCGAGATCGCTGCAGAGTATGCAGCTGCTCTTGCTGCTCACTACAAGAACTTCGGCGATGCGGAAGCTCTCAAGTACGCTAAGGCTCTCTACAAGTTCTCAAAGCAGTACAATCAGGCAGCTCCCTGCAAGTTCTACGGCTCGAACAGCGTTGCCGACGATCAAGCTTGGGCAGCAGGCTGGCTCTACATCGCTACAGGCGACAGCAGCTACCTCAACGACTCCAAGAACTTCCCGACTGTCGGCTGGGTACACGGCTGGAACGATACACACCTCGGCGCAGCCTGTCTCCTCGGCGAGAACTCCAAGGACTGGAGCAGGGCTAACGGCTACATTTCCGGCAAGGCAAGCGGCAGCAACTACCTCTTCCTCGACAAATGGGGCAGTGCTCGTCTCAACTGCTCAATGCAGTTCACAGCTCTCGTTGCTACAGCACACGGCGCAGGCAACTACAAGGACTGGGCTAAGGGACAGATGAACTACATCCTCGGCGCTAACCCCGCAAACACCTGCTTCGTAACAGGCTTCGCAAGCAACAGCGCAAAGAACGCACACCACAGAGCTGCTTCAGGCTATACGAGCTACAGTGAATTCAATATGGACGGCTGGAAGGACGAGGGCGACCATATGAATCCCTTCTGCGCTTACGGTCCCAACTCGCACACTCTCATCGGTGCGCTCGTAGGCGGTCCCTGCAATGCAAACGGCGATTACCACGACAATATGGCTGACTATGTCTGCAACGAGGTCGCTATCGACTATAACGCAGGTCTCGTAGGTGCAGCAGCAGGTCTCTACCACTTCTACGGTACAGGCTCCATCGATACAAACATCGAGGGCGTTACCAAGATCTACAGCGGCGGAAGCTCACAGCCCGGCACAACTACTCAGCCCGACCAGCCCACTACAACTACTACAACTCAGACTCAGTGGCAGGGCAACGATAACACAACTACAACTACAACTGTTACAACAAACTCCAATCCTTCAAGCGACAAGGACGTTACTCTCCTTCCCGCGGATATGACCGCAGGCACAGAGGAAGGCGATGACGGCAAGATCAACAATTACGTTGAATTCAAGCCCGACGGCGCCAAGTCCGCAACTCTCTATGTAAAGATCAACTCCAGCGATACAGAGATATCGGGCGAGTTCGGTACATGGACAGGCGAGTGGCTCGAGGACAAGTTCGAGGGCGTAAAGGCAGGCTCCGATAAGATCGCGACTGTTGACTACACTATCCCCTCAAACGTTGGCTCTGTTGTAAAGGCTATCGTATGGTGGCCTCACGGCAACGACGTTGAGATCCAGAAGGTAGTCCTCCATAAGGACGGCAGCAGCGCTCCCGCAACAACTACAAAGACCACCACAACTACTACGACCACAACTACCACAACAACCACTACTACAACAACGACAACTACCACAACAACTACAACGACTGCTACAACTACTCAGCCCGCTAACGAGGCTTCAAAGTACGGCGACGTCAACCTCGACGGCTATGTTACTATCGCTGACGCAGTTGCTATCCTCCAGTACATCGGCAACAAGGATAAGTACCAGCTCAACGCTAAGCAGCTCGCAAACGCTGACGTCTTCAACACAGGCGACGGCATAACAGCTAACGATGCACGCGTTATCCAGAAGGTCGACGCAGGCTCGATAAGCGTTTCACAGCTCCCCATCAGATAATGAGATAAGGATAAATATGTGAAGTGCCACCCGGGCGGGAAACCGTTCGGGTGGTTTTTTCTGACCATTTTTTATCAGTATTTATCAATAATTGCTTAGTTTTACGGCAATTATTGACAATAGTGAGGCTCTATGTTAAAATAAAGCTGTAATGTTTTTAAGTTGTATTCCGTTCTGTTTAGTAAGGGCGGTACAAATCATGGGCTTGTTTTTCACTCGGACGCTGCACGTTTGTCCCGCGTGAAAAACAAGTTCAAAATGAAGGGATGATCTATCATGAAGTACAAACCATTCAACGCACTCACCGCTGCCGCTCTTGCTGCGGCTATGGTGATGTCATCGTTCCCCGCGTCGGAGTCGGTGACCGCCGACGCCGCCGATACCGAGGACATCGTTTTCGCGACGGATTTCGAGGACGGCGACGCCTCCAAGTTCTCCAAGCGCGGCGACGAAGACACCTCCGTTATCGAGGTCATCGAGGACGCGAAGGCTCCGAGCGGAAGCAAGGTAATGTCCGTATCCGGACGCGACCAGAGCTGGAACGGTCCGTCTCTCTCGGTAGAGGGACTGCTCGAGCCGAACGTGAAGTATACCCTCTCGGTCAAGGTAAAGGCTGCGTGGTACAACACCGTGTGCGTTTCGATGCAGCATACCCCCGGCGGAGCTGATGAACCGCAGTATACCAACCTCGTGAAAGGCGTATCTCAGGGCGATTACGTCACCCTCGAGACAAGCTTCTCCTTCGGCGACAAGGAAAAGGACGTCTCCATCTACATCGAGACCAACGGCGAGGCTAACGACCTCTGCGTGGACGATTTCAAAATTGCTCTCGCTCCCAACAAGCTCGACAAGACCCTCGTCGGACTCAAAGACGTATACGCCGATATGTTCAAATTCGGCACGGCTACTACAGTCGGTGAGATATCGCCCAAGACAACGCAGGAGCTCGTGAAGCACCACTTCAACAGCCTCACCGCAGGCAACGAGCTCAAGCCCGATTCAGTCCTCGACAAGGCTGCCTGCCTCGCAATGGCTGCTGACGGCGACGATACAGACCCGCAGGTTACGCTCGCAAACGCTGCTCCGATACTCGACTTCGCAAGAGAGAACAACATCTCCGTAAGAGGTCACGTCCTCGTATGGCACCAGCAGACCCCTCTCTGGTTCTTCAAGGAGAACTACGATGCCGACGGTGACTGGGTATCGAAGGAAAAGATGCTCAAGCGTATGGAGAACTACATCAAGAACGTTTTCGCGGCAGTCAAGGAGGAATACCCCGACGTTGACTTCTATGCGTGGGACGTAGTAAATGAGGCTCTCACGGACGGCGGAACTCCCAGAGAAGCAGGCTTCCCCGCTCAGGAAAACCAGTACGCAGCTTCTCCGTGGGTCAAGATTTTCGGCGATAATTCATTCATCAAGCCCGCCTTCGAGTACGCCAAGGAGTACGCTCCCGAGGGAACCAAGCTCTACTACAACGACTATAACGAGTATATGGACAAGAAGGACGCTATCGTCAAGCTTGTCGAGGAGATAAACTCCGACGGTCACTACATCGACGGTATCGGTATGCAGTCCCACCTCAATGTAACCAACAACGGTACAAACGACCCGTTCCCGACCGCAGGTATGTACAAGGCGGCGCTGGAGAAGTTCAGCAAGACAGGTCTTGACATCCAGATAACCGAGCTCGACGCCACAGTTGACGATGAGAGATACGAGCTTCAGGGGCAGTACTACAGCGACATCTTCGACGCTATCGTTGCCTATAAGGACTACATTTCAGCTGTAGTTGTATGGGGTACGACCGACGACCAGAGCTGGCGTGCCGAAAATAACCCGCTCCTCTTCAACAAGGATTACGAGGCTAAGCCCGCATACTACTCGATAATCGACGGCATCGACATTCCCGAGATAACGACGACCACCAAGAAGGAGACCACTACCACCTCCTCAGCTACAACGACAACAGTAACTTCTACTACGACCACAACTGTTACGGAGTCAACGACAGCCTCCGCGGCTGATACGACTTTCGGCACAGGCGATGTCCTCCTCGGCGACGCCAACAACGACAAGAAGGTAACTGTAGCCGACGCAGTAGCGATACTCCAGTCCATCGCGAACAAAGACAAGTACGCGCTCAGCGACACAGGCAAAACAAACGCCGACTGCTACAACACAGGCGACGGTATCACCGCAATGGACGCATGGGCAATACAGGCTCTTGACGCAGGCAAGGTCACGGAGCTTCCCGTAATGGAATAAGAACAGCAAAGCCTCCCTTATCGGGAGGCTTTTTTGCGGCGCGGAAACATCTTCCGCCGCTGATATGCTACGACGCGAATCCGAAAGTTTCGCTCAAGCCTTTTCAAAGGCTTGCAGGTTCCAAGGGCAGAGCCCTTGGTCGCCGTTCACAGCTTTTAGAGAACGGCGAAATAAATCGAAGGCGCCTCGCAAGGGGTGAATCAAAAAACAGCCCAGTGGGCTGTTTTTTGAGATAAGCTGCGTACCAAATCTTTGATTTGGCTTTCGCAGCTATATGCAGCTCTGCTGCTGGGGATGCCTTGTAAGATAAGCAGCACACCTAATCTTTGATTTGGATTGTGATGCTATATGCAACTCTGTTGTAGAAGGCGTCCCCTTCTTCCGTTCCGTAAAATCTTGTCTGCGGAGTTATCTCCGCACAAGATTGCTATGCCGATTTTATATGTATTATTGGCTTATTCGTTTTCTTCCCACCATTTTTCATTCTGGTCGGCGATCTCGTCGTAGCTGAAAAGATGTCCGAGCTTCGGCGTTGCTATTGCGACTCCGTCTTCGTCAGCCTGCTTGACAATGTCCTCGGCGGGCTTGTACCAGTCATAATTCGAGTAGAGATAGGCTCCCCAGTGAACGGGTATCAGATACGCCGCGTGGACGTCCTGCGCCGCCTGAGTGACCTCCTCGGGCGACATATGCGACCATGCAGGCGTGTCCTGACCTGCGTCCGCGAGCATAACATCGGGAGCTCCGAGCTTGTCGTAGATGTCCGCAAAGGTGCCGCAGTAGCCGGAATCACCCGTAAAATAGAGGCTGTGAGCACTGTCCGACATATAGATGCCGCCCCACAGCGTCTTATACTGCTTGCTTGCAAATCTGCCCGAATAGTGCTGCGCGGGCGTGAGAGTGTAGGTCACGCCGCCGAGCTCCACGCTTTCCCACCAGCCGAGAACGTGGATTTTGCTTTCGTCGATCCCCCAGCCCTCAAGGAGCGAATCAACGCCGAGCGGAACAACGTAAGTGCCGACCTTGCTGTCGATAGCGGTCACAGTGCCGTAGTCGAGGTGGTCAAAGTGGTCGTGCGAGATGCAGAGCACGTCGATGTCGGGAATATTGTCGATATCGAGCGCAATTTCGGAAATTCGCGCGGGAAGGGTGTACATCTGCGGGGTAGTCGCGCCCTTCGTGAGAATAGGGTCGATGAGGACGTTCTGACTGCCCATCTGAACAAGCACGGACGAGTGTCCCAGCCAGCTGATATTCATCTCGCCGTCAGACGCGCGGTCGAGCGAATCTATCTTCTCCGCAGGAATAAGGCTCTCAGGCTTGGAGTAGCCATTGACGTTTAACGAGCTGCTCGACGTGGACTCAACGGGATTTTCATTATAGAACCTCCCTTCGCCGTCGTTATAGAGCACGGACGGGTGCTTGATAAACTCCGCACGCTGAGCCTTATCGGGGTACTTTCCGATTGGAGCCGTGAAATATTTGTAGAACGCGAACACACATACACCGCCGATAACAAGCACGGCTAACAGGATAGCAAATATCACCTTCAGAGCTTTTGATTTTTTCATTTTCAATTTCCCCACAAAAAAATAATATATTACAGCCATTATAGCATAACAGCTGCAATATGTCAAATAAAAAACGCCTGCTATTGCAGACGTTCGTTTGGCTCCCCCTGCCCGGCTCGAACGGGCGACAACTCGGTTAACAGCCGAGTGCTCTACCGACTGAGCTAAGGAGGAATATCAATGCCGGCACTGATCTACTTTCCCGGGCGGTCACCAGCCGAGTATCATCGACGCGAGTGAGCTTAACTGCCGTGTTCGGAATGGGAACGGGTGTGACCTCACTGCAATAAGCACCGACTTGAAATTTGGTGACCCGTACCAGAATCGAACTGGTGTTACCGGCGTGAGAGGCCGGTGTCTTAACCGCTTGACCAACGGGCCGTGTGGTGCACCATCGGGGACTCGAACCCAGGACCCACTGATTAAGAGTCAGTTGCTCTACCAACTGAGCTAATGGTGCATTTACATCGCTTATATATTATATCATAAACGTAACCGTTTGTCAAGCGATTTCTCCAAATTTCAAAAGAAAATTTGAAACTGAATAAGCAAAGAATGAAACGAGGGAGAACCTCATGTGATGAAGTAAAAGGAAAAGCCCTCGACCTATTAGTATGCGCTGGCTGAACGTGTCACCACGCTTACACCTTGCACCTATCAACCTCATAGTCTTTGAGGGGTCTTACTCTT
>JAFXXD010000017.1 GCA_017542475.1 Ruminococcus sp. | reverse complement strand
TTGAGCTTTGTTCAGTTTTTAAGAGTCGGTGTTTATGGCGCAGAGGTCACACCCGTTCCCATTCCGAACACGGAAGTTAAGCTCTGCCGCGAAGATGATACTCGGCTGGCGACGGCCCGGAAAAGTATTTCAATGCCGGCATAATCAATAGACTCCACCTTATAGGTGGAGTTTTTGTTATAGGAGGATTTTTTATGGATAATGCTCCAAAGACTGCGCAGCGGTCGGTTTTCGTTATTTCAGGCATAATTGTATTGATCTACTCGTTGATGTCTTCGCTCTCATTATTTATGAACGGGGACGATTACCTGTGGTATTCTATCAGCAATTATGAAGCATTGTCTTCCTTCCGCTATCCCAATGGCAGGTACTTCTCCAATTTTGTCACGCTGATCATCGTGAAGTACCCCGTTGTCAGATATATCTTCGTTTTCGCAGTTCTGGCGCTGCTCGTTTTTCTGCTTGCCAAGGTCATTGGCTTTGATAAAAAGCACATCGCCTATGCCCTTCCGTTTTCGCTTTCTGCGATCATCCTCATCCCTTCGAGCACCTACTGCGAGACTATATGCTGGATATCAGGATTTACGAATTACGTTTTTACTGCGGTGCTCATTCTCCTGTATCTCAAAATTGTATTTGATGTTCTCTTCTCAGAGAAGAGCTTCAAGCCGTACTGCTTTATACTCTTCCCCGCTGCCACTCTTGCCGCGGGACTCAGTGTGGAGCACGTGGCTATATATGACGTTATCCTCGGAGCCGCCGTTGTGGTACTGCTTTGGGTCAGGAGGAAAAAGCTCTTTGCGGCTCCTCTTTTGTATTTGGTTTCTGCGGTCGCAGCGGTCTGTCTCGTCTTTTCAAATAAGGTCTATTCAAGCATTTCCGAGGGCAATGACGATTTCGGGAACAGGCGCTTTGAGTTCGATTTTTCCGACCTGTTTATGAATACCCTCCGATTCGTTATCCCCAATTATATCAAGCCGTTCTGGGTCATCAATATCGTTATAGCGTTGTCCGTTATCCTTCTCTATTGCAGCAGACGCCCGAAAAGCAAGTATGCGCCGATATGCCTTGTGATAGTTGTCCTCTATGCGGTATATTCCGTGTTCTGCTCTGTCTATTCAGACCTCGCCTTCCTCGAGCCCGCTATGAAGATACGCGGCTTTGAAACGGCATTCACCTTCCTGTACGTCGTCGCGCTCGCTTACTTTATCCGCCTGTTCTTCGACGACAGCAAGCGTATCAGACTCTACATTTTCCTTCTGAGCACCGTGCTGCTGACGGGTCCCTTTATGTTTATCAGTCCGTGTACTCCGCGCTGCTTTATGGAGAACTACATTTTCTGGATACTCCTCGGCGGCGACCTGCTGTTTTCAGCTCTCGATGCAAGGCTGGCGGTGTCCAAGCCGCTGAATATCGTCTGCCTGTCAGCGACTGTTTGCCTGACCGCCTTTATCCTCAATGTCACTGTGACGAACTGCGCTGTCTCATACCTGAGATACAGCTTTATCCGCGAACAGATAGAGGAGGGGAAGGCTGCTAATATTCTCGTCATTGACTACCCCTATCCCCGCTATGTCCACGATGATATGTCGAATGTCGCGACCTTTGACGATATATGTGTCGGGGACGAGACCTTCTCCTATTTCGGATTTATGGGCGATTATTACGGCTTCGACAGCGATGGCTATGCTATGAAGGATTTCGTGCCCATCAGCTCGCTTGACTATCACCTGCTGAAGGACGAAGAATAAAGCGGCTCCAGCACGGAGATAACGTATAAAAGCCTCACTGAAAATGGCATCGGCGGTCTCTTCAGACCGCCGATGTTTTATTCAACAGTAACATTCCAGTTTCCGTGTATTGGCAAGGGCTGGTCAGCCTTTTTGCCGCCCTCGAATGAGGTTATCGTGACAGTGACCTCCTTGCCTGCGGGAAGCTCGCTGTCGAGCAGTATCTCGAGCTCCGCGCCGTTCTGAGTGCGCTCGGAGTAGGGCATATCTGCGACTTTCACCTTCTTGCCGCCGCATTTCACCGTGCAGCTGCTCACTCGCATAACGTCGAATTCGCTGTAGGGGAAGCTGTCGGGAGCCTGCAGCATAAGCTTGGGGATAACGAGCGTAAGCTTTATCACACTGCCTTCGGCTGTAGCTGAAACGGATATCTCGTCCGTGGCGTTCTCGTACTGCGTGGACGTTACCGTGCCGAAGCCGTTCTTCAAGTCGCTGAAATATCCGCCGTTATGGACGGTATATATCCCCGCGCCGAGGAGGAGCGCAGCTGCGGGGATACCTATTGCCGCCGCGTAGGTGATACGCGTTCGCTTGGGGTGATAATCGGAAAATTCGCTGAATAGCCTGAGGTCTGCTTTTTCGTGCGAGCCTCCTGATGTCTTCAATGCTGTTCTGATCGCTTCGTCAGTAATTCTCATAACCTTTTGCCTCCAGTTCTTTTTTGATGATATCGCGGCTGCGGCTGAGTCGGCTCTTTACAGTGCCGATCGGTATGCGGAGCGTTTTGCCTATGTCGTTAATGCTCATATCTGCGAAGTAGAACATATATGTCACCGTCCGCAGCTTCTCGGGCAGAGCTCCGACAGTCAGCCGTATCTGCGAATTCAGTTCTCTTCGTTCGGTGTCGAGCGCGATGTTTTCGGAGCTTCCTGCCTTCGAGAGATACACCTCGTTCTCGTCCTGTTCGACTCGGCTTCTGTCAGAGAGCCTGCGAGACGAGCTCCGCGCGAGCTTAACTGCTATTCCGATGATGTAATTCCGCGCGGAGAGGTATGCGCTGTCGTCGTCACCTTCGCAGCTGATCTTTCTGAGTTTTGAGAAAGCCTTCATCACCGAGTCGTGGTACAGGTCTTCTGCTTCGGAAGCCTTTCCCGTGAGGTGGCAGCAGAAGCCGTATATCGAATCTCCGTGAAGCTGAATAAGCTTCTCAAATTGCAGTTGTGTCATAGCGTTGCCTCCTTCCGTATACATATTGCCGCGAGTGCGGAAAAGGTTCACTAAAAATGGCAACGGCGGTCAGTATATCTGACCGCCGTTGCCTGTTAGGGTGGTTTATATGAAATGTGAGGATCTCAGTGTTAATCTATACTGATATTTTATCTCTCATTTATGATGCTTTCGTGAAAAGGAGCTGAAATACTGGAAAAATCGGGAAATAAAACGGCGGGATTATACCCGCCGTTAATGTTTTTGGTCTTATTTCATACCTGTGAGCTTGAAGGTGAGAGTGATAGTCTTCCATGTCTTAACGTCCGAGAGGTCTGCACCCTGAGTGTAGCCGTCCTCCTCGCCAAGGCTGAACATATCACCGCCGTACAGCAGAGCCGCGAAGTAATCGTCTTCTGTCTCGACGGTGAGGTCCTTGCTTACCGTGTAGGTCTTGCCGTCTATATCAAGGGAAACTATCTCTATCTTTGCATTTTCAGCTCCCTTTGTGCCCTCACAGCCGAGCATAAGGAGAGATATTCCGTCGGGGAGTGCTGTTGAGTGCTCCCTGAACTCGGGAGTATCAGCGGAAACGCTTACCGTATATGTGCCGTCGCCCTTGATGTCCGCGAACTTAGCGCCGTAGGAGAGGTAGTCATAGCCGCTGCCGTAGAAGCAGTTGTCCATTTCCTTGTCGTATACCATAAGGTATGCCTGACCGTCCTCAACTGACGGACCTTCGGCGATGTCGTAGTCCCAATCGTCGTCGTCCCAGTCGAAGTCGTCATCGTCGTAGTCGTCGTAGTAGCTGTCCCAGTCGTAGTACATATCCTCTGCGCAGTCTGCTGCGTAGTCGGAAGCGTTCTTGTCGTTGATTCCGAGCTTCTTGAAGAGGTCGGTGAGGAACTTCTCCATCTCGTCCTGAGTTACATAGTCGCGCCAGAACTCGTCGGTGTTCTCGGAGGTGATGAGGCAGGCTCCGTCCTTCGAGGGGAGGGTAGGCTCTGCGCCTGTTTCAAGACCGAGCGCAAGGGTGAGAGTACCGTAGTTTGTGCCGTCGATAACGATATCGCCCGCAACAGCCTGCTTGTGGCCGTCTGTGGAGAAGTCGAGCGGGATAGAGAACTCGTCGTCGTAGTCCTTGATGTTGAGGACTGTGGTTGCGTTGAAGTAGCCGTAATCCTCGTCAACTATCTCGAAGTCGTTGAAGTCGAGCGACCATGACTCGTCCTCGTCGATAACGAAGTCGAGGGTGCCGCTGTACTTCTTGTTGGACTCCTCAGCCGTGAGAGTGGCAGTGAACTCGGGCTCTTCGCTTCCGTCGTAGAGATAGCAGGTACCGCGCACCTTGCTGTCCTTCTTGCCGATAACTGCGAGGAATTCCTCGTTTTCGTTGTTGGTCGTTGCACCGAAGCCGCGGATAACGCCCTTGGCGTCGATGTAGGTATCAAGCGTGAGGATAGTCTCGGTATCAACAGTGTCGTCCTTGAGTTCCTCGATAGCGTCATCTATTGCCTCTGCGTACTCGTCAGCGTCCATCTGGTGGAGGCGGTCAACGACTATCTCCTTGAGGAGCTCGTCGTCCTTGGCTGTATTCAGCATTTTCTCGCCTATTTCGATGAACTTCTGCTGTGTGAGCTCAACGGAAACTACCGTGTAGTTCATATCTATGTCGTTGATGGTGACGGTCTGCTTCTTTTCGAGCTTGACGTCGCCCACGGACTCGTTCCACACCTTGATGTAGCGGTCTGCGAGCTCCTCTATCTCCTCGGGAGAGATGACCGAGCGCGGGTCCTGAGCCGCCTTCTTGTAGGCGTCGATGACCTCCTGCTCGGAATCGCCGTAGGAGTTCTCCTCGATGAGCTTCTCAGCCTCAACGGCGAGCCACTTGTCGGTGAGCTCGGGGATACGGACGAAGTAGTCCATAGTAGAGTTGTCAATAGCCAGATCGGCAGTTACGAGCCTGTCGTCGTTCCAGTCGATGTAGCCCTTGCCCGAGAGGAGCGAGTCCTTGGAGCTTCCGTCAGCGCCGATAGTGATATTCTTCAGGTTCTCAACAACGCCGCGCTCCTCGTCTCTGGAGGTCCTGTCGAGGTCGAGCTCGTCGATGAAGAA
Source organism: Ruminococcus sp. (assembly GCA_017542475.1). Lineage (GTDB taxonomy): Bacteria > Bacillota > Clostridia > Oscillospirales > Ruminococcaceae > Ruminococcus. The sequence continues at coordinate 45,054 of JAFXXD010000017.1, read as the reverse complement.
GTCCCTTGCTTCGTCTGTGAGGTCGTATCTGAGCGAAAGGCTCGTCTTCTGACCTGCCTCTATCTTGTCGAGGCTCTTTGCATAAGCAGTGGATATCTGCTTAGCGGCGGCATCCGCGTTCTTCTCGTAGACCCAGGCGTAGTAGCTCTCGGGGCTTGAAACGCGGAGCTTCACCTGATTCTTCACGAAGTCGGATAAGCAGTAGGCGGCGATGCCTCCGCCTGTGACAACTGCAACGGCTCCTGCTGTGAGTACCGCAAGACCGCCCACGATGAGACCTGTCTTGCTCTTCTTTACAACTTCAACACCTGAAACGACGTCGCCGGCGTTAGCGTTGAATTCATTCATATCAGCCATAATTTACCCTCCTGTTAAGTCGAAAGTTTTTCTCTGTGCGGATAATCTGACAAATTCTGTCTGTACTTATACTATCATAAAAACTCTGCAAAGTCAACACAGCAGGGGCATTTGTATTACATTTGTATTTAATTTTGTTACAAATGTAACCGTTTGGCGATAAAATGAAAGAAAGTATGGAAAAGCAAGAAAAATAATGATAAATTCAAAAAAATCCGATAAAACACGCCGAAACATCAAATGACGGCGCTTGCGGTTCAGATGAACCTGTGATATAATCATTATATCTTTGTTGGAGGTTGGTGAAACCTATGAAGCGGCTTATCCCCGGTACTACCATAAAATATACCGAGCAGGCAAGAAATTCAGCGTTCTCGCTTATTTCTCCCGTACTCGAGGCAACGGGCGGTCTTACGCTCTCACAGCTGTCGAAGCTGACGGGACTTGAAGGCTCGACTATACAGAACTGGATTAAGCGCGGCTGGGTCTCGTCCACCAAGGGCAAGAAGTACGATGAGCAGCAGGTGCTCCGCATACTGCTGATAAATATGCTCCGTGGCACGATGAAGCTCGAGAGTATCGTCAACCTTATGGCGTACATCAACGGCGACGTCGAGGACACCGCAGACGACATCATCGACGAGATACTGCTCTTTGACCTCTTATGTAAGATGATATTCAACGCGGAGGACGAGAACATCTTCGCTCCCGACGAGGTGAGGGCTCTTATTGAGCGCGAGCTGAGCGAGTGCGAGAGCGGTGTCACCTCCGACGAGGATAAGCTCTCGAAGGCTATGTTCGTTATGGTAATGGCTTACAGGAGCGCATGGCTCAAATCCGAAATGGAGAAGGGCATGGAAGTTATATTCGGAGACGAAAGCTGACTCGTCTGCCAGATGATATGAGGGATGCGGGTACAGACCCGCAAAAAGAGACTGCCTGACGGCGTATGGGGGTATGCCGCAGAACATAGCAGTAAAGGAAAATACGGGGATTTATAACGGATGAGATTAGTATGCAGAAACGCCGAAGAGGACAAGCCTCTTCGGCGTTTTGCGTTATACCTTGTAGCCCTGTGCACGGAATGAATCTATCACATCGCCGAGTATCTCGGCATTGGTAGCCGATACCGAGTGGAGGAGGAGTATCTCTCCGCCGTGAGCCGACTTGGTCAGCTTCTCCTTAGCCTCAGCTGCCGAGGGCTGGGCGTCGGTCTTCCAGTCCACATAGGCGTAGCTCCAGAACACCGTCTTGTAGCCGCATTTCTGCACGGTCTCAAGCGCCTGCTCGGAGTATTCGCCGCACGGACAGCGGAAATACTGCATCTCGTAGCCGTAGTTGTTGAGGACGTAATTGTGGAGTGACATTATCTCCTCTCGCGCTCCCTCCTCGGAGAGAGTGGGGAGGCTCGCGTGGGTCATACCGTGGTTGCCGAGGGTGTGTCCCTCCGCTATCATCCGCTTGACGAGCGCTTCCTCGCGCTTGGCGTAGTCGCCCGTGAGGAAGAATAGCGCGTGGACGTCCTTTTCCTTCAGTGTGTCGAGTATCCTTGAGGTATAGCCGTTTTCATAGCCCTGATCGAAGGTGATGATTATTCGTTTATCGTCCGCCGACAGGGCGAAGGCATCAAGGTCGCCGTATCGGTCGTTGAACTGTAAGGCGTCGGTCGGACGGTTGAGCGCGTCCACCGACGTGCCCTGCCCGTAGCCTATCCTTGTGCAGTCCGCGGCGCAGACCGATACCGTCGGCACTATCGCCGCAGTAAGGAGCGCCGCCGCAGTCGGAGCTATTCTTTTCATAAGCGTTTATATCCTTTGATGTTTTGCAGAGTTCCTCTGCAAATGTAGTATGACTCGCGGGCTGAAAAATATGATATGTAAAATCGGGTAAAACGCAGAATGATAAATAGTTAACAAAGTTTAAAAAATATAGTGCAAAATTTTTGATACGATTGCAAAGAAAAAGAAATCCTGATATTGCAATCTGCATTAGCATATGGTATAATCATCGTATAAATTGCCTTAGGGTATAAAGGAGGTATTGCTTATGGTTAACGTCAAAGGCAGATGGGTGCTCATCACAGGCGCGAGCAGAGGGATCGGCTACCTTTCGGCTAAGTTTATGGCGGAGCAGGGTGCAAATCTCATTCTCCACAGCAGAGACGCGGCACACTGCGAAAAGGTGCTCGCGGAGGTCAAGGCGCTGGGAGTAGAGGCTTATGCTGTTTCCGCAGAGCTTTCCGAGCCCGATTCAGTGCAACTCATGCTCGCCGAGATAGACGCAAGGGGTACGCAGGTGGACATCGTCCTCAACAATGCGGGCTTGCAGATAGCTTACAGAACGGATTATCTCGCGACACCGTATACGGACTACGATATAAGCTTCCGTATCAATACCGTTGCCCCTATGCTGATATGCTACCACTTCCTGCCGAAAATGGCAGAGAGAGGCTTCGGCAGGATAGTCAATACCACGAGCGGTATCGACCTCGAGCCCGAACAGGCAGGCTATTCTGCGGCTAAAGCCGCGCTGAACAAGGTCACGCACGACCTCGGGAAGATGTACGAGGGCACAGACGTCATGCTCAATCTTACAGACCCAGGCTGGTGCAGGACCGACCTCGGCGGACCAAAGGCTCCCAACGCACCCGAGAGCGCTATCCCGGGCGTACTCGTCGGAGCGTTCGCGGATGACAGGAAGTCGGGACGTATATTCTCGGCTCAGGAGTTCGCGGGACTCTCGCTTGAGGAGGCTGTGGCTAAGGCTGAAACGCAGGACAGCGACTACCGTCAGCGATAAAAACAAAGCGGCGGAATTGAGAATAGAAGCATATACCATACACAGAAAAATGATAAGAAGAGGGATTACCGTGCAAGTGCACGGTGAGGGGTGAACCCTCGGGCTGATTTAGGCTAAGTCCCGAGGGGGAAATGAAAAGCGGCAGTTTGGAGTAGCTCTCCAAGCTGCCGTTTATTTTTGTTATGCCGCACGCTCAGCCCTGCTTGTCCGCAGGAGCCTCGGCGTGTTCGCCTTATGCCTGAAGGTAAGACCTTACAAGCACCTGAAGAAGCTCGTCTCTGTCGATGTGACGGATAAGGTTTCTTGCGTTGTTGTATGTGGTTATGTAGGTGGGGTCCTCGGAGAGGATATAGCCTACGATCTGATTAACGGGATTGTAGCCCTTCTGCACGAGAGCGTCATAAATAATGGTGAGATTTTTCTTGAGTTCCGCTTCCTTGTCTTCGTTAACGGAAAATGTCATAGTTTTGTCGAACATATCATCAGCCTCCTGTTGGGAATAATTACTTCGGTAGAAGCTTAATACTATTATACAATAAAACTGCCGCCATTGCAAGAGCGCAGGATAAATTTTCCCGATTTGACTGTAAACGGCTGTTGGATTTGTCTATGTTCACCAATGTGACAGGTCGGGGCACTCACGGAAAAAGCGGGCGGATGTGGGCATCCGCCCCTGCAGGTCGGGGATATGTAGGGGTCGATGCCTACATCGACCCGTTAGTTTCTGACGGTTTGTCAGTCGCAGCAGCCTGTACGCTTTACGAAGCTGTTGCAGTCGGTGCACTCGGGAACGGTGGGGTTCTCCTCGTGAGTGCCGACGGAAATGGAATCGAGCGAGCAGTAGTTCTCGGTCACCATATTGTGCTGACACTGCGATACGGAACATTTGATACAGTCGTTCTTATGCTTGTTATCCATGATACAAGCCTCCTTGATAAGAATTAGCTTTACAGCTAAGGGTAGTATGCACCGTAAAAACAGTATTATTCAAATATTTATGGGACGTCGAGGACGCCGCCCCCTACACAGGCTCGTTGAACCTGCTTATGTAGGGGCTGGCGTCATCGACAGCCCGTTAAATAAATGCAAATATACATATTTTTAGCAAAGCGAGTCATACTAATCCCGAAGGAGCTGTTGAAATGTCGGTAATTCTGATACGTTCGCTTATTTTGTATGTGCTCGTCATCTTCGCGGTGCGGCTCATGGGAAAGCGTCAGCTCGGGGAGCTGCAGCCCTCCGAGCTCGTCATCACTATCCTTGTCTCGAACATCGCGACCCTCCCGATAGAGGACGTCAATATCCCCGTCATCGTCGGCATCACGCCGATACTCGCCCTCGTCTGCTTCGAGGTGGCGGTGTCGTGGCTGTGCCTGCGCTTTCCGACGGTGAGGCGTTTAATCTCTGGCAGCCCGAAAATAGTCATCAAGGGCGGCAAAATCGACCGTAAGGCTATGCGCGACCTGCGCTTCTCCGTCGACGACCTGATGATGGCTCTCCGCGGGAGCGATATCTTCGACCTCGCGGAGGTGCAGTACGCCGTTGTCGAGACGACGGGCAGTATGTCCGTGATGAGGAAGCCGTCTGCGGACACTCCCACGCGCTCCGACCTCGGTGTGCGGGCGGAGGATAGCGACCCGCCGCTGGTCGTTGTCTCCGACGGGATAATTATGGGGACGGCTCTGCGTTCGCTCGGCTTCGACAGCGGCTACGCGGAGCGGACAGCAAAGCGGTGCGGGCTGCGGGTCGAGGACATCTTCATAATGACCGCCGACAGCTCGGGGAGCTGCTTTATCTCGCCGAAGAAAGGCGGCAGACCTATCATCATACAGGGAGGCGGGGACTGTGACAAGGGTTAAGATAAGCGCCGCGATACTTGGCTTGCTCCTTCTCGCAAGCATTGTATCGGGCGTGTGGGTGAATGTGCGGTGCGGCAGGCTCATCTCCGCCGCAGACAGGGTGGCAGAGCTCTACGAGGGCGGCGCGTCGGGCGAGGCTGTCGCCGAAGCTAAGGCGCTGGAGCAGGACTGGGAGAGCTTCCGCATAATTGCCTCCGTCCTCATCAGAAGCGACCGCCTCTCGGAGGTTGACCGTATCTGCACGCGGATAAGCTACTACGCCGAGAACGGGCGGGACGAGCTCGTCCCCGAGCTGATAGAGCTCCACCATATACTCGAGCAGCTCCGCGACGGCGAGACACCTAAGGCGACGACGGTGATGTAATGTCAGATGCGGAACTTTTTTCGTCGTTTTTCCTTGATTTTGTATTCTTTAAGGAGTATAATTAATGTGTACTCAATAACCGCCGTTAGGCGGTTATTGCCCCGAACTTCGTTCGGGGTGCGCAAATTCTTTGATAATATATGGAATTTGCGCATCACATTAATTAAATAGTGTAATATGAACTCCCGCCATTATCAGAGGTTTTTATGAAAATAATCGTATCGCATGATGTGGACCATTTATACGGCAGAGACCACTGGTTCAGAGACCTTATCTATCCGAAATTGTGTCTACGTTCGCTTCTGCTTTTTCTTCGGAAACAGATAACTCTCAGGGAATGTGGACTGAGGCTACTCTCCTGCTTCAGCAGAAGGAGAAACTGCATAGACGAGCTGATGCGCTTTGACAGAGCCAACGGCGTACCCTCGGTGTTCTTTTTCGGTATGAATCAGGGGCTTGGTATGTCGTATTATCCCGATGAAGCGAAAGCAATGATAAAAAAAGTCCATGACCGCGGATTCGACACAGGCGTGCACGGGATAGAATACCGAGACCTGAAGCTGATAAACACCGAATACAGACGATTCGGAAGGCTTATGGGTTTTGGACCGTGCGGGATAAGAATGCATTACGTTCGCTTCGATGAGAATACCTTTGCTTTTGAGGAGAAATGCGGCTATGCGTTTGACAGTACGGAATTTGACAAGGAAAAGGGCTATACAGTCAAGGCACCGTATAAGGTGGAAAGAATGTGGGAATTCCCGCTGACCATTATGGACGGATATCTTCCGCAGTCGTATGAAGCTGCGAAGCACAGGACGCTTGAGATACTGGAGCAATGCAGAAAAAGCGGTGTGGAGTATGTTTCTGTTTTGTTTCACGACAATCAGTTCAATAACGCCTATACAGATATCCGCGACTGGTACATATGGCTTGTGAATACGATAAACAGCTCCGAGAAGGACACTTTTATTTCTTATGGTGACGCTATACGGGAATTAGAGGAGAACAATGGACGATAATAAACGCTATACAAACAGTGTATTTGAAGAGAAATGGTGGCTTGATACCGTTGCAAACGGAGCATGGGACGAGATTACTGTCAGAGACGGGAATAACGTCGTTGCGAGATTTGCATACGCAAAAAAGGGAAAAAAGCTCTGTAATCCGCCGTATACGCAGACAATGGGGATATGGATGGACGAGAGTCTGCGGGCTTTTGAAAAGGGAAATTCTCACCTTCACAGGCAGAAGGATATCATAAACGAAATTGTATCCCGACTGCCGAAGGTCAGAAATATAAGCATCACACTGGACTGCTCAAACAGCTATGTTCTGCCGTTCAGATGGAAGGGCTTCAGGATCGAGCCGACTTTTTCGTACAGGCTTACCGATCTGAGAAAAGAGCATATAGACAGCGTTATCGGGAAAACCGTAAGAAAGAATCTGAAGGCTTCGAGCCGTAATCTGACGGTAGATGATCCGTCTGAGGATTACGATGCACTCCTTTCGCTGATACATAAGACGTATGAGAGACAGAACCGAAAAATGCCCTACGGCGATGAGCTGACGATGAATATTATAAGATGTGCCGTATCCGGGGGCTGCGGCAGGCTGCTGATCGCGAGGGATGATGCGGGTATACCACATTCCGCAGCCTTTCTTGTCTATGACGAAAGGGTGTGCTATTATCTTCTGGGCGGACAGGATCCCGATTTCAAGAGCGACGGCTCAATGAATCTGCTTTTGCTCCGTGCGATAGAATTTGCCGCGGGAGTTTCTTCAAGCTTTGATTTTGAGGGCTCAATGATCGAGGGTATCGAAAATTTCTTCCGTCAGTTCGGGGGAGAACAGGTGATAAACTACCACGTCACAAGACAGTCGCTGCTTAATGATATTTTTGACCTGATAAAGCCGCGGCTCAAGAAGCTGCTCGGCTACAAAAACTGATAAAGGAAACGGAGACAGTATGAAGATTTGTCATATGACCAGTGCTCATCAGTCGAATGATGACAGGATATTTCTCAAGGAGTGTCAGACACTTGCAGTAGCGTATGAAAGGGTCTATCTGACTGCCCGCGGAGAGAGCAGACTCGATTCGGGAGTAAGAGTGATAGGCTGCGGTGAGCCGAGCGGAAGGCTCAACAGGATAGTCGGCTTCACAAAAAAGGTGTACAGAAAGGCGCTGTCGCTGGACTGTGATGTCTACCACCTTCACGACCCCGAGCTGCTTCCGTATGGAGTGAAGCTTGCAAAAATGGGAAAAAAGGTGATATTTGACAGCCACGAGGACGTCCCTGCCCAGATACTTGATAAGAGCTATATCCCCGCTCCGCTGAGAAGGCTCGTATCGGAGCTTTACAGGAGATATGAGACCTATGCTGTGAGCCGCTTTGCGGCTGTTGTCACGGCGACACCCTATATCGCAGAGCGCTTCAGAGGACGCGCAAAAACGGTAGCCGCAATAAACAATTACCCCAAGCTTGACGATATCGTATTCCATACCGAACCGTTCGGCGAACGTGGAGCCGTCGTTTGCTACGCGGGCGGTATTGACGAGCTGCGGGGCGAAAAGATAATGACCGAAGCAATGCGGGATGTCAGAGGAACGCTCATTATTGCGGGAGATCACGAGCAGCTCAGAATGAAAAAAGGCAGCGGCGAGGTCGAGTACGTTGGAAGGCTGGACAGAGCAGGTGTTAACGCACTTTACGGGAAAGCTGTTGCGGGACTGTGTATGCTTAAGCCTGCAAAGAATTACATTAATTCCCAGCCCATAAAGATGTATGAGTATATGGCAGCGGGAATACCGTTTATATGCTCTGATTTCCCCAAGTGGAAGAAGATAGCGGAGCGTACAAAAGCGGGTATTTGCGTTCCACCCTACGACAATAGGGCAGTATCATCCGCAATTGCCAGACTTCTGAGTGATCGCTCGCTCGGGCAGGAAATGGGAAGAAGAGGAAGAAGATATGTCGAGAAGCTCTACAACTGGGAAGCAGAAGGAAAAAAGCTGATCGACCTGTATCAGCGGCTCTGAGACTGAAATAAAAAAAGAAAAAGGGGCACCTCCCCACAGGTGTCCCTTTTCGTTGTTATTGTCCGAGAGCCTCGATAAACTCTCTCATTTCCTTCTCGATTTCTTCGGGAGCTTCTTCGGCGACGTTATGACCGCAGCCGAGAGGCACGACCTTCGCTTTTGCAAGCCCGTCTGCGTAGTCGTTCATCGCGTCTATCCACTTCTGACCGCCTGTTTCCTTGCCGTCGGAAAGGAAGAGCAGAGCAGGCACATCGGGCTTCGGAGCGCTGTTTATCTCGTCGATAGCGGAGGCGAGGTGTGTGCCCTCGTTTGCAACGTTCTTGTTTGCGAACTTCGTGAATGCGATAGCCTTGTAAATGTCCTTCTCGTGCTGAGAAAGCGAATGAGAGACGCTGCTGTCGGTCAGTACAAGACGTCCGAGTCCCGATTCTCTGAGGCAGGTATAAAAAGTTATCATCGCTTTGCCATCGTCTGCAAGCTCCTCTTCAGTGTAAGCCTTCGGAGTGCTCATATCCAGTCCGACTATCGCCTTGACCTCGTCGGGGTATTTCTGTGCCCAGAGGATAGCCTCGATGCCTGACATCGAGTGAGGGCAGAGTATATACGGAGCTTCAACACCAGCCTTTTCGAGAGCCTCTCTGTCCTGTCGGAGAATGGTATCGAAATCGCGCTCGCCGTCCACTACATCGCTGAAGCCGTAGCCGAATTTTTCGATAACGGCTATCCTGTACGTGTCGCTCAGACGTCTGTAGAGCGGGCTGTAATCAAGTATCGGCGAGACCATTCCCGAGCCCGACATAATAACGATAGTGTGCGCGCCCTCGCCATCGGTATAGACGCTCATATTGTGACCGTCGACCTCTACCGTCTGCCCGAGCGGTTCGAGGAGCGGCTTTTCCTTTTTGAGCATTACCCTGTGATAAACGAACATTACCAGCATAAATACCGCGAGCAGGACAAGGAGTCCGAGCATTATTCTGCCTGTGACTTTAAGTGCTTTTTTCATATTGACCTCCGTGTGGATTTGTTTTACACAGGTTAGACGTACAAGATGCGAAAATGTTACAGGTTTTCGAGTTTCTGTGCCCTTAAGCAATCAAGACACCGTAAGGTGTCTCGATTTTTGGTGTATTACTGTTGAGCGGGAGGCTCCCTGCCGCCGTCATCAATGAATTCGAGCAGGTCGCCCGGCTGACAGCTGAGAGTCTTGCATATCGCCTCGAGTGTGGAGAAGCGTATCGCGCTGACCTTGCCTGTTTTGAGCTTTGAGAGGTTGACGTTGCTCACGCCGACGCGCTCGCTCAGCTCGTTGAGGCTCATTTTCCTGTCCGCCATGACGCGGTCAAGTCTGAGGATTATCGACATATACCGCACCTCCTTATAATGTCTCGTCGGACTCTTTCTGAAGCTGTGCGCCGTAAGCGAACACGTATGCAAGCATCAGGATAGCGAGTGCGGAGATGACCACGGGAAGGCTGACACCGATAACTACTGCGTATACCACGAATGCCCAGCCGAGGAACTTTGTCTTCTTGACGATGTCCTCAGTGAAGGGAGTCTCGCACTTAGAGAGAGCCTTGAAGAGTCTGCCTGCGAAGAAGAGCATTACAGCCGTTGCGGTTACGGAAACGAACGCCTCGATTATGCTGAATATCATCTTGCGCTTTACAGCGGATTTGTCGAAATCCGAGAAGTCGCCGCTGAGCTTGAAGGTGGTGGATTCGTCGTCCGATGAAACGTTGTCGATGTTCATCGACCACACGCCGTCGAAGTCTACCTTGTCGTCGTCGATGGAGATGTTGTCGGTCGTGCTGTCGATAGAGAAGCCGTTCTTATCGCCGTTGATATTGAATTTCATTCCGCTCATATCGAGGTCGTCCACTGAAACCGTTATCGTCGCGTCCGCATTGCCCGAGAGGTTTATCTTATCCGTCGGGATCGCGGCGACTGCTCCGATACCGATGAGGCAGAATACCGAGCCGATGATACAGAATATCATTGCTATCCTGCTGATAATGCTGCAAGCCTTGCCTATACCGTTGATAGCTTTCATGTTTGAGTTTTTCATAATAATTTCCTCCTTTTTATCGGTGGAGGGATTTGTTGTTCCCTCCGTTGAGCATATAATACCACGGATATTAACGTTTGTCAATGGTTATTTATCGTTTTACGATAAATATTGTATGTTTGCATATAAATGCGATATCCAAAATATACCGCTCTTGTGCAAAATAAACGATAATTATTTATCGTTTATCATTAAAAAACAAGTGTAAAAAGACACCCGAAGCCTCCGCCTCGGGTGTCTTGCTATACTATTATGCTATGCTCGGATTCACGGGAAGTCCTCCGAGGATCTTTGCATCGAGCTGCTGTATCGCGAGAGCGTCCATAGCAGTTATGCCGTCGCCGGGAGCGTAGCAGTCAGCGTTCATTCTTGCTTCATCGCTGAGCTTGAACTTGTCGCCGTTAGCGATGAACTGGAGGATCGCTACCGCGTCCGCGACCGATACTTTCGTATCAAGATTAGCATCCCCGTAAAGAACATCACTATTAATATCAGGCTCAGAAGCAGTGCTGCTGCTACTGACGATCACGGTAGTAGTCGTAGTGTTGGTAGTAGTGGTTGTGGTCGTATAAGTAGGAGGCGGAGCTACTGTACCGATGTAAACGCCGTTCTCGTAGCATTCCTGACATACAGGGAAGCCGAGAGGTCCGTAGATAGCTTCGGATTTGAGTATCTCCTTGCCGCAGTGCTCACATTTTACCATATCAGCATTGCTTGTAGTTGTCGTTGTTGTTGCTGCTGTAGTTGAGGAAGTCGTGGTGGTGCTTGATTTCTCAGCTGTCACGGGAGTACCGCTGCCCTTCTTGCCGCCGTCGAGGTTGCTTCCCTCTGTGTTGGCGTAGCTGCTGTAGAAGTCGTTGAGCGAGATACCGTTCTTGCCGAGCGCTACCTGATGGTCGAGACCGATGTACTTGCCCGACGAAGCTGTCTGCCAGAGAGCCTCCTCGAAGAGCTTGTACTTGGGCTCGTTCCAAGCGATAGTTGTTCCCGAACCTGCTGTGAAGCCGAGGCTGTCCCAGAGTCCGCCCGTATCGCCCGAGTTTGTGTTGAGGCACCAGAAGGTGTGGTTGATGTGGTGCTTTATCATATAGTCGCGGAGAAGCGTCATCCACTTGAGGTTGTCGCCCTCCATATGACCGCCCCACTCGCCGATGAGCTCGGGACCGATATCCTCGGCGTTGATGTAAGCCCATGTGTCGTACCAGTAGTCGTCGAGGAGCGTCTGCTCGGTGAAGTCCTTATCGAACCATGTCTGCGCATAAACAGACGGACCGTAGTCGTGGGGTGAGTAAACTATCTGAGATGTGCCCTGCTTGGGCTTGATGGGATACTCTCTTGCGCCGCGGAAGTTGCCGCCCCACCATGCGCCTATGTAAGGAGAGTTGTCGCGTCTGTCGGGCATACCCCAGTAGTCGCCCTCCATAGCGCCGCTCATTGACTGCTCAACGCCCTCGACGAGGATAAGCGCGTGCGGGTTGACGTCGAGGATAGCCTCAGCGCACTTTGTAGCCGCGTAAGCCCAGTTGTTCTCGTCGGTCGAGCCGTCCCACTTGGCGGCGTCCTTGCCCTCCTGACCCTTGCCGTGAGGCTCGTTCTTGAGGTCGTAGCCGATGAGCGTATCGTCGTTCTTGTACTTGTCGGCGAGCCATACCAGCGAGTCTATCCACACATCGGTGGTAACTCCAGCCTTGCCGTACCAGAGGTTGTAGTTGTGACCCGAGTTGTTGGCGTCGGGACTGTGGATATCAATGAAAGCCTTGATACCGTGCTCCTTGCACTTTCTCATCATAATGTCGAACACCTGCATACTGTCCACGGGAGTTTTGCCGTCCTCGGAGCAGAAGTCCGCGTTGATGGTGAATGACGGGTCGGTGTTGCATGAGAAGCTGCCTACCTCGTTGGGTGTGCCGTTCATCCACGAGACAATGAGCTCGGTGGAGATAGGGAATCGGATAATATTGATGCCGCGGTCCGCTATCTCGGTGAGACAGTCGTCTGCGTCGGCGCTCCACAGGTAGTGCGGAACATTCTCTCCGCAGTTGAAGCCGAACCAGTTCGCGCCCGTGAGCCAAACCTCGTTGCCGTTCATGTCGTACAGACGGCTGCCCTCGGCATGGAGCCAGTCGTCGTTGCAGTCATCGACAGCCGAAGCAGTGACGGCAGGCGATGACAGGGCTGCCTGAAAGCTCGAAGCGGCGCCTGAAACGGTCAGCGCGCCCGCCGAGGCAACGGCAGTCAGTGCCTTGAATACATTCTTCATAGGATATTTCCCCTCTCGTGGACGCCGAGATATTTTTTTGTGACGTCCTATCAGTTTCATTTTAACATCTGATAGGCGAAATGTCAACAGAAAAGTGCATTATTTCAGTGATTATACCATTTCGGATGTGCAGGGGTCTGCGAAGAGCTCGTGTGAGCGGCGTTCCCTATAAATCGTGTCAGGAGTTTTATCAGTATGTCGGCGGGCGCACACTGTACGCCCCTACATTTATCGCAGCATACAAAAAGGGCTGCCCGCAGGCAGTCCCCTTACAGTTGCTATTTCTTCTTCCATTTCAGCAGAACGAACGCCGCGACCGCTGTCAGGAATACCGCCAGCGATATCGGGAACCACGTGAACGGCAGCGGAAGGTCTACCGTGTTGATACCGTACAGCGCGAAGATGATGTTCGGTATCTCCATTAAAATGGTGACTATGGTCAGGCGCCACATCACGATGTTCAGATTGTTCGATATTACCGACGAGAAGCCGTCCATCATACTCGAAAGGATCCCCGTGTAGATACTGGACATCTCGATCGCCTGCTTCATCTCGATGAGCACGTCCTCGAGCAGGTCCTGATCCTCGTCGTAGAGCTTGATGACGCGTCCGCGGAATATCTTCTCGATTGTCGCCTCATTGGCTTTCAGCGAGGTAGAGAAGTATACGAGGGACTTCTCCAGCGCAAGCAGCTGCATAAGGAGCTCGTTCTTCATCGCGTCGTGGAGCTGCTGCTCGGCAGCCGATGACAGCTTATCTATCTGCTTCAGGTAATACAGGAACAGCGCCGCTATCCTCAGCAGGAGCTGCAATACAAAGCGTGTCTTGAACGTGGGGCGGAGGTTGCGTATCGTACCGCGCACCGCCTCGTCAATGACCTGCGTGGCGTGCAGCGAGATAGTGAACACGTTCTCCTCTGTGATGATTATGCCTATAGGCATTGTGTAGAACACCTTTGTCTCGTCGTCCTCGGTTGAGGCGACGGGCGTATCAATGATGATGAGGGTTTGGTCGTCTTCGCGCTCTATACGCGACGACTCCTCCTCATCGAGCGACGACTTCACGAAGCCGCTGTCCAGCCCGAAATCGTCGATGAGCATTTTTATCTCCTGCGGCGTCGGGTCGATCACCGATACCCAGCAGCCGCTCTCGAGCGCGTCGATCTGGTCGAGCCTGCCGTTATCGGAGCTATAGTAGTTTATCATATCGCATCGGCACCCTTGCGGGCGCATCTCCTTTCGCAGTATTTACTGCGAAGATGCTCTGCTGCCGTGCTGTCGGACGCGGGAGATCAGGCGTGCGGACATAAAAACGGAAGCGCGTATACGGCTCTTCGCAGTATGGAATAATCGTTGCAATTCCCATAAGGGTCGGAACTCATAAATGCACCTCCAAAATCAAAGTACATATATTATACCACATATCGCTCGCGTTTACAATACCTTTTTCCCGATTTTTTTCAATTCTCTGTAGGGGCGGCGTTCCGCCGCCCGCCAACATACCGACAAGCCACCTGAACCAAATCGTAGGGACGCGCATTGCACGTCCGACGTTCCTCGTGTATCCGCGGACGCCCAAAGGGCTCCCCTACAAAAAGTTGCCGTTGGTTTGGCGGTATGTTCTCGGGACGTCGAGGACGCCGTCCCTAAAATACGAAACGGGACGCCGAGGGCGGCGTCCCCTACAGCTGAGTTCTGACCAACGTCTTGCATTTTTTACGCAAATCGCTTATACTATATATTATAATAACGACTGTCCGGAGGTGACTGCTATGATATATCTGCTCGAGGACGACGACGGCATACGCAATTTCGTGCTGTACGCGCTCCGCAGCTCGGGCTTTGAGGCGGAGGGCTTTGATGCTCCGTCCGCATTTTATACTGCGATGAAAGAGAGGATACCCGACCTCCTTCTCCTTGATATTATGCTTCCCGAGGAGGACGGCTTGTCCATACTGAAAAAGCTCCGCGCGGACAGCTCTGCAAGCGGGCTGCCGATAATACTGCTCACCGCCAAGACGACCGAATTCGACAAGGTGACGGGTCTCGACAGCGGCGCGGACGACTACATCACCAAGCCCTTCGGCGCAATGGAGCTTATATCGCGTATCAACGCTCTGCTCCGACGGACGCGCGGCGCGGAAAACAAACTCACCGCTGGCGATATCACGCTGATACCGTCGCGGCACGAGGTGCTCCGCGGGGAGGAAAGGCTCGTCCTTACGCTGAAGGAGTACGAGCTCCTTGCGGCGTTGATGAAGGAAAAGGGCAAGGTCATCACGCGCGACGAGCTCCTCAGCAGAGTGTGGGGCTATGACTTCACGGGCGAGAGCCGTACCGTCGATGTGCACGTGCGGACGCTCCGCTCGAAGCTCGGCGACAGCGGCAGTATCATAGAGACGGTCCGCGGAGTGGGCTACAGGGTAGGTGACGGCAGTGACTAAAAAAATTTTCCTCAGTATCATAACCGTGTCGTTCCTTGCGGTGACTGCGGCGATAATCCTGCTCACGGGCATATCGTACAGGTACGGCGCCGAGAGCACTGCCGACAACCTGCGGCGGAGCTGTACGATGATATCATCGGCGGTCGAGCAGAGCGGCGGGAAATATCTCAACGCTACCGATTTCGGTGACCTGCGCGTGACGTGGATAACCAAGAGCGGACGCGTAATCTTCGACTCGGCGAAGGACCCCGACAGCCTCGATGACCACTCCGACAGGCAGGAGGTCGGGGAGGCTATGCGTGCCGGTGAGGGCGAATCCGAGCGCTACTCCGACACGCTGATGACAAAGACTATCAACCACGCGCACCGTCTCTCGGACGGCTCTGTTATACGCGTTTCCGACGTGCAGAGCTCGTTCCCCGCGCTGCTGCTGAAAAATCTCCAGCCGCTCGCGGTGATGCTGACGGCTCTTGCGCTGTTCTCACTGGCGTCGGCAAGCATAATCTCGCGGCATATCGTCCGCCCGATAAACAACATCGACCTCGACCACCCCAAGACCGAGAAGAGCTACAAGGAGCTCGCTCCCCTGCTGAAAAAGCTCCGCAAGCAGAACGGCAGGGTCAACAAGCAGATGGTGGAGCTGAAGCAGAGCCGCGAGCAGTTCAGCCTCATCACCGAGAGTATGAGCGAGGGACTTATCGTAGCCGACCAGAAGTCGAACATCCTCACGAGCAATTCCAGCGCCTATACTCTGCTCGGAGCGGAGAAAAACGAGAACGACCACACCGTGTTCTCGCTCTGCCGCACAGAGCAGTTCCGCCGCTGTATACAGGACGCCATGGGCGGCAGGCGTGCGGAGTGCCTCATCAGCACCGACGGCGGCGAGCGCAAGGTCATCGCATCGCCCGCCAACAGCCACGACACCGTAAACGGTATAGTCGTGTTCGTGCTCGACGTCACCGAGCAGCAGCAGCTTGAGACTATGCGCCGCGAGTTCACGTCGAATGTATCGCACGAGCTGAAAACGCCGCTCACCACCATCTACGGCATATCGGATATGCTCGCGGGCGGAATGGTCAAGCCCGAGGACGTAAGCTCACTCAGCAATGACATACGCAGCGAGGCTGACAGGCTCATCGTGCTCATCAACGACATAGTTTCGCTCTCGAAGCTCGACGAGGGCACTGCTCCGAGGCAGGACGAGGAGGTCGACCTCTACGGCCTCGCCGCCGATGTGATATCGCGGCTGAAGCTCAGTGCCGAGGAGAAAAATGTCACCGCGGAGCTCACGGGCGACCACGTCACCGTTTTCGGCAGCCGCACCATTCTCGGCGAGGTGATATACAACCTCTGCGACAACGCCATCAAGTACAACAACGAGGGCGGGAGCTTCACGGTGAAGGTGTCGCATATCCCGATGAAGGCTATAATCACCGTCAGCGACACGGGCGCTGGCATTCCCGAAAAGCACCTCGGGCGCATTTTCGAGCGCTTCTACCGCGTGGACAAGAGCCGCTCGCGCAAGATAAAGGGAACGGGTCTGGGACTGTCGATAGTCAAGCACGGCGTGAGCTATCACGGCGGAACGGTACGCGCCGAAAGCACGGTCGGCAAGGGCACAACGTTCACGGTCGAGCTGCCTATCGGGAAGCGTAAGGGCTGATTTAGAACTCAGAGCCAAGAACTGATTTACGGTATTCTCCCTTCAATTGGAGGGAGAATTTTTTTGTTGCCTTTTTGCTCTGCCTTCATCTTGATTCGAGCCCGATTATATGATATAATGGGAAAAACGACAGATCCGGAGGGGGCAGGATAATGTCACAGATAAAGAACGGAAACAAGAAGAATGTCAGGCTCTACAAAAAAGTGCGGAACACTACAGCGTGGGGCCCCGTTGCGCTGTTATTTGCACTGCTCGTTTTTTTCAACGTGCTCGTGGTCTATATGTCGGGCTTTGTACTGGAGTACATTTTTGAATCCAAGTTCGCGGAGGGCTACTCGCAGGTCGAAAGTGTTGCGAAGATGTACGAATACGGAAGTGATGACGAGAGCATAATGGAGCTTATCAGGTCGGGGGACACAGCTTTCGTCGTGACCGACAAGTCGGGAGCGGTGATATATGAAAATGGCAGAAACACCTGCGGTACCAACAGCGGCGTCATCAAGATGTCAAACGGCGCTGAGGAGTATATGGTCTATCAGGATTCCGAGGCGGGCTTCTTTTATCCGAAGGAGGACGGCACGCTCGGATTCAAATGGAAGAGCATCTTCAAGTGGGCGATATCGCTGGCAATGATGTCGGAAAGGGAGACCATTTCCGAAAGCGAAGAATACAGCATTATCAACGGCGTATACGTGTCGTTCACCGATGAAGCTTCACCGGACACAGAGCGCTCCCTTCTTCCCGCCGTTATGCAAATCGAAAGCATACAGCTTCCGCTGTGGATATCCGCAGACATCAACGGCGGCGAGCAGCAGTTCATCGGCAGAGCCTACCTCGGCTTCAATATGAGGGACAATATCCTCGCCTGTGAGCTGATAACGGCTGTAATAACTGTCATTTTTATCATCGCGCTGGTTATGACTATATATATTATACGTACAGCTGTCAACTACAGGAGAGTCGTAAATCTCTTCTACCGCGACCCGGTCACTGAGGGACACAACTGGATATGGTTCGTGAGAAACGGCGAGGACAAGGTGCGCAGTATATTCACAAAGCGCGAGAGCTTCGCAGTCGTGAATCTCGTGTTCAGGAATTACAGGAACTACTGCCTCTGTCATTCGCTCGCCGACGGAGAGGTGCTCCTTGCAGATATAGACAGGGTACTGTTGGCGGAGATGAGGAAGAATGAGATGTGCGCACACGCGACAATGTCTAATTTTGCTCTCCTGCTGCACTATGACAACGACGCGGCTCTTGCAGCAAGGCTCCGAGGAATGATAATGCGTCTTCATGGACTTGGTCAGGGGCACAGCTTTGAATTTCAGGCAGGCGCGGACACAGTCCTTCCGCAGAAGGAGCAGGACGGCAGGATAGTACGCCGCAAGGATTTCAGCATAGAGCAGGCATACAACAACGCCTGCTCGGCAAGAGCTACCCTCGGGAAAACCGAGAAGTCGGGGGTACGCATATTCGACAGCAGTCTGCTTGAAGCACAGCGCTGGGACGACACAGTCCGCGAAAAGCAGTGGAGCGCACTGAACAACGAGGAATTCGAGGTCTACTACCAGCCGAAGTTTGACCCGAGGACGAATACGCTCCGCGGAGCAGAAGCATTGATAAGGTGGAACTCTCCCGAGTACGGCTTCGTCACCCCGGGACGCTTCATTCCCATATTTGAAAAGAACGGCTTCATCACCGAGATAGACCACTATATGATATCCCATGTCGCGCGTGACCAGAAATCGTGGCTCGAAGCGGGGTACGGGTGCGTACCTGTTTCCGTGAATGTGTCGAGAGCACATTTCGTCGAGAACGACCTCGCCGAGCAGATAAGGGATATGGTGGACAGGTATGACTGTCCTCGTGAGCTGCTTGAGATAGAGCTCACCGAGAGCGCATTCTTCGACGACAAGAACGCGATGATAAGCACGATAAAGAAACTCAAGGAGTACGGCTTCGCGGTCTCGATGGACGACTTCGGAGCAGGCTATTCCTCGCTGAATTCGCTGAAGGATATGCCGCTCGACGCCCTGAAGCTCGACGCCGATTTCTTCCGCGGTGAAGGCTCTGGCGACAGAGGCGAGATAGTTGTCGCGGAGGCGATAAAGCTCGCCAAGAACCTCAATATGCGTACGGTCGCTGAGGGCGTCGAGGAGAAGTCGCAGGTGGACTTCCTTGCCGAGCAGGGCTGCGATATGATACAGGGCTTTTACTACGCAAAGCCTATGCCCAAGAGTGAATACGCGGAGAAGATGTCTCGTCAGACAAACGGCTGACATCGGCAGGGAGCGGTATGACGATATGCTAAAAAAGGTAATGACGTTTTTTAGCACTTGCCGCTTGGAAAATGAAGGGTTTCGAGGTGATAAGCTGATGGAGATAGTACATATTGCCGTTGGTGATTATCCCGAATATGAAGCTCTGTTGTTGCAGCGCGACCAGCTGAAAAAGGAAGCGCTGCAGTACCGCCGCGCCTATATCCGCGAATTCGGCGAACTGATAAACAAGGTTTTTGAAAAGAAGATAGAGTGCATTCGTCTCAAAAAGTCGATAGCGTTCTGTCAGATCGCACGTAATAAGGGTCAGAAACCCGATATTGCCGCTATGAACGAGTATATCGCTCAGAAGGTGAAGGAATATCGTCAGCAGCTTGATATACTCATAGGAGGTGCGCTATGAATGAACTTGCTGAGATAAAGAAAAATGAAATTGCGATCGCCGCGCTTGTAACATAATGCGTGATAATTTCCGCTTCCTTGGGGCATAATATCCCCGAGGTGAGAAAATGACACGAAAGGAACGCGAAAAGCTCCCGATACGCTCGGGGCTGCGCGACAACATCGCAATGATAAAGGAGCTCTCGGGCGGCTCGTCGGACGTCCTCATCAACGAGTTCACGACAGGCGGGATAGACTGCGCGCTGATTTGCTGCGAGGGCATGGTCTCGTCGCAGACCGCCGCCGAGATGATACTGACTCCCGTGACGGGCATAGCTCCGCAGGGGAGTGCCGCCGAGCTCTTCCGCCATATACAGACGAATCTCCTGCTTTCGACCGACCGTCCCGAGGTCCGCGACTACGACACCCTCTTCCGCCTGCTCAATTCGGGCTTTGCGGTGCTCATCGCGGACGGAGCCGACTGCGCCCTCGCATTCGGAGTGCAGGGTTATGCCTCACGCGGGATACAGGAGCCGTCGGGCGAGGGCAACATTATGGGCAGCCACGAGGGCTTCACCGAGACCGTCCGCACGAATATGTCACTGATAAGGCGGAGGCTGAAGTCGCCCGAGCTCGTGATGGAGCTGATGGTCAAAGGCGAGCGCAGCCGCACGGACATCTGCCTGTGCTATATGCGCGACCGCGTGCCCGAGCGCCTGCTCGACCGCATACGCCGCTCGCTCGACGGGATAAATCTCGAATCCGTGCTCTCAACGGGCTATATCCGTCCGTTTCTTGAAAAGCGGAGCTTCGAGCTGTTCAGCTCCGCGGGCGTGACCGAGCGCCCCGATGTGCTGTGCTCGAAGCTGATAGAGGGCAGGGCAGCCGTTCTCGTGGACGGTGTGCCGTATGCGATAACCGTGCCGCGCCTGCTCTGCGAGAGCTTCCACACCCTCGACGATTACGCCTACAAGCCGTACTACGCGGTATTCGGCAGGTGGCTGAGGTACGCGGCATTTCTCATTGCGGTACTGCTCCCCGCCGTGTACACCGCGATAGTTATGCACCACCCCGAGCTCCTCAACAGCACGCTTCTTATGCTCCTTGCGGACGCGGAAAAGGACGCGCCGCTCCCGATACTGGCGGAGGCGCTGATAGTCCTGCTGATGTACGAGATGATACGCGAGGCAGGGATACGCCTGCCCAAGCCCGTCGGCGGCGCGGTGAGCATAATCAGCGGACTTATCATCGGTGACGCCGCCGTGAAATCGGGGCTGGTGAGCACGCCGCTCCTCACGATGACGGCGCTCGCAGTCCTCGGCGGACTGGTCGTCCCCGACCTTGCACCGCAGGTGACGGTGCTGAGGCTCGCATTCCTCGTGGCGGGCGGGATAATGGGCGTATTCGGGATAAGCCTGCTCGCGTGCGCGGTGCTGACCAACGTCTGCGCGACCGAGGACTACGGCTTCCCGTTCACAGCTCCGCTGTCGCCTTTTTCGGCGGCTGGCACGGGCGACACGGCAGTGCGGCTCGGTATGCGGAGAATGCTCCGCCGCGGCTTCACAGTGGAGGCTTACCATGAACAGGATAAGTAAGTCACAGCTCGCGGCGATAATGCTCATCGGGGACGCCTTCGCGCTCTTCTGTCTGCACGGCAGGATATGCGTGATGACGGCGGTCGGATTCGCGGCGGGCAGCCTCATACAGCTCTTTCTCGCGCTCCCGCTCGCGAGACTTTACGACAGCGGACGCACCCTCGCCGACTGCGGCAGAGCGGTACGCATTGCACTTCTCGCCTACGTGCTGATTTGGGGCGGGAGTCTCTTCGCAATGCTGTGGCAGACGAGCTCCGTCATCTACATTCCCTACGAGGGCTCGGGGATATGGGGCAGACTTCTCACGGGCGGACTCATCGCGGCGGTGTGCGTGTACGTGTCATCTTCGGGGATAAAGGCACTCGCACGGTCGGCGGTGATAGCGGCGGGGCTCGGAGCATTCTGCGTGGCGATAGTTGTCGTCAGCGCGGGGATACAGTCGGATATGAGCAATATCCTCCGACCCGCGGGCAGTGACCTCCCGCGCGAGCTGATACGCGGATTCGCGGCAAGCGGCGGGCTCGGGAGCTTCGTTGTACTGCTCGGCTTCACCGACAGCGACAGGACGGATGCCGCCGCGCTATATTTCACGTGCAAGGCTGTGCTCTCGTTCGTGGTGCTGTTCACGGCGGTGATGGTGACGGGCGGGATAATGGACGTCCTTGATCTCCCTGTAGCATCGGCGGCTCAGCTCTCGCAGCCCTTCCCCGTTCAGCGCACGGACTCGCTCTTTCTGACAGTATTTGCGGTGTTCGCGGTGTACACGGTCGCGGTGCAGGCTTCGGCGGCGGAGTACCTCGCCGCGCGGACCTTCCCGTGCTTGCGGCGGTTCAGATGCACGCTTGCACTTGCGGTGATGGTCGCGGTCGGAGCACTCATCGGCTCGCCGTCGGAGAGCACGGGAATATACGCGGCGTCGGGACTTGCGGTACTGCTGATCGTGCCCGCGGAAGCACTCATCAAGGGAGGTATACGGAAGCATGAAAAGGCTTAGATTCGCACCCTTACTGCTCACGGCAGGACTTCTCACGGGCTGCGCCTCGGACGGCAATGTCAGCGACAAGAGCTACCTCCGCGCGGCGGTCATCGGCAGGGACACGGTCACACTCGCCTTCTTCTCGGAGGAGGACGAGCCCGTGACAGTCGCCGCAGATTCGCCCGAGGCGGCACGCACGGCGGCGGAGCTCGCGGGCGGACACAAAATATTCACGGGCTACACGGAGCTGATAGTCCTCGACGGCTGTGACAGCGCCGCAACGCTCGATTTTATGCTCAGTGAGTGGAAGGTGTCGCCGTCGTGCATAGTCGCCTGTCCTGTCGGTGACGGTGCGGCACTCCTCGCGGCGAGGAAGCCCGAGGAGCTTGAGGGAGCGGTGAAGGTCGCGCAGGCACAGGAGCTCCTTGGCAGGTGCGACATCGTGACCGTGCTCGGCGGGCTGCTCAGCGGCGACAGGCGTGCGGAGGTGCCCGTGCTCTCGCGTGAGGGCTTTGTCGGGACAAGTGAAATTCGGAATTCGGAATTCGGGATTCGGAATTAATGCTGTCGGCACACGAAAACACAGTTTTGATATGTCCCGAAGGGACACCGAAATTACGCATTACGCATTTACAACAGGACTGAAGTAGGGGGCGATGCCCACATCGCCCCGCACGAAAAGGAGGATACATATGAAAACTGCAACAAACTGCGAGACCTGCACCAACTACGTCTACGACGAGGACTGCGACTGCTACGTATGTATGGTAGACCTCGACGAGGACGAAATGGGACGCTTCATACAGGGCACGAACTACGCCTGCCCGTACTACCGCCTCGATGACGAATACGGAGTTGTCCGTCACCAGAACTGAGCTTTCGGCTGTAGGGAGCGTCCGCCTGTCCGAGCTGCAATGAACACATTTTCTTCGTTTATCCTGCATATATATTATTGTCCGCAGAATAGACGAAGGAGTGATGCACTTGAAAATACCACCCGCTCAGCGGGCAGTCACACTCGGACGGTACATACTCGACAACAGGACGACCGTCCGCGCCGCTGCGAAGCAGTTCGGCATATCCAAGAGCACGGTGCACAAGGACGTCAGCGAGCGGCTGAAAAAGGAAGACCCCGAGCTGTACGCGCTCGTCAGGGACGTTCTCGAGGTAAACAAGCAGGAGCGGCATATCCGCGGAGGACTTGCCACGCGTGAAAAATACAGGGAAATAGCAAAGCACAGGAGGGGATACTGAACGTATCCCCTCTGCATATATATGAAAACAGACGTCTGACAGCGCATATCCCTCGGGAGCTGTCCACGGGCAGCACCGATGCATCACTGACGTCAGCCACTCCGGAGCGGCAGCTGTCACACGGCTGTTTACTTCTATTCTATGCAGAAACCGTCAAAAGGCGACAAAGAAAATTATTACAGCGGGGAAAAGAACTCAGAGCTCAGATTGTAGGGGCGGCGTTCCGCCGCCCGACATTTACCGCAGCGGTATGAAATAACACTGTGTAGGGACGACCATTGGTCGTCCGAAAATCCCATATCGACCGCCGTTTACGTGATTGCGGACGCGCAATGCGCGTCCCTACAATAGTTATTTGCACATTCTGTCACCGTTGTAGTGATTCTGTAACCGCTGTATACTGACTTGTATTCAAACTTTGACCCGCCTGTTATTGCATTTGCTGCGGGAATGGGCTATAATGAAGTCACAGAACAGAGAGATTTACATATAGCCAACAACCGTTTCAGCGCTCAATATACCTCCGAGCGTTTTATAAACACACCTTTTCAGATAAGGAAAGCTGCCGTGGGAATACCTGCGGCAGCTTTCCTTTTTTGCGTTGATACGTCAATTATTGTTAATTTTTTGAAAAGCACTTGAAAAATTCGGCAAATACTGGTATTATTATAGAGTATCGCATTTGAAAGGAAGCATAGAATGAAAAAGCTTATCAGAAAGATAGTGTCGGTTTTCCCGAAGCCGATACGTGACCTGTATTTAAACTACGAGGACAAGTGGCTCTACCTGTTCTTCGGCGGACTTACCACCGTTGTCAGCTTTGTGGCGGCGGGCTTCGCGAAGTGGGTGCTCGAGAAGTGGGGCGGCTTCGGCGCAGATGCCGTCAGCGATATCAGCACCGTCTTCTCGTGGGTGTGCGCAGTGACGTTCGCCTACCTCACCAACAGAGTGTGGGTGTTCGACTCGACCGTAAAGGGCGCGAAGGCTCTTATCGTCGAGGGCGGCAAGTTCTACGGCGGACGAGTATTTACTCTCGCGGTGGAGTGGGTAGTTATGAGACTGGGCTTTGCGTGGCTCGGACTGAACTACTGGGCTGTCAAGGTGTTCGCGAACGTGCTCGTGCTGATACTCAACTACGTCATCAGCAAGGTGTTCGTGTTCCGCAAGAAGAAGGGCGAGCCCGAGGCAGCGCCTACAGAGGAAGCCAATGGCTGATACGGTAAAAATAGGCGGCGTTGAGATAAAGAGGACTGCCGCGCTCGCTCCGATGGCGGGAGTAGCCGACAGAGCCTACCGCCTGATGTGCAAGCGCTTCGGAGCGGCGTACACGGTCAGCGAGATGGTGTCCGCGAAGGGGATATGCTACAGCGACCGCAAGACCGCGGAGCTATGCACGGTCACGAACGGCGAGCGTCCCATGGCGGTGCAGCTCTTCGGCAGCGAGCCCGACTTTATGGCGGAGGCGGTCAAGATAGTGCTCGGCTTCAAGCCCGACATCATCGACATAAATATGGGCTGCCCTGTTCCGAAGGTAGTCGGCACGGGAGCAGGCTCGGCGCTGATGAAGGATATAAGGCTTGCTGCGGACATCACCGAGGCTGCCGTTAAGGCGGCGGGAGAAGTCCCCGTTACAGTGAAGATACGCAGCGGCTGGTCGGCGGACACGGTCAACGCTGCGGAGATGGCAAAGGCTCTCGAAGCGTCGGGAGCGGCAGCGATAGCCGTCCACGGGCGCACCCGAGACCAGTTCTACAGCGGGAGCGCTGATATCGGCGTTATCCGCGATGTAAAGCAGGCGGTGAGCATACCCGTCATCGGCAACGGCGACGTCACGGACGCGGCTTCGTGCCTGCGGATGTACGAGGAGACGGGCTGCGACCTCGTGATGATAGGGCGGGGAAGCTACGGAAACCCGTTCATCTTCGGGGAAATAGAGGCAGCGATAGAGGGGCGCGGGTACGTCCCGCCGACGGTGGAGGAGTGTATGCGGGTGATGCTCGAGCACATACGCCTGATGCTGGAGCTCAGCCCCAAGTGCGAGGAGCTTGCTATGCACGAGGCGCGCAAGCACGCGTCGTGGTATATGAACGGTTTTTACGGCTCGGCAAAATTCCGCGGAAGGTGCTATCAGCTCTCGTCATATGCGGAGGCTGAGAGCCTCGCAAACGAGTTCATAGAATTACAGAATAGCAGAATGAACAAAAATAGTTAGAAAAATTCGTTAAAACTGACAAAGAAGGCTTGGAACACGATTTGTCAGCTGATAAAATGGCTATAAATAGGCGAAAATCAGCCTTAATCCAATTAATTACCAAATAAAACTGACTGTAATTATACAGTCTAATCATACAATTAGTAATTGCAATTGGAAAAACAATGTGATATAATATAGTCGCGGAAGTGTACCTCCCGCGCTGAAAGGGACGATTAAGATGAAGTTGAGAAAAGGTCGTGCCGCAGCTGCGATAGCAGTTCTGGCGGTCATTCTTGTGTCGGGTGTCAGCTGTGCCACGAAGGTGGTAGGCGGCTCGGGAGCAGACGGAAGCTCGCGCGAAAGCAGTGCTCCGCAGACAACTACCGAGGCTCCGACCGAAGAGCCCACGACAGAGCCTGTCCCCGAGGACAAGCGTGTACACGTTGTGGCAGCGGGTGACAACCTCATCCACTACTCGGTGTACAAGAATGCGGAAAAACTAGCAGGACCCGGCGAAAGGTTCGATTTCAAGCCGCTCTACAAGAACGTGAAGTACATCGTGGAGGACGCTGACGTCGCCATACTCAATCAGGAGACGATAATCAGCCAGAGCAACGAGATACGCGGCGCTAACGGCGGCGCTCTCCTGTTCAATTCGCCTCCCGAGGTCGCAGATGCGGTGATCGACCTTGGTTTCGACGTTTTCACAATGGCTAACAACCACCTGCTCGATTTCGGAGCAGAAGCTCTCGAGGAGTCCATCAACTTCTGGAACGACAAGGCGAAGGAGAACGACCTCACTGTGCTCGGCGCCTATCTCAACGAGGAGGACGCAAACGATATACGCATCCGCGAGGTGAACGGCGTGAAGATAGCCTTCCTTGCGTATGCAGAGCATATCAACGGCTTCGAGTTCCCCGCAGGCTGCCCTCTGCGCGTTGTGATGAACGCGGAGGAGGACGTCATCGAGCGTCAGATAAAGGAAGCCAAGGAAATGGCGGACGTTGTCATAGTTTCGGCTCACTGGGGAGTCGAGGACACTCACGAGGTCTCGCAGGACCGCATAGACCTCGCGAACAAGATGGTCAACTGGGGCGCGGACGTGATACTCGGCTGTCACACCCACACCGCGGAGACTATGGAATGGATAACGCGCGATGACGGCACAAAGGGCTTCGTTTACTACTCGATGGGCAACTTCATCTGCTGTCAGACCGATAACTTCAACCTCGTCGGCGAGATGCCTGATTTTGACATCGTAATGGACGGCGAGACGGGCGAGATAACGCTCGAAAATGTGGGAGCTATCCCGAATATTATCCACTACGAATCGCCTGATTTCGCAAATCTGGCGGTCTATCCCTACAGCAAATACACCCCCGAGCTTGCGGCGGTGCACGGAGTGCCCTACGCGATACCTCAGGGCACCTATACGAGCTTCAGCTGGGACATACTTAATGATATAATTAACGAGAGTATGCCTGCTGAATTTCAGAAGCTGGACAAATAATAAATTTGTTCACATTCTGTTCATAAAGACGTTTTCGCGGGAGAAATCAGACAAATTTCCGATTGTGCAAACCGTGCAAAAAACAGGTGGAATGTTTATATAAAATACCAAAAACGGAATAAACCTATTTACTTTTTTTCTGACCTGTTATATAATGAAATCGTGAATAAATATGGATTTTGGGATTGACATCCCGTCACGGCAGTGTGATGCGTCTTACGATTGATCACTGCGGCGTGATCGTCCGCTCACCGTGTGCGGTGTGTACATACTCCGCAGGCTGTACGGACAGCTTTTTCGCGCGCAGGACTGTGTTTGTTCATGTCGCGGTTCCCGCAGACAGCAGCAAAAGGCTGCACTCTAAGACACGATATAATAAAAGGGGCACCTGTTCCTTTGTTATATAACATTAATGAAGAAGGAGGAAAAAATCATGAAGACAAAAAAGATAGTCATCGGAGCTATGGCTGCAGCGATGCTTTCACTTTCAGTTTGCTCAATCGCTCCCGCTGTTGCGGCTGACGAAACAGTGCAGATTTCCGCCAGCAAGACTAACGCGGAGGCAGGAGGGGCATTTTCAGTGGATGTGTCACTGTCTGACATCCCGAGTACTGGTCTCCAGTGCTGCAACTTTGCTATCAAGTACGATCCGAAGGTTCTCACAATCACCGACATTAAGGCAGGTGCGCTGGCAGGGAGCGTAAGCGGCGATTCATCATCGTCAATGCTTCCGAATTTCGGCGACTATTCACAAGAGGGGCTTATCAGCGTAGCATGGTCGACATCTGTTGATGATTCGTCCAAGTGGCTGAAGGGTGAGGGTACATTCTGTACTATCAGCGGTACCGTTGCAAGCGGTGTAGCTGACGGAACAGTTTCCGAGATCTCCATCGTTCCTACTGACCGTGAGACATATTCTGGTTCGGGCGTGAAGAACGACGCTTTCGACTGCGGTTACCTTAAAGATGGCGTTAAGGTCAACTTCAATGTCAAGGCTAATGCCGGCAGCGTAACGATCGGTCAGGGTACCACTGCAACTACTACAGTGACTACTCAGGCTGATACAACAACTCAGGCTGCGACCACTACACAGGGCGGCAGCACTCTTGAAGTAACACTCAAGGGCGACGCTAACGTAGACGGCAAGGTTACGATCGCTGATGCAGTAGCTATTCTCCAGTCTATCGCTAACAAGGACAAGTACGACCTCAAGCCTCAGGGTAAGGTCAACGGCGACGTTGACGGCGCAGCAGGCATCACTGCTAATGACGCTCTTATGATCCAGAAGCTTGACGCAGGTGCTATAAGCTCTCTTTAAGCGATACGATTATCCGAAGATTATCTGATTTGTCCCCCTTACAAAGGAATACAAACCCAAATCATAAGTTATTAATAGGCGTAAAAACCTAAAGAAAGGAATTATTACAAATGAAGAAACTTATTTCTGCAGCTGCTTCACTTGCTATGGCTGCATCGATGGTAAGCTCGGCTGTTCCTTTTGCAACAGGTGCTGCTGACGCTACAAAGGGCTTTGAGCTCCGTACTTTCCTTGATGTTAACGGCAAAGAGGTAAGTTCAACGATCTCTGCTGACGCTATTTCAGCAGGCGAGGTTACAATCCCTGTAGGTCTCTTCCTCGTAGAGGATACAAATGACTCACAGACACTTTCCGCTCAGTTCACAGTTAAGTCCTCTGACGGAGATGCTTCCAATTCTTATGTAAAGTTTGTTAAGCACAAGGCTGGTTCTGATTACTTTGCTTCTGCTCAGAGCTTCACTCTTGCAGGAAGCAGCGGCAGCACAAAGACACTCGTTGGCTTTGCAGGCAAGATCGTTAACGACGACGAGGACGGAGATTACTTCTCGGCAACAGTTAAGGGTCAGGAATTCGCAGAGCTCAACTCCAAGTCCGCAGGTACAGACAACGCTTTCGGCTCTATCGCTTACACAGGTCCTACAAGCGGCACATATTCATGGTCGGGCGACAAGTCTGATTCATATCCCGTATGTGTATGGGATGTAGTGTTCGCTAAGGGTACACCCGCAGGCACATATACTATCGACTTCTGTAAGTATGCTCCCGATGCAGATTATCCTGACAACAGAGCATGCATGATCGAGACAGCTGCCGGCAAGATGACTGATTCCAACAGCAAGCTCACACTCAAGAGCCTCGACATCACTATCGAGGGCTCGGGCTCGGGCACAACAGCTGCTACAACAACAGCTGCTACAACAACAGCTGCTACAACAACTCAGGCTGCTACAACAACCCAGGGCGGCGGTTCATCGACAAGCGATGAGGTTGATGAGAAGTTCATCATCAAGCCCAAGGATGCTACAGTTGAGGCTGGCGGCACAGTTAACGTTGACATCATCTGCGAGAACGGCAGCAACCGTAAGGCAGCTCAGTTCGTTGCACAGGTTATCGACGCTAACCTTCCTATCAAGGGCGCTACATCCACAATGTCAACTGTAAGATGCTCAGCTATCTCTACAAAGCCTGAGTACAACGAGATCAACGGTACATGGTACTGCGATACTCTCGATTCAGGTGAGCCTCAGGAGATCGATACCTCCAAGGCAGTTGCTAAGTTCGCTATCACAGTTCCTGCTGACGCTACACCCGGAACATACGAGTGGAAGCTCGACAGATTCCACGTAGTTGAAGACGGCTACAACGGCGTTGAGTTCGATGCTAACCTCCAGACAGGTAAGCTCGAGGTTACAGGCGGCGGTTCAACAACTGCTTCCGAGGAAGGCACAACAACAACTCAGCCCACAACAACAGCTACAGCTGCAGACACAACAGCTACAACAACAGCTACAGCTGCTGACACAACAGCAACAACACCTGCCGGCGTTGTTTACGGTGATACAAACTGCGACGGTAAGGTTAACATCGCTGACGTAGTTGTTCTCAACAAGTACCTCAACGACGCTTCTTCTTACGATATGAAGGATCAGGGTAAGGTTAACGCTGACTGCTGCGACGCTAAGGGCGGCGAGGGTCTTGACGCTAACGACTCCGATGCTATCATCAAGAGCATTGTTCACCTTGTAGACATTTCTAAGGGTTGTACAGCAGCTGATCTTAAGTGATCAGTCCGCTGAAAAAACAATAAAATAGAGCAAATGCTCGGAAAGGAAATGCACAAATGAAGAAACTGCTTGCGGCAGTTACGTCCTTCGCAATGAGCGCTTCGCTCATGACAAGTGCATTTGCTTCTTCCTTTAATGTTAGTGCTGCCGGCAGAGTATCTGCTGTGCAGCCTAACGTTAGTATAGGAGAAGTTGCGGACGTTGCTGTCAATAAAACTGCTCAGGCTGACTTCGTTGTAACTCCTGAAGAGGTTTCTGTTAACGCGGGTGAAAGTGTCAAGGTCAAGATCTTCGCAGATGCCGGCTCGCACAAGGTCGGTACTCTTGTAGTAGGTCTCGATGATTCCGATCTCCCGCAGGGTATAACAGCAGACGTTGCTGAGGCTGATCTTCGCTGCAAGGCTGTAGACGGCGCTTTTACCTTTAATAAACTTAACGGAAGATACTACTGCGATACACTTGATTCGGGTGAGCCTATGTCGCTCGCTTCCGACAAGGCAGTCATCGCATTCACACTCTCAGTCCCCTCAAATGCTAAGGCTGGAGATTATGAATATAATCTCTCGCATTTCCACGTTGTAGAGGACGGTTATAACGGCGTTGAGTTTGACGCTACGATCAAGCCCGGTGTTATCCATATCCTTGGAGAGGGCGAGACCACAGCTCCCACAAACACAACCACACAGGCTCCTTCAAACGAAACAACAGCTCCCTCTGTTACTACAGTAAGCGTTCCTCACGAGGGTGAGTTCGAGGTAGACAGCAAGTTTATCATCACTCCCGCAGACGCTACGGTTGCAGCAGGCGATACTGTATCAGTTAACATTATGTGTGAGAACGGCAGCAACCGCAAGGCTGCTCAGTTCGTAGCACAGGTAATCAATGCTAACCTTCCTATCAGCGGCGCAACAGCTACAATGACATCCTTAAGATGCTCTGCTATAGCTACAAAGCCCGAGTACAGCGAGCTCAACGGTACATGGTACTGCGATACTCTCGATTCGGGTGAGCCTCAGGAGATCGATACAAGCAAGGCTGTTGCCAAGTTTGATATCACTGTTCCTTCCAATGCTACTCCCGGAACCTACGAGTGGAAGCTCGACAGATTCCACGTAGTTGAGGACGGCTACAACGGCGTCGAGTTTGATGCTACTCTCAAGACAGGTAAGCTCACTGTTACAGGAAGCGGCGAGACAACTACTGCTCCTTCAGGTGAGACAACTACT
The DNA here is from genome assembly GCA_017542475.1 of Ruminococcus sp. Taxonomy (GTDB): domain Bacteria; phylum Bacillota; class Clostridia; order Oscillospirales; family Ruminococcaceae; genus Ruminococcus. Next base: position 13,684 of record JAFXXD010000017.1, on the reverse strand, counting down.
GCTCCCGCTACGGGCACAAAGCCTGCAAGCGTTGACGAGGGCTTCATCATCAAGCCCGAGGACGTAACAGCTGAACCCGGTCAGACAGTTAACATCGGTCTCTACTGCACAAACACAAGCAACCGCAAGGTAGCTCAGTTCGTAGCAAGAGTTGACGATGCTAATCTCCCCATCTCAGGCGCTACTGCTACAATGAAGAACACAAAGTGCAAGGCTGTAGCAACAAGCCCCGAGTACACCGAGATAGACGGTACATGGTACTGCGACTGCCTCGATTCAGGCGACCCGCAGACTATCAATACGGATGAGCCCGTAGCAAGATACGCTATCTCTATCCCCGCTGATGCTGCTCCCGGAACATACGAGTGGCAGCCCGACAGATTCCACGTAGTTGAAAACGGCTATGAGGCTATCGAGTTCGACGCTAACATCCAGTCCGGTAAGATCGTAGTTCTCGGCGGCGATGACACGACAACAACAACAACAATTACCACTACTGCTGATACTACAGCAGCTCCTGCTGACAGCTCAACAACTACTGCAGTTGTTACAACAGCAGCTCCCGCTGACGGCAAGGTAGAGTGGAAGATACCTACAGTCAAGGCTAATGCAGGCGAGACAGTCAAGATGAACGTTGTCGTAAACGGCACTTCTGACCTCGCTGTTGCAGGTGCTCAGTTCAAGATCACACCCGCTTCGGGTATCACATTTGCAGGCGTAAGCGATACATCTGCTGCTTATAAGGCTGGCATCCAGAAGAATGACGCAACCAACGAGTTCGCATTCGCTGAGGGCAAGGGTGCTGCTACAGCTGCTGCTGACGGCGCAGTTGTTCTCACCATCTCTTATAAGGTTCCCGCAGGTGCAAGCGGCACATACCCTGTTAAGTGGTCTGACGCATTCGTAAGCGACACAAACGGCAATGACATCACAGATAAGGTAACTCTTACTGACGGTGCTATCGTTGTTTCAAGCGAAGGCGGCATCTCATGGGAGATCCCCACTGTTCACGCTCAGGCTGGCAAGACTGCTACCCTCAACGTGAAGGTAAGCGATCCCGACAGCGAGGCTCTTGCTGTTGCAGGTGCTCAGTTCAACATCAATGCAAAGACTGTACAGCTCAGCTCTGTAAGCGGCTCTGACGCTTATAAGTCTGACATCGTAAACAATAAGAACGAGTTTGCGTTCGGCGAAGGCAAGGGCGCAGGCGTTGCTGCTGCTGACGGCGACAGCGTAATGGTTCTTACATTTGACGTTCCCGCAGGTACAGCTCCCGGTACGTACGACGTAACCTGGGCAGGAGATATCTACATCTCCGATACAGACGGAAACGACATCACTGCAAAAGTTACACTCATCGACGGTGCTGTCATCGTAGATGACGACCTCACAGAAGGCAAGGTTACTTGGACAATTCCCGAGAAGCATGCCGTTCCCGGCGAAACAGTAGAGCTCGACGTTCTTGTTGATGCAGGCGAAGAGAATCTTGCTGTCGGCGGTGCTCAGTTCAACATCACAGCCAAGACTCCTATCGCATTCTCAACTGCTACAGGTTCCGACGGCTATAAGGCTGAGCTTACATTCAACAAGGATACAAACGAGTTTGCATTTGCTGAAGCTAAGGGCGCAGGCGTTGAGGCTGCAAGCGGTTCTTCCGTTCTCAAGCTCACATACACAGTTCCCGAGGGCACAGCAGCAGGCGAGTACCCTGTTGAGTGGTCCAACGCATTCATCAGCGATACAAACGGAAACGACATCACTGCTGATGTTACACTCGTTGACGGTAAGATCATCGTTGATGAGCTCACATCTACAACAAGTGAGAGCGATTCTACAACATCAGCTGATACATCTACAACTGCTGCTGACACATCTACAACTGCTGCTGACACAAGCACAACAACTGCAAGTGTTACTGAGCAGGTTCTCCCTGTAACAGCTCCCGAGGGTGCTGTTATCTGGCAGATCCAGAGAGTAGAGGCTAAGGCAGGCGAGACAGTTACAGTTCCTGTACTTGTTCTCGATCCCAACGACGCTAAGCTCGCTGTAGGCGGTGCACAGTTCGGCGTAACAGCCAAGGCTCCCATCGCTTACGATTCAGTATCCGCTAAATCTGACGCTTATGCTTCCGATATCGTTGCTAACAAGTCAACATTCGAGTTCGCATTCGCAAATGCTAAGGGTGCTGAGACAGCTGCTGCAAACAACGCAGTAGTATTCAACCTCACCTACACAGTTCCCGAGGGAACAGCTGCAGGCGAGTATCCCGTAACATGGACTAAGGACTTCTTCAATGCGTCCAACTCCAACGGCGAAGACATTTCAAGCTTTGTTGTATGCCTCGACGGTGCTATCATAGTTGTTGAGGACACAACAACTACAACAGGCGAAACAACAACAGCAACAGCCACAGAAACCACAACTGCATCCGAGACAGAAACAACTCTTACAGTTGCTGAGGGCGCTATCGTATGGCAGGCTCAGACTGTAACAGCTGCTCCCGGTGAAGAGGTTGACGTTGACGTTCTCGTGCTCGATCCCAACGATACAAAGCTTGAGGTCGGCGGAGCACAGTTCATCATCAGCTGTGATGCAGCTCTCCAGAGCGGCACAGGTTCTGCGGCATACAGCGCTGACATCCAGTCAGGCGTAAACGGCGACGCTAACAGATTCGCATTCGCTCATCCCAAGGGACAGGGCATTGCAGCTGCAAGCGGTGCAAAGGTAATCACACTCAAGTACAAGGTTCCCGACACGGCTAAGGACGGCGACAAGTACCCCGTAGTTATCGGCGAGCTCAATGCTTCCGATACGAACGGTCTTGACATCACAAAGCACATTGTTTGCCTTGATGGTGCTATCCTCGTAAAGGTTCCCGAGACTACAACTTCAAGCGAAGCTACAACAACAGCTACAACTGAAGCTACAACTACAACACCCGTTGTTACTGCTCCCGACGGCGCTGTCATCTGGCAGATCCAGAGAGTAGAGGCTGAGGCAGGTCAGACAGTTACAGTTCCTGTACTCGTTCTTGATCCCAACGCAGTAAACCTCGCGGTAGGCGGTGCACAGTTCGGCGTAACAGCTAAGACTCCTATCGCTTACAGCGCAGTATCCAACTCTGACGCTTACGGCTCTGACGTTGTTGCCAACACTTCAACATTCGAGTTCGCATTCGCAAATGCTAAGGGCGCTGAAATGGCTGCTGCAAACGGTGCGGTAGTATTCAACCTCACTTACACAGTTTCCGAGGGAACAGAAGCAGGCGAGTATCCCGTAACATGGACTAAGGACTTCTTCAATGCGTCCAACTCCAACGGTGAGGATATAACAAATTACATCCTCTGCCTCGACGGTGCTATCATAGTTAAGCCTGTAACATCATCTGTTGCTGATACTACGACAACAGGCGAGGATACAGCAACAACAGCTTCTGAGACGGCATCTGCTACAGATACAGACACTGATACAACATCTGCATCTGAGACAGCTACCGACACAGAGACTACAACAGCAAGCGAGACCGGTACAGAGACCACTTCAACAGGTACAGTCACAACACTTCCTGATGCGGCTAAGTACGTAATTGTTGAGGGTACAGCTATCGACGGATTCTACTTCAACCACGACGGCAGATCCTTCAATAAGGGTCACGTTACGGCTACAAAGCTCACAGTTGTAATGTCTGACGGCACTACAGAAGAGATCACATTCGACGAGTCCGCACTCAGCTTCAAGGAGAAGGTAAGCGGCGAGGATAATCCTATGGCAGCTTACAACGAAGAGCAGACAGACTTCACTTACAACGTTGACGCATTCTACGGCGGCAAGCCGCTCGAGTTCGCAGACGGTAACCCTGTAACATTCAAGGTTTACATCGGCGTAAAGGGTGACTCCAACCTTGATAACAAGGCTGACGCTAAGGACGCATCAAATGCTCTCGCATTCTACTCCAAGGTTTCCGTTAAGGAAGCAACCGTAAGCTCTGACGATATTATGATCAATCCTGAATCGAACAAGATCATCACCGATCATCCCGAGCTTGACCTCGACCAGTTTGGCGCATTCCTCGCAGACGTTGATAAGGACGTTTACGACGAAGACAACTGGAAGACAACCAAGAGCGGACGTGTGATCGACGCTAAGGACGCAAGCTCGATCCTTAGATACTACTCGATTATGTCTTCGGGCGGCACAGACCGTCAGGCGGCATGGAACGATGCTGTATCGGGCAGAGAAGAAAAGATCCGTGATTTCCTTATAACTGAGTAAGTCACCTATCAAAACAACTACAACAAGTCGGACCTCGTGTCCGACTTGTTTTTTTCCTTATATTCCATATTGACTTTACGAACCGCACTGATTATAATAGTATATGACCGCACGGGAGACAGCGTAAAAGGCAATACTCAGCGAAGATACTCAAAATCACACACTTTTGACAAGCAGAGTTGTTTCATTTGACGTTGATAGTCAGTAATATAAGCGGGAAATATTACAGATAGGCGAATTCTTGATAAAATAGCCGCTTATAGGTTTTACTGATTGTGAAATACGTACAAAAATGGTGATAATTAATCGTCAATTATTTTTTGGAAAAATACGTTGTTTTTCTTGACTTATTCGGGAGAGTGTGATAAAATGTAGTTATGAATTTTCGGGAGGATTATAGGCTAATTGCCTGTATTCGCCGAAAATGATAGCTGAAACGTCGGCTTCGGATGAAAGGCAGACGGGTTCAGACAAAATATGTTAGAGAGGTATAGAACAATGAAGAACTCATTATTCAAGAGAGCTTTCGCTGTAGCAGCTGCTGCTCCGCTCGCTCTTACTCAGTGCCTGACAGTTGCAAATGCTGCAAGTGTTGACAACGCAGCTCTCGCAGTTGTTGCAAACGACGCTGCAACAGAATCAAGCAACTCTATCACACTCGAGGGTGAGAACGGTCTTACTTACATCACTCCCGGCGCGGGCGTTGATGACAGCGACGACTACATGGTAGGCGAGGATAAGCTCGCAGACGTTTACGAGACATTAGGCGACGGCAAATTCACCGTTACCAAGGATTCCGACTGGAACAGCCTCGTTTACACAAAGCTTATCGGCGTTGACAAGAAGAGCGGCTCGTTCAGCATCCAGAGTGCTCTCTCAGAGGCAGCAAAGCGTGCCGGCAACTATCAGGACATCACAAACAAGATCATCAAGCACGTTGGTGATGTAAATTACGTTATCGATGATAAGGGCAACATTACTCTTACATGCAACGTTACAGACATCGTTCCCGAGTTCACAGAGGGAAGCAAGAAGACGATCGGTGAAGTTCTTAACGACCTCGCTGCTAAGTACGGCGTTGAGATCGCTACAGACGATACATTCAGCGATGTAACTATCGCTGGTCAGTTCACAGTTGTTATCAACGCTGAATCACTTAAGAATGATACAAAGGTAAGCGCTGATGTAACATTTACGTCTGACAAGCTGAAGCAGTACAAGGGTACAGCCATAGCTGACTACGGTCTTGAGCAGCTCGATGCTCTCGAGAAGGACGCTAACAAGGCTATCGACGAGGCTTTTGAAGCTACAGAGTCTGAGAAGATCGCTGACTGCAAGGCTGAGGTCGCTGACGCTCTTGCTTACTACAAGAAGCAGCTCAACAGAGTTAAGACATGGTCTGACAAGGCTCTCAACAAGACAACCGAGAAGAAGGAGTACGGCACATTTGCTGAGGCTCTCGCTGCTGCTAAGGCAAGCAGATTCGGTCAGAGAGTTGAGAACAGACTCAACAAGGAGATCCCCTCGACCGCTTCTGAGGCTGCTGAGAAGGAGCTCGTAAACAACATCTACGACAAGATCGTAAACCAGATCGGCAAGAATTCTTCTTACTCACTTGATATCACAACAGGTCAGCTCGGCGCATTCGCTGATGCTCTCTACGATATCACAGCTCAGCTCAGCGCCGGCACAGCTACATTCAGTGCTAAGTTCGAGGATAAGGAGCTTGAGGACGCTAAGGCTTACATCCTTGAGACATACGGCCTCAACGTAACAGACGGCTACAAGACTGTTGACGTTACAGCTGATTACTCAGGCGTAAAGGCTGGCACAGGCTCTGTTGATGTAAAGTTCAAGAGAGTTCTCGAGGTTGAAACAACAACTACAACTTCCACAACATCTACAACTTCTACATCTACAGAAACAACAACAACTACTTCGGAAACAACTTCCACAACTACAGACACAACTACAGACACAACTACAGACACAACTACAGCTACAGAAACAACTTCTTCTGAAACAACAACTACAAAGGTTGTAAAGACTGATGCTAACTACTATGTAACAGCGAAGACAGGCTTCTACCTCAACATTGATGAGAAGTTCAACAAGGATCAGATCGAGTCCATCTACGTAAGCATCGACGAAGTAGAGATCTCTTACGGCGAGGCTGAGAACGAGAAGGGCGAGAAGGAGATCGTTGCAGAGACTGTTCTTTCAAAGGGCAAGGGCTACAACATCACTGATAAGGTTGACTTCGGTACACAGACACCTTCAAGCGTATTCAAGAAGGGTGAGTACAAGTTCTCACACGATATCGCTCTTTATGCAACAGAAGACATCGAGGTTGAAGGCAAGGTCGTAGCTAAGAGCGGCGACGTTCTCAAGAACGTGGACGGCTCTGAGGCAAACGTTATCTGCTACGTTGGCGTTAAGGGCGACGGCGACCTCAACTTCATGGCTGATTCTAAGGACGCTTCACTCGTACTCGTATGGTACTCCAAGATGTCCACAGGCGCAAAGGCTGACGAGGAGATCTTCTCCACAAGCAACCAGATCGCTACTTACGACGAGAACAACCAGAAGGTTGCAAGAGAGGGCTATGACAAGAATCTCGACGAGTTCGCTGCATTCCTCTGCGACGTAAACAACGAGAAGGCTGAGGATAACTTCTACATCCAGAAGCCCGCAAGAAAGATCATGTCCAATGATGCTTCCTTCATCCTCAAGCTCTACGGCAAGACCTCTACAGGCGGTAACCCCGACAGAGCAACATGGGATAGCGTGCTTTACTCAAGCAGCTCAACTACTGAGGAATAATTATCCCGCACATTTATCTAATCCAATGCATTGTTAAGCCTGCCGCCTGAGCGGCGGCGGGCTGACATATAAAATTATTATCTGAAAGGAATAATCAAAATGAAGAACAATTCTTTAAAGAGAGCTTTCTCTGCTCTTGCTATCGCAGCAGTTGCTGCTTCTGCATCTTCTATGGCTGCATTCGCTGATGAGACAAACGGTTTCTCACAGGATCAGATCGACGCTTCCGAGATCAAGCCTACAGTATTCATCTCTGTAGACGGTTCTGACGGCGGTAAGGTATTCGACGAGTCCATCGCCGGTAAGGAAGTTGAGTGTACTCTTAACGTTAAGGGTGCTGAGGACAAGTATGCTTCTACAGGTTTCCACGTATTCGTTTCTACTCTTGAGATCGTAGACGACGGCGGCGATCCCCTCGTAGAGGGCGGCGACGCTACAAAGAAGCTTGCTAAGGACGTTCCTGTTTACGATAAGACAATCGCTGGCAACAACGGTTTCTTCGCTGCAACAGCTGGTTCTAAGGACGTTGGTAAGGACGGCGTTATGTGGACATTCACAGTAAAGGTTCCCGCTACAGCTAAGGCTGGCGACGTTTTCCCGATCGACATTATGTACAGATCCAGCGACAACGCTGAGGATCTCTTCTGCAGCTGCGACGATACAGAGGCTTCCAAGCTTATGCAGGGCTACACATTCACAAGAGGTATCTACAACACAACAGTAAACAACAACTTTGCTGCTGCTGCTGCTGACGTTGAGAAGTGCCCCGCACTTGCTGATATCGACAAGAGCGTTGATGCTTACATCGCTATCGCTGGTGGTGAGACAACAACAGAGTCTACAACTACAGAGGCTACAACAACAGAATCTACAACAACTGAGGCTACAACAACTGCGTCTGCTACAACTTCTGCTGCATCCTCTACAGCAACCGGCTCTACAACAAGCGGTTCTACAACAAGCGGTACAGGTACAACATCTAAGGCTGCTACAGGCACAACAAAGAATCCTCAGACCGGTGTATCCGGCACAGGTGCTGCTCTTGCAGTAGCTGGTCTTGCTGCTGCTGTTGCTACAGCATTCGCTCTCAGAAAGAAGGAAGACTAATTAATTAGTCACCATTCTTAATGAATAATCAAAGGCTCTCCGATAAGGAGAGCCTTTTTTCGCTGTGTGCAGGCAGATACCTTGATACGAACAGCGCTGACTGATGAAAAAGCTCCCGATACAGCTGTATCGGGAGCGCTTTGTATATGGGCTTTATTCCTCGGGCTCCTTTATCTCGCCGACTATCGGCACGGGGTCAATTCCCTGACGGGTGTAGTAGTCCGACAGAGCCGAGCGCACTGCCTGCTCTGCGAGCACGGAGCAGTGTATCTTGACCGCGGGAAGTCCGTCGAGAGCCTCTACCACCGCCTGATTCGTGAGCTTGAGCGCGTCGTCTATGGACTTGCCCTTGATGAGCTCGGTAGCCATCGACGAGGTTGCGACTGCCGCTCCGCAGCCGAAGGTCTTGAATTTGGCGTCCGTAATGATGTTGTCGTCGATTTTCAGGTACATCTTCATAATGTCGCCGCACTTGGCATTGCCTATCTCACCGACTCCGTCCGCGTCCTCTATCTCACCGACATTGCGCGGATTTGAAAAATGGTCGAGCACTTTTTCACTGTATAACATAGCAATTCTCCTTTATTCGTATTTCTGACCCTTCATCATCTTTTCCCACACGGGTGACATAGCACGCAGGCGCTCTACCACCTTGGGGACAACTTCGAGAATATAGTCAATGTCCTCGTCTGTTACATCCTCCTCAATGGAAAGCCTCATCGAGCCGTGCGCTACCGCGTGCTCCAGTCCGAGCGAGAGCAGTACGTGTGACGGGTCGAGCGAGCCCGATGTGCAGGCTGAGCCAGACGAAGCGCATATGCCGTTCATATCGAGCATAAGCAGCAGTGATTCGCCCTCTATGCCCTCGATAGAGATGTTGAGGTTGCCCGCGAGACGCTTGTCCCTGTCGCCGTTGAGGCGGGTGTAGGGGAGCTTCAGTATGCCGTCTATGAGCCTGTTCCTGCGGGGAGTTATCACCGCGTTTTTCGCCGCGATATCGCGGGTGGCGGCTTCAATGGCGACTCCGAGACCGACTATTGCGGGGACATTTTCCGTGCCCGCACGCCTGCCGCGCTCCTGACCGCCGCCGTGTATCAGATTCGGCAGAGCAATGCCCTTGCGGACGTAGAGCACGCCGATTCCCTTCTGAGCGTGAATTTTGTGTCCCGAGAGCGAGAGCATATCAATGCCCTGCCTGTGGACGTCGATGTCAACGTGACCGACAGCCTGTACGGCGTCCGTGTGGAAGAGCACTTTCTTTTCGCGGCATATAGCAGCTATCTCGTCGATGGGCTGTATCGTGCCTATCTCGTTGTTCGCGTACATTATCGTCACGAGGGCAGTGTCCTCGCGGATAGCATTCTTGATGTCCTCGGGGTCTATCAGACCCTTGTCGCTGACGGGTACGTATGTCACCTCATACCCGTGCTTTTCGAGGTATTCCGTCGTGTGGAGCACTGCGTGGTGCTCGATGACCGAGGTGATGATGTGCTTCTTGCCCTTCTTTGCCATAAGCTCCGCAGTGCCCTTTATCGCCCAGTTATCGGACTCCGAGCCGCAGCTTGTGAAGAATATCTCGCGTGGGTCTGCTCCGAGAGCCTTCGCGACCTTGTCACGCGCGTCCTCGACGGCACGCTGAGCGTCACGTCCGAGCTTATAGATGCTCGAGGCGTTGCCGTAGCCCTCGCGGAAGTAGGGGAGCATAGCCGCGAGGACTTCCTCGGAGACCGCGGTAGTCGCGGCATTATCGGCATATATGAATCTTTTTTCCATTGTATTCCTCCGTGTATGATATAGATTAATCCTATCGACTTTGTATATTATAACACTAAACTTTACACTTGTCAAGCTTTTGGAAGAAAAATGTTAAAGCGGCGCAGCTATACCTTTATATAATAACGCACGGAATATCGGCTTCGGTGATAGCCTGTGCCTATAAGTCACCATAGAGTATGAGTATTGGACAAATACCTACGGGTATGGTATGATTAGAGCATAGAAAAACACAGGAGTGATGATAATGACAAATACAAGAAGGATCAGCTGGTCGGAACGAATGCGATGTTCCGCACTCACACGATAAAAACTCTACTGATAAATACGAAAGGCTGATTTAAAATGAATAACAGGACTAAGATAATTTCCATACTCGCGGCTGCTTCGCTGCTCACAGGCTGCGGCGCGTTCAACAATAACACATCCGACAGCAGCGACAGCGTTGCTACCTACGCGCAGAGCCCCACGGACGAGACCAAGGACTGCTGCTCAGGCAAGGACGACTGCTGCTCCGAGCCCGCCGACTGCTGCGGAGATGACGCGGCTGAGGCTCTCGGCAAGCCCGAAAAGACAGACATCAACATTGGCTATCTCAATTCTACGGCGCATCTGCTCGCGTTCGTAGCGTCCGAGGAGGGCTACTTCAAGGAGGAGGGGCTCAACGTTACGCTCACACAGTTCTCGAGCGCGGCTGAGCTCGTCAACGGACTTGAATCCGAAAAGCTTGACGTAGCCTTCATCGGTTCGGTCCCCACTCTGACATTCGAGAGTCAGGGACACGAGATATCCGTTTTCGGCGGAGCTATGACGAACGGTCACGGCTACGTGATAAAGTCCGAATTCGCTGACAAGGACGAGGCAGGCGTGGAGGTCCTCAAGGGCAGGAATGTCGCCTCAGTCAAGAACAGCGTACAGGACGCGGAGCTCCAGATACTTCTGAAAAATGCGCACATCGAGATCGGCGAGGGCGACGACAAGGTCAACATCGTCTACTTCGACAGCCAGAAGGACGCATATGCTGCTCTTCTCAACAGCTCCATCGACGCGGCTTCCGTTTACTCGCCCTATGCTTCGCTCGCTAAGTCGCAGGGCTACAAGGTCGTTTACTACTGCGCTCACGAGGAGGCTCTGAAGAACCAGCCCTGCTGCCGTCAGGTCGCAAGGACAGCTGCTCTCGATGAGAACCCCAACACCTACACCGCTATAGAGCGTGCTTTCATCAAGGCGTACCACTTCACTCAGACAGACCACGACAAGACCATCAAGGACGTCAAGAAGTACATCGACATCGACGAGGACTTCATCGACACCGAGGTCTACGGCGGATACAGCGTTTCAAGCCCCGACCCCGACAAGAAGGGTACAGTCACACTGAAGGAGACTATCGTTGAGCTCGGCTACACCGACGACTTCGACATCGAGCCTCACTACAACACAGACATCTACAAGAAGGCGCTCGACAGCATACTCGCTGAGGGCTCCGATGACATATACGATTCGTTAAAGGAGCATTTTGATGACTACGAATAAGATCGAGATAAATGGTCTGACCGTCAACTACATCGACAACAAGCGCAGCTTCAACGCTCTCCACGACGTTTCCTTCGGCGTGGGCAGAGGAGAGTTCGTGAGCGTTATCGGTGCGAGCGGCTGCGGCAAGTCCACACTGCTGAGCGTGCTTGAGGGGCTTTACGCCCCCGCAGGCGGCTCGGTGCAGATAGACGGCAAGGAGCTCCACGGTACGGGCTCGGAGAGGGGAGTGGTCTTCCAGCACTATTCCCTCTTCCCGTGGATGACCACAAAGAAGAACATAGAGTTCGGCATAAAGCAGACTCACCACGATATAAAGCGCCGCGAGCGTTCGAGGATAGCGGACGAATTCCTCACGAAGGTGGGACTTTCCGATGCGGGCAGCAAGTACCCCTCGCAGCTCTCGGGCGGTATGCAGCAGCGTGCGGCTATCGCAAGGGCTCTCGCTATGGACACGGAGATACTCCTTATGGATGAGCCCTTCAGCGCGATAGACCCCAAGAACCGCATTATCCTTCAGGAGCTCCTGCTCTCGCTCTGGGAGGGCGACGGCTCCGAGGAGCGCAAGACCGTTGTTTTCGTTACCCACGACATTGACGAGGCTATACTGCTCTCGGATAAGATAGTTGTCCTCACGGCTCACCCCGGCACGGTGAATGAGGTGGTAAACGTTCCGTTTGAGCGCCCGAGAAACCGCGCAGAGCTCGTGGGTACGCAGGAGTACGGCAGATTCCGCAACAGACTTCTCTCCCTCCTCAATACAGACATTGCCGAGCGTATCGGCGGAGATGAGGTGGTACTGTGACGATCGGAAAGCGTTACCTCAGAGTGGTACATCTGCTCTTCATCGCACTGCTGCTGATACAGCTCCTGCCCGACAAGTCCACCAAGGACGTGTACACGGGCTCGCTCATAGCGTTTGCCGTGGCGGCTGAGGCTGTGGTGCTCATCATATCGTCCTTCGTCAAGAAGGAGGAAAGCCTGAAGCTTGTGGTGGACATCGCAGGCTTCATATTCGTTGTGCTCGGGATATGGTCGCTCGCAACTGCGAAGTTCAATATCCTCAACGACCTGCTCTTCCCCGCTCCCGGGAAGGTGATACACCAGTTCGCGGAGGACAAGGCGACGATAGTCACCAACATCGAGAGCTCGCTCGGTACGACGATAAAGGGCTTCCTGATAGCTGTCATCGTGGCTGTTCCGCTCGGACTTTTCATCGGCTGGAGCGCACGCATAGGCAGTGCCGCGACCTACATAACCAAGTTTTTCAGCTCGATACCTCCGATAGTGTATATCCCCTACGGTATCGCGCTCCTCCCGACCTTCAAGTCGGTGTCGGTGTTCGTTATCTTCCTCGCGACCTTCTGGCCTGTGTTTGCAGGTACGATGAGCGGTGTGCTCGGCGTGGACAAGAAGATAATCGACTCGGCAAAGGTGCTCAACGTCAGCAAGCCCGAAATGCTGTTCCGCGTGATACTGCCTGCGTCATTGCAGCAGATATTCCTCGGCTGCAATCAGGGACTGAGCGTGTCGTTCATACTCCTCACATCGGCTGAGATGATAGGCGCCCGCGACGGAATGGGCTACTACGTGAAGTATTACTCCGACTTCGGAGACTACACCCGCACGATAACAGGACTCCTCGTCATCGGCATAGTTGTCATCGCCGTGACCTTCCTGTTCAACAAACTGCAGAACCACCTGCTGAGGTGGAAAAGATAAGGGATGATGTGCTTTTACATTATCCCTTTTTTGCGTCAAGATATTATGTCCACACAGATGATATCTTGATATCTTGGCGCGGTGTCCGCGAAGGCGATTCACGCGGTCACTCGGCGCGGAGCCTGCGCAGGCGGTTCACGCGGTCACTCGCAAGCTCGTTTACCTGTACAGACCGCGGGTCTTTTCCCGCGAGCCTTACCAATCAATAATATGTTGATATCTTGATATCTTGAACGCAGTAAAGTGGTAAAGTGAGATTGAATGCAGGGGCGGATATCATCCGCCCGCCCCTACACGAATACGTTCAATCGACCGATGTAGGGACGCGCATTGCGCGTCCGTATTAAAGTTAACGGTAATTGGTACAGATTATTTGCGGACGACCGATTAAGCAGTGCCCCAAATCTATGATTTGGCAGGCAATGCTATATGCAGGCTGTAGGTCGTCCCTACA
>JAFXXD010000016.1 GCA_017542475.1 Ruminococcus sp. | reverse complement strand
TGACCCATCATGGGGTTGAACTCGTGGAGAGAAGCGATGATGTTCTTGATGTCCTCAACTGACTTGCCCTGCGACTTAGCGAGGAGCTCGATGTCAGCCTCTTCTGTGGGAACGAATTCGTGGAGAGGAGGATCGAGGAAGCGGATAGTAACAGGGTTGCCCTCGAGAGCCTCGTAGAGAGCCTCGAAGTCGCTCTGCTGCATGGGTTCGATCTTAGCGAGAGCAGCCTCTCTGCCTTCAACTGTATCGGAGCAGATCATCTCACGGAAAGCAGCGATTCTGTCAGCCTCGAAGAACATGTGCTCTGTACGGCAGAGACCGATGCCCTCAGCGCCGAGCTCGCGAGCCTTCTTAGCGTCAGCGGGAGTATCAGCATTTGTACGAACCTTGAGAGTTCTGTACTTGTCAGCCCAAGCCATAATGCGACCGAACTCGCCTGCGATCTGAGCGTCAACAGTGGGGATGATACCGTCGTAGATGTTACCTGTAGTACCGTCGATGGAGATAGCGTCGCCTTCCTTGAAGGTCTTGCCGCCGAGCTCGAACTTCTTGTTAGCCTCGTCCATCTTGATGTCGCCGCAGCCTGAAACGCAGCACTCACCCATACCACGAGCAACAACAGCAGCGTGAGAAGTCATACCGCCGCGAACAGTGAGGATACCCTGAGCAGCCTTCATACCTGTGATGTCCTCGGGAGAAGTCTCGAGACGAACGAGAACAACCTTCTCGCCCTTAGCAGCCCACTCAACAGCGTCGTCAGCTGTGAAGACTACCTTACCGCAAGCAGCTCCGGGTGAAGCACCGAGACCCTTGCCGATAGGAGTAGCAGCCTTGAGAGCCTTGGTATCGAACTGGGGGTGGAGAAGAGTATCGAGGTTTCTGGGGTCGATCATAGCAACAGCCTCAGCCTCTGTCTTCATACCCTCGTCAACGAGGTCGCAAGCGATCTTGAGAGCAGCCTGAGCAGTTCTCTTACCGTTTCTTGTCTGGAGCATATAGAGCTTCTTGTTCTCAACAGTGAACTCCATATCCTGCATATCGTGGTAGTGATTTTCGAGAGTCTGGCAAACTTCCTTGAACTGAGCGAAAGCCTCGGGGAATGTCTCAGCCATCTGCTGGATAGGCATAGGAGTACGAACGCCTGCAACAACGTCCTCGCCCTGTGCGTTTGTAAGGAACTCGCCCATGAGCTTCTTCTCGCCTGTAGCGGGGTCACGAGTGAACGCAACGCCAGTACCGCAGTCGTCGCCCATGTTACCGAATGCCATTGACTGTACGTTTACAGCAGTACCCCATGAGAACGGGATATCATTATCTCTTCTGTATACGTTAGCTCTGGGGTTGTCCCATGAACGGAAAACAGCCTTGATAGCGCCGATGAGCTGCTCCTTGGGGTCGTCGGGGAAGTCAGTGCCGATCTTAGCCTTGTACTCAGCCTTGAACTGTCCGGCGAGCTCCTTGAGGTCGTCAGCATTGAGCTCTACGTCCTGAGTAACGCCCTTCTTAGCCTTCATCTCGTCGATGAGCTCCTCGAAGTACTTCTTGCCGACTTCCATAACAACGTCGGAGTACATCTGGATGAATCTTCTGTAGCAGTCCCAAGCCCATCTGGGGTTGTTGGACTTTTCAGCGATTGTATTTACAACAGTCTCGTTGAGACCGAGGTTGAGGATAGTATCCATCATACCGGGCATGGAAGCACGTGCACCTGAACGAACGGAAACGAGGAGCGGGTTCTCCTTATCGCCGAACTTCTTGCCTGTGATACCTTCCATCTTAACGATGTACTCGTTGATCTCTGCCATTATCTCGTCAGAGATACCGCCGTCCTCGTAGTACTGTGTGCAGGCCTCAGTAGTGATCGTGAAGCCCTGGGGAACGGGGAGACCGATGTTTGTCATCTCAGCGAGGTTAGCGCCCTTACCGCCGAGAAGCTCTCTCATGTTGGCATTACCTTCAGAGAAAAGGTAGCAATATTTTGTAGCCATGGGAATATACCTCCAGTTTTAAACTTTGTTCGGAGAAAGGCACACCGAAGCGAGCCCATTCCGACTTAGATATATTATACCATAAAATGTAAGAAAAAGCCATATAGAATAAGGTAAAAATTCTCCGTTGAATTTCTTACACATTGCACAAAAAATGTGAAAAGAAATAATTATTGTAAAATATGTTATGATTTACGCTGACGGCAGATGTTTGATTTAGCTTTTAGCTATCAGACTTTAGCCATTAGCTTGCGGTATCGCCTTCGGCGATATTATTTTAGAAAGTGAGCGGAGCGAACACCTTGAGCTAACGGCTAACGGCTAACGGCTTACCCTCCACATCTTGCGCTTTACACAAAAATGTGGTATAATCATAGGCGAAGTCCCGCTCACGGGACAAGAAGGAGATGTAGGATATGACAGATATAATTCTGATAATACTGTGTGCGGTGATAATAGTATTGCTGGTAGTGATACTTATAAAGCAGATGTCGGCGGTCGGCATCGGCAAGGGCGCAGAGCTCGAAAAATCGCTTCGTGAGGGACTTTCAGCCTCGCGGCGGGAGCTCACGACCGAGCTCAACGGCGGTATGCAGACCTTCAGCCGACTGCTCACCGACAACCAGAATCAGGCGTCGGAGGCTCAGCTCCGCCAGCTGACGAACCTCGAAAACCGCTTCAAGACGCTTGAATCCACCAACAACGAGAAGCTCGAGAGTATGCGCACCACGATGATGCGCCAGCTCACCTCCATACAGGAGGAGAACCAGAAGAAGCTCGACGTGATACAGAACACGGTCAACGAAAAGCTCGAAACACAGCTGCAGAAGTCCTTCAAGCTCGTCAGCGAGAGGCTGGAGAAGGTGTACGAGAGCCTCGGCGAGATGCAGAGCATAGCCTCGGGCGTCGGCGACCTCAAAAAGGTGCTCTCGAACGTCAAGACCCGCGGTATACTGGGCGAGATACAGCTTGGGAGCATACTCGAAGAAATACTCGCGCCCGAGCTCTACGAGACGGAGATAGCGACGGTCCCGAACAGCCGCGAGCACGTGGAATTCGCGGTGAAGCTCCCCGGAGCGTCTGACGGCTCGAATATCTACCTCCCGATAGACTCGAAGTTCCCGGGCGACACCTATGCTGCCCTGCAGGAAGCCTACGAATCGGGCGAAAAGGAGCGCATCGACGCAGCGAAGAAGAACCTCGTCGCCGTGATAAAGAAGTGCGCGGGCGATATCCGCTCGAAGTACGTATCACCGCCGCATACTACCAATTTCGGCATTATGTTCCTGCCGTTCGAGGGTCTGTACGCCGAGGCGGTCAACCTCGGGCTCGTGGAGACGCTCCAGCGCGACTACAGCGTGAGCATAACAGGTCCGTCAACTATGGCGGCAATGCTGAATTCGCTGCAAATGGGCTTCCGCACGCTGGCTATACAGAAGCGCAGCAACGAGGTCTGGGAGATACTGGGCTCGGTGAAGAAGGAGTTCGGCAACTTCTCCGAGGCTCTCGAAAAGACGCAGAAGCATATCCGACAGGTGGACGACGACCTCGAAAAGCTCATCGGTACGCGTACACGTCAGATAAACCGCAGCCTCAGCAAGGTGGAGCTCCCGAGCGGGGGAGAGGACACAGCTGGGCTGCTGGATACGGAATGATAAAAAGTCGCTCATACGAGCGACTTTTTATTTAGTGAAGAATGAATAGTGAAGAGTGAATAATTGCGGTGTGCCTTCGGCACGTATTTTAATATATCGCCGAAGGAGATACCTTTACTATTCACTTTTCATTATTCATTATTCACTATTCACTGAAAAACCGCGCTAAAGGAACTTTAGCGCGGTTTTGTTTCAGTTCATTGTGACGATGAAGCAGACGCTCTTGCCCTCGGCGTTATCTACGAAGAGCTTGAACTTGTGCTTATCAATGATGGACTTCGCAATGGCAAGTCCGAGACCGTAGCCGCCCGTAGCTCTGTTGCGCGAGGCGTCGCTGCGGAAGAAGCGCTCGAAGACCTTCTCCTTCTCCGATTCCTTCAGACCCGTTCCCGTGTTGTACACCGAGAAGCGTATCTTTCCGCCGTCGTTGGTGAGCGACACCCGCACCGTACCCTTCTCCTTGGAGTATTTGAGCGCGTTGTCGATGAAGATAGCCGCCATCTGCTTGATGTGCTGCTCGCTTCCCGATATGCGGATACCGTCCTCGATGTTGAGAACGAAGTTCTTGCCTGCGTCGAAGGCACGGCACTCGAACGGGAGAGCGGTATTGGCTATCGCCTTGCTGAGGTCGAACTCGCTTACAATGAAGTTGGAGTTGTTTTCCAGCCTTGTGAGGTTGAGCAGGTCGTTGACGAGCACGTTCATACGGTCAGCCTGATCCTGTATATAGGTCAGCCACTTGTTCTCGCCTATCTCGCCCTCAAGGACGTCAGCGTTCGCGGAGATGACCGTCAGCGGAGTTTTGAGCTCGTGGCTCGCGTCGGAGATGAACTGCTTCTGCTTGTCGAATGCCACCTGTATCGGGCGGACGATGAGTCCGCTGAGGAAGTAGGCAGCGGCTGAGAGAATGACGATGCTGATAAGACCGACGATGACGGTCGTGCGCTTGAGCTTGTTCATCATATCTATCTCGGCGCTCTTGTCGGTGAAGACCATAAGCGTGCCGTTGTCCTTTTTTTCGGTGCAGAACTGGTAGCTGTTCGCCATACCCGAGTCCGCCTTCTTGCTGAGTATCTCGGTCACGTACTGCTGAGCCACCTCGTCGGACATCTCGTCGTTGTTCTGTATCCCGACCAGCTTGCCGTCCTCGTCAGCCATCAGCAGGAAGAAGTCGATGGAGCCGAGCGAGCGCGGTACGCTTTCCTTGTCGTATTCGCCGCCGTTTGCGGGAACGGGGGCGCGCGGAACGGGCGGGGGAGCGGTAGTGGTCGCCTCGGAGGTGACGGCTGTGGTAGTAGTCTGCGAGTCGTCATTAATTATAGTATAGCCGTCGAGCACGGGGATGAACTCGTTGTTCGCCATACCCGATACTGTCTCTTCCTGCGGCTTCCAGTAGTCGTTGTATATGCCGCCGCCGTTGTTTCCGTCGCTGCCGCCGTTATTATTGCCGTCGCCGCCATACATCCACCACGGGTACCACGGACCCCACGGTCCCCATACGGGCTGACCGCCGCCCCAGTCTGCCTGAGTGGTAGTTTCGGGCGGAGGAGCTGTCTGCGGAGGCTGAGTCTGCGGAGGCTGCGTCTGAGGCGGCTGAGTCTGCGGAGGCTGAGTGCGCCATTCCTGAGTAGTGCGGACAGCCTCGGTAGTTGTGACGGGCTTGTAAGCAGTCGCACGTGTCGTTTTTGCCCAAGTAGGCTGAGTTTCGGGAGCGCGTGTAGTCTGCGGCGCGGGAGCCTGTGTCTCGGGCGGAGGAGTTGTCTGCGGAGGCTCTGTTTCCTCATATGTAGTGGCAGAAGACGTAACGACCGTCTCCGAGGTCTCGCCTTCGGTCGATACTGCCTCGGTCTGTGTTGTCGGAGCGTCGGATGGCTTCATATCAGGCTTGGACGGCGGCTCCGTGCGCTGGTAGTCGTCGAATCTCTGCCAGTTCTCGTCGTCGGGACGCTCAATGAAGAATCTCTTTGTCATTCCGTCGTACTCTACGCCTGCCGCGACTTGCTCGAGAACTATCTTGGTCTGGTGCTCCATAACGGTGTCCATAATGATGTTTATGGAGCCGAGCACGGCGATGAATATGGCGAGGAGTATGGAAGTAATGATGCCGAAGAATTTAAGCTGTACCTTCCTGAACAAAGGCATACACCTCCGTAAAATGTGTGGATTCCCGAAATGGTTTGTGGTTTGTTGAGCCATTAGCCATTAGCCTTTAGCTCGCGGTATCGCCTTCGGCGATAGATTTAAAATGTGAGCGAAGCGAACACCTTTAGCTAAAGGCTAACGGCTAATAGCTAACGGCTTTAAACGCTATCTCTCTATGGCTTCGATTGAATAACCGATACTGCGGGCTGTCTTTATCTGCGCGGGAGCGGAAATGACGTTCAGCTTCTTGCGCAGGAACGAGATGTAGACCTCGATGTTGTTGTAATCGACGTCGCTCTCGTAGCCCCATATCTTTTCGATAATGCGTTCCTTCGTGAGTATCTGCTTCGGGTTCGCGATGAGGAGCTCCATTATCTGGTACTCCTTCAGGCTGAGCTTCACGTCGTTGCCCGCGTAGCTTATGGAGCAGGTGTTCTTGTGGAGCTGTACGCCGTTGAAGTCGAAGCGGTTGTCGTCCTGTATCTCACCCTTTCTGCGGGTGAGAGCGCGCACCCTCGCGAGGAGCTCGCCTGTAACGAACGGCTTTGTGAGGTAGTCGTCCGCGCCGCAGTCGAGACCGTTTATCTTGTCATCTATCTCGCTCCGCGCGGTCAGCAGGAGAACAGGCGTGCTTATCTTCTCCGCGCGGAGGTTTTTCAGCACGTCGAGCCCGTTCATACCGGGAAGCATTATATCGAGGATAATGCAGTCGTAAACGCCCGTGAGAGCGTTATCGAGCCCGTCTATCCCGTCGTAGACCGTGTCCACGGAGTACATATTTCGCTTGAGTATCTCGCTGAGCGCGTCAGCGAGCTGTATCTCGTCTTCAACAACGAGCAGTTTCATATGGATTACCCCCTTCACCGACAGCCTATACTGTCCTGTATACTATTATAACACAATTTCTTTAAATAAGCTTAAAAGCAAGAAAGTTTAATTTTTTGATTTGGAAAAAATAGAACTTGTTTTTTGTGCAAAACACCAGTTTTACCCGAAATAGATAAACAAATGTTGACTAAGTTTAAGATTTATGCTAAAATTACTGAGTAAAGACGTGCGCCTGCATAGAGATACGGCGCGCGGGACAGAATTACTGCAGCGGCTTTAGCACTGCCGCGTGAGATAAGGGGTGTTGATAATGCTGTCACCACAGGAACGTGAACGCAAAAAGGGAGTGTTCGCAAAGGCGCTTCGTTCGGGCGGAAATGCCCAGACGAGCAGATATATGGAGCTTTACGCGGATTTCAGCCAGCTGGGCTATACCCGCGAGCTTGCCGACGGCTATGCCGACGCCTTCGTGAACGACCAGAAGAAGCCTCTCGCCGAGGACATCATACAGACTGCGATACTCTTCGATAAGATACGCGATTTCGGCAGTGCCGAGTTCTACCTTGATATGCTCAAGGATAAGAAGCTCAGCAACGACGACAAATTCGCGTACTGCATAGAGGCACTCAAGGTCAAGAGCAAGCAGGGACACTGGCGCGACGCTGTCGACTTCCGCACGGAGAACATCAACTTTATGCAGAATTACTCCAAGAAGATCGATATGAAGCAGCTCGCGGATATGTACATCGCGCTCGCGCTTGTTGACTGCGCGTCGAAGAAGCCGATGCAGGCGTTCAAGCTGCTGACGAATTTCGGCTACAAGCCGCAGGGAAAGAACGATGCCAAGCTCGTTGATATATTCATCACGTGCATCTACATCTGCGCAAAATCGGGCGACCGCGACAGCGTTGCGAGCAACATCGAGAACGCGCACGGAGCACTGAAGCTGTTCACCGAGTTCGAGCACCCGTGGCTGAAGGCTTACTACGAGAAGCTCATTGAGGACGCAGCACAGGGGATAATATAACTTAGAATAATATTGCAGGAGTCATACGGCTCCTGCTTTTGTTTTTTCGGGCGGAAACGAAAAAAATCGAAAAATTTTCCACATCGGCATATAATTATAAAAAATAACTTTTGTACTCCTGCGAGTCCTGCTGTACAGTGATAAAGCATACAAAAATGAACATATTCGGCACAGTTTGTTTGCTTGCAAGGTTAAAAACGACTGTATTTAGCGAAATTCTTTATATCAAACATACATTTAACCAGTACACAATCAGTATATTTTTACGTATATGAATGAAATACTTTCTTGTTATAATAAAATATATATTTACTAAATGTTAAACTATAGAAAATGATATGCAATCGCAATTTTGTACTAAAAATGAGCAATATTATAGGTTGATTATCTTGCGGGATTATTTTATAATACAAGTGTCGGAATCGAAAAACTGCCAAAAACAGGCTTTCGGACGACAGCACAATATGATTATTATTGTGTCCTGTGATCAACGGCAAATACATCTCGATCTGCTTTCCGGTTCAAACTCCGCCGGATATTAATTTTTACTACTACGTCTTTGCAGACATTTGGGCAAGAAAGCTGTTTATTAAACATTAATGCCTATAATATGTTTAATCGCCTAAACTCAGCTTCAGATGGTTTACACGCTGTAGACTGTTCCCGCAACAGCAGTCGGATGTATGGATACTTCGGATTGTATCTGCCGTAGTCGGAGATGCGTATAGAGGGTGCGCTTCTTTGACGCTGAGAGACGTTCTTCACTGACTTTTGAGAGGGTGTCGGTGAAGAGCGTCTTTTCATTTGTTGAACCTTGCGTCGTCGGGACGCTTTTTTTGTGCCCTGTGACTGATAGTGCGCGGAGGTAACTCCGCGGGTAAGCAGCCGATTTGGGGATATGGGACGTCGAGGACGCCGTCCCCTACAAAATGCTGCGGTGGTCTTTCGCCGCGATTGCTACCCGCCGAAAGCAGACTGCGCCTTTTGTAAGGAGCGAGCGAGCAAAGCGAGCGGCAACGTAGTTCGGGGTCAGGGGAACTGCGTTCCCCTGCAGGGTCCGGGACAGAGTCCCTGCGGATTCCTAAGGCAGGCTCAACGAGCCCGTTCCCTCTGTCGCTTCGCGACATCTCCCGCACTGCGGGGAGTCACCTTTGGCGGGTCAAGGGCAGAGCCCTTGCTATTTTTTTGATTTTGTGTTATAATAAGCGGGCATTAGTTCAGCAAGGAGAGATAAAATGAGTATTTTTGATGTTTTCGACCGCATTTCCGCCAATTCGACGGCGGCAAGAGGTAAAATAGAGTATGTGATAGCGGGGCTGGGCAATCCGGGGCTCGAATACGAGGGGAGCCGCCATAATGCGGGCTTTTTCACGATAGATACGCTCGCGGAGCAGCTCGGTGAGAAGATAGACCGCCTGCGCCTCAAGGGGAAGACCGCGGAGGTCACCATCGGCGACAAGCGCTGTCTGCTGCTCAAGCCCACGACCTATATGAACAACAGCGGCGAGTCGATAGTTCAGGCGCTGGAGTTCTACAAGATAGACGCCGCGAACCTCATCGTCATATACGACGACATCTCCCTCGAGCCGGGGAAGCTCCGCATACGCCGCAAGGGCAGCCACGGCGGTCACAACGGCATGAGGAGCATTATCGAGCTCACGGGCAGGGACGACTTCCCGCGCATAAAAATGGGCGTCGGCAAGAAGCCTCACCCCGACTACGACCTCGCGAAATGGGTGCTCGGAAAGTTCAGCAAGGAGGACGCGGCAGCGCTCAAGGAAGCCGCCGATAACGCCTGCGAGTGCATAAAGCTGATGGTGCAGGGCAAGACCGACGAGGCGATGAATAAGTATAATTCCTGAGCTGTTAGCCATTAGCCATTAGCCATTAGCCGTTAGCTGAAGGAGTTCGCTTCGCTCACATTTTAAAATCTATCGCCGAAGGCGATACCGCGAGCTAAAGGCTAAAGGCTAATAGCTAAAGGCTGTAACCCGATTTGGAGTAAATATGAAACTATTCAAGGACATTTTCACCGAGCTCTCGGGCTATAAGAGCGTTCGGGAGGCAATTGAAAAAAACATCTCACCCGTCTCCGTGACGGGTCTTTCGCATATACACAGGGCGCAGCTGATAAACGCCCTCGACACGGGAAAGGTCAGCCTCGTCATCACGGGCAGCGAGGCTGAGGCAAAGAAGCTCTGCGACGATATCAATATGATGTCGGGCGGCGAGTCGGCAGTCCTTTTTCCGTCGAAGGAGCTCGTCTTCACACCTGTTGACAGCGCCAACCGCGAGTACGAGTATATGCGCGTGTCGGCGCTCGCGAGGGCGGTGCACGGCGGCTGCCGCGTGATATGCGCGAGCATAGAAGCCGTAATGCAGCCCGTTATCCCCGTCGGAGTCCTCATCGCGGCGGGAATTGAGCTCACTGCGGGGCAGGAGATAGACCGAGACAAGCTCTGCCTCTCGCTCACGCGGAGCGGCTATCAGCGCAGCGAGAAGGTCGAGGGAGCGTCGCAGTTCTCGGTGCGCGGCGACATCATCGACATCTTCCCCGTTCAGGCTGACAAGCCCGTACGTATCGAGCTGTGGGGCGACGAGATAGAGAGCATTTCCGAGTTCGAGACGGACACCCAGCGCCGCTCGGACGTCAGACTCGAAAAAGCCGAGATATCACCCGCGGGAGAGATACTCTACGACGGGAACGAGCTCGCGGATAAGATAGAGGAGCTCTGCAAGAGGGTGCGTGGAAAGCGTATGGAGCTCATACGTGAGCACCTCGGTGCGGACGTCCGCAGACTGAGGGCGGGGGAGATACTCGCACACGGAATGAAGTACTACCCGCTCGTCTACGGCGAGCCCTCGACGGTTTTCGACTATATCGACGGAGCGGTGCTGTTCAGCGACTACTCAAACGTAATGGACAGCGCGGCAGGCATAACTACGCGCTACAACGAGGACATAAAAGTCCTTATGGAGGACGGTCAGCTCTGCAAGGGACTGGAGGGCTACTGCCTTGAGCTCGCGAAGATACAGCTCATCGCGGAGAAGAAGGTCTGCCTCTATATGAGCAATTTCGTACAGGGCGGCGAGCGTATCGACTTCCGCAGGCTCGTCAGCTTCGAGGCTATGCAGACCGCCTACTGGGGCGGCGAGCTGAAGCAGCTAATCGAGGACGTCACCGACTACAAGGTGCGCAAGTACCGCATACTGCTCTGTGCGGGCAGCGAGAAGACCCTCCCGATAATACGTCAGGACTTGGAGGACGCGGGGGTACCATGCGATATCGCCACGGACGAACTCGAGCTCCGAGCGGGGCGCGTGGCGCTGATGTCGGGAAGCCTCAGCAGCGGCTTCGAGTACCCCGAGAACAGGACTGTCCTCATCACGCAGGGACGGGCTATGGACTCCGTCCGCAAGCGCAAGACCCGCACAAAGAAGAACAAGGCTGAGGAGATACGCAGTCTCGCGGACATCACCGAGGGCGACCTCGTCGTACACAGCGCCCACGGTATCGGACGATTCATAGGTATCCGCAAGCTTGAATTCGACGGCGTTGTCAAGGACTACATCACCATTCAGTACGCGGGCACGGACAAGCTCTACATACCCGTAACGCAGCTCGATATGGTGTCGAAGTACATCGGTCCGCGCGACGACAGCGGCGTGAAGCTGAACAAGCTCAGCTCGGGCGAGTGGCAGCGCACGCGCAGCAACGTCAAGCGCGCGGTCAAGGATATGGCTCACGAGCTGATAGCCCTCTACGCCAAGCGCGAGAAGAGCGAGGGCTTCGCTTTCTACCCCGACGACGAGATACAGCACGATTTCGAGGAGCGCTTCCCCTACGTCGAGACGGACGACCAGCTCACCGCGATAGCCGAGATAAAGTCGGATATGGAGCGTATCCGCCCCATGGAGCGCCTGCTCTGCGGAGACGTCGGCTTCGGCAAGACCGAGGTCGCCTTCCGCGCGGCTATGAAGTGCATACTCGCGGGCAAGCAGTGCGCTATCCTCGCACCGACGACGGTCCTCGCGTATCAGCACTATCAGACGGCTCTGCGCCGCTTCGAGCACTTCCCCGTGAATGTGGAGCTCCTCAGCCGTTATCGCTCGCCGAAGCAGCAGGCGGAGATAGTGAAGAAGCTCGCTCAGGGACGCATAGACCTCCTCATCGGCACGCACAAGATAATACAGAAGAGCGTCAGATTCAAGGACCTCGGACTCGCCATAATCGACGAGGAGCAGCGCTTCGGCGTGGCTCACAAGGAGAAGTTCAAGGAGACCTTCACGGGCGTGGACGTGCTTATGCTGTCGGCGACGCCTATCCCGCGAACGCTCAATATGGCTATGAGCGGCATACGCGATATGTCCGTACTCGAGGAGCCGCCGCAGGACAGATACCCTGTGCAGACCTACGTCATCGAGTACAACGTCGGCACGGTCGTGCAGGCGATAGTGCGTGAGCTCAGACGCGGCGGACAGGTCTACTACATACACAACCGCGTCGAGAGCATACTCTCCTGCGCTGACAGACTTCAGCAGCTCCTGCCCGAGGCTCGTATCGCCGTGGCGCACGGACAGATGGGCGAGGACGAGATGAGTGACATATGGGAGCAGCTCGTCGAGCACGAGATAGACATACTCGTCTGCACAACAATAATCGAGACGGGCGTGGACGTCCCCAATGTGAACACGCTCATAATCGAGGACTCCGACCGCTTCGGGCTCTCGCAGCTGTATCAGCTCCGCGGACGCGTGGGACGCTCCAACCGCCGCGGCTATGCGTACTTCACCTATCAGCGTGACAAGGTGCTGACCGAGATAGCGGCAAAGCGCCTCAACGCCATGCGCGAGTTCACGCAGTTCGGCAGCGGCTTCCGCATAGCTCTGCGCGACCTTGAGATACGCGGCGCGGGAAGCATACTCGGCGGCAGTCAGCACGGACATATGGAGGCTGTCGGCTACGATATGTATTTGCAGCTGCTGTCGGAGGCGATAGCCGAGGAGAAGGGCGAGCAGCCCGAGAAGGTGCCCGAGTGCCTCGTGGACATACAGATAGACGCCCATATCCCCGAGAACTACATCGAGAGCCTCAATCAGCGTATCGACCTCTACAAGAAGATAATGCACGTTACCCGCGACGAGGACAAGCTCGACCTCATCGACGAGCTGATAGACCGCTACGGCGAGCCGCCGAAGTCGGTGGTGGGACTTATCGAGGTCTCGCTCCTGCGAAACAAGGCGGCACATCTCGGTATCACGGAGATATCGCAGAAGAACGCGCAGATGTACTTCTACACGGAATATCTCACCATAGACCAGATACAGGCACTCTCGGCTTCCTACAAGGGCAGGATAACCTTCAACGGCTCGGGAAAGTCCTATGTTTCGGTGAAAATAGACCCGAAGAAGCGCCCCTTCGATATGATGAAGGAGGTCGTGGGGATAATAGGCTCCGCAGCTGATAAAAACTGTTGAATGTGCTGTATTTTGCGGTTTAAACGTTTGTTAACATTGTGCATACCGCCACTTTACAAGCGGTTGCATTTATGCTAAAATGATTTTATAAAAATAAGTGCGGGTTTCCCTCTATTTTTCCGCTTATACGCACGATAAGTAAGGAGTTTTTATTATGAAGATGAACAAGGTTCTCGCAGCTATGGCTGCATCAGTCGTTGCAGCTTCTGCATTCTGCGCAATGAGTGTTACTTCATTCGCAGTTGAGAAGGACGTGAAGTACACTGATTCGGGCAATTCAGCAGGTACTTCCGACGATGGCAAGCTCCTCAGAGCCAATATCCTCAACCAGTGGGCTTCTCCTGCTGTTTCGGATATCCCCACCGAGGATACAGAGAATCCCTACACAAGCTATATCAAGGTGACCTTCGAGGTTTCGGGCATCGGCTCCGATTCCAAGGTGAAGGCTGAGGGCGCTGAGACCGACAAGGACCTCGAGGCTTTCCTCTGCGGCGGCGTCGGACCCTACAGCCGTCACATGGACGCTTATGAGGGTGGCAAGATTCCCTCGGACGAGATCGTTAAGATCACAGGCGATGGCGAGTACACAGTTGAGTGGAAGTTCGACGAGCCCTCTTCAACAGCTCAGATACTCTACGTTCAGACAAATATCCCGATTTTCGAGTACGGCGGAGACCTTGCAGCTACATCTGCCAAGCTCACAATAAAGAGCGTTAAGACAGACGACGGCGTTGAGGCTCCCACAACAACTACAACTGAGGCTACAACAACCACAACAGGTGCTGATTCCTCAACGACCACATCTACAACAACTACTACAACGGGTACAGGTACAGCTACAACAACTGCTTCAAAGAAGGGCGAGGCTTCCGCTCAGACAGGTGACGCAGGCGCTGCAGTTGCAGTTGCTGCACTCGGTCTTGCTGCTGCTACAGCTTTCGCAGTAAGAAAGAAGGACTAATTCAAGTCTGACTAAAGCTATAAGGATAATGCCCTCTGCTTGCAGGGGGCATTTCTGATAGGAAGGAGATAATCACTATGGATTACAAGAAAATACTTGCGAGCGCTATGTCGCTCACACTTGCGGCTGCTTTTGCGGGCTGCGGAGACAAGGAGTCATCGTCAGAGAGCTCCGAGGCTACAACTGCCGCTTCAACAGAGGCCTCAACGGTAGAGGCTACCGAGGCTACAACGGAGGAGCTCGAGCCGCCCAAGCCCGTCGAGGCTTCAGACCCGAACGCTATCACCTTCGACGACGGACACTTCTTCTTTGCTTCGCCCAAGACGACAGATGACGATTCCGCACAGGGCAAGCTCGAGATAGTCGAGGTGCAGGGCAACAAGATGCTCCGCTTCACAGACGACGGCAAGAACTGCGCAAACGGCACGGTACAGAAGATACAGATAGACGCGGCAATGCTTCTCAGCCATGAGAATGTGGCTAAGGTACGCTCTATCCAGTTCGACGTTTACGCGGACGCAACTGCTTCCGATTTCCAGAACGACGACGGCGAGTTCCTCAAGGCTCCCGGCTGGATAGGCGGCGGCGGCGGAGCCAACGTCGCAGGCGACAAGTGGTACCAGTTCGGCGAATGGAGCGGCGGCGAGTACAACTTCGATATGTCGGGCGCTGCTCATGCCGAGTTCAAGTTCGTGCTCGCGGCAGGCGGACAGTGCTGGGACGAGACAATGGACGAGGCTGTTTTCCTCATTATGAGGTGGGGCGCTCAGAACGAGGGCAATATGTATGTTGATAACATCGTGTTCTACGATGAGGACGGCAATTCGCTCCCGATAGATGAGACGCTCGTTGAAGCTTACGGTGGTGCTGAGCAGGCGGCTGCCGATGCTCAGGCACAGCTTGACGCGGCGTTAGCTGCGGATAAGGCAGAGATAGAAAAGGATAACGCTTCGCTGGAGGCAGAGATAGACAAGACAGTCGATGACGGTCTTGCGGCTGCCGAGGCTGCTCTTGCGGAGGCAAATTCAAAGGCTGACGATGCTATTGCCGAGGCTGCGAGCATGGCGGCAGATTTAAGAGGTTAACGAGAAAGCGCAGGACGAGTGCCTGCGCTTTTTGCTGAATTGTAGGGACGCGCATTGCGCGTCCGCCGGCTTTTCGTATATTCACGGACGACCAATTGTCGCCCCTACAATTCGTTCCCGTTGGTCTATCTGTTAGTCGCGGAACGCCGAGGGTGACTCCCCACAGCGTGGGGAGATGTCAGCGAAGCTGACAGAGGGGAGGGGCGACCGTTGGGAGGCGTTCCCTACAATGTGGCAGTCAATATGTTCGCAAACAATTCACTGGATTGTTTGCGAAGGGGAGATTTTCAATAAAATCGAATGTTTCGCCTCCATAGGAGGCTACCAAGGGCTTTGCCCTTGGAACCCACAAGGGCGCTGCCCTTGACTCGCGGGGCTCCGCCCTCGACCCTGCAAGCCTTTGAAAAGGCTTGAGCGAAACTTTCGACTTCGCGCGGTAGATGAATAATACGGAAGTTTATCGCCGCGATTCTTACATTCGCGAAAGCAAACTTGCCTTTTCTGTAAAGTCAGCGAGCTTGCGAGCGACAACGCGCAAAAAAGGCGCTCGTCTGAGCGCCTTTCATTATGCATTTTTAGCCGAGAACTACCTTTATCTCATTGGTATCGGCAAGCTTGTCCGCGGGAACATAATTGCCGTCGAGCTTCGCACCGTTGAGGAAGAGCTCCTTCACGCCCGACTGAACGTGCGCGGAGTTGTCAACAGTGATGTCGAGCTTCTTGCCGCGGAAGTTCTTCTTTATCCTGAAGCCGTCCCAGCTTGCGGGGATAGACGGTGAAATTGCAAGTCCGCCGAGGTCGGGACGCATACCGCATATACCCTCCACACAGCCGACCATAACAGTCGAAGCCGTGCCTGTGAGCCAGTGAACGTGTGAGCGACCCTCGTAGGGAGAAGCCTTGGACTCGGTGAACTGACCGTGTACATAGGGCTCCATAACGCGTATCTCAGCCTTGTCGTTCATAGCAGCAGGCGAGCTTTCGAGGAAGTACTCGAATGCGCGGTCGCCGTGACCGAGGAGAGCCTCCGCGAGTATCAGCCAGCCCTGAGACTGCGAGAAGATACCGCCGTTCTCCTTTGTATCGAGGTTGAACACCTGCATGAGCGCACCCTCGAAGTGATGGTACTTGTAGGGCGGCTCGAGGAGCTTAGCTCCGTAGGGCGTGTTGAGTATATCGTGAACGCTGTTCATAGCCTTTTCAGCCTGCTCGTCGGAAGCAAAGCGCGAGATTACAGACCAGCTCTGCGGATTGAGCCACATATTCGCTTCGGGGTCCTTCTTCGCGCCGACGATAACGCCGTTGTCGCGGATACCGCGGATGAATCTGTCCTCGTCCCAGCACTTTTCGAGCGCGTCGCCGAGCTTCTTCTGAACGCCTGTGATGTAGTCAACGTACTCGCTGTCGCCGCGTGAAACAGCCATATCCTTGATAACTGTCATCGCGTAGTAGAGCTGGAACGCAACGAATGTGGACTCGCCCTGCGCACCGAGACGGAGGCAGTCGTTCCAGTCAGCGTGCAGACCTGCGGGCATATCGTGGCTTCCGAGGCGCTCGAGCGAGAAGCGGATAGCGTTCTTGAGGTGCTCGTAGACGGTAGCCTCTCCGCCGCCCTCCTCAGCGTAGGTGATGACCTCGTCGAGAAAGCCCTTGTTGCCGCTCTCACCGAGGTACTTGACTATAGTCGGGAAGAGCCAGAGAGCGTCGTCTGCGCGGTACGACGGGTGACCTGTTTCCTTGGCGTAAACGCTGTGCTCGTCGTTCTCGTCGGGGCAGGTCTCGTGACCCGCATTGTGCGTGAACTTAACGAGGGGCAGACCTCCGCCGTTGCTTACCTGAGCGGAGAGCATAAAGCGTATCTTCTCGGCGGCAAGCTCGGGGTCGAGGTGGATAATGCCCTGAATATCCTGAACGGTGTCGCGGTAGCCGTAGCCGTTGCGGAGACCACAGTAAACGAAGGAAGCGGCTCTCGACCAGATGAAGGTGATGAAGCACTGGTAGGCGTTCCAGACATTTATCATATTGTTGAACTCATCGGACGGAGTCTCGACTTGGAAGTTCGCGAGCTGACCGTGCCAGTAGTCCTTGAGCTGCTTGATTTCGGCATCGACCTTGCCCGCAGCCTTGTACTCGTCGAGTATAACGGCAGCCTCAGCGCTGTTGCGCTGACCCATAATGAAGACGAACTCCTTTGTCTCGCCTGCTGCGAGGGTGATATCGCTCTGGAGAGCACCGCAGGAATTGGAGTTGAAGTTCATAACGCCGTCGCACTTGCCCGACTCTACAGCGATAGGATTGGAGAAGGTCCTGTAGGGACCGATGAAGTTGCTGAGCGAGCCGTTATAGCCTGTAACGGGCTGACCCACCATACCGAAGAAGCGCTCCTTGTGGTTCGAGCCTGTCTCGTCGAAGCCTGTATTCTCGTTCATATGCTGGATAATGCGGTTCTCCTCGAAGCTTGTACGTGTGATGAACAGCGTATACTGGAGGTTTACCTGATCCTGCTCGTAGTTGGGCTCGTTGGTGAACTCGACCATACCGTAAACAGAGAGCTTTCTCTCCTTGTCGGAGGCATTTGTCACCTTAGCACGCCATACCTCGTATGTCTTTCCGTAGGGGACATAGTACGTCACTTCGGACTTTATGCCTGTATACTCGGCGGAGATTATAGTATACGCAGTACCGTGGCGGCACTCGCTCTTGTACTTGTCGAGCGGCTTGCCTACGGGCTGCCATGAAGCCGACCAGTAGTCGTTAGCCTCGTTGTCGCGGATATAGATATAGCGTCCGGGGAGCGCCATCTCGGAATTGAAGCGGAAGCGCGAGATACGACCGTTAGCGCCCGACTTCACAAAGCTGTAGCCTGCGGCGTTGTTGGATATCATAGCGCCGTACTCGGGGTCGCCGAGGTAATTCGCCCACGGTGCGGGAGTAGCGGGGTTAGTGATGACGTATTCCTTGTTTTCAAGGTCAAAATGTCCGTACTTCATATAAATAAACTCCTAACTCGATATTGCTGTACGCCCGCAGTGCTTACGACCGTACAGTATGATACAATATTATACCATTTTTTCGGATAAAAATCAAGGGGGTGCGGCGGACATTTTTGAACAAAAACCCAAGCGATATATTGTTGAAAATGGGCAATGGTCAGCGCCGCATTGTACGTACAATCAGTCCGCAAGTCCGTATCACGCCGAAAGTTGACTTTTTTGCATAAATATGATAGAATAATACATAATTGAGAACGTGTCGGAGTGAGAGCGGTCGGACGGAGGTGAGCGTATGGAGCTCGTCATAGCGTTGATAGTTATCATCGTTTTCTGCAAGATACTGGGCGTCAGCAATGAGATGCTCGTGCTGGGCGGACTTGCGCTCATCGAGCTGACCATCGTGCTGATGATGTTTATGTTTGCGTTCTTCTGCGTGCGTATGCTTTTCACCAAGCGCAAAGAGGCGAGGTTCACGCGCGTGGACAAGGCTCCGAAGGGCAGCTTCAAGGTCGCGTACTACGAGGTCGAGGGCACGGAGTATCCGTGCATATTCCCGAGCGAGATGATACTCAACGACAAGATGTACCGCACCGACCGCACGTACCACGTACTGCTGAGCAGGCATGGCAAGAAGGTCTACGACAAATGGACCGTGCTGACGTGCATCATCGGTTTTCTTTTTAGTGCGTTCGCTGTATTCCTGACAATGCAGCTGGTGTCGATAATACCAATGTTTTAAGGAGAGAAGATATGGAAGAGCATAATAATGATATTATCGGCAGAGTCGCGGACGCAATGCCCGACGAATCGGCACTTTACGACGCAGCGGAGCTCCTCAAGGTCTTCGGCGACCCCACAAGGCTGAGGATAATATCCGCCCTGTGCAGGAGCGAGATGTGCGTGTGCGATATCGCGAAGCTTCTCGGTATGACGCAGTCGGCTATATCTCACCAGCTACGGGTGCTGAAGCAGGCAAGGCTCGTGACTACGCGCCGCGAGGGCAAGACGATATTCTATTCGCTCTGTGACGAGCACGTACAGCGTATCTTCTACTGCGCTCTTGACCATGTTATGGAATAAGGTGAATTAACAGTTTGTTCACATATAGAAGCTAAAAATATAACATTGTATAGGGAAAAATGTGGTATAATGAAAGGTAGAACAGAATCGGCATTTCGTGCCGCGAAGGAGGTGGTCGGATGAGCGATGAGACCAAGAACGGCATAGTGAACGTTATCGACGAGTTCGACTACTCAACTCAGAACGATACATACAACGAAAAATTCAAGAAGTGGCGGCGCAATAAGGACAACCACTGCGCCTTCAACTACGCCGCGAACAAGAACGAGAAGGTCTACGTTGACAACAAGGGCTTCGTTGCCCACTCCGTCGAGGAGGCGGAGAAGGACTCGCTGACGCATATCGTCTACATCATCGGAATTGCCGCACTGATATGGTTGTTCACCGAGGACGTCGTCGGCAAGCTCGGTATAGCGCTCTTTTCGTTCCTCGGCTTCGATATACATACCAACTTCTTCAACTCCTCGATATACGGCGGCAGTATGGAGATAGTCGCGGCGCTGATAGTCGTATCGGTGCTGAAGATAGCAGTTCCCGCGATATACGCGCATATCAAGTTCAGGCTCCCGCGGAAGGTCGAGATAATGGGGAGAATGAACAACAGCCTTGCGCTCATCGGAGCTATCTCGATGGCGCTCATCGTCTGTACGGCGACAAGCCTCCCGAGTGCGTATTCGAGCGAATCCAAGGAGATATACGACTACTTCCGCAGCATAGACGCCGATCTCTACGTGTGGGACCAGACGGAATTCCTGATGTACACGATATTCGACGTTGTGATAATGTCGATAATCTCGGAGATATTCTTCCGCGGCGCGATGTTTGCGGCTCTGAGACAGTTCGGCGACCCGTTCGCCATAATAATAACCTCGCTGACCGCGGGTCTGCTCACGCAGGACTTCCGCGCAATGCCCGCAACGATATTGATATCGCTTGTAGCAGGCTACGGAATGGTCAGCAGCGGTACGCTGTTCACGGCGGTATCAGTCAGCATCGTCTACAAGATGTACAATCTCGCGCTGATGATACTTGAGACCGACAGGACTGAGAAAATGCCGCTCACCCGCAACATCTTTATGATGATAGCACTGGCGATCGGCATAGTCGGCTTCGTGGTGTTCTGGATAGCGTTCGTCCGCAGGAAAAAGGGCGGTATCGCGCGTTACGGCTCGGAGTATCCGAGGTGGCGCAGATTCGGCTTCGCGCTGAAGACCTTCCCGTATTCGGCAGTGCTGCTCGTATGCCTTGCCTACGCCGCGATGAGGCTGACACAGTGATGGACAAGTATATGCAGCGTGCGCTGGAGCTCGCGCGTATCGCTTTCGAGGCGGGGGAAGTCCCCGTGGGAGCGGTGGTCGTGAAGAAGCCGACGGGCGAGATAGTCGGCGAGGGCAGGAATATGCGCGAGGGAGCAAAAAACGCTCTTGCACACGCAGAGATAATGGCTATAGACGAGGCATGCAGGAAGCTCGGAGGCTGGAGACTGCCCGAGTGTGCGCTGTATGTCACGCTCGAGCCGTGTCCGATGTGCTGCGGCGCGATAATCAATTCGCGGATAGACACGGTCTGCTTCGGAGCATACGACCTGAAAAGCGGGTCGGCGGTGTCGGTGCAGAGAATGTTCGAGTACCCGTACAACTACAAGCCCGAGGTCATCGGCGGGATAATGGAGGACGAGTGCGCGGCGCTCCTGTCGGAGTTTTTCGCGAAGCTCAGACTGAAACGAAAGAATAAACAGTAAAACCGAAAGGCGCTCTTTTGAGCGCCTTTTTTGCTGCACAGAAATGCAATGTAGAGGACGCCGCTCTCGGTGTCCCGCGATTTACAGAACGACCTGCTGCAACGTAATGTAGGGGCGCCCTTTGGGCGTCCGTGTACGGATAGTGTTTTTTTGCGGGCGGATAATATCCGCCCCTACAGTGGGGCGTCAAGGACGCCGCCCCCTACACATTTTTCCTTCTGCCCCTCTCATACTTCACGAACACCATCGCCGTCATCACCGCGAGTATCACCGACGGAACGGGCGACGGAGCGCTGTGCGCCCGCACTGTCACGGCTGCGGAGATTGTCTCGCCCGCGATAAAAAATGGCAGCATTAGCCTGCACAGCCCGAAGCTGACGGCGGCTGCTCCGAGGCGTATTCCTGCGGCTGGCAGGAGCGAGAGCCTCCCGCGAAAAACAGAGGCGAGCTGCATGAACACGCATCCGCCTCCGAAGGTGACGAGCGCCGCTATTTCGGGCAGGAGAGTGAAATCTCCCGCGGGCAGACACGCGACCGCTGTGACGTCGAGAGCCGAGCATATCAGTCCCGCAGAGGTCGGGAAGTCGCGACCTGTCAGCCGCGAGAGCAGGTCAGCGGCGGCGGGGAGAATACCTACCCGCGCCAGTATCGCCGATATCACTGCAAATCCGAGTATCGCAGCGCATATCTCAGTCATAGCGCGTCCCGCTGCGGAAACGCAGTCGGGGAGCATTTCCGCGGTGAACTGTATTCCCGTGCGCGGCGGAGCTCCGTGGCCGCGCCGCCGCAGATACACCGACAGTACAGCCGCCGCGGCGAGGCTTCCCGCGAACGAGGACAGGCTTATCAGCAGTCCGACCCGTGCCGAGCGGTATAGCTGCGCAGCGATACAGCCGTAGACGAAGGCGGGACCCGCTCCGAAGCACACGCCCGCAAGGAGCTCCGCCTCCCGCTTGGTGAGCCTGCTCGAGTCGTATGCGGCGAGGAGCATACGCGCTCCCACGGGATAGCCCGCGATGTTGGAGAACAGGAAGATGATGAAGATATCGCCGTCCATACCGAGTAGCAGCCTGCCCGCCCTGTGTACGAGCCTTCCCGCGGCTGCGACAGTGCCGCTGCGGATGAGCAGTCCCGACACGGCTATCATCGCGAACAGCGAGGGTATCACAGCCGTGAGACAGCGCTGCAATGCGGCATATACCGCCGCTTCGACCGAATCTGCGGCGAAAATGCACATCGCGGCGGCTCCGACGAGGAGGGCGGCAGTCAGAAATTGTCTTGCTTTTTTCATAAATATCACCCAGTCAATCATATTATTTGAGGGGTGATAATATGTTTGAAAAGCTGACCGACAGGGCGGGGGAAGTCCTCAGTCCCGTGTCGGGCATACATATAGAGAGCAACAGGGAGCTCATCGTCGAGAACTGCCGCCGCATAGAGGAGTGCGACGAAGTCTTTATGCAGTTCATATCGGGACATCTCCGCGTGCAGGTGTGGGGGAGCGGTCTTCGCGCATACGACCACAAGACGGGCGGACTCGTCATACGCGGGAGGATATCGCGGGTGGAGCTTGCGGAAAGGAGACGGCAGGGCGATGAAAAACCAGCTTCGCGGGAGCATTAAGATAAACGCCAAAGGGCGCGACCTCTACGGCTTCATCAACGCCGTCCACGCAAGCCGCATAAGCTGCTTCAGCCAGTACGTGAAGGGCGGGAGCTTCTGCGCGGAGATATACCGCTCCGACCTCGGGCGCGTCACGGACATCGCAGATGAGCACGGCATTGAGCTCACCCACTTCGAGTACGGCACCCTCTCCGCTGAGGTGATACGCCGCCGCAGACGCTTCGGCATTGCCCTCGGACTGGTGCTTGTGATAGCGGCTTCGCTCTATTTTTCGGGAGTTGTGGTCACTATCGACATACAGGGCAACGAGAGCGTCGCCGACGAGGTCATTCTTGCCGCTCTCGACGGAATGGGAGTCCGCAGAGGAACGCCGTTTCGCCGTATTGACTACGTCACCTGCGAGAATCAGCTCCAGCTCGGGGTCGAGGGCTTGTCGTGGGCGGGTATGCACAGGACGGGGCACCGTCTTGTCGTGGAGGTCACGGAGGTGGTGGAGAAGCCCGAAATGCGCCGTACCCGCATACCGTGCAACCTCGTCGCCGCGCACGAGGCGGAGATAGTCGGCACGACGGTCGTAGACGGACAGCTCATGCACAAGGTCGGGGACTACGTCAGGGCGGGGGATATGCTTATAAGCGGCGTGACGGGCGACGATACGGGGCATACGACGCTCCACCGCGCAATGGGCACGGTCACGGGGATATACAGCGAGGAAGCCGCCTTCACGGGCGAGCTCATACAGGAGCGTCTTGTTCCCACGGGCAGGACCGACACCCGCCGCAGACTGCGTCTGTTCAGCCTTGATATCCCGCTGTATCTCGGCAGAAACGGCTATGAGCTCCGCGATGAGGAGAGTACGGAGAAGCCGCTCGTTGTGTTCGGGAAGACGCTCCCGATAAGCGTCACGCGGCAGAGGTACACCGAATACGCGCGCGAGGAGACGGAGCTCACGCCAGAGGAGCTGACCGACGAGCTTATGGAGAAGGTGTACATCTACGAAAAGAACTTCCTGTCGGACTGCGAGATACTCGAACGCGATATCATGCAGACAGAAAAAGACGGCACGCTGACATTGACTGTCGCGTACCGTCTTAAAGGCGATATCTGCTCCCCGAGGGAGATATTGATAAAATAGCTGATTGGCGATTTGCCGCCCGCCGAAAGGCAGGGAGCCCCTGCGGGCGGTTCGCGCAGTCGCTCGCAAGCTTGCTTACGTGTATGGACAGCAAGACTTTTTCCGCGGGCCATACCGATTCAGAATTGTTATCCGCCGAAAGCAGACTGAGCCGTTTGTATAGAGTGAGCGAGTGAAACGAGCGGCAACGTAGTTCGGGGTCAGGGGAACTGTGTTCCCCTGCGGGGTTCGGGGCAGAGCCCCGACGGGTCAAGGGCAGAGCCCTTGTTACTTCGCGCCTTCCATAATGCCTGCAAGGATAGTGTCGTTCCACGTACCCGCGCCGCGGTTGTAGATGCCGTAGCCGTCCTTGCCCGTTCTTACGCCGTTGTCCCAGACGAAGCACTTTATGCCCTGAGCCTTGGCGGCGGAGACATAATACCTGAAGAATTCCGCGCGGGTCTCGTCGTCAGCCTCTGCCACACAGCCGAATTCGCCGATGATAACGGGCGTGCCCTTGTTTATGAACTTGCTCTTCATAGCCGCGAACTTGGAATCAAGCTCTGACTTTTCCGCACTTCCGAACGTCGTGGATTCGCCGCTCGCGAATCTCCACGGAGCGTAGTAGTGCAGTGACACGATAACATGATCGTCGTTTGGCACGATAACGTCGCTCATAGCGGCGTCCTCGGCGGAGGCGGCATAGCTCGTAATGACGAGCGTTCTCTCGGAGTTGTTGCCGCCCGATTTTCTGACGGTGTTGACGAAATCCTGCTCGTACTTGTTGACGATACTGCGCTCTGCGGGAGTACCGCCCGACCACTCGGCTGGGCTGCCGACGGTGCGCGGCTCGTTCATGCCCTCGAAGAGGAGGCGGTCGCCGTAGTCCCTGAACTCGGCGGATATCTGCTCCCATATCTTTATGAGCTTGGCGCTGTCGCCCGCATACTCGGAGTCGTTCGGGTCGAACCAGATGTAGTCGTCGTGGTGCATATTGAGGATAACGTACATATCGTTATCGTATGCGTAGTCAACGACCTCCTTCACGCGGTCGAGCCAGTCCTGCTGGATGGTGTCACCGTCCAGATGCTCGTCCCACGTAACGGGTATACGTATCGCATTGAAGCCTGCGTTCTTTACGCCGACTATTATCTTCTCGGTGGTTTTCATATTGCCCCAGCCCGTCTCGGTGGAGAGCCCGACCTTGCCCGTGTTGTAGCATTCGAGCGTGTTGCCGAGGTTCCAGCCGACCTTGATATCGCTGACTATCTCCTCCGAGCTTCGGAAGCCTATCTCGGAAGCTGCTGCGGGCTTCTTGACAACTGTGGCACTGTCGGGGATAACGCCGTCGCCGCCGCTGTATTTCACGGTGACCTCGTCAAGCGTCACCGTTGGCTGCTCGCTCCACCAGTATCCGAGCATGAGCTCACCGTCCTCTGCGATGTAGTTTTTAGCCTCGTCGGGCACGAACCATGTCAGCTCGGCGGACGAGCTGTCGGTGAAAACTGCTGTATCGGGCGACATATAGCTTCCCGCGGAGGAGCTGTAGCCGAATCCGCCCGTGAACTTCCGGAGCCTTCCCGCCGCGCTGACGCTGAAGGTCACAGCCTCGGGGACAGCGCCCTTGGGGATCATGCCCGAAGTCGGTATCCTTATCGTGTTGTCCTCGTCGTTGAAGCTCACGCTTGCGCCTATCTGCTGTGATACAGTGCCGTCAACGGGAATGTCCCTTGTTCTCGTATAGGTGCAGACGACCTCTTCTATGCGGACACTTCCCGCGCCTCCCCACCAGTAGCCGAAGAGCACCTCGCCGTCGGCGGTGATGTAGTCGCGGATATCGGCGGGAACGTCCCATTTTATCTCGCCGTATGAGCCCTCGGTCGGAGCGGTGAAATCGGGTGTCTGATACCATTCGTCGGTAGTTTTTGACGGGCAGTCATCGGATACGGAGATACCGCATCCGCCCTTGTACTCGCCGATATTATTCCCGTCCGCCGAATAGATGACGAAGGTGAAGGAGTCTATCCTGTCGCCCTCCTCGATGAAGTCGGAGAGCGGGAGCTTGAGCGTATTGCTTCCGTGGTCGCGGAGAATGGTCTGACTTACGGTCTGCTGAGTGGCGCACCCGGCAGAGAGAGTCTCAACGGGCGTGACGTGCTCGGTCACGGCTTCTGTATCGGGCTCGGTCTTGGTCTTGGAGTCCGTGCTGCGGGAGGTCTTCTGCGCCTCGCTTTCCTCCTCATTGGTCTGCTCGGGAGATGAGTCCTCCCCGTCTGAGCTCTTGCCGCACGCGAATAGCGTGCCCGTGAGAGCAAGGCATACCGCAGATACGCCTATCAGCAAAGCTTTTTTAGTGTTTTTCATTATGTTTTACCTCTGATCTCATACTTTCTTGTGAAGTATATGCTGATTATAACACAGTATCGGCAAAAATGCAACAGGCTCAGGAAAAAATCTTTGTGTACAGGAATACGCCATACAGGAAAAGCCTCCCCGAAGGGAGGCTTTGTTGTATCGTATTTACTTTTCGGTGTTTGTTATTTCGTCAGCGGCTTCCTCGGCGAGCTCCGCAGCCTTTTCGGCAGCCTTCTCAGCCTTGGCATTCGACTTTACAGCCTTCTTTGCCTCGGAGAGCTCCTTCTCCGCCTTCTTTACCGCCTTCTCGGCAGCCTTGACGTCAACCTCTTCCTCGGGACCCTCAACGAGCTTCGCCTTATGGAGAGCCGAGCCTACAGCCGTTGTCACGACAGTGGATACGACCATCTCAAACAGCGCGTTGATACCGACGAATACGACCACGAAGAGCAGAACATTGCCGTTGCCCTTGGAGTCGATGAGGTTCTTCACGTAATCAGTCCTGCCGAAGAGCAGCACCAGTGCCGACATAAAGAAGATAGTATTCAGGATAGCTGCACAGAAGCCCGTTACAGCGCTCGATACCTGCATACGTGTGAGCTTGCGCCCGCTTACGAGCAGGTAGCCGATACAGAACAGCAGCAGCGCTACAGTTATGCATATATACCAGATAAGTCCGCCGGAAGACATCAGGTCGTCCATTACCTTGTCGCGCACCCATACCTTCTTGCCGTCCTCGCCGACAACGGAGTGCGAGAATGCGAACTGCATTATCGACAGGAAGAGCGCGATACCGAAGAACGATGTTACCAGTCCCGCTACAGCGTAGTAGGCACGCTTAGCCTTGAGCTTTGTCATACCCTGATAGATGAGACCTACGAGCAGACCGTCAAGAGCACGCGGGATAACACGCTGAATGAACGCGAAAACAGGGTTGATCTCGACAAGTGTTGCGCCCATCGAGCTGAGGGGACCTATGCCGAAGCACTGCAAAAAGCTGAATATTCCGAAGAACGTGCCCACGATGAGACCGCCCACGGGTCCGAGCGCAATGCCTGCAATGGCAATGGGGATGATGTTCAGGGTGATGGACAGCGGTCCTATGGGGATAGTACCGATCGGCGTCAGCGAGAAAAGCAGAACGATCGCCATCAGCAGTCCCAACAGTACCATTGACCGTGTGTTGAACTTAGTTTTCATATTAAATTTTCCTCCTTGTTATTATTCCTCTTGCGAGGATACAATACAACGGCATTATAATACCACATCTTTCCGAAAAAGTCAAGCATTCCCGAAAAATCGGGGATATATTTTATATATACAGCTTCTGCGGTGCTGACAGCACTTGCTATTTTTATTCATTTATGATATACTAATAAAGTATGTATTGCGGGACGCCGTTGACGCTGTCCCCTGCACGAAAGGAAGATGAATATGAAGCTCCTCGCAATAGACGGCAACAGCATACTCAACCGCGCATTTTACGGCATAAAGCTGCTCTCGAACAAAAACGGCGTGTTTACGAACGCCATTTTCGGCTTTATGAACATATATATGAAGAATTTCGACGACGTCCGCCCCGACGCGGTCGCGGTCGCATTCGACCTCAAAGCGCCGACCTTCCGCCACAAGGCTGTGGACTACTACAAGGCTAACCGCAAGGGTATGCCCGAAGAGCTCGCCCAGCAGCTCCCGCTGATAAAGGAGCTCCTCGGTCTGCTCGGAATCACGGTCATCGAGTGCGAGGGCTATGAGGCGGACGATATCCTCGGCACGCTCTCGAAGCTCTGCTCGGACAGCGGGAATGAGTGCTATGTGCTCACAGGCGACAGGGACAGTCTCCAGCTCATAGACGACAAGGTGACGGTGCTCCTCGCCACGAACAAGGAGACGATACACTACACGCCCGAGCGCTTCCGCGAGGACTACGGCTTCGAGCCGATACGCCTCATCGACCTGAAGGCGCTTATGGGCGACAGCTCCGATAACATAAAGGGTGTGGCTGGTATCGGCGAGAAGACGGCAAAGTCGCTGATACAGGAGTTCGGCACGCTTGAGGGCGTGTACGCGGGCTACGAGGCTTCGGGACTGACAAACGGCGTCAAGGCGAAGCTCGCGGCGGGCGAGGAATCCGCGAAGGAGAGCAAGTGGCTCGCGACGATAGTCCGCGATGCTCCGATAGATAATGACCTTGATTCGTACAAGCTCGGCGAGCCCGATAATGCGGGCGTGAGCCGTCTGCTGACCGAGCTCGAGATGTTCAAGCTGCTCGACAAGCTCGGCATAGCAGCTTCCGCGGGCGAAGCCGCTCCCAAGAAGAAGCAGGACGAGTACACGCCGATAGAGGTCACGGAGCAGGAGCTCACAGCTGCCGATATTGCGGGTTTCAAGGACGTCAGCTACCTGTTTGACGGCGAGAGGCTGTCAGTGCTCGACGGCACTACCGTTTACACCACATCCGAGGCAGAGCTGATAAGCGCGTTTTTCGCCTCCGACTGCGATAAGCTGACCTTCGACGCCAAGCCGCACTACCGCTGGGCTATGGCTCACGGCGGCGAGCTCCGCGCCCTGAGGAGCGATGTGCCGATATGCGGCTACCTGCTGAACACCTCCGCGACCGACTACGCCGCGGACAAGCTCTGCGCGGAGTACGGCGTGCACTACTGCACCGAGAACGGCGAATATGCCGACCTCGTCTCCCTGCGCGGACTGGTGAAAAGGCTCCGCGCCGAGATAGACAGCGAGGGTATGACAGACCTGCTCGAAAACATCGAAATGCCGCTGATAGAGGTGCTCGCCTCCATGGAGCACTGCGGCGTGAACATCGACCAAGACGGCGTCCGCAGATTCGGCACGATGCTCTCGGAGCAGATAGAGGAAACGCAGAAAATGATATACGACGACGCGGGACACGAGTTCAACATCTCCTCGCCGAAGCAGCTCGGAACGGTGCTGTTCGAGGAGCTCGGTCTGCCCGCGAAGAAAAAGACGAAGAGCGGCTACTCCACGAATGCGGACGTGCTCGAGGAGCTCCGCAACTACTCGCCGATAGTGGACAACGTGCTGAAATACCGCCAGTACACGAAGCTCAACTCCACCTACGTCGAGGGTCTGCTCGACAAGGTCGCGGAGGACGGACGCATACACACCTGCTTCCGCCAGACCGAGACGAGGACGGGACGTATCTCGTCCACCGAGCCGAACGTGCAGAACATACCCGTCCGCACGGAGCTCGGCTCGCAGATGAGGAAATTCTTCACAGCCTCCGCGGGACGCACCCTCGTGGACGCCGACTACAGCCAGATAGAGCTGCGCGTGATGGCTCACCTCTGCGGCGACGAGAATATGATAGCCGCCTTCAATTCGGGCGAGGATATCCACACCTCGACAGCCGCACAGGTATTCGATATGCCGTCGATAATGGTCACTCCCGAGATGAGAAGCGCCGCCAAAGCCGTAAACTTCGGTATTATCTACGGTATCGGAGCATTCTCGCTCTCGAAGGATATCGGCACATCGGTGGCTCAGGCTAAGAAGTACATCGCGGACTATCTCGCCAAGTACCCGAAGGTAA
The DNA here is from genome assembly GCA_017542475.1 of Ruminococcus sp. Classification (GTDB taxonomy): domain Bacteria; phylum Bacillota; class Clostridia; order Oscillospirales; family Ruminococcaceae; genus Ruminococcus. The sequence goes on along the minus strand of JAFXXD010000016.1, from coordinate 119,946 downwards.
ACGCTTTTATGGAGCAGACGGTAGATGACGCGATGAAAACGGGTGCAGTCTCGACGATGTTCGGGCGAAAGCGCCGCATACCCGAGCTGCTGTCCTCGAACAAGATGTTACAGGCGGCGGGCAAGCGTATCGCGATGAACACTCCCGTGCAGGGCACGGCTGCCGATCTCATCAAGATAGCGATGATAAACGTTCATCGCCGACTGAAGGCGGAAAACCTCAATGCGGAGCTGATATTGCGGTGCACGACGAGCTCATCATCGAGTCCGACCTCTCCTGCGCAGACCGCGCCGCCGAGATACTGAAGGAGGAAATGCAGGGCGTGTACGATATGCGCGTGCCGCTCGCAGTGGACGTCCATCAGGGCGAGAGCTGGTACGATGCGAAGGGCTGATATGGAGATACTGAGACTTACAGCGGGAGCTCCCGACACGCTTTACGTGGAGCTTTCGGCGCTTGATAAGCTCTGTGTTGGTGCGGAGGGCTGGTCTGCGGAATCGTTCATGAGCGAAGCCGAAAAGGACAATGGCATTGTTCTGTATATCACGGACGGTGACCGCATTGCCGCGCTGCTCAGCGGGTATACTGCGGTTGGTGAAGCCGATATCACGAGCGTTGCCGTTCACCCCGACTTCCGCCGCAGAGGCTATGCCCGAGCGCTGACAGAGCGCTTCGAGGAGCTTCTCCCCGATGACACCGAGGACATCTTCCTCGAAGTTAGGGAATCCAATGCGGGAGCTATCGCATTGTACGAAAAGTGCGGGTTTGAAAGGCTGTCGGTCAGGAAGGGATTTTACGTTTCGCCGCGTGAAAATGCGGTCGTAATGCGCAAGTCTATAAACTCAAAAAGGAAGATATAAATGCTTATACTTGGAATAGAGAGCTCGTGCGACGAGACCGCGGCGAGCGTAATCGAAGATTGCCGCACGATACGTTCGTCGGTTATATCCACGCAGATAGAGGAGCACAGGAAATACGGCGGAGTTGTGCCCGAGATAGCCTCGCGGCGGCACTGCGAGAACATACTGGGCGTGACGAGGAAGGCTCTCGGCGATGCGGGCGTGGAGCTCGCAGACCTTGACGGAATCGCCGTGACATATGCTCCGGGACTTATCGGAGCTCTGCTCGTGGGCGTGAACTTCGCGAAGGGACTGGCACTTGCCTCGGGCAAGCCGCTGATACCTGTCCACCACATCGCGGGACACATCGCCACGAACTACCTCAGCCACCCCGACCTTGAGCCGCCCTATCTCTGCCTTGTCGCGAGCGGCGGACACAGCCACATCATCGAGGTGCTCAGCTACACGAAATTCCGCGTGGTGGGACGTACCCGCGACGACGCGGCAGGCGAGTGCTTCGACAAGTGCGCGAGGGCAATGGGCTTCCCGTACCCCGGCGGAGTTCACGTTGACAATGCAGCTCAGTCGGGCGACCCGAAGGCGTTCAAACTGCCGCACCCCGCAGTTGCGGGCAACGAGTTCGACCTTAGCTTCTCGGGACTTAAAACCAACGTGATAAATCTGCTCCACCACGCCGAGCAGAAGGGCGAGGACATCGACAGAAACGACCTGTCGGCGAGCCTGCAAGCCACTATCGCGGCGATACTCACGGACAAGACGATGCTCGCGGCTGAGGCGCTCGGCTATAAGAAGATAGCGCTTGCGGGCGGAGTTTCCGCGAATTCGGGAGTCCGTGCGGCACTCTCGGAGGCGTGCGAAAAGCGCGGATACAGCTTCTATATGCCCGAGAAGAGCCTTTGCGGCGACAACGGCGCGATGATAGGCTGTCAGGGCAGCTACAACCTGCTTGCGGGCATAACCGCGGACGAGAGCCTCAACGCAGTCGCGACGCTCTCGATGGACGAAATATGATTCGGAGGATAATATGAAAAGGATAACAGCAACACTTCTTGCCGCCGCTGTGGCGGGGACGCTCCTTGTCGGCTGCTCGCGTGAGCCGCAGACGGTCGAGAGATCGGTGCGTGTAAGCACGACCGACATAGACTCAGCCATTCTCGGTGAGTGGAGCGGCGGAGCCAACGGCTACATTTTCAGTGAGGACAGGACTGTCTCGCTGCCGATAGACTTCACATCGTCCGCCCACTTCAACAGCGACGGCACATTCTCAATGGAGACGACGAAGGTCGGCAAGGACGAGATAGAGTACGACGGTACGAGCCTGAAGGTGTCGCACAAGTACGAGGAGGCGGAGGAAACGCTGCTGCTGCTCGATATGAAGCGCACCGACGCCGCGAACAAGGACAGCTACGACGGAAGCTACGAGCTCCTCGGCGGCACGTACCGCGATATGCTTGCCTACAACCTTGCGATAGACTCTGAGAAGATAAACGTCGAGACAGAGGTGGACGGCGAGAATCTCAGGTTCACGGTCGTGGATTATTGCAGCTTCGAGACGAACAACGGCGTACTTGAGCTGTTCAGCGAGAATATGAGCTACAAGAAGCACACCGACGACTCGGTGAAATACACATACAAGATAGACGGGGATACTCTTACGCTCACCTATGAGGACGGGGCGCAGGAGATACTCACAAAGGTAAAATGAGAGGAGAAATGCAATGAAAAAACGTGTAACAGCCCTTCTCGCGACCGCAGCCGCCGTGCTGTCGCTCGCCTCGTGCGGGAGCAAGGAGGAATCGTCGGTAAGACCGATGGTAATAGAGGAGAGCGCTACTGCTGCGATGCAGACCACGACAGCCGCTCCCGAGCAGCCCACCGCCGAGCCCGCCACCTTCCACGAGCGCCACGACTACGAGGACGGCGTCCTTGTCGGCCGCTGGGAGGGCGACGAAGCTGACATCGTGCTCAGCGACAGCGGCAAGGTCACGGCAGAGTTCGACATCTCCGAGGTGATGATGCTCGATAAGGACGGCACATTTATGCTCAGCGGCGAGGAGCAGCCGAAGGCGGAATACGACGGCAGCAAGCTGACGCTGTACACGAACGGCGAGGAGGAGGGCGACGTAGTCGAATTCCTCACGCTCACACGCGCAGACGACCCCGACCCCGACAGCTATGACGGCTTGTACAACATCGAGACTGCGGACTTCAAGCAGAGGCTCGCAGGGCTCTTCATTGACGAGGAAGCCGCAGATTTTGAAGTGCAGGTGAGGATAAGGTACGGCAAGTTCATCGTTTGCCTGCCTGATTTCTGCGAGTATACGCAGAACGGTGACGAGTTCTCGCTCTTGCTGCCGAACTCGGCAGACGGCAGCATAGCCGACGAGCTCAGCGACAGCACATTCGTCCTTGACGGTGACAGCGTGACCTTCTACAACGGCGAGGGCATAGCCGAGCAGTTCGAGAAAAAGGAATAAAACAAAAGGAGTTGTTCGTATGAACAACTCCTTTTTGCTGATATGTAGGGGCGATGCGGGCATCAGCCCCTACTGTTTGTATTACTTTTTCTTGCTGCCCTTTTTCTTCGGCTGAGCCTTCTTTGCTGGAGCAGTCTCAGTCTTTTTCTCAGCTGCGGGCTCGGCTTTCTTTTCGGGAGCCTTCTCCGCGGGAGCTTCCTCCCTGACCTTTTCGGGAGCTGCTATCTGAGCTATCGAGCAGCCGGCAATAGTCCAGAATATCGGAGAGAAGGCAGTATTGCTGACACCGATGAAGAATATGAGCACGCCTCCGAGCGAGAGGATGAACATACAGGTCTGAGTCCACGTGCCGTTTTTTGTCCGCCTGAAGCCGATGAAGAGTATCGGCACGAGCACTGCGATGAGCGCTATCAGCGAGGGGATACCGCGTGTGGCGGCGGTATAGAGGTATTCGTTGTACACCTTGTCGAAGGTGCCCGTGTTCTCGACTACGACGTCGGTGATCTCGGGGTTATCGTCTTCGGACAGGATACCGAAGGTGTACAGCTGCGGGAACACGAGCTGCTCGGGACCCGTACCCGTGAGCTTGTGCAGGCTGATGATATTCATAGTCTTGTCATTGAGCGTGGTGTACACGTCGTAGGTGTTGTCGATGTCGAGAACATCGCTGTTCGGGATATTTCCGCTTGCGGATATGCGGTAGTAGGCATCGGCGAACCAGAGGAGACGACCGTCATAGAGGCGGTACTGCGAGATATCGCCGATAAGTCCTGCCTGTACAAGTCCCACCGCGGCAGCAGCGGGTACGATGACAGCGAGCACGGAGGCGAGCCCCGCCTTGCTGACTTTGAGCCTGAACACTACGATAGCCGCAGCTATTACCGCGAAAACGAGTCCGCAGATACCGATGAACGAGTACGTGAACATCATCGTGAACGAGCAGAGAATAACGGTTATGATGAAGAAAGCCTTGCTTGCCGCACCCTTAACTGAAACGAAAGCAATGAGCGACGACGTTATAACAAGTGTGAGCACCATTGCGAGGAAGAGCGGCGACTGCGAGAGACCCGAGGCAGCGTTGACCTGTATAATGGTCGACGCATATTTGAAGCTGCTCATTCTGCCTGTGAACACCTGTATCACAGCGAAAGCGGAGTTGAGCAGACCGAGTGCCGCGAGCCCGTACACGAGGGGCTTCAGCGCCTTTTCGCGTCTTATCGAGGCGGCTGTGATGAAGAAGCAGAGGTAGAATATCAGCGCGAGCAGACCCTCGCCTCTGCCGTTGTAGCCGTAGAAGGAGATACCGATGTCATAGGAATTGATGAGCGAAACGACGCCCCACAGGATCATAGCGGCGAACGCGCATATCGGGAAAACGAGCTTGCCGCTGACGTACTTTTTCATCAGCGCGATGAGAGCGAGTATCATACAGATAACGCCCGCGACCGCAAGTCCCGCAGCGGGCAGCTCAAACAGTGAATAGCCAGTGACAACGGGTATCGCCGTAGCGAGCGAGGTCGTGAACAGCGCCGCGAGCAGACCGTATGAGGCAAGCTTTGCGTATTTCTCCTCGGTCATATTGAGAATGAAGTTTGATTTTTCACTTGTGTGGAATATTTCCTTAGCCATAGTGTGACCTTTCCTTTAGTTAGACTTTATCGTAATGACGAACGTATCGTCCGCGCCCTTTTTCACGGATATCGACGTACCCGGGTCAACGGACAGCGAGCCGTCCGAGCCGTACCACATATACCCCTTTGTGCCGCTGTTGATGACAGCGCCGTCGTTGAAGAGGTTGTCGGTCTTGTCGTCGCCCTCGTTGACGAGGCGGATGAAGCGGATACCGTTGTTATAGTTGGTCTCGGTATCGTTGCCGCTGGCGAACTTCCAGCTCGGGTACCATCTGTTGTCGTTCTGCGAAGCCTCAACGTGATAGATGCGCACGCCCGTACCCGTTTTCTTCCACCAGTAGTCCTTGATACGGAGGTTGTTGTTGTCGAGGGAAGCATACTCGATGATGAAGAACTCCGAGCGGTACTTGTCGGCGAGGTCGCCGCGCGGGATAATGACGCAGTTGCCGCCGTCTGTCTCGCAGTTATTGAGGGTGAAGCTCTGCTCGCCCTTCGAGCTGTCGTACACGCTTATCTGGTCGGACTTATACCACCCGAGCATAAGCTTCGACGCGGCGCCGAAGTCACCGAAGGCGTCGTCCATCAGCTCAAAGCCGCCCGAGCCGTGCATACCCTGAAAGTCATCGACGCCGTAGAGGTAGTAGTCGGGCAGACCCATACAGTGTCCCATCTCGTGGGAGAAGGTCTGACAGAAGGCGCTGTAGTTGTTCTTGCCTTCGATGGCTCTGTTGCCGACGATGACGTGACCTATGGACATCCCGTCGAGTTTTTTACTGTGGTCGCCGCCGTAGCCTCCCGAGGTCGGCCACCAGTTGTCGTCGTTCGCGGAGGCGGGGACAACTATTAGTATCGCGTCTATCATACCGTCCTTGTCGGCGTCGTAATCGCTGAAGTCTATCTGCTCGTCGAAGGCGTCGAGCACCTCGTTGATGAGGAGCTTGTGGAAAACGTCTCCCTCGTATGCCGAGATCGACTGCTGTGCGGTGTACTCGAACGCCGCGCCGCTGAGCTTGAGTGCGCCCTTGGAGGAGCGCTCATAGAACGCGCCTATGCTTTCGAGCGGGAACTGTCTGCTGTTCGGGTCAGCCTCGCCGAAGACAGCCTGCTCGTACTCGTCGGTGGAGGGCTTGTAGCTGAACTTGCAGTCGGGGAACTCTACGCTGAACACAGCGACCTTCGCCTCTCCCTGCGAGGGCATCGAGCCGTAGAGGTCGTATATAGGCGCTTCTATGAAGCTGCTCTGCGCCTCGTACCAGCGGTAGACGAGCTTGGCATTGTCGGGCTCGATGACGAGCTGCCTCATAGCTACGAGGTCGAAGGTGTCGATGACGCCGTCCCTGTCGATATCTGCAAGCTGAATGTAGTCCGCGCCGCTCTGGATAGCTTCCTGTCCGAGGTTCGGTATCTCATCGCGGCTGCCTATGAGGAAGTACGCGCCCTCGATATTGTAGACGCCCGTTTCGGGGAGCCCCGATGCGCCGAGCACATACTTGGTGAGGATAACGAGGTCGGCGACGGTGAACCTCTCGTCGCTGTTGAGGTCACCGACGTAGCCCGTCATCTGCCACTCGGCAGACGCAGAGAGCGAAGCGGGCAGTGCATATGAGACAACAGAGCTGACTGCGGCAGCGGCAGCAGCTACTTTGAGGAGAAAGCGTTTCATAATATCAGCTCCTTGGAAGCATAAGTGTGAGCGGGTAGAAAAAAGCTGCGGACGAAATCGTCCGCAGCATACCGAATCATTTTGCGTAGTCGGAAACTCTGCTCTCGCGAATGAGGTTGACCTTGATCTGACCGGGATAATCCATTTCGGTCTCGATCTGCTGAGCGATCTGTCTTGCAACGAGAACCATCTTCTCGTCGTTGATGACCTCGGGAACAACCATGATCCTGACTTCGCGGCCTGCCTGAACGGCGAAGCACTTATCAACGCCCTCGTAGGAGGTGCATATCTCCTCAAGCTTCTGGAGACGCTTGATATAGCTTTCGTAGTTCTCGCTTCTTGCGGCAGGTCTTGCAGCGGAAATAGCGTCGGCAGCCTGAACGATGCAGGCGATGACTGTTCTGGGCTCAACATCGTTGTGGTGAGCTTCGACAGCGTGTATAACAACGGGATTTTCGTTGTATTTTTTACATACGTCAACGCCTATCTGCACGTGCGAGCCCTCGATCTCGGAGGTGAGAGCCTTACCGATATCGTGGAGAAGACCTGCACGTCTTGCCATATTGGCGTCAACACCGAGCTCGGAGGCGAGAACGCCGCAGAGCTGTGCGACTTCTATCGAGTGGTCGAGGACGTTCTGTCTGTAGCTGGTACGGAACTTGAGACGTCCGAGGAGCTTTATGAGCTCGTGGTTGAGACCGTGAACATTGGTCTCGATAACGGCTCTTTCGCCCTCCTGCTTAATGCGGTGCTCGACCTCGCGGCGAGCCTTATCGACCATTTCTTCGATGCGTGTGGGGTGGATACGGCCGTCAGCGATGAGCTTTTCGAGGGCGATCCTTGCGACCTCGCGGCGTATCTGGTCAAAACATGAAAGTGTGATAGCCTCGGGGGTATCGTCGATGATGAGGTCGACACCCGTGAGCGTTTCGAGCGTGCGGATGTTACGACCCTCACGTCCGATAATTCTTCCCTTCATCTCGTCATTGGGGAGCGGAACTACAGAGACAGCCGCCTCCGATACCTGATCCGCAGCCACCTTAGCGATAGCGAGGGAGATGTAGCTTCTTGCCTTTTCGTTGCACTCGTCCTTGAGGAGCTGCTCGTAAGCCTGTACCTTGACAGCCTTTTCGTGAACGAGGTCGTCCTCGAGAGTGGAGAGGATGTATTCCTTTGCCTGATCCTTGGTGAATTCCGAGATCCTCTCGAGAATATCCATCTGAGACTTCTTGATGGACTCAGCCTCCTTGAGCTTTTCGTCGGCACTCTTTATCTTCTGATTGAGAGTGTCCTCCTTCTTTTCAAGGTTATCGGTCTTCTTATCGAGATTCTCCTCTTTCTGCTGCATACGTCTTTCCTGACGTGACAGCTCAGCCCTGCGATCCTTGATCTCCTTGTCCGCCTCGGTGCGGAGCTTATGTATCTCATCCTTGGCTTCGATAAGGGCGCTTTTCTTTTTGCTGTCGGCGTCCTTCTCGGCGTCCTCGACTATGCGTGCAGCCTGCTGCTCGGCAGAGCCGACCATAGACTCCGCGTCGTGCTTACGCTGCTCAACGCCCGCAGCCACACCTTTCTTGTAGGCGATGAAGGCGCCCACAGCTGCACCTGCGATGAGAGCGACAACGATGAGAATGATTGCAATAACAGGATCCATACAGTGCATTACCTCCTTTTCGTAATATATGTTTGTATCATAAAACCTTTATTACTCAAGGCGGTAAATGCCGCTTATTTTATTCATTTGTTAAAATATATTGAAAGGGTGTCGCCGAAGCGGTACCGCAAGAAAATATTGGACATTCCGTCCGTTATTTGTAATATATCCCATCCGCGCACGGCATATATATTTATCGCCTGCTGCGGAATGATTTAAAACAAAGCTGCAGTTACTGCCAAAAGTAATATTTTTGCAAATAAATACAACATAGTTATTATACACTTTTTTTGCAATCCTGTCAATAGAATTTCCGTGATTTTATACTCTTTGGAGAAAATTAAATGAATGAACTTGCGTTTTCTTCGCGAAGGGGAGATTTTGCGAAAAAAGTGTTGAAATTTCATTATAATTATGGTATACTATAAAAAGCGTACTTTTTTCGGTAAAAAGATTTTCGGAAAAATACATAATCATTTTCCGCGATATTGCGGAGATCGGAGATAAATTATGATAGACTTCAATATGCTCACAACACTTTCCGAGGCAGAGATAGAAAATCCCAATCTCTTCCCGTTTCCGTTCGGTATGCACATCACCTTCGCGATAGTGGGACTGCTTTTCTTCCTGTTCCGCTTCGTGACCGACAAGAAGCCGTACCAGCTGATATTCGCGTTCGCGATACCGTTCTCGCTGACGATATGGCTCTCGGAGAGCAGGGCGTGGTTCTATGCACTCGGAGCTATCGAGGGTATGCTGATACTGTGTGCTCTTATCACGACCTTCATCTTCAAGGATAAGCCAGAGGAAAAGCCCGCCGAGCCCGCAAGGGCTGAGGCAGCTCCCGCGGCTGACGATGACGAGGATGATGACGAGGAAGAGGGCTTCGACGAAGACGTAGCCGAGGCTGACGAAGAGGCTGACTCCGACGACGATGACGACGAGGAAGAGGAATAAGCCGTGAAGATAGCAGTTCTTGACTGGTACACCGTCAGCGTGAGCGGCGACATCACGACCGAGGCTCTCGAGCAGTTCGGCGACGTGAAGGTCATCTCCCTGACGAAGCCTGAGGATACCGCCGCCAATATCGGCGACGCAGACATCGTCCTCTGCAACAAGGTGCTGATAACGAAAGAGGTAATGGACGCCTGTCCGAACCTGAAATACATAGGTCTGTTCGCGACGGGCTACAATAACGTTGACGTCGCATATGCCGCGGAGAAGGGGATAACGGTCTGCAATGCGGGTCAGTATTCCACGAATGCCGTAGCACAGCAGGTCTTCGCCTACATACTTGACAGATACAGCCGCATACGCGACTACGACAACGCCGTGAAGAACGGCGAATGGGAGCGCTCACCCGCGTTCTCTTACTTCCCGATACCCACGGCAGAGCTCGCGGGACAGACCCTCGCGATAGTGGGCTACGGCTCGATAGGCAGGCGCGTAGCGGAGCTCGGCGCGGCGTTCGGAATGAACATCGTCGTCAGCACGAGGACGAAGCCGCAGGATTGCCCGTATGAGGTAACTGACGTGATGTCAGCCGCGGCAAAGGCGGACGTTATCACCTTCCACTGCCCGCTCACAGAGCAGACTAAGGGACTGGTAAACAGCAAGCTCCTCGGCGTGATGAAGCCGACTGCGACGCTTATCAACACCTCCCGCGGACCTGTAGTCAATGAGGCAGACCTCGCGGAGGCTCTCAACAGCGGAAAAATAGCTGCTGCCTACGTGGACGTGCTCGAAAAGGAGCCGATGTCGCCCGACACTCCGCTGAAGGGCGCGAAGAACCTGACCATCACGCCTCACACGGCGTGGGCGGCATACGAGACGAGACGCCGCCTTGTGGACATAGTCTGCGCGAATATCCGTGCATGGCAGAGCGGAGCTCCCACCAACAAAGTCAACTGAAAGAAGCATTTTTATGAGAAATATATCGGAAAAGAAGAGGGTCGTGATAAAGCTCGGCACCTCCACCCTTGCCCACAAGACGGGCAAGCTCAATATCCGCCGAATGACGAACCTCGTCCGCGTGATATCCGACCTCCACAACGCGGGACGTGAGATAATCATGGTCTCGTCGGGAGCTGTAGGGCTCGGAGCAGGCAAGCTCGGGCTCCCCGAGAAGCCGAAGCAGACCAACATCAAGCAGGCGGTAGCGGCTATCGGACAGTGCGAGCTGATGCACGTATACGACGATATGTTCGCGAAATACAGCGTAACGGTGGCGCAGATACTGCTCACCAAGGCGATAATCGACAACCCGAGCCACTGCTCGAACTTCAAGACGGCGGTAGAGACGCTCGTGGGAATGGGCGTTATCCCGATAGTGAACGAGAACGACACCATCGCCATTGACGAGCTGGAGCTCGAAATCGGCGAGAACGACTCCCTTTCCGCCCTCGTTGCGGAGCTCTCGGGAGCAGACCTCCTGCTGATACTCTCGGACATCGACGGTCTCTACACCGACGACCCACGCACGAATCCCGACGCCGAGCCGATACACGTCGTAGAGGCTATAACTCCCGAGATAGAGGCAATGGCAGGCGGAGCGGGCACCTCCCTCGGAACGGGCGGAATGTCCACGAAGATAAACGCCGCGAAGATAGCTACCGAGGCGGGCATAGATATGGTCATAATGAACGGCAGAGATCCCGAGAAGCTCTACGACCTCTTCGAGGACGCGGAGATAGGCACGCTGTTCAAGGCAAACAAATAAATTCGGAATTAATGTGTTCGCTTCGCTCACATTATTTAAATCGTCGCGAAGCGACACCGCAATTACGAATTACGAATTACGCATTCCGAATTACACGGAGCTAAAACAATGTAGGGGACGCCGCCCTCGGCGTCCCGTCCGACACGACACAGAGGTGATAATTATGAGTTATACACAGGATTTAGGAATAAAGGCAAAGGCGGCAGAGCCCGTCATAGCGAACGCGGGCACAGCCAAGAAGAACGCGGCACTCGCGGCTATATCGAAGGCTCTTATCGCGAACGCGGCAGAGATAATCGCCGAGAACGCGAAAGACCTCGCGGCGGCTAAGGACAACGGCATATCCGAGGCTATGCAGGACAGACTGCGCCTCGACGAGAGCCGTATCGCGGGCATAGCCAAGGGCGTAGACGAGCTCATCGCGCTCGGCGACCCTATCGGAGAGGTCATCGGCGGCGGCGTCCGCCCGAACGGTCTGCACATCACTAAGACGCGCGTACCGCTCGGAGTTATCGGCATTATTTACGAATCGCGCCCGAATGTCACCGTTGACGCGGCGGCACTGTGCCTCAAGGCAGGCAATGCCGTTATCCTCAAGGGCGGCAAGGAGGCTATCAACTCCAACATCGTCCTCGGACGCATAATGCGCGAGGCTATCGCGAGCGTGGGACTTCCCGCCGATATCGTACAGGTGGTGGACAACACCTCCCGCGAGACAACGAATGAGCTTATGAGGCTCAACGGATATGTTGACGTACTTATCCCGAGAGGAAGCGCAAGGCTGATACAGGCAGTAGTCACGACGGCGACCGTCCCTGTTATCAAGACGGGCGCAGGCAACTGCCACGTTTACGTTGACGCCTCGGCTGACATAGAAATGGCGGCTAACATCACCGACAACGCGAAGACACAGCGTCCGTCGGTATGCAACGCGATAGAGAGCCTGCTCGTCCACAAGGACATCGCGGCGGACTTCCTGCCCGTAATCGCAGAGCGCTTCAAGGTTCACAATGTGAAGATATACGGCTGCGACAGGACGAGGGAGATACTCGGCGAGGGCATAGAGAAGGCTACCGAGACCGAGTACGCCACCGAGTTCAACGACTACATCATCGCGGTGAAGGTCGTGGATAGCATCGACGAGGCTATCGCCCATATAAGAAAGTACAGCACCCGCCACTCCGAGTGCATCGTCACGCGCGACCTTGCGTCGGCGGCTAAGTTCCGCGACGAGGTAGATGCGGCGGCTGTATACGTTAACGCCTCTACCCGCTTCACTGACGGCGGAGAGTTCGGGCTTGGCGCAGAGATAGGCATATCCACGCAGAAGCTCCACGCAAGAGGACCTATGGGACTCACCGAGCTCACAACTGTGAAATATCTGATCGAAGGAAACGGACAGATAAGATAATATGTAACACTTCGGCAGGGGACTGCCGAAACAAACTCAGGAGGGAATCATGGCTATCAGAAAAGACCTTGACGATATGCTGAATAACCTTAAAGCAAACAACGAAGGCAATGCGCCCGCAAAGAAGGCGGAGCCCGCAGTGCCGCCCGTGCACAAGCCCAACAGCGCGGAGGAGAAGATCAACCATATGTCGGTCGATGACCTGCTCAGCACTCTTTCTCACGAGAAGGAAGCGCCTGCGCAGACTGCTCCCGCTCCCGCACCCGTTGCACCTGCACCCGCAACTGCGCCCGCACCCGAGCCTGTGAAGAAGAAAAGGATAGTTATTTCGGGCGACCTTCCCGATTACGAGGCTATCAGGCAGGCGGAGCTCGCGAAGGACCGCGCCGCGGCAGAGCAGAAGCGCCTTGAAGCCGAGAGAATGGCGGCAGCCCGCGAAGCCGAGATAAGACGCGCCGAGGCTGAGAAAAAAGCAGCGGAGGAAGCCGAGCGCCAGCGTCTTGAAGCTGCAAAGAAGGCAGCCGAGGAAGCGGAGCGTCAGCGTCTTGAGGCTGCAAGGAAGGCGGCGGAGGAAGCAGAACGTCAGCGCCTTGAAGCTGCAAAGAAGGCAGCCGAGGAGGCGGAGCGCCAGCGCCTTGAAGCTGCAAAGAAGGCAACGGAGGAGGCAGACCGTCAGCGACTTGAAGCCGCAAAGAAGGCAGCCGAGGAGGCAGCAGCGGCAAAGTCGGCGTTCTCGAAGAAGCCCGCAGAGCCTGCTGAAGCTCCCGAAAGCGCTGATAATTCGTACTCATTCGAGGAAGAGATAAACGTCGTGGTATCCTCGCAGACCGAGGACAGCCTCGGCGGAGAGCCCTCGGTAGACGAGCTGATGGCGGCGGCGTTCGCGGCTGTCAAGGCAGAAGCCGAGGAGATAGCGGAGGCTCCCGAGGAGCTTCCCGCAGAGGAAGAGCCCGAGACCGACCCTGTCGGCAATATGATAGACACTATCCGCGAGGACGCCGAGAAGAAGCTGTCCGAGCTTGACGAGGCGACTGCTCCCGAGGAGGAAGCTCCCGCAGAGGAGGATGACGCCGCCGAGCCCGAAAGCTCAGGGGAGACAGCCGAGTCCGAAGAGGACGAGGTGTCGGAAGCGAAGAAGCGCTTCGAGGAGATGAAGAAGGCGGACGCAGAGGCAGCAGAGGCTGACGAAGCTGAAAAGCCCAAGGGCAAGATAACCGCCGCGCTCGAAAAGATAATGGACGAGGACCCCGACGAGATAATCGCCGAGAGAAGCGAAAAGGTCGAGGGCGACGATACCGCCGAGCAGGGCGGCAGGCTGAAAAAGCGCCTGTATACGATATTCGGTATCGTGTTCGCGGTGCTCGCGTGTGTTGGACTTATCACAGTCATCGCCACAGCGGGCAGGCTGTTCGGCAAGTTCACATCGGGCGACTCCAAGAAGACGGGCTTTGCCGATGTGGTATACCCCGTAGTCATAATGGACATCGAGTCCTTCGACGAGCCGAGCCAGCTCACCTCCGATCAGGTCATCACAGCGGCTATTTGGTCGATGATAATGTCCGACGGAACGCTCGACCAGTACGAAAAGACCTTTGACGTGGTAAGAGTACCCGCGGTAGATGTCGAGTCCTACGCCGTAAAGCTGTTCGGCGACGACCTCCCCGAGCTCACCCACACGACGGTAGGTCCTGCGGAGTCGAGATTCTACTACAACGAGGAGAAGGAGTCGTACAATATCCCGCTCACCCCCGTAACGTTCACATACTCACCCGAGATAAAGTCCGTTACCAAGAGCGGCAGCGAGTACACGCTCGTGGTTGACTATATCGACGAGCTCCCCGAGTGGCTGCCGAAGACTTCATCGAAGTCGGTGCAGTTCACGCTTTCCGAGACGAGCGAGGGCTACAGGATAAAGGCGATGAAGGTCCTTGCCGAGAACAACAATATATAAAGCAAAACAGCCATAGAGGGTTCTCTATGGCTGTTTCGTATTTTCACCGAAATATTCGGTGCGGTGGGGCAGTATCTCCTTGCGGGCTTCATCGACCTTGTCGTCGCTCTCGCCTATGGGGATGATACGCGTCATACCGTCCCACGCCGCTGTCGGGCAGCTGTACTCGAACCCCGCATTTTCGGGATCGGGCAGGGGGATGGACTTCTTTCTTCTCATAGCTTTCAGCTCCTTCCGCAGTTATTGTCTGCGGAGCGAGCCGAAATATACATCAGCTCATAACAGCATTTACGATTCCCTGATACAGCGATACGGAGTCGCTCGCGAAGCTGTAGCCGAAGTATTCGGGGTTCTGCACCTGCATCACGATGATGTATGAGCCGTCGTAGCTGCTGTAGTCCGACCACGTCCCCGAGCCGTTGTCGTCGGGCTTTTTCAGCACGCCCGTTATGTACAGGAAGTCGCCCTTCCACGTCTCGGCAGTGCCTGTTTTCGCGTAGAACTCATATCCTGCGGGTACGGCAAGACCGATGTTTCCCGCAACTCCGTACATACCCGAGAGCAGATTCGCCCTGTACTCGGCGGGGATACTGCACACCTTCTGATTCGGCTCAGTACCCGACTTCAGGGTCTTGTCAAAGTCGTTGGTATCCACGATATTCGCGATAGTGAACGGCTTTACCATATCGCCGAACACCGCTTCACGACCGAGAGCCGCGAGATACAGCGGACAGGTCAGCACGTAGGACTGACCGAAGGCTGTCCTTCGCAGGTCGTCGTCACAGTATATCTCGACATTGTTGTGGAGAGTGCCGAAGTCGCAGTCGATATCTGAGCAGAAATGGAAGATGTCCTCAAGGTCGGCGAGAACGTCGTCCTTGCCTATCTGGTCGAATGCCTTGGCGAAGAAGATATTGCTCGAATTTACGAATGCGGAGTTGAGCGTGCGCTCGTAGACGGGGTATTTCCACGTATCCTCGTGGTCCCAGTTGACGATGGAGACGCCGTCGAACTCCCACGTGCCCTCGTCATAGAGACAGGTGACGCCGTGCTTGTCGGAGATGACCTCGGACATTATCTTGAAGCACGAGCCGGGCTCCGCGTTCTGGAAAGCCTTGTTTCCGTAGCTGCCCCACGCGAGGTCCTCCTCGGTGTCGGTGCCGTAATAGAGGTCGGGGTCGTAGGACGGGTAGCTGACCTGAGCCGCGAGCGAGCCGTCAGTGCGCATAACTACAGCCGAGCCGATGAGGTTAGCACCCGCCATATAGTCGTAAATGGCGTTCTGCATATCGGCGTCGAAGGTGAGCTGTACCGTCTGACCCATTTTGACGTCAAGCGGCGAGGGATTTTCGGTGCGGAGAATATCATCGAAGGTGAGGTCGAGCCCCTCAGACATCTCATTGAGCACGTTCGCGAAGGCGACCTTGTTGGCGTCGTTCGTCATACGGACTTCCTTGCCCGTCCCCGATTCGTCCATGACGCTGTACATCAGGATAGTCCCGTTGATGTCGATGAGGTCGCCGCGCATAATGTCGGAGCTGCTCTTTCCCGCGGAGGTGATCGCCTCGGTCGTACTTCCGCCATCTGCGGAGGTCGTCGCCGCGGTAGTGTTCGGAGCTATCGCCGCAACTGTATCCTCAGTGCCCGCACGCTCGACCACAGTCCCGCACGAGCTCACCGCCGCAAGCAGTACCGCTGCCGAAACTGCGGACAGCATAATCTTTTTCCTGTTCATTTCATTTCACCCTTTATCAGAATTTGCTTTTTATTCAAGCGGCACGGAGTTGAAGCGGATGTTCATATCCACATCGCCCGCAATGCCGTCAATGCGCCCGTAGGCGCTCGCCTGCCATAACGCGAACAGCCCATCATAGTCCGTCTCGTCAACATAGTGCGCGAGCCATACGGGGTGGTTGCCGTCGTTCTCCCAGAAGTTGTTGAGGAAGTTCTTGCTGCTGTAGAGCATAGCCGAGTAGCCGTGCTTTTTGCACTCGTCCGCGAAGGCTTCAAAAACGTTGTTGAGGTCGCGGATATTCATACCGTACTCCTGAAACGAAGCCCACTCCTCCCAGTCGAAGGCTATCGGGTAGTCGAGCTCCCTGCCGTCGAGCTGGTCGATGACCCAGCGAGCGTGCTCGCGGGCGCCCTCCTCGGTGTTGTCGGCGGTGTAGAAGTACACGCCTATGTCAAGTCCCGCCGCGGACGCATTTTCCATATTCTGCCTGTAGTAGTCGTCCATTTCGGGCTCGCCGTTATAGTAGTAGCCCATACGCATGAGCACGAACTCGCAGCCCTCATTCTTCACGGCTTCGTAGTCAACATCGGTCTGCCACGCGGACACGTCAATGCCGAAGCTCACATCGCCGAGGTAGCTGTAGCTGTCGATGAAGTCGGAGTAGGCGACGCGCTCGTTGTTGTCCTCGGGACGAGGTATCTCGTTGAGAATAAGCACGGTGAGGTCAAAGTCTGTGGAGTTTCCCGAGCTGTCGGTGACGGTGACCGTAAGGTCAGCCCTGCCCGACTCCGAGGTGTCCACCTCTCCCGAATAGGTGACGGCGGGAGCACGGTCGTAGTTATCGACGTAGCCGATGATACTGTCGATGTTGAAGGGCTCGCCGACCTTGGCATACGGATTCCAGCCCGAGTTGAGAATGAGCGGGGGAGTGGTATCAACGACGCTGTACGTTATCTCCTTTTCGTACTCATTCCCCTCGTACTCGAAGGTGACCTTAGCCTTTTTCTCGCCGAGCTCCTCGGTGTCGATGAGGTCGGCGGGAGCCGTGAGCCTGACGTTGTTGTCGGTGATGAGCTCCGCGACGGTCGTTTTCGAGTAGACCTCCACCTCCGCCACGGAGTCGAGTATCACGCCCTCGGGTATATCGGTGCTTATCTTTTTGGTGGTAGTGACTGTGGTAGTCACGGTGGTTGCGGCAGTTGTCTGAGCCGTGGTGGTCGCGGTGGTGATTGTCGTGGTTGGTTCTTTTTCCGTCCCTGCGCTGTGACCGCAGCCCGTCAGCAGCAGAGCCGCCGCCGCGACAGCTGTAAGTGTGTATTTTTTCATATTGTCTCCATTTGTATAAATTTGAGCCGTTAGCTTTTAGCCTTTAGCCGTTAGCTCGCGGTATTGCCTTCGGCAATGATATTTAAAAATATGATCGCAGTGAACACCGATAGCTAATGGATTACGGCTAACGGCTGATAGCTTACTTTTTCAGCAGCCTTTCCGTCATTACACGTCGGCAGTCGAGCTCGAGCTTATCGTCGAGCTTGGCAAGCTCCACGTGCGAGCCGTTCCTGCGGTCGAGGCAGTAGCCTATGATATAGTCCGAGAGCTCGGGGTTCTTCGAGAGGCACGGACCATGCATATAGGTCGCGATGACATTCTTCTCGAAGTAGCCCTCGTACTGACTTTTCGAGCAGTTGCCGTTTCCGCAGAGCACCTCACCGAGCGGCGTTTTCACGTCCTGCGTCTGACCGCCGTGATTCTCGAAGCCGACCACGTCCACGGTAGCGCCCGTGAAGGTGGTGCGTATCACGACGTTGCCGATACAGCGCTTCTTGCGGCTTGACGGGGCAACGGTGTAGTAGTCAAACAGTCCCAGTCCCGCTATCTCGTTGCCGTCGGCGTCGCGGTAGTATTTGCCCATGAGCTGGTAGCCTCCGCAGATGAGGAACAGGAAAGTCCCTTTCTCGTAGGCGGCTTTGATGCCGTCTTTGCATTTGAGCAGGTCGGCGGAGATGTGCTGCTGTTCAAGGTCAGCGCCGCCGCCGATATAGATGACGTCATAGCTGCCGAAATCGGGCATAGCCGAGTCTATGGAATACTTGTCGATAACGCAGCTTATGCCGCGCTTTCCGCAGCGGTACTTTATTATTTCCATATTGCCGCCGTCGCCGTAGAGGTCGAGCATATCCGCGTACATATGGAGGATTTTTATCTCACTCATCGCACTTACCTCCGTTGCTCGAAATATAGCGCTTCAGTGCGGCACGCGTGGGCTGGACGGCGGTGTAGTTCGCGATGACGAACTTTCGTCCCTCAGTCTTGGCGAGCTCCGCCACAGCCTCGTCGAGGTCGGGGCGCACGACGATATTCGCAGGGTCATAGCCTGAGCATTTTATGCGCACGGCGATGTCGTAGGCACGCGTGCCCGACGTAACAACGCGGGTGACGCGCTCGAAAATGCTGAAATTGATGTCCCATATCCACGACACATCAAGACCGTCCGCGACATTGTCATTGAGCACGAAGAGGAGCTCCTTCTCGCCCTTCATCTCGTTCATCACGCGGAGGGTCATATTCGCACCTACGGGATTTTTCGCGAGGTTGAGGGTGGTGAGCCTGTCGCCGAGAATAAACGTCTCCATACGTCCGTTGTTGACGGTGTAGTTGTTGATGACATTCTCGGTGACGCCCTGCTCAATGCCGTAGAGCTTCGCCACTGCCGCGACAGCAGTCATATTGTAGACGTTGTAGATACTGTTGAGCTTGGGCGAGTATTCGTGCCCGTCAACGGTAAACACGGGCTTTTCGAGGTCAATGCCGCCCGCGGTGACGTAGGGCTCGTAATTGCCGAAGCCGCACTTGGGACAGGCAAATCTGCCAATGTGCGAATACTGGTAGAACTCGTACACGAGCGCCTCTCCGCAGAACGGGCAGAACCTGCCCTCTGACGCCTCGAATATCTTCTCGGTCGCGAATGCGTACCTGTCCGCGCGGAAGTATCTGATATTTTTGCTGTCGGGATTCGCCTTGCCGAGACGAGCGGTATTGGGGTCGTCGCCGTTGAGTATGAGGTTGCCGTCAAAGGTCTTGCAGAAGCAGTTTATCTTCTGAATGAGGGTCTCCATCTCGCCGTTGCGGTCGAGCTGGTCGCGGAAGAAATCGAGCACCACGAGGGTTTCCAGCTTCAGCTGAGAGTACACCACGGGGACGTGGCTCTCGTCTGTTTCGAGAATGAGGTAGTCTGCGTTGACCTTGCCCGAGCCGTCGCAGTGGCGGAGCAGGAGGGAGCAGATACCCGTGTCGAGGTTGTTGCCCTCCTTGTTGATGATTATCTTCCTGCCGCTCTGCTCGAAGAGCTGAGCCACGCAGTTGGTGACGGAGGTCTTGCCGTTCGTGCCTGTTACGGCGATTATCGGGCAGTCGACCTTAAACATCTTGCAGCATTTTCCGCTTGTGAGGTGCCACAGCACGATTCCGGGGAGGTTGCCCGCATTGCGCCCGAGAAGGCGCAGTATGCCGACGATAATTTTACCAATGAGTATGAGAAGTCTGTTCAATTTATCGCTTCTTTCGTTGTGATAGCCGCTGTAGGGGCGGATGCCCACATCCGCCCGAAAAACGGCATAGATTTGACGGGGCGATGAAGGCATCGCCCCCTGCATTTATTCCGTATAGCTTATCCTTCCGTCTTCGGAGAACTCCACGAATCCGCGCTTTTTCGCCTCGCGAATGCCGAGGGAAACAGCAGTTTCTATGGTGGGAGTGACCCTCGTGAAGCCGAAGAGGTGAGCGGTCTCGCGGATAAGATCCTCGCGGAGCATAGCTATCTGCTCGGACATAATGAGCTTGATACCCGCGGCTATCTCCTCGGGAGCTACCTCGTCGAGCGTGCGCCTGTCCTCATCGGAGCAGTTCGCGCGGCAGATATCGTAGCTTGCAGGAGTCTGGTCGGGCAGCCACAGGAAGTCGTTCTCGCCCGCCTTGGTGACAACAGCGCCGCACTTCTCTATCGCGGAGTCGGCAGTCGCCTTGGTATTGGGAGTAGTCCTCGCCACGCTGAAGCAGGCGAACAGCTTCTTCGTGAGAGCCGTCCTGCTTACGGGAGCCTCAGCCGCGAGGATATCCTTGACGCACTTGATTATCTTTACCTCGCCCATCTCGTTGAAAGCCTCGCTCTTGCCGTATTCCTTCACCTTGAAGGGCTTGTATGTGTCACATCTCTCGGCGAGCGGGCTTACCTCCTCGGTCTCGAAAACAAGCTCCTGCTTCTGCGGCTTCGGTTCGTCCTTTGCGGGCTCGGGAGGCGCATTCCTGCGCTCGATTATCGCGGCTATCTCGTCCTCTATCTTCTTGATGACCTTGTCCTTGTTGTCAAGCCAGTCGAGGATATAGACGTTCATCGTGTTCCAGCCGAGACCGCGAAGCACGGACGACTGCGAGAGGTGTCTGTCCTTGGCGGTGCCGTTGACGTAGTTGGACTTCGTGCCGCAGTTTATGCCGAGTATGTACTTCGTGGTATCCTCGGGGTCGGCTACAGCCACATCTATCTTGAAGTCGGAGCAGCCGACCGCAGTATTTGCGGTGAATCCGTGCTTGCGGAGCTCGTCCGCGAGCACGCCGCTGAAGTCGGCAGTCTTTGCGGAGGTGTTGCCTCTTACGGCGAGAGCACTCCTGCCCTTAGCCGCAAATTCGAGGAAGCCCTTGAGCCCCTCCACGCCGTCGGAGCGTGTGCGCGAGAGGTCTATCATATCGGGAGTGATGACGGAGAACACTATCATCTGACACTTCGAGCGCGATATCGCGACATTGAGACGTCTCCAGCCGCCGTCGCGGTTGAGGGGACCGAAGTTCATGCTGACCTTGCCCTCCTTGTCGGGACCGTAGCCGATAGAGAACATTATGACGTCGCGCTCGTCGCCCTGTACGTTTTCGAGGTTCTTGATTATGATGGGCTCGTACTGCTCATTCGCCCACTGCTCGAGCTCGGGACGCTCTCTGTAGGCGTCCATCAGCATATCGTCTATGAGGTTCTGCTGGGGCTGGCTGAAGGTAACTACGCCGATACTCTGCTTACGCAGCTTCGGGTCTTCGAGCCTGCGGGATATCTCGTCCACGATAGCCTTAGCCTCGGCTTTGTTTGTACGTGTGGAGCTCTTGTCGTAGAAGCCCTCGACGTGCACCCAGCTGACCTCGGAAATCTGGTCGTCGGGCGACGGGAAGGTGAAGAGCTTGTTGTCGTAATACTTGGCGTTGCTGTAGGCGATGAGGCTCTCATGCTGCGAGCGGTAGTGCCAGAGCAGGTGCTCCTGCGGCATCGAGAGTGCGAGACAGTCGTCGAGCACGCTTTCGAGGTCTTCCTTCTCGTAGTTCTCCTCGTCCACCTGATTGGAGGAGAAGAAGCTGGTAGGCGGGAGCTGCTTGGGGTCGCCGACGACGATGACGTTCTCGCCGCGCGCGATAGCACCGACAGCCTCGCAGGTCGGGAGCTGTGAAGCCTCGTCGAAGATAACGAGGTCGAACTTCGGGTATGACGGGTCGATATACTGAGCAACGGATATCGGGCTCATCAGCATAACGGGACACATTCTCCTCAGGAGATTGGGAATGCTGTCGAAGAGCTTGCGTATGGACATCATACGTCCGTTGCTCTTTATCGCCTTCTGGAGTATGCCTATCTCTGAGCTTGCCGCCGACTGTTCCGCTGCGGGTATCTTCGCGGACAGCTCCGCCACGAGCTCGTTTATTGTCAGTGTCGAGAACTTGTCGAGCACCTCGCCGTACTTGCGTATCGTCTCCTCAAAGAGCGTCCCTTGGAACTTCGCGAGTACAGGCGTCGAGGAGATAACAGAGGTCACCACAGCGCGGCAGAGGTCGCAGTCGAAGCCGCCGAGCAGCTCGTTCGGACGCACCTTGCCCGCGAGGAAGTTGTCGGCGACGTTGCCGATACCGAGGCTCGTGAGCTCGTTGCATATCGTGACGATACCCGTCCACTCCTTGAGCTGCGGGAGCGCGCCGATAACGCTGTCAGCCTGAGCCGAAGCGTGTGCAGACCAGTCATCCTCGCCGCTGAGGTCGGGCGTGAGCGCGAATTCGCTACCGAGCGCGGAAACCTCCGCACCGAGCCTTGCATAGTCCGCGGACAGCTTGTCAGCCGCCGCCTTTGAAGCCGTCTTTGCGGTCGGGTCGCCGTAGCCCGTCACGAGCGTCTGCGCGAGCATCGACTTCTCCTCTGTATTCAGCGGAGCCGCTGCCAGTCCGCCGCGGAGCTTATCCGACAGCGCAACTGCCTTTTCTATCATATCCCAGTCGGAGCTCTCGCCCTGCCACAGAGCGCCGAATACCGCCGTTAAGTCGGGCTGAGCGCTGACTATCTCATTGCTGAGCGCACCGAGCTGATTGAGCTTGGCGTAGTGTCCCTCTATGTTCTGCTTTGTAACGGTCGCCGGCGATTTAGCGTGCGCCGCGAGCTCCTTGACGAGCTTGTTCGTACCGAACAGCTTGGGCAGGAACCACTTGCTCTGCGCGGTCTTCCAGTTGACGAGAGCGCCGCTCACGTCGTATGCGAGTACGGACGGCTCGAACTGACCGAGCACCTCTGCTTTGAGGGCGCGCTGCTGACGTCCCGAAGCGATGAGCTGTTCAGCCGCCGCCTTACGGAGCTCCCAGCCGCTTCCCGTGAGTATCTGCGGGAGGATATAGCCCTCGGAGCAAGCCGTCGTGATGAGGTCGGCTGCTGCTCTGCACTGCTCGTAGCTGAGACCTTCCGAGCCCACAGCCGCGCAGAGCTCGCCATTGTGAGCTCCCGCCGCCGCAAGTGCGGACTTGAACTCGCCGAGCCTGCTTTCAAGCCTTCCGCGCGTATCGGGAGTGCAGTCCGTGAGACGGCAGCAGGTGAGGGGAGTAGCAGTGACGTCGCCGAATTCCCTGCCTGCCGCGGCAAGGCGTTCGAGCTCGCCGCGCCACTTCGTATAGGTTTCGGCGTTCATCGCGTCTATCTGCGTCTGCGTGAAGCTGAACTTTCCGCCGTATGGCTTGAACTGCTCGTACTTCACCGCCGCGTCGTACAGTGACATACCGCACGGGCGAATCTTGTGTATCTCCGACATCGTGTCGTTGAGCTCGGCGCGGAGCTCGGATATCTTCTGAGCCTGAGCCTCGAACTCGGCGGGAGTTTTCACCCTGCCGACATTGAGCGTGTCCTCAAGCTGTTTTAGCACGGCACGCTTCTGAGCCTTGTTCGAGTGGAGCTCAAGACAGAACGGTCCGAGCCCTATCTTGTTCAGACGCTTCTCCACGACCTCCAGAGCCGCCATTTTCTCGGCGACGAAGAGGACGGTCTTGCCGTGGTGGAGGGCGTTGGCTATCATATTTGTTATCGTCTGCGACTTGCCTGTTCCCGGAGGTCCGTGCAGAACGAAGCTCTTGCCCGCGTTTGCAGCGTATACAGCCGCCAGCTGTGACGAGTCTGCGGCAACGGGCACGGCGAGGTCTGCGGGAGCGACCTTGTTGTCGAGCTCAAGCGGCGTCATCGAGATGTCGCCCTCCTCCCACTCGGTCCTGCCCGAGATGAGGCTTGCCACGACCTTGTTCTCGGCGAGCTCATCGGCGCGGTTGCGGATATCGTTCCACATAATGAAGCGGTTGAATGAAAACTGACCGATGAAGGCGTACTCCTCGATATCCCAGCGAGTGCGTGCCATTATGCCCTGACGTATGGTGCTGAAAATGAGCGGCAGGTCAACGCCGTTCTCGTCCATGGGCACGGGGTCGAGCCCCTTTATGTCGATGCCGAAGAACTGTCTGAGCATTTCGAGCGCAGTGATGTTGACCTGCGTTTCTTCGTCGCGCACTCTTATGGAGTAGGACTTATCCTGCACCTTGCGGTTGATGTCGATAGGCACGAGCACCAGCGGAGCATACCTCGCCTTCTCGCTCTTGTCGGTCTCGAACCAGCGCAGGAAGCCGAGCGCGAGATATATCGTATTAGCGCCGTTTTCCTCTATGCTGACCTTCGCCTGTCTGTGGAGCTTCTTCATTATCTTGTCGAGCTCGCTCTCGCTGATGAAGGTGCGCAGACGGCGGCTCTTGAACTCGGATTCAGCAACGGCTTCTATCTGGGTCTTGTCGTTTTCAGTCTCGAATATCTTGCTGTCAGCCATCTGGAACGACATATCGTTCGGCACGGCGCAGACCTTGAACTCCTCGCCCGTGGAGATGACGTCCTCAAGCTGACCGAGGTCGCTCATCATCACCTGTACGTTCATAGTGGACGGGCGGAAGTTGAGCAGGCTGTTGCGGAGGCTGAGGTCGAGGAGCTTGCGCTCCCACACCATCTGCTTGGTGACCTCGCGCGGCTCGCCGTCCTGCGGGATATCGCCGATAATGTCCATTTCCGAGGGAGCTGAGGTGATATCGCTGCGCTTGCGCTCGCCGTAGTCAACGGCTTTGAAGGTGCCGTTCTCGCATACACGCGCAGGCATGGGACGGATACCGCCTGCTCTCGTGCGGGTGACATCTATGGCGAAATTGAAGTCGTCGAAGGATTCAAGGTGGGCGGCAGCGTGAGTCTCAGCCGCATCAAAATCAACGCCCTTGCCAGCGGTGAAGTCGGTGCACTCGACCACGCTCATCGCGTTGACGCCCTTGGCGATACGCTTGGAAATGGCGGAAACGTCATACTGTAAGCAGTCGGAGAAGGTCTCGTTTATGAGCCAGCAGCCTGCGAAGGCATGACCCTTGACGATGAACAGCAGCGGATTGAGGTCAATGGCTTCGAGGCACGCGCAGTAGAGCACCGCGAGGTCGATGCAGGTACCGCTCTTGCCCGTGAGTACGTCCTCGGGCAGGCGGACGCGCTGGGCTGTCTCGTAGCTCGCGGGCGGAGCCGTATAGGCGATGTTCTGCTCCTGCAAGGCGGCATATATCGCGCCCATCTGCATTTTCACGATGTTGGGGTTGCGGTCCTGATAGCCCGTGAACGAGGGCGAGCCGCTCCACTTCTGCATATATTTGCCCGCCTCGGCGACTATCTCCTTCACCTTGGGGTGGTTGGGCGTGATGAAAGCGCCTATCATTTCGGGCATGAAGAGCACGCCCGTCCACTGGTCGTAGGCGAGGAGCTCGATGGTATTCACCTGCGAGGCGATGACCTCGTCACCCTTTACGGCTTCGACGGTCACGCTGCCGACCATTTTCTCGGTAAGGCTGAACAGGTAGTCGGCGTTGAGGACAATGTTCACGGGAGCTATCTCCGCGGGACGCGAGGGCAAAAGGTCGGTCGGGAGCGACTCGAACGGCTTCGCGAACTCGGGCTCGAAGCTTATCCTCAGCTTCACGGAGGGGATAGTCTCGTCGGTGTTGTTGGTGAGGGTGATATTGCGGAAAACGGGCACATAATTCTGCTGCATAGCAAAATTGATCTGCTTGGTCATACTTCCGCCGAAGGTGATGATGTTGTCCATATCAAGCTCCGTTCCGCCCGAAAGGGCTGAATTTTTCATATACTTTATTATTATAGCATATATCGACACATATTACAATATAATTATGAAAAAATTTTCACATTCAATTGTAGGGGGCGACGTTCCGCCGCCCGTCCGGTTGTTCAGTTTGAACTCCGCCTCGGATTTATTGACTTTTGGGACGGATTATGATAAGATAGATTTAAGAATATGCGCGGAGCCGACACGGCGCGTGCGGAGGAGTGGAAAGAATGAGAAAAGGCAGGATAATGGCGGCTGTGATGGCGGCTGCGATGGTGTGCGGAGCAGCCGCGCCGTTCACGGCAGAGCGTTCGGGCTGCGTTATCACCGCGAGTGCGTTAGATTACGCCGAGGTCGTTGAGGGAGATTTGACTTTTAATGTTTATTCTGATTATGCTGTTTTGGTTCATTGCGATGAAAGCATTGCTGGAAACATAAATGTTCCAAGCAGTATAAATGGAGTAACTGTAACTTGTATTGAAGGTGAGGCTTTTGAGAAATGTGAAAAACTTGAATCTGTGGTAATTCCTAATTCTATTATTGATATTGGAGAACGCGCATTTAATGGCTGTATAAGCCTTAAAAGCATTAATATTCCTAATGGGGTCAGCACCATGCGTAGAGCTGTTTTTCATGATTGCGAGCAATTAGAGGAAGTAGCATTTCCAGATTCGGTTGAAACGATTGAGCCGCTTGCTTTTGGAAACTGTCGCTCTCTAAAGACAGTTAGTATCACAAAAAATATTAAAGAGATATCAAGTACAGCTTTTTTAACAGAAACAGTTGGTCATTGGTTTTTTGTTGGCGGAAAAACTGGACAAAGGGAACGTGGAATAGAGAGTATTACTGTATCAGAAGACAACCATTACTTTTCAAGTATAGATGGGGTGTTGTTTAACAAAGACAAAACCTTGTTGATATGCTATCCTTTTGGAAAAAACTGTGAATCGAATACATACAGTATCCCCAATGGTGTTGTCGAGATAGGCGATTATGCATTTTTTGAAAACCAAAATATTGATAAAATAGTTTTTTCAAACACGGTTGAAATAATTGGCAAAGAAGCATTTTATGCGTGTTATTTCTTGAAAGAGTGCGAATTATCTTCAAACTTAAAGCTCATAAAAAACGCATCATTTAGCTGTACATCCGATTTAGAAAGAATAACTCTACCCAAAAGTCTTGAAAAAATAGGTAGCGGTGCTTTTTATTATACGGGATTATGTGAGATTACGATATTGAATCCTGATTGTGATATTTATGGTGGAAAGGAGACATACACTTGTAGAGAAGAAGTCGAAAAAGAGTGTATTCGTGGATATGTTAGTTCAACAGCACAGGCTTACGCTGAAAAATACGGATACAGGTTTGAAGCACTTGACGGTGAACCTCCTAAAACCGTTTCGTTCGGCGACCCCAACTGCGACGGCAAGGTCGATTCCAAGGACGCCTCGTTCATTCTTGCTGAATACTCGAAGCTGTCCACCGGTGCGGAGACAGAGCCGCTCCCGACAGAGATAAAAAACGCCGCCGATGTCAACGCCGACGGTATGCTCGACGCGAAGGACGCGTCCGCGATACTGGGTTACTACTCGTACATCTCAACGGGTGGAAGCGGCGATATATCGGAATATATGAGTAAAAACTGAGACAAGAGGTGCACTATGGAACAGAAAAAGATAGACCGCATAAACGAGCTTGCGAGGAAGTCGAAGGCTGAGGGACTTACCGAGGCTGAAAAGGCGGAGCAGACGGAGCTCCGCA
This sequence comes from Ruminococcus sp., assembly GCA_017542475.1. Lineage (GTDB taxonomy): Bacteria > Bacillota > Clostridia > Oscillospirales > Ruminococcaceae > Ruminococcus. The sequence continues at coordinate 92,608 of JAFXXD010000016.1, read as the reverse complement.
ACGAGTACCGCGCGTCGGTGACGGGCAACCTCCGCGCACAGCTCGAGCACACGTACATAATGACTCCCGACGGGAAGAAGCGCAAGGTCGGAGGAGGCAAGAGAAGATGACGGACAAGGAGCTGTTCAGCGCGGCTGTGAAGGCTGCGGAGAAGTCATACAGCCCGTATTCGCATTTCCGCGTGGGAGCGGCACTTATGACGGCTGACGGGCGCATATTCACGGGCTGCAACATCGAGAACGCGTCGTATTCGCTGACAAACTGCGCCGAGCGCACCGCCGTGTTCAAGGCTGTATCGGAGGGCGTTACGCAGTTCAAGGCTATCGCGATAGCGGGGAGCTCCACGCGCGATTTCACGAAGCCGTGTCCGCCGTGCGGAGCGTGCCTGCAGGTGCTGAGCGAGTTCTGCGGCGACGACCTCGTGGTGATACTGTCGAACGGGTGGTTCAAGCTGTCGGACTTCCTGCCGATGCGATTCACGCTGTAAAATGAACAGACAGGGCGGATGATATCCGCCCCTACAGGCAATTGATTTGCGGGACGTCGAGGACGCCGTCCCCTACACATATTTGATGATACCCAAAGGTGGATATATGGACTTAAAACAAAAAATCGAGAAGCACCTTCTTGAGGTGCAGAAGCCCTCGCGCTACATCGGCGGCGAGGTCGGGAGCGTGATAAAGGACAAGTCTAAGGTGGACGTCCGCTTCGCTTTCTGCTTCCCCGACACGTACGACATCGGAATGTCGCACCTCGGAATGAAGATACTTTACTCGCTGACGAACGCACGCGAGAACTACTGGTGCGAGCGCTGCTTTGCGCCGTCTGAGGACTTCGAGGCTATAATGCGCGAGAACGATATACCGCTCTACGCGCTTGAATCCCTCGACCCGATACGCGATTTCGACTTCGTAGGCTTCACATTGCAGTACGAGCTCTCGTACGCTAACATACTGAATATGCTCGACCTCGCGGGGATACCGATATTCGCTAAGGACAGGACACCCGAGCTGCGTCAGATAGTCATGGCAGGAGGTCCCTGCGTGTGCAATCCCGAGCCGCTTGCCGACTTCTTCGACCTGTTCGTGCTCGGTGAGGGCGAGGAGGTAAATCTCGAGCTCATCGACCTCTACCACAGAATGAAGCAGGAGGGCGCGACAAGGCTGGAATTCCTGCGCGCCGCGGCACAGATAGAGGGCGTGTACGTGCCGCAGTTCTACCACTTCGTCTACAAGGAGGACGGCACGATAGACCGCCTCGACGTTGACGAGGGCATACCGACCACCGTCCGCAAGCGCATAATCCGCGACTACGACAAGGTCTACTACCCCGACAACTTCGTCGTGCCCTTCACGGAGATAGTCCACGACCGCGTTTCCGTGGAGGTGCTGCGCGGCTGCATACGCGGCTGCCGCTTCTGTCAGGCGGGCTTCATATATCGTCCCTTCCGCGAGAAGACGGCGGATACCATATTCGCGCAGACCAAGGCTCTGTGCGAGAACACGGGCTACGACGAGGTATCGCTCGCCTCGCTGAGCACGAGCGACCACTACGACATCGACAATATGCTCACGAAGCTGATAGACTACACCGCGGGCGAGCGCATCAACCTCTCGCTGCCGTCGCTGAGAGTGGACAACTTCTCGGAGTCCCTGCTCAACAAGATAAAGAAGGTGCGCAAGAGCGGACTTACCTTCGCGGCAGAGGGCGGCACACAGCGCCTCCGCGACGTCATAAACAAGAATGTCTCCGAGGAGGAGATAATGAACACCTGTCGTATCGCGTTTGAGGGCGGCTACAGCAGTGTGAAGCTCTACTTTATGATGGGACTTCCCACCGAGACGGACGAGGACATCGTCGGCATAGCGGAGCTCGCCCAGCGCATCGTGGACCTGTTCTACAGCATAGAGGACAGACCTCGCGGCAAGGGCGTGCAGGTGTCGGTGAGCTGTGCCACCTTCGTACCGAAGCCGTTCACGCCGTTCGAGTTCGAGCCGCAGGACACCCGTGAAATGGTCGAGCACAAGCAGAAGCTGCTGCTGGGCTCGACGAAGAGCAAAAAGATAAAGATAAGCTACCACGACCCGAACGTGAGTATGCTCGAGGTCATACTGGCGAAGGGCGACAGAAGGCTGTGTCCCGCGATATACGCGGCGTGGAGGAAGGGCTGCAAGTTCGACAGCTGGGAGGAATATTTCAAGCCCGACCTGTGGCTGGAGGCGTTCGCGGACTGCGGCATAGACCCGTCCTTCTACGCGAACCGCCGCTTTGAATATGACGAGATACTGCCGTGGGATCACCTCGACTACCTCGTGGACAAGGCGTTCCTTGTCCGCGAGAACAAGACCGCGCACGAGTCAAAGACTACTCCGAACTGCCGCCAGAGGTGCTCGGGCTGCGGAGTGAACAAGAAAGTGGGGAGGGAATGCTTTGCAAAGAGTAAGAGCAACGTTTGAGAAGAAAGGGCGTGCAAAGTACATCTCCCACCTCGACCTGAACCGCTGTATGCTGCGGACCTTCAGGCGCTCGCGGATACCGATATGGTACACCGAGGGCTTCAACCCGCACCCTTACTACAGCTTCGCGCTGGCGCTGTCGCTGGGCTTCGAGAGCAGCTGCGAGATACTGGACTTCAACATCACCGACGACGAGATGCCGATGGAGGCGATACGTGACGCTCTCAACGCCGTAATGCCCGAGGGTATGCGGATAGTGAAGGTCGCGGAGCAGAAGCAGAAGATAACGGCGATAGCGAAGGCGGAGTATGCCTTCTCCCTCGTCACGGACGATTCTGCGGGACTGTACGCGGCGGTGCAGACGCTTCTCACACAGCCCGAGATACTCATCGAGAAGAAGACGAAAAAGGGCATAAAGACGGTCGATATCAAGCCCGATACCGAGGTGCTTACCTGCGCGGATACGGGCAGCTCGGTGGACATTACGATGTACCTGCCCGCGGGCACGCAGACCAACTACAACCCCACGCTCTTCATCGAAGCCCTCAGACAGACTACCGACCTGCCCTTCGAGGTGCGCGATATCCGACGGACAGCCATTCTCTGCGCAGACAACACGGTCTTTGAATAGGCGGGCACATTCAATTACGCATCAGACAAATTGAAAGGAGATAAATATGGATATTTTCAAAAAGGACATCGACGGCGGCAAGGCGTTCGACTGGGGACGCACCTCGTCGGACTACGCCAAATACCGCGACATCTACCCGCCGATATTCTTCGAGAAGGTCGCAGACCGCGAACTGTGCGTGAAGGGACAGAAAGTTCTCGACCTCGGCACGGGCACGGGCGTAGTACCGCGCAGTATGTACCGTTTCGGAGCGGAGTGGGTCGGCTCGGACATCTCCGAGAACCAGATAGCACAGGCGAAAATGCTCGCCGAGCGCTCGGATATGGACATCAGATTCGTCGTTTCGGCGGCGGAGGAGCTTGACTTCCCCGACGGCACATTCGACGTGATAACGGCGTGCCAGTGCTTCTTCTACTTCGACTACGACGTTGTGATACCGAAGCTTGCCCGCCTGCTCAAGGACGGCGGCAGGCTGGTCATACTGTTTATGGCGTGGGTGCCTGCGGACGACGCGCTTGCGAGGGAGAGCGAGGAGCTCGTGCTAAAGCACAATCCTAATTGGACAGGCGGCGGCTACGAGCGCAAGCCCGTGTATATTCCCGAAATAGCGAACAAATACTTCGAGGTTGAGCACGCCGAGGACTATGACCTGCCCGTGCATTTTACGCGCGAGAGCTGGAACGACAGAATGAAGGCGTGCCGCGGAGTTGCGGCGTCGCTCACGCCCGAGGAGACGGCGGCGTGGGAGCGCGAGCATATGGAAATGCTTGAAAAGACAGCTCCCGCGGAGTTTGATATCCTCCACCACGCGGCAATGGCGGTGCTAAAGAAGAAATAAAGCCTACTGCGCGGGGGCATCTTCCGCCCCTAACACGCTACTGCGCGAAACCGAAAGTTTCGCTCAAGCCTTTTCAAAGGCTTGCGGATTCCAAAGGCAGAGCCTTTGGTCGCCGTTCACAGTTTTTAAAGAACGGCGAAACAAAACGAAGGCGCTCCGCAAGGGGTGAATCTGAAAACAGCCCAGTGAGCTGTTTTCAGAGAGGGGACGCCCTGCAAGTGAGGGCGTCCCCTTCTGCCGTTCCGAAATCGCTTGCTTGCGGAGTTATCTCCGCACGAGATTGCAATGCCGTTTTGAGACGAGAAATTCGTAAGGCACGGGACGCCGAGGGCGGCGTCCCCTACATTCGGTTGCCGTGAGTTTGTCGGTATAATGGCGGGCGGCGGAACGCTGCCCCTACTGGACATATCGGCAGCGTTCGCGCCGCAGAACAATCGTCAAAACAATTATTTTTCTATTTCTTTAAAAAAAGGCTTGCATTTCCTGCAAAGATGTGATATAATATCAGAGCATTTAAAATTCCGTCCGTATATCTCACATACGGTCGAGGGTTAATGCCGAAAGACATTAAATCGGATAGTCCGCTGCCCGATACCTGCTTATGCAGAGGGTCACGCAAGTGATCTGTGTGGAGCTCCACACCTTATATACATTTTCCCGTACAGCGAGGAATGCTGATCCCGATGTGCGGAACGGGTATGAATGTTCGGAAATTTTAGGAGGAAATTACAATGGATGCACTCAAAATGATCAGCGAATCAAGCCTTAAGAAGGAGAACGTTCCTGCTTTCAACATCGGTGACACCGTAAAGGTCCACGTAAGAATCCAGGAAGGCGACAAGAGCCGTATACAGGTATTCGAGGGTACAGTTATCGCCAAGAAGCACGGTGGCATCAGCGAGACCTTCACTGTAAGACGTGTTGCACACGGCTGCGGTATCGAGAGAGTTTTCCCTCTCCACTCACCTGTTGTTGACAAGGTAGAGATCGTAAGAAGCGGTAAAGTCCGCAGAGCTAAGCTCTACTACCTCAGAGACAGAGTTGGTAAGGCTGCAAAGGTCAAGGAACAGATCCGCTAAAAGCGGAAGAGACCGTATCTGCCGGCAGTTGCTGTCGGCAGGTCGGACTTATCCTCGGGGGACGCAAGGTCCCTTTTTTGCTACATATAATTTTTTCAGCGAGGTCACGTTATGGGAAACAATAACGATAAAACAGAAAACACTCAGACTGCGGCTAATGCCGAAAAGTCGAGCATAGTTAAGGATATCATCGAGATCGTGGAGTCCACGCTCGTGACGGTGTTCATCATAGTAATGGTGTTCACGTATATCCTCCACCCCGTAAATATCGTGGGACATTCGATGGTGCCCACGCTCAACAAGGACTATGACCCGTCTATAGGCAACACCGACAAGATATTTATGTCCACGGTGTTCTTCGACGTTGACTACGGCGATATCCTCGTCATCAACAAGGACGTGAACTACCTCCTCGACGAGAACGGCAAGCCCTACATCCCCGACGGCGCAGGCTCCGACGCGATAGGCGAGTGCATAATCAAGCGTGTTATCGCGGTCGGCGGACAGACCGTTGACATCAGGGACGGCAAGGTCATCGTTGACGACAAGATACTCTCCGAGCCCTACGTTAACGAGGGCACGCCCACATCCGACATCGGCTACGGCGCATTCACCGACCAGTACCCGATAACAGTCCCCGAGGGCTACTTCTTCGTAATGGGCGACAACCGCAACCACTCGACCGACAGCCGCGCAAGGAGCGTCGGTCTCGTAAAGAAGGATCAGATCTACGGCAAGGCTCTCGTGAGGTACTCGCCGCTGAAGGATTTCGACATACTGACAGATTCATGGAAGGGACCGAAGAATGGCTGAGGTCCCCGACAGCAGTAAGAGGTCTCCGCGCGGCGGCTTTGCCGACATCGCAGAGACCCTTGTCATAACTTTTTTTGTTGTGACGCTGATTTTTACCTATATTCTGCGGATAGCCGCGATAAGAGGCGGCTCTATGGAGAATACCCTGATGCCGAACGACAAGGTCATCGTGAACCTGCTCGACAGGTCGCCCGAGAACGGCGATATCGTGCTGATAGACGCGCGTGAGAGCTTTACCTTAGCGGAGGACGGCACGCTTGAAAAGGGCGAGGGAGTCGGCGACATCATCGTCAAGCGCGTTATCGCGCACAGCGGTCAGACCGTTGACATCGACTTCACGAAGGGCGTTGTCTCCGTGGACGGCGAAAAGCTCCGCGAGGGCTACGTGCGCCTCGGACTGACCCACGCCGACGGCGGCGCATTCACGGGTCAGTATCCCGTCACCGTGCCCGACGGCTGCGTATTCGTAATGGGCGACCACCGTTCGGTCTCGAAGGACAGCCGCTCGTCGGAGATAGGCTTCGTCCCCGTGAAGAGCGTGATAGGCAGGGTAGTGCTGAGGTTCTACCCATTCAGCAGCTTCGGAGCTGTTGACTGACAGGAGAGAGAAATGAGCTACATATCCGATATGAGGAAAAAGGTCGGTCACGAGCCGATAATATACGCGGGAGCCACCGTCCTCGTCTTCAACAGGGCAGGCGAGCTTCTGCTGAATCTGCGCAGTGACACTTCCGACTGGGGGATCCCCGGAGGCGGCAAGGAGCTCGGCGAGACGCTGGAGGAATGTGCCGTCAGGGAGCTCAGGGAGGAGACAAACCTCGAAACATCGGCGCTGGAGCTTGTTGCGGTGCTCTCGGGCAGGGAGTATTGGTTCACCTACCCGAACGGCGACGAGGTAGACTGCGTGATAGCGCTGTACAAGGTCAAAAACTACAGCGGAGAGCTCGGTATCAACGACGGCGAGAGCACGAAGCTGAGATTCTTCCCGCTTGACAAGCTGCCCGAGCTCGAATCGCGGGCAAAGGCTATAATCGACAGACTCATAAGCGGAGAGATAAAGCTGTAAACGAAGGAGTTTGCTTTGGAAAACAACGATATGAAGACGATACAGTGGTTCCCGGGGCATATGGCGAAGACGAGGCGGGCGATAAGCGCTAACCTCAAGCTCGTGGACGCGGTCGCGGAGCTGATAGACGCACGCACGCCGCTGAGCAGCCGCAATCCCGAAATAGACGCGCTCACCGCGAAGAAGCCGCGTATCGTACTGCTGAATAAATGCGACCTCGCCGACGCGAACGCAACCGCGCTGTGGGTCAATTACCTTAAAAGTGAAAATGTGACAGCTCTTGCCGTGGACTGCAAGTCGGGCAGGGGACTGAACAAGCTCATGCCGACGCTGAAAGCGACCGTTCTGCGCGAGCTCATGGAGAAGCGCGAGAGGAGCGGCATGGGCGGAGCTCCGATACGAATGATGATACTCGGGATACCGAACGTGGGCAAGAGCTCGCTGATAAACAGGCTTGCAGGAGGCAAGCGCGCGAAGGTCGAGGACAGACCCGGCGTGACCCGCACCAAGCAGTGGGTGAAGCTTCAGGACAACACCGAGCTCCTCGATATGCCGGGCGTATTGTGGCCCAAGTTCGAGGACCAGTCGGCGGCGATAAGGCTCGCATTCACGGGCGCGATAAGCGACGATATACTCGACATCGAGACCCTCGCGATGAAGCTGCTGAGCTACCTCGCGGAGAGCTACCCGCAGTCGCTGACGGAGCGCTACAAGATAGAGCTCGGCGAGAGCGACGACGGTCTGGCACTGCTCGAAAAGGTCGGCAGGAAGCGCGGAATGGTCGTCTCGGGCGGCGAGATAAACACCGAGAGAGCCGCCATAACGGTGCTCGACGAGTTCAGGAGCGGCAAGCTCGGAAGGATAACGCTCGAGCTCCCGCCGACAAAGGAGTGACTATGGCAAGGATAATTCTCCACAAGGAGCTTTTCGACTACGATACCGAGCTCCGCAGGGAGTTCCAGATAATATGCGGAGTTGACGAGGCGGGGCGCGGACCTCTCGCAGGCGATGTGTACGCGGCGGCTGTCGTGCTCGACGACGGCACGCTGATAGACTACCTCAACGACAGCAAGAAGATATCGGAGACCCGCCGCGAGAAGCTCTACGACGAGGTCATCGCGAAGGCGAGGGCTTACTGCGTGGCGACCGCGACGGTCGAGGAGATAGACCGCCTTAACATACTGAACGCGACCATGCTCGCGATGAGGCGTGCAGTCGGGGGACTGGGAATAAAGCCCGATATGGCGCTCGTGGACGGCAACAGGCTGCCCGATCTCGACTGTCCCGCGCGTTGCGTTATCAAGGGCGACGCGACGTCCGCTTCGATAGCGGCGGCGTCGGTGCTGGCGAAGGTCTCGCGTGACCGCTATATGCGCGATATTGCGGAGAAGTACCCGGAATACTGCTTCGGGCAGCACAAGGGCTACGGAACGGCACTGCACTGCGAAATGCTGAAAAAATACGGACCGAGCGACGTTCACCGCCGCACGTTCCTGAAAAAGATACTCGGTGACGGCAATGACTAAGACCGAGACAGGTCGCCTCGGCGAGGAGCGCGTGTGCGCCTATCTTACTGAGTGCGGCTACCGTATAGTATCGCGGAATTTCCGCATAAAGGGCGGCGAGATAGACATAATCGCCGAGAACGGTGACTACATCGCCTTCGTGGAGGTCAAGACGAGGAAGCGCGGGAGCATGGTGAGCGGCTTTGAGGCTGTGAACAGGCGCAAGCAGGGGCTTGTGATACGCGCGGCGGCGGAGTATCTGCGGCGGAATCCGAGCATATTGCAGCCGCGCTTCGACACGGCACAGGTCACGCTCGAGGACGGCGGCGCGTCGGAGGTGGACTACCTCGAAAATGCCTATGATACGACGGGGTATGATGTGGTTTTCTGATATCCCGTTGCAGGGGCGCTTTCCGAGCGCCCGCATATCAGAATTTAAGTCAAGGCGGCACGGAATGCGCCCCTACAAAATCAAATTGTTAAAAAACGCCGATTTTACACGGCAAAATATAATAAAAGGGTGATCCTATGTTTTACAACAGCACAAGAAACAGCAGCGTAAAGGTCAGCAGCGCGGAGGCTATCACACAGGGCATTTCCGCAGAGGGCGGACTCTTCGTCCCCGAGAGCATACCTACGCTCACAAACGACGAGATAAAGGCACTCGGCGAGATGAAGTACGCCGACAGAGCCGCATACGTTTTCGCGAAATACCTCACAGACTTCACCGAGGCTGAGATACACTACTGCACAGACAACGCCTACAGCACGAAGAACTTCGAGACAGAGAGCATAGCCGAAATGGCACACCTCTTCGACGGCACATATATGCTCGAGCTTTGGCACGGTCCTACGTGTGCGTTCAAGGATATGGCACTCCAGATACTGCCGTATTTCCTTACGACGTCGGCTAAGAAGATAAACCTCGACAAGAAGATAGTCATTCTCGTTGCGACCTCGGGCGATACGGGCAAGGCTGCGCTCGAAGGCTTCAAGGACGTAGAGGGCACATCTATCCTCGTATTCTACCCCGAGGACGGCGTAAGCCCGATGCAGAAGCGTCAGATGAAGACTCAGGAGGGCGAAAACGTCGGCGTATGCGCTATCAAGGGCAATTTCGACGACTGCCAGAACGGCGTAAAGGCAATATTCACGGACGACGAGGTCAAGGACAGACTTGCCGCCAACGGTATGATGTTCTCGTCAGCAAACTCGATAAACTGGGGACGTCTCGTACCTCAGGTGGTATACTACGTGTCCGCATATGCTGAGCTCGTCAAGGACGGCGAGATAGAGCTCGGCGACAAGATAAACATCGTAGTGCCCACGGGCAACTTCGGCAATATCCTTGCGGCTTACTACGCAAAGCATATGGGCGTGCCTGTGAACAAGCTCATCTGCGCGTCCAACATCAACAACGTCCTCACGGACTTCATCAATACGGGCGTATACGACAGAAACCGCCGATTCTACGCGACGGTTTCGCCCTCAATGGATATTCTCATTTCGAGCAACCTCGAACGCCTTCTCTACCTTATGACAGGCAGGGACGACAAGCTCATCTCCGAGTGGTTCGGCAAGCTCGCGACAGAGGGCAGATACGAGGTCAGCGACACTGTCAAGGCAAAGCTCACCGAGGAATTCTACGGCGGCTTCTGCGACGACGAGCAGACCAAGGCTACTATCCACGACATCTACGAGAAATACTCCTACACCTGCGACACCCACACAGCTGTAGCGGTGAAGGTATACAACGACTACAAGGCTGCAACGGGCGACACCACGAAGACGGTCATCGCCTCCACAGCGAGCCCCTACAAGTTCAGCGCGGCAGTGCTCGAAGCTCTTGAAGGCGGCAAGTCCGACATCGACGAGTACGCGAAGGTAGACCGCATCGCGGAGCTCTCCGACATACCCGTACCCGCAGCCCTTGCGGACCTCAAGAACAAGCCCGAGCGCTTCAGCGACGTGATAGACAAGGCTGAGCAGAAGCAGTACGTGCTCGGCACACTCGGCATATAATGAGCCTTTACGTCATCGGCGACCTCCACCTCTGCTTCAGCGACCCGTCAAAGACGATGAGCGTCTTCGCGGGCTGGGACGACTATCAGCAGAGGATAGAGCACAACTGGCTCGATACGGTAAAGCCCGAGGACACGATAGTTCTCGCAGGCGATATCTCGTGGGGGATGTCCTTACAGCAGGCAGAGCCCGACTTCCGCTTCATCAATGACCTTCCGGGGCGCAAGATAATACTGAAGGGCAACCACGACTACTGGTGGGCGACACTTAACAAGATGGAGGGCTTCTTCGCGGAGAACGGCTTCGATACGCTGCATATCCTCCACAACAACCACTACGAGTACGAGGGCTTCGGCATATGCGGCACGCGCGGCTGGGTCAGCGGCACGGACGGCGGCAAGGACGTGCAGGACGAGAAGGTCTTAAAGCGCGAGGTACAGCGCCTTGAAACGTCGATAAAATCGGCGCTGGACGCAGGTCTCGAGCCGATAGTATTTATGCATTATCCGCCGATATTCGCCTCGAACTTCAACTACGACATACTCGAGGTGCTCTACCGCTATAAAATAAAGTCCTGCTACTACGGACATATCCACGGGCGGTCGGCGCACGCTCTGTGCGTGACGAACACCTACGACGACATAGATTTTCACCTGATAGCAGGGGATTATATACAGTTTGTGCCTGAAAAAGTGATGTAGGATTGTCCGATTCGTAGAAGCTGAAAAATATAGTGGAAAAACCATTGCGAATGTGGTATAATATTCCAGTATACTTATAGATGTACCCACTGGTCATCAGTTTATAATCTTATATATGGAGGAACAATATGTTAAAGTCATCAAACAAGACAGACGTGAACACTACCGAGCTGGTAATTACGATCGACGGCGCAACATTCGAGAACGCTGTTGAGCAGGAGTTCCAGCGCCAGAGAAAGAATATTCAGGTAAAGGGCTTCAGAAAGGGCAAGGCTCCCAGAAAGCTCGTCGAGAAGGAGTACGGCGAGGGCGCATTCTACGAGGGCGCTATCAACAACCTCCTCGGACCCGAGATAGATGCAGCAGTTGCAGAGACAAAGCTCGAGCTCGTTGACAGACCCAGCGTTGAGGTAACTTCCATCGACAAGGAGAACGGCGTAGAGCTCAAGGTACTGTGCATCACAAAGCCCGAGATAGAGATATCCGACTACAAGGGAATAAAGGCTCCCAAGGAAGTCAAGGAGATAACTGATGACGACATCGAGAAGCAGATCGAGATCATCAGAAAGAAGAACGCCCGTATAGTTTCCGTTGAGGACAGACCCGCTCAGATGGACGACGAAGTTACTATCGACTTCGAGGGCTTCTTCGGCGACGAGGCATTCGAGGGCGGCAAGGGCGAGGATCACCCGCTCAAGCTCGGCAGCGGTCAGTTCATCCCCGGCTTCGAGGATCAGATCGTAGGTCACAGCATCGGCGACGAGTTCGACGTAGTAGTTACCTTCCCCGAGGACTACCATATGTCTGATTACGCAGGCAAGGAAGCAACCTTCAAGACAAAGGTAAAGGCTATCAGCTACGAGGAGCTCCCCGAGATAAACGACGACCTCATCAAGGACGCTACAGAGTTCGACACAGTTGACGAGTACAAGGCTGACATAAAGACAAAGCTTGAAGAGGCTGCTGTACAGCAGGCTGATTCCTCATTCGAGCACGCTATCCTCAATGCTCTTATCGAGAAGGTAGACGCACCTATCCCGAATTGTATGTACGAGCAGAGAATAGACTCTCTTATCCGCACATTCGACCAGCAGCTCCAGCAGCAGGGCATGAACCTCAAGATGTACTGCCAGTACACAGGTATGGACGAGGATTCTCTCCGCGAGACATACCGTGACAGAGCAGAGAGCGAGGTAAAGCTCCGTCTTGCGCTTGAGAAGATCGCAGAGCTCGAGAACATCGAGGTAACAGACGAGGAGATCAACAACGGTCTCTCCGAGATCGCAGCAGCAAACAACGTTGACGTTGAGACTATCAGGAAGTTCATTCCTCTCGGCGAGTACACAGCAGATATGAAGGTACAGAAGGCTGTTGACCTCGTAAAGGAGAACGCAGTGGTTGACAATTCGGCTGCTGAGGAAAAGGCAGAATAAAAACAGAAATACTTATCAGTTGTCCCGCATATATTTGTGGGACAACGGTTTTTAGAGAAAGGGCGATGAAATAATGAGTTTTATACCGTATGTTGTCGAACAGACGAGCCGCGGAGAGAGATCCTACGATATCTTCTCACGCCTGCTCAATGACCGAATCATAATGCTCTCGGATCAGGTGAACGACACCACAGCGAGCCTTGTTGTGGCACAGCTCCTCTTCCTTGAGAGTCAGGACACCGAAAAGGACATTTCCCTCTATATCAACAGCCCCGGCGGCTCGGTTACGGCGGGAATGGCTATATACGACACTATGAACTACATCAAGTGCGACGTATCGACGATATGCATCGGTATGGCAGCATCAATGGGCGCTTTCCTGCTCTCGTCGGGAGCAAAGGGCAAGCGTATCGCTCTTCCCAACAGCGAGATAATGATACACCAGCCACTCATCGGCGGCGGTCTCGGCGGTCAGCAGACCGACATAATGATACAGGCTAAGAACCTCGAGCGCACGAGAGACAGGCTCGAGTCCATACTTGCAGCGAATGCGGGCAAGAGCGTGGAGGAGATACACGAAGCCTGCGAGCGCGACAACTATATGACGGCTCAGGAGGCTCTCGAATACGGTCTCATCGACAAAGTCATCGAAAAGAGGTAAGACACAATGGCTGAATTCAAGTCCTGCAGCTTCTGCGGAAAGGGCGAGAACAGAGTTCAGAGTATGTTTTCCGCAGGCTCTGCCAATATATGCGACGAGTGCGTGGTGTACTGCTACGAGATGATATTCGGACCGGGCATATCCAAGGCACAGCGCAAGGCGTCAAAGAACGACAAGAAGGATCTCGCGTCAATGAAGCTTCTGAAGCCCGTCGAGATAAAGAACTTCCTCGACGAGTACGTCATCGGGCAGGACGACGCGAAGATATCCCTCGCAGTCGCGGTATACAACCACTACAAGCGCATACTCAGTCAGAATTCGCAGTCGGAGGACGGCGTGGAGCTCCAGAAGAGCAACGTGCTCCTGCTCGGACCTACGGGCGTGGGCAAGACCTTCCTTGCGCAGACGCTGGCGAAGCTGCTGAATGTGCCGTTTGCCATCGCTGACGCCACGACTATCACCGAGGCAGGCTACGTAGGCGACGACGTCGAGAACGTGCTTCTGAGGCTGATACAGGCTGCCGACTACGATATCAAGGCAGCGGAGCGCGGCATCATCTACATCGACGAGATAGACAAGATAGCGAGAAAGTCCGAGAACACCTCGATAACCCGTGATGTAAGCGGCGAGGGCGTACAGCAGGCGCTCCTGAAGATAATAGAGGGCACAGTCTCGAACGTGCCTCCGCAGGGCGGCAGAAAACACCCGAATCAGGAGACGCTCCAGATAGATACAAGGAATATCCTCTTCATCTGCGGCGGAGCCTTCGACGGTCTCGAGCGCCAGATTCAGAAGCGTATCGGCAAGGCTCCGATAGGCTTCGGCGGCGAGATAAAGACGGACAAGGTCGAGAAGACGAACATCTTCAAGCAGGTGATACCGAAGGACCTCATCAAGTTCGGTATGGTGCCCGAATTTGTGGGACGTCTGCCCGTTATCACGGTGCTGGAGGAGCTCGACGAGGAATCGCTCGTTTCGATACTTACCGAGCCGAAGAACGCGCTTATCAAGCAGTACAAGAAGCTGTTCGACTACGACGACATCGAGCTGGAGATAAACGACGACGCGCTTGTGGAGATAGCGAAGAAGGCTATCGCACAGAAGACGGGCGCACGCGGACTCCGCTCTATACTTGAGGGCGTGCTGATGAAGACGATGTATCTCGTACCGTCCGACGGCAGCATCGCGCGTGTAACTGTTACGAAGGAGTGCGTGACGGACAAGGCAGAGCCTATCCTTACGAACCGCCGCAACAAGACGGTAACACTCGACACGATAGCAGAATAAACATTAGTCTGTCACATAACTGTGCTACTCATACAGAAGCAAATGAGAGTCTGTGAGGGAAACTCTTCTGGAAAAGGTTCTTTCCCGGTAGGTTCCATAATACTGCTAATAAAGGCGTCAAGGTTTACCTTGACGCCTTTTTTCTTACTCTTCGAGTCCCTTCACAACGGAGAATGCGTATTCGATGTTCTCGGCTTTTATTTCGAAGCTCTGACCGCCGCCGTAGAAGCGGTAGATGCCCATTATCGCTCTTTCGCCCGTTGCGTTGTTTATCACGTAGGTCGATACCTCGAAATTCTCCGTCTCGCCCTTGAGATATGCCGTATAAGAGGGGAGCTCGGGTACGGACAGCGGAGAGGTCTGTATCGTATTGACATTGCCGTTCGTGTTCATTATCACGTACTCAATAGTAAAGCTTCCCTTCGCCTTCTTCGGGAAGAACGTGCAGAACGCCGTGTGCTCGGAGGTCGTCTTGTCCTTGACTATGTAGCTGACAGCCGTCTTGGGTATGACTGTGACCTTGATGTCTGCCTTGACGTCGGTATTGTCCGCGCTTGTTACCGTAACCACACATTCGCCGACATTCTTGCCGCGTATCCAGCCGTTCTGGTCAACAATGGCGATGTCGGTATCCGAGCACGTCCATATCTCGTTCTTGTTGGGAGCCTTCTCGGGGAGCATTGTTACCCACGAGATGCCGAGCTCGCCAATCTCTATCTCAAGCGAGTAGTCGGAGAGCGAGATAGCGCGGACTGTCGTATCGCTTACGACCTTTACCGCTATCTCTGCGATTGCGTCGGGGTTGTCGTCGCTGCGGACGGAAACGGTGCACTTGCCTATACCCTCGGCGGTGATGTTGCCGAACTTGTCAACGGTGGCTACGCTCACGTCGGAGCTGCTCCATATCTCCTTCTTGTTCTTGGCAGTGTCGGGAACTATGGTGACGTAGGACACTCCCTTTTCGCCTACTGCAAGAGTAAGGGTGTCGGAGCTGAGCTTTATAGCCGCGACTCTGTCGGGGTCGGGCGGAGCTGTTGATGTTGTAGAGGTCTCCGTTGTGGTCGTATCGGAGACGGTGGTCTGCGTTGAAGCCGTGGTCGAAGCTGCTGCCGATGTTGTCTCCGCAGATGCTGCGGGAGCAGAAGTAGTCGCGGAAGCCGTCGCCGTTGTCGTTTCGGGAGCAGCCGTTGCAGACTCGGTCGCCGCTGTTGTATCGGTAGCTGCTGCTGTTGTGACTGTTTCAGCCGCTGTAGTTGTCGCGGGCTCGGAGGTCGTCGTTTCGGGAGCTGCCGTAGTCTCGCCCGTTACCGTTACCTCTACCGTTGCCGTTACCTCGGGATTGTTCGCGCTCTGTACCGTTATCTTGCATTTGCCGGGGTAGATAGCGGTAACGTAGCCCTCTCCGTCAACGATGGCAACGCTCTCGTCGCTGCTCGTCCATATCTCACGGAGGTCAACTGCCGTCGCGGGGAGCATGGTAACTCTTGCGGAGAGCTCGCCCGTGCCTGCCGCTATGGTCATTTCTGTGCGGTCGAGGTGTATCGCCGTGACCTTCTTCGGGTCGGCGGGAGCTGTGGTCTCGGCAGTTACCGTAACTGCTATCTGAGCCGCTACATTGGGATTGTTCAGGCTGCGGACGGTTATCGTCGCAGCACCTGCGGATACAGCCTTCAGCATACCGTAGGAGTCTACGGTAACTATGCTCTCGTCGCTGCTCGACCACTCCATTCCGAGGTCGGTAGCCGAATCGGGCTGTATCGTCAGTCTTGCGGCGAGCTCCTCTGCGCCGACTTTGAGCTCCACGTTGCTGCGGCTGAGGAGTATGCCTGTGACACTGTTCGGGTCGGCAGTCGTAGTCGCGGGAGCCGATGTAGTGGTCGGAGCATCGGTAGTTACGGCAGTCGATACCGCAGAGGTGGTCGTGGTATCGGCAGGAGCGGTCGCGGAAGCTGTAGTCGTGCCTGTCTCCTCTGCGTTCGGGTCTGCGAGATATTCTGCGAATCCGCGCGTTCCTCCGATAGAGAGGTAGGAGTAGTATTGCAGCACCTTCGATGCGTCGGAGGAGTCTATCTTGCCGTTCTTGTCAACGTCGGCAGCGACTGCGCGCGAGTCCTTGAACTCTGCCGCAGCATTTGTGGAAAGTCTCGAATATTCGGCGAGTATCTCTGAGGCGTCCTTGGCGTCGATGAGACCGTCGCCGCTCGTATCGCCGAGCGTGTATGTGATGCCGCCTTCGTCAGCAGCGAAGACGAGCCCCGTGCTCGTCGTGAAGGAAGCCGCGGCAAGCGCAAATGCGACTATTGCCGCTGTAAAGCGTGTTCTTTTCATAACCAATTCCCTCGCTATCATTATAGTGTCGCGGGAAACCACTCCCGCCAAAAAACGTACAGGAAAAATTATACATCCGATTTATGAAAAAATCAATAGATTTTACGTAAAATACGGGCATTTTCGGAGATTCGTACAAAAACAGCTCCGCTGTGCGCCGATATATCGAACAAAAAGCGGACAGGAGAGTTCCTGTCCGCTTTATTCGTGTCAGCTGTTTTTGGTGCGCATTATCTTTACCTTCGATTCGGTCGCTACCCATACGTTGTTGTACTTGCACGAGAACCGCGCGTTCCAGCTGAATGAGTCGGAGCTGATGTTCGCGTTGAGGAGGTCGATATCTACGACGATGTCCTCTGGCGTTATCTCCGTGAGCACGTCCTCGGGTCCCATAAGCGTTATCTCAAGCCGCTGGGTCGTTATCTCGTACTTGTAGTTCGAGGCGTCGGGCGCGTTGCTGATGTTTATCCTGCTCTTGTCGAGCACGATGGGCTTCTGTGCGAAGTCGGTGTCGTTGAAGGTCACCGTTACAGCCTCGAGGTTCGAGACGTTTTCGAGGTCTGTGCCCTCAAGTCTGCTGCTGAGCAGGAAGGTCTTGCTGAAGCCTGCCTTCAGCTCGCTGAGCGATACCTTGCCGATGTCGAGCTTGTCGGGTATCTCGGTCTGGCTGTTGTTGCTGGCGAGTATCACCGAGTCCGCCGACAGGTCGAACCTGATCAGGCTCGTGTCGAAGTTGTCGGGAGCGTCGATTATCGAGACGAAGAGTCCCACTTCCTTCTGTGTCACCACGGGGATAGTGATGTTGAAGCTCGTCTCGCTGAATTTGAGCGACGACTGGTCGATGAGAGCATTGTCCTCGGTGTAGAGCTGGAGCTCGTCAGCCGATACGCTGTACGTCCTGTCGATGCTGAGCTCCTTGTTCGATACGGCGTAGCACTTCGCTATCTTGTCGAGCTGTGAGGACGGACCTGTTATGCGTACCACCGACGGGTCGCAGGTTATGTCGTCGTGGTCCACAGCCTTGCCGTCAACGACCGAAAGGTCCGATATCTGCGGCTCGACCTTGAATTCGCGGGTATCCATCTTGTCGAAGAGGACGGTAGCGGTCTCGGGCTTGACGGACTTTATCTCGTAGTTGATATTGCTCGCGCCTCTTATCTTTATCGTGAGAGTGCGCGTGCCCGCGCTCGTGACTGAATCGGCGTCGATGTAGGCTTCGAGGTTCTCGTTGTTGAGGTTGCCGACCTGAAGCTTGCTGCCGAGCAGCTCGACCGATACCTCCTCAACATCGGAGGAGATGATGCTCAGACCGTTGGTCGCGGCGGCAGAGCCCGATATATCGCGGGAGAGCGGGATGTGCTCTATCGTCTTCTGCGAGTCGGGGTACTGCGTGAGCGAAATTATGAGCCATACGAAAATGGCGATTATTACCGAGAGTATCGCAAGGGCAAGGTTGCTCTGCATATGCTTCTCGCGGAATTCTTTCAGGTGTTTCATTTCTTTTTCCTCCTTTCAAAGAAGGAGGATATCTTCTTTTTGCGTTCTGTTCTCTCCTCGGTGACGTCGAAGAGCTCCTTCTCGAGCAGAGCCTTGAGCTTCTCGCGGGTGAAATCACGCGTGAGCACGCCGTTTATCGCGACGGATATCTGTCCTGTCTCCTCGGATACGACGATGACGACGGCGTCGGAGTTCTCGCTCATACCTATCGCGGCACGGTGGCGCGAGCCGAGCTTCTTGTTGATAGCCGCGTCGTTCTGCGGCTTCGGGAGGAAGCACGCCGCCGCGAGTATCATACCGTCGCGCATTATGACGGCTCCGTCGTGGAGGGGAGTTTTCGGGTAGAAGATGTTGCCGAAGACCTCCTTGCTGGGGGTGGCGTTGAGTATCGTGCCTGTCTCTATCTGCTCGCCGAGGCGGGTCTGCCTCTCGCAGACTATCAGTGCGCCCGTACAGCTTGCCGAGAGCTCAACGCAGGAATCGCATATCGCGTCGATGGCGCTGTCCCATTTCTGTCTGACGTCGCCCGAGAGCATACCGATACCGAGCAGCTGCACTCCGAACTTGGTGCGTCCGAATTTTTCAAGGGCACGTCTCAGCTCGGGCTGGAAGAGGATTATCATCGCGATAAGACCGATGTCGAGTGCGTGACCGAGAATGTATTTCATCACCTTCAGCTCGAAGAAGCTGCTGGCGAAATAGCCTGCCACGAGCAGGAGGATACCCTTTACGAGCTGACCTGCGCGGGTCTCGCGTATCAGCTTCAGCAGCAGATATACTATGTAAGCGAGTACGGCGACATCTACGATGTCTTTCAGCTCGATGGTGCTGATAAGACTGAAGAACGCGTGCTGTATTTCGTTGAACGAGGGCATCTTTCCACTCCTTTCTTTTCCGAACAAAAATCGCTTTTTTCTGCGAAAATCTGTTCTTATTCTACTTTTTCACAGCTTTTCTATGTATGTCCCTTCACGTGGAAGGGACTTCTCCTGCGTGCGGGAGCTGCCCCGCCGCAGCGGCATACGCTGCCTATCATATCTATTGTACCACAAATCGAGAAAATTTCAATAGCTTTTTTTCATTATCACTGAATCATCACAATTTTTTTATAAGCTCCGCAAGTCTTACGGCGTCCTCCTCGCGGCTGAAATATGACGGTGAGAACCGTACAGCGCCGTTTTCCGTGCCGAGCATGGTGTGCGCGAGCGCCGAGCAATGATATCCCGCCCGCAGGCAGTAGCCCTCCTCTGCGAGGCGCGCCGCGACCTCTCCCGAGGTCATCCCCTCCACGTTGAATGCCACTATCGGTACGTACCGAGCGGCAGGGGAGCGGTACACCGTGATACGGCTGTCTGCGCTGAGCCCGTGCATAAAGCGGCGGCATATCGCGTCCTCGTGGCGGAAGATGCTGGCTGTACCCGTCCGCCTGATGAACTCCGCACCCGCCTTCAGCGACATTATGCCGATGACGCCGACCGTGCCGCTTTCGAGGCTCTCGGGCGGGAGCGTCGGCTGGCGCAGGCTCATTGAGTCCGTACCCGTGCCGCCCTGCATTATCGGTGCTATCGGGAAGCTGCCGTCCGTGACGAGCAGACCCGTCCCCGTGATACCGTACAGTCCCTTGTGACCCGCCGTGCACAGGATATTTATCCCGTCCGACAGCTTCACGTCTATGATGCCGCAAGCCTGCGCTCCGTCTGCGATGAAGCAGATACTGCGCTCGCGGCAGAGCTGTGCTATAGCGCGGAAGGGGAGTATCTGCCCCGTGACGTTGCTCGCGAGGGTGCAGACTATCGCCTTTGTGTCGGGACGTATCAGGCTGCGGAAGCTCGCGAGCGTTTTTTCGTCCTCGGGGTATACCTCCGCGACAGAGAGCGTTATCCTGCCGTCGGCGGCGAGCTTCGCCACGGGACGTGCCGAGGAGTTGTGCTCCATTGCGCTGATGATGAGGTGTCCACCGCCTGTCATAATGCCCTGTATCGCCATATTCAGCGCGTGGGTGCAGTTCATCGCGAAGACGACGTTTTCGGGCTCGGCTCCGAACAGCGAGGCTATCTCCTCGCGTGCGGAGTAGACCGCCTCCGAGGTCGCCGCCGCAAGAGCGTGCCCGCCTCTGCCCGCATTTCCGCCGTAGCGCTCCATAGCCTCGTATACAGCCGCTTTTACGCAGTCGGGCTTGGGATAGGTCGTAGCCGCGTTGTCGAAGTTGACTATCATGGCGAGCCGCCGTTCTCCCGCAGGACGTAGGGTATGCCGTACCTGTCAAGCATATGCGCTGCCGCACGGCAGTCCGTGCGGACGTGCAGGACGTACCCGCAGCCTGTACTGCGCCGCTTTATGTCGCTCGGGATACCCTTCGACCGCAGCAGCTTCTCAGCCTTCTGCGCGTAGGTGTATGACGGCATTTCCAGTATACACTTGTTCATATTATCACCCCTGACGGTCGGCAGCGCTGCCGACATTGCGGTACTGTTTATTATATGCCGTATCGATGCGGAGTGACAGCATATGCAGGGGCGAGCGGTGCGGGTCGTAGGGGACGCTGTTCCCTACAGCCTGAATGTTTACAATTTGTTGGTTGAACTGCGCGGGCGTATGTGATATAATTGTTTTAATAAATAAGGTCTGCCCCGCAGCACTGTGCGGTCGATGCGACCTTGAAGGAGGAATTACCGATGAAATTGAGAAAAACAATAGCTTCCGCTCTTGCGGCTGTGTGCGTGACAGGCGCAGGCATACTCCCGTCCGCTCCCGCGGCGATGGCTGAGAATACCCAGTGGCTCGACATCGGCTTAAAGCCGCAGTCGTACTATGTCAATGCGGGCGATTACCTTGATATCGACGTCGTTGTCCACGACCTCGGTGCGCAATACAAAATAGGCGGTATGCAGGTCAAGATGAAGACCTTCAGCACCGAGGCTCCCGAGCTCGTGGCGATAACCTCGTACCATGAACTGGTCGGCAATGTCGATACCGCAGAATCGGCGTTTACGATAAAGCCCGATGTGAGCGGCGACACCGTTGTTACCTATCAGTATAAGATCCCCGACGACGCGAAGGTCGGCACGAATTACAGCTTTGATATAATGGACACTTTCACTTTCGCCTGCGATGAGAACGGCGACGAGATACCGCTCGAATTTGAGCCTGCATATACGCTCGTGACCGTTGTTGACAAGGATAATCCCGTGCAGGAGGATGTTGCGCTGTTTCAGACGAGGGCGCTGTATGTAACCGAGCCCGGCGATACCTTCGATGTCGATATTGTCATCGACGGCAAGGACGTCAGCACAGTAGCGGGCTTCCAGTTCAAGCTCAATGTCCCCGAAGGCATAGAGTGCCTCGGACTTGCGAAGAATACCACCGACAAGGGCACGGAGCTCGTGTTCAATCCCGATACTCTCGAGGTCGCTACTGCTCAGCAGAAGGGCGGATCGGCGGGCTTCAGCGCCTATGAAAAGGTGGCTGTCGTGAAGTTTAGGGTGCCCGACAGCTTCAAGGAGGACGAATACACGATAGGTATAACTGATGCTTACACCTCGGACGGAAACGGCAAGCTGACGGCGTCTGCGGCAAATAATGCGAGCAGGCTCGTAGTCGCCAGGGATATCCCTGTAGGCGGTGGCAAGCTCGGCGACGCCAACCTCGACGGCACGGTTGACGCGAAGGACGCCTCAAAGGTGCTCGGCGAGTACGCCCTCCTTTCGACGGGTGCGGCGGGCTCATTCACCGCTCAGCAGAACAAGAACGGCGACGTCAACTTCGACACCAAGATAGACGCCAAGGACGCCTCGAGGATACTCGCTTACTACAGCTACCTCTCAACGGGTGGCTCTGACATTATGGAGGAATGGGTCAAGACCCACTGACAACACGCGAGCCGCCGTTGGTACTGCCGACGGCGGTTCTCTGTAAGCAACGGTGCGGGACGCCGAGGGCGGCGTCCCCTACATATGGTGTCAGGCGGTTCGGCGTTATATTGACGGGCGAACAGTGTGCGCCCCTACAGTCTGAGTTCTTAGCTCTTAGCTCTGATTTTACGTATTGACTTTGTGGACGAAATGTTATATAATAATAATGTATACTTTGACGCTTGACGGAGATACTATATCCGTATCAACCGAACGGAGCGTGAAGTATGGAAAAAGAAGCTGTTACACCGTCCGCCGAGGATAACGGCGGTCAGAACACCAAGCACCTTATCCACTGCCTGACTGTCATCGGGCAGATAGAGGGTCACTATGTCCTCGCCGAGCAGAACAAGACCACCCGCTATGAGCATATCATCCCCGCGCTCGTCGCTGTCGAGCAGGACAGGAGCGTCGAGGGGCTGATGATTATCCTCAACACGGTGGGCGGCGACGTCGAGGCGGGGCTCGCGATAGCTGAGCTCATCGCGGGAATGAAGACCCCGACCGTTTCGCTTGTTGTGGGCGGCGGTCATTCGATAGGCGTACCGCTCGCAGTGAGCGCGAAGAAGTCGTTCATCGTGCCGTCGGCGTCGATGACGATCCACCCCGTCAGAATGAACGGTACGGTGCTCGGAGTCCCGCAGACCCTTGCCTACTTCGACAAGATGCAGGACAGGATAGTAGATTTCATCACCCGCAACAGCAATGTCCCCGAGGGAGAGCTCAGGCGGCTGATGATGAATACAGAGGAGCTTGTGCTCGACGTTGGCTCTGTCGTGGACGGAGCAAGAGCTGTCGATATCGGGCTGATAGACTGCCTCGGCAGTCTCGGCGACGCTATGGACAGCCTCTACGAGATGATAGAAAATACCGACAGGCGATATATATAAAGCCTCGGATGCAAGAACAAACGGAGGAAACAATACAATGCCCGCAAAGAAGAAAAAAGCACCTATGGGCGCGGAGTTCCGCGACGAGGACCTCACGCCCAAGGGCAAGCCTAAAAAGAAAAAGGCAGGCTCAGAGGTCGCAGAGCCCGAGGACGACAAGGAGCAGAACCGCATATGGTCGGTAATACTCTTTGCGCTCGGCGTACTCATCGCGCTGATGACATTTATCCCCGGGTCGGCAGGCTGGCACGGGATACATACATTTATGCTGGGACTTTTCGGTATCTCGGCATTTCTCGTGCCCGTGGTGCTGATATACACCTCGGTGCTCATAGGACTTGAGAAGGACCGCGACAACGTCGCGGGCAAGGCGATACTCGGTATCGTGATGACACTGCTGATATGCTCGGCGATACAGGTGTTTATGGTCGGGGAGATACCGGGTCACAGCTTCGGCGACCACATCGTCAAGGTCTACCGCGACGGAACTCAGCTCAGAGGCGGCGGACTGGCGGGACTTCCCATATCGGGACTGCTCCTCGCCGTAATGGGTAAGCTCGGAGCGCGTATCCTCACCGTGATACTCTTCTTCGTGATAGCTCTGCTCCTCACGGGAAAGAGCCTCATCGAGTTCCTGAAGATGATAGCCTCGCCGTTCGTTTTCGTGAGCAGGCTGTTCACGGGCGAGGAGTATGACATCATCGAGGAGGACGAGCCCGAAGCTGTGCAGGCTAAGCCTGTCCGCACGAAAAGGACGGCTGAGCGGAAGGCGGAGAGCTCCGCCGAGGATCTCGAAGCTGTGGCTATGATAAATACGAAGGCTCCTGCCGAGGTCAAGGCAGAGGCGGCGCCCGACGGCGGAAAGGTCGGGGACGAGGAGTTCAGTATGTTCTTCGATATACCGCTCCCAGACGACAACAGGGAAGCACCCGCTCCTGCGGCGGCTCCCGCACCTGCTGCGGAGAAGGCACCGACCTTCGATAAGCCTGCCGAGAACAGCAGCGACATCGACATAGACATAGACCTCGAAAACCTCATAACCAAGGCTGCCGACGAGAAGGCAAAGCGCGACGGCGCTGCCGCCGAGGAGGTCGTGGAGGAGGAGCCGCCCGTTCAGCAGCAGCTCTATCTGCTGCCAGGCATCGACCTGCTGACGCCTCCCGAGGTGCGCTCGAATCCCGCGGAAGCCGCCGCTGAGATGCGCGAGAAGGCTGACAATATCGTAAACACGCTGAAAAGCTTCGGCATAGACGTAAAGATACGCAACATCTACCGCGGACCGTCCATCACCCGTTATGAGATACAGCCGGGAGCGGGCGTCCGTGTATCGAAGATAAAGGGACTGGAGGACGATATCTGCCTAAGCCTTGCTGCGCAGGGCGTGCGTATCGAGGCTCCTATCCCCGGCAAGGCTGCCGTGGGTATCGAGGTGCCGAACAAGATCAAGGATACAGTAACCCTCCGTGAGATACTGTCCTCGTCCGAGTTCAGAAGCGCCAAGAGCAAGCTTGCCTTCGCTGTCGGCAAGGACATCACGGGCAATGCCATAGTCGGCGACATTACGAAAATGCCGCACGTCATCATCGCGGGTACTACGGGCTCGGGCAAGTCGGTCTGCACGCGCTCGATAATAATGAGCATACTCTACAACGCCAAGCCCGACGAGGTAAAGCTCATACTGATCGACCCGAAAATGGTCGAGTTCAAGGTATTCGAGGGTATACCTCATCTGCTGATACCCATCATCACTCAGGCTGAAAAGGCTGCGGGTGCGCTCAACTGGGCGGTGCTCGAAATGATGAGACGCTACAACATCTTCGCCGAGGTGGGAGCGAACGACCTAAAGTCGTACAACGAGCTCACGGAGGACGACGAGGAACTCTCCTTCATGCCGCAGATAGTCATCTTCATCGACGAGCTCGCCGACCTTATGCTCGTTGCGGGCAAGGAGGTCGAGGACTATATCTGCCGCCTCGCTCAGATGGGACGTGCAGCGGGTATGCACCTTGTAGTCGCTACTCAGCGTCCTACCACCGACGTTATCACGGGTCTTATCAAAGCCAATATCCCGAGCCGTATCGCGCTCTCCGTTATGGCGGCAGTCGATTCGCGCACCATCATTGATATGGGCGGCGCCGAGAAGCTCCTCGGAAACGGCGATATGCTCTATATGCCGATAGGAAGCGGCAAGCCCGTCCGTGTACAGGGATGCTTCGCGTCGAGCAGGGACATTAACGAGACGCTCACCTTCATACGCTCGCAGATGTCGGAGGAGTACGACAGCAACATCATCGAGGCTGTCGAGAACTACGTTCCGCAGACGGGCAAGGGCGACAAGAGCGGCTCTTCCGACAGCGGCTTCGAGGTCGGAAGCGACGAGGACTACATAATCAGGGCGGCGGAGGTCGCCGTAAACAACGGACAGCTCTCGACGACGATGCTCCAGAAGAAGCTGAAGCTCGGCTACGCAAGAGCGTCGCGCATAATCGACGAGCTCGAGGAGCGCGGTATCATCGGACCGAGCGAGGGCTCGAAGCCGAGAAAGGTATTGATGTCGAAAATGCAGTTCGACGAATGGAAGCTCAGAATGCAGGAGGATTGATATTATGCTGCTTGTCTTTTTCTGCGGTATCGCGGCGCTGTTTGCGGCGCTGGCGGCGTTCGGCGCGTACAGGAAGCGCAAATTCTACCGTGAGCACGCAAAGAAGCTCTCCGCGAAGGTCACGTCCCACAGGAAGGTCGAGCTTATGGGCGACAGGGCTTACGAGCTCATTGTGCTCGCCGAGGACTGCTTTACGTATAAGATAACGACTACCTGCCGCGCGGCGAAGAAGTTCGTTGCGGGCAAGACCGTGGATATTCTCGTGCCCGACCGCGCAGAGCCGATGACAGGCGATATCATTATGGAGGACCTTCAGGACAAGGAGGCTATGGGTATTCTCCGTCCCGACGAGGCTGAGACTCTCGCGCTGCTGCGTGAGCTCGCCGAGGTGACGAGCAGAATGGGCAGCATGGCTGTTCCCGAGGAGAAGCGCGTCATACTCTGCAATGAGTGCGTGAGCTCACTCGACTTCTGGCGCAATGTCGCGATATCAGCCTGCTTTATGCTGTTCAATGTCGTGATACTCATAACTATGATAGTCGAGAACAGGTCCGATTTTTTAATGAACTGAAGATACTCCTTAATTTAACGCGAAAGGCGGTGATACCTTGTACGAGGGCTTCCTACCGACTACTAAAAAGGAAATGGACGAGCTCGGGATAGAGCAGTTCGATTTCATATACATCACGGGCGACGCCTACGTTGACCACCCGAGCTTCGGCGCGGCTATAATCACCCGCCTTATCGAGGCTCTCGGCTTCACCGTCGGTATCATCGCTCAGCCCGACTGGCATACCGACAGGGATTTCCGCCGATTCGGCGCTCCGAGGTATGCCTTCCTTGTGACTTCGGGCAATATAGATTCAATGGTGGCTCATTATACCGCCGCCAAGAGAAAGCGCTCCGACGACGCATACAGTGCGGGAGGAATCGCGGGAAAGCGTCCCGACAGAGCGGTCATCGTCTATTGTCAGAAGCTGCGCGAATACTTCGGCGATGTGCCGATAGCGATAGGCGGACTGGAGGCTTCACTCCGCCGCTTTGCGCACTATGACTACTGGGACGACGCGGTGCGGCAGTCCGTGCTTGCCGACAGCGGCGCGGATATGCTAATATACGGTATGGGCGAGCACCAGATGCGCGAGCTCTGCACAAGGCTCGCGGCAGGGGAGAGTATCCGCGATATCCACGATATACGCGGCACCTGCTATCTGACCGAGCCCGTGAATACCCCGCTCGGAGCGGCACAGTGCCCGTCCTTCGAGCAGGTGCGCGACAGCAAGACCGAGTACGCCAAGGCTGTGAAGATACAGTACGACTGGCAGGACGAGGTCTACGGCAAGACCATTATCCAGCGCCACGGGAGGATGATGCTCGTGCAGAATCCGCCCGCCCTCAGTCTCACGACCGAGGAGCTGGACTACATATACAGCCTGCCCTATACGAGGCAGGTACACCCCTCCTATGAGGCGCAGGGAGGCGTCCCCGGCATCGAGGAGGTGCGCTTCTCGATAACCCACAACCGCGGGTGCTTCGGCTATTGCAACTTCTGCTCAATAGCCCTCCATCAGGGACGTAGAGTTACCGTCCGCAGCGAGGAGAGCGTCCTCGCGGAGGCGGAGCGTATCACGAAAATGCCCGATTTCAAGGGCTATATCCACGATGTGGGAGGTCCGACGGCGAATTTCCGCCACACGTCCTGTGAGAAGCAGCTCAGCAAGGGACTGTGTATGGGCAAGAAGTGTCTTGCTCCGACGCCGTGTCCCGCGCTCAAAGCCGACCATACCGAGTATCTCGCGATGCTCCGCAAGATAAGGCAGGTCAAGGGCGTGAAGCGCGTGTTCATACGCTCGGGCATACGCTACGACTACCTTATGCAGGACAAGAACGACGAGTTCATGCGCGAGCTGATAAAGCACCACGTAAGCGGTCAGCTGAAGGTCGCGCCCGAGCACTGCTCGGCGGTGGTGCTCGACAAAATGGGCAAGCCGCACATTGAGGCGTACAAGGCGTTCCAGAAGCGATTCTACGAGATAACCAAGGGTATGGGCAAGGAGCAGTACCTCGTTCCCTACCTTATGTCCTCACACCCCGGGAGCACCCTTAATGAGGCGATAGAGCTCGCGCTATTCCTGCGTGACAACCACATCCGCCCCGAGCAGGTGCAGGACTTCTACCCGACCCCGGGCACGATATCGACGGCGATGTTCTATACCGAGCTCGACCCGTATACGATGGAAAAGGTGTACGTGCCGAAAACTCCCAAGGAGAAGGCGATGCAGAGGGCTCTGCTGCAATACTTCCGCCCGCAGAACAGGGAGATAGTGCTCGAGGCTCTGAAAAAGGCGGGGAGGTACGACCTCATCGGTTCGTCGCCGAAATGCCTCGTCGAGGACGTGAAGGGCGGTGACAGACGTTGGCAGAAAAAGGACGCAGCTCCCGACCGAAGGACATCACACAGGACAGGGAAAAGCTCTTCGGGGAGCTCCGCCGCGAGGTCAAAGCCCGCAGGAAGGAAAAAGACAAACGGCAAAAAGCACTGAGCCTGTTCTTCATCATAGTTATCGCGGTGTGCTTCGCGCTGACGTTCGTGCCGAAGCAGCCTGTCTATCCCGCAGAGGGCGAGATGCAGGTGCACTTCATCGACGTCGGGCAGGGCGACTGCATATACATAGCCGCGGGCACGGAGAATATGCTCATCGACTGCGGCGAGGCTGACGAGTCCGTGAGGGCTGTCGGCTACCTGCGCGATATGGGCGTGAAGCGGCTCGATTACGTCGTCGGCACTCACCCGCACTCCGACCATATGGGCGGAATGGACAACATCATCAACGCATTTGAGATAGGAGAGTTCATAATCCCGCACCTCGACGACGAGGATATCCCTACGACCTCTTACTTCCTGCGCTTCCTCGACGCTGCTGAAAAGCACGGCGTGAAGCTGACGGAGGCTGTCACGGGGAGCGAGTTCACTGTGGGCGACGCCCACTGCGAGATTATCGCTCCGAACAGCGATAAATACGAGGATATCAACAACTACTCCGTGGGTATCGTGATGCGTCATGGGAGCAGGAGCTTCATTTTCACGGGCGACGCCGAGGGTGTTGCCGAGCGCGAGATGATCGACGGCGGCAGGCTTGGAAGGGTGAACGTCTACAAGGTCGGTCACCACGGGAGCAGCTCGTCGAGTACGGCGGCTTTCCTCGGTGTGATACGTCCCGAGGTAGCGGTCATATCCTGCGGAGCGGGCAATCCCTACGGACACCCCACCGACGCTGTCATCAAGCGGCTGTCGGCTTACACTGACAATATCTACCGCACCGACCTGTGCGGGAATATAGTTATCACGTCGGACGGCAGCAGTCTGCGCGTCTCGGCGGAAAGGAGCAGCAGATGACTATCGACAGATTTGAGGGCGACTACGCCGTGCTCGAGACTGACGAGGGCATGGTAAATATCCACCGCGCACATCTCCCGAGCTCGGCTCGCGAGGGCGATGTCGTGACCTACAGCAACGGCGGTTTTTCGATTGACCGCGAAGCCACCGACGACCTCCGCGCAGAGGTGCGTGAGAAGCTCCACCGACTGCTGACTGACAGTGATGACTGATACTATTATAATAGGCGGCGGAGCGGCAGGCTGTATGGCGGCTGTATGGGCGGCGAGGTACGGCAAGTCCGTTCTGCTTTTCGAGAAAAACGACAACATCGGGCGGAAGCTCCGCATAACGGGTAAGGGCAGATGCAACGTCACCAACGATTCCCCGACCGAGGAGCACCTCCGCAATATACCCGTGAATCCGCGGTTTATGTACAGCGCGTTTTCGATGTTCGGTGCGGACGAGACAAAGAGCTTCTTCGAGGAGCTGGGAGTCCCGCTGAAAACCGAGCGCGGCAACCGCGTTTTCCCCGTAAGCGACAACGCCGAGGACATAGTTGCGGCGTTCGGGCACGAGCTGAAGCAGCTCGGCGTGAAAATTGTGCACAGGCGCGTGAGCTCCCTCATAGTCGAGGACGGCGCGTGCGTCGGAGTAAAAGCGGGTGGCGAGGAGTTCCGAAGCGGAAGCGTCCTCATTGCGTGCGGCGGCAAGTCGTACCCGAATACGGGCTCGACGGGCGACGGCTACACCCTCGCGGAGAGTGCGGGTCACACCGTCACGGAGCTGAAGCCGAGCCTTGTGCCGCTGGTGTCGCCCGATAAATACTGCGCGGAGATGATGGGGCTCTCGCTGAGAAACGTCACGCTCTCGCTGTATGACGGCGACAAGCGCATATTCTCGGAGCTCGGCGAGATGCTGTTCACCCACTTCGGCGTGAGCGGTCCGCTCGTGCTGAGTGCGAGCAGCCATATCCGCGATATGCAGCCGAATCGGTACAGGCTCGTCATCGACCTCAAGCCCGCGCTCACACCCGAGCAGCTCGACGCGCGGATACAGCGCGACTTCGCCGAGAACCTCAACCGCGACTTTATCAACGGCATACGCAAGCTGCTGCCCGCGAAGCTGATACCCGTAGTCGTGAGGCTGTCGGGGATAGCGCCTGAGCAGAAGGTCAACGGCATAACGAAGGAGCAGAGGCGCAGGTTCGGCGAGCTGATAAAGGCTTTCCCTGTGAGGATATCGGGCTTCCGTCCTATCGACGAGGCTATCGTTACGAGCGGCGGCGTCTCCGTGAAGGAGATAGACCCGAAGACAATGGAGTCGAAGCTTTGCCGCAGACTTTTCTTCGCGGGCGAGGTCATCGACGTGGACGCCTACACGGGCGGCTTCAACCTGCAGATCGCGTTCTCGACCGCATACGCGGCGGCGCTTTACTTGTGAGTGCCTATGAAAAGAGATTTGAGTCAGCGGATATTCCGCTATATATTTGAATTCGTGGCCGCGGGACTGTTCGGCTGGGTATACGAGGTCGTGACCGTGTATATCCTGTACCGCCACTTCGTCAACCGCGGCATACTCCACCTGCCGATAGTGCCTATCTACGCGGTGGGAGCGTTCATACTGCTCGCTATGCTCGGCGAGCGCGAGAGACACCCCGTATTCGTGTTCATATTCTCGGCTGTGGTGACTACCGCGTTCGAGCTCGGAGCGTCGTATCTGCTGGAGTTCATCTTCCACAGGCAGTTCTGGACGTATGAGGGCTGGTTCGGCTCGATACAGGACAGGTCGAGCCTTGTGTCAAGCGCCATATTCGGCATATTGGCTGTCGGGTACTTCTTCTGGCTGCACCCGCTGTCGG
The DNA here is from genome assembly GCA_017542475.1 of Ruminococcus sp. Lineage (GTDB taxonomy): Bacteria > Bacillota > Clostridia > Oscillospirales > Ruminococcaceae > Ruminococcus. The sequence continues at coordinate 61,651 of JAFXXD010000016.1, read as the reverse complement.
GGAAGCTCTGCGACAAGCTCCCGAAAGCCGTATGTATCAGCTTTTCGGTGCTCGCCTCGGGAGCGGTGCTGACCGATTTAGTGATTTCGGTGACCGAGCTGCTGAAAAACAAGCAGTAAGGCGCTATCATAATTGCTACCCGCCGAAAGCAGACTGAGCCTTTTGTAAAGAGTGAGCGAGCTTGCGAGCGGGCTCGTAATTAGGGGTTCGGGGAGTGCGCTCCCCGACAGAGTCCCAGCGGATTCCTAAGGCAGAGCCTTAGGCAGGGTGTGGGACAGCGTCCCGCATATAAGAGTGAATAATAAATTTGGAGGAATATAAAAATGAAAACTATCAACATCGCTATCGACGGACCTGCAGGTGCAGGCAAGAGCACTATCGCTAAAATGGTATCGGCAAGGCTCGGCTACATCTACGTGGACACGGGCGCGCTCTACCGCGCAGTGGCTCTCTATATAACCGAGAATAACATCGCTGACGAGGACATCGAAAAGGCTCTCGCGGGTGCGGACGTTTCGCTCCGCTTCGTGGACGGCGCTCAGCGCGTCTTCCTCGGCGACAGGGACGTCTCCGACCTTATCCGCACTCCCGCTATATCTATGGCGGCGTCGCGCACTTCCGCCATTCCCGCGGTAAGAGCTTATCTGTTCGAGACACAGCAGAAGATAGCACGCGAGAACAACATCATCATGGACGGCAGAGACATCGGTACGGTCGTGCTCCCGAATGCGGACGTGAAGATCTTCCTCACCGCTTCTGCTGAGGAGCGCGCTAACCGCCGCTACAAGGAGCTCGCCGAGAAGCCCGACTGCCCGCCGTATGATGAGATACTTCAGGACATCATCAAGCGCGACTACGCCGATATGCACCGCGAGATATCTCCGCTCAAGCAGGCGGAGGACGCTGTTCTCGTGGACACGACCACCCTCAACCTTGAGGAGTCTGCGGAGGCTATCGTCAAGGTCATCGAGAGCAAGATAGGCTGATGAAAGTCACGTACAGGCGGGCTGTCCCCGCAGATATCCCTGTAATAGAGCGGCTTTTCGCGGATATGCTCGCAAGTGTCGGCGACGATGAGACCGAGGGCTACGAGAGCGGCTACCTCGATAAGTTCTTCGGCGGCGGAGACGTGATATACGTCGCTGTTTCGGACGGTGAAGTGGTCGGCTATATTTCGGTCGAGGTCTACCCCGACTACGTCTACCTCGACGACCTGTCGGTGACCGAGGCTTTTCGCGGAATGGGCATAGGGACAAAGCTGATAAAATTCGCGGAGCGGTATGCAGCCGACAGCAGCGTCTCTTCTGCGGCTCTGCACGTCGAGAGGACCAACACCGCGGCAAGATACCTGTATCAGCGGCTCGGATACGCCGTCACCGACGAGGACGAGAGCCGCTTGAAAATGACAAAACACATCAGAAAGGGTCGGACAGATGTATTATATCGCTAAATTCTTTGTGCGGCTGTTTTTCCGCATAATGTATAACCTGCACTACGAGGGCAGGGACAATATCCCGCGCGGGGAGGAGGTCATCTACGCCTCGAACCACCGCTCGAATGCAGACCCGCCACTCGTGGGAGCGGGAGCTGTCGGCAAGTACGCTTTTATGGCGAAGGAGGAGCTTTTTCGGAAGAAGCTGTTCGCGTGGCTGATACGCACGCTCGGAGCCTTCCCCGTATCGCGCGGCAAGGGCGATATGGCTGTCATTGATACGGCTGTGGACAGGCTCCACAGCGGGCGCAGTCTGATGATATTCCCCGAGGGTACGCGCTCGAAGGACGGTAAGGTCGGCAAGGGACACGCGGGAGCGGCGCTTATCGCCGCGAAGGCTGACAGACGGGTAGTACCCGTGGGTATCGTCTTCGGCGAGAAGCTGAAATTCCGCACGAGAGTGACGGTCAAATTCGGCAAGCCCATAGACCCGAAGGACTATGTCGAGCCTGCGGACGAGCCGAACCCGAGACAGCTCGTGAAGCTGAAGAACCGCTATATGGCGGACATTAAGGAGCTCGTTGAGGGAGCTCCCGAGCAAAAGGTCAAGGAGGAAAAGGACAATGCGTGAGGTAACTGTTGCGGCGTCGGCGGGCTTCTGCTTCGGCGTTGACAGAGCCGTGAAAATGGTGTACAACGAGCTTGAGAAGAACTCGAAGGTGGCGACGCTCGGACCGATAATCCACAATCAGGACGTCGTGGACGATATGAAGTCGAGAGGCGCAAGGGTGATAGAGTCCGTGGACGAGCTCGCGCCCGATGAGACAGTCGTTATCCGCTCGCACGGAGTCGGCAGGGACGTATACGAGCAGATAGAGGCTAAGGGCAACCGTATGCTCGACGCGACCTGTCCGTTCGTATCGAAGATACACCGCATAGTAGCCGAAAAGACCAAGGAGGGCTACCTTGTGCTCATCGCGGGAGACGTCAACCACCCCGAGATACAGGGTATCATTGGACATTGTGACCAAAATTATTACGTGTTCAAGGATAACTTTGAGCTAAAACACCTTTTTGAAAAAAATGATAATTTTTTGGGAAAAAAGCTTGCATTTGTTGCGCAAACAACGTATAATATAGTAGTATGGGAAGAGTGTTTAAAGGTGATCCCAAAGAACGATCCCGATATTGTTATATTCGATACTATCTGCAATGCGACCGATACAAGACAGTCAGACGCGGCTGAGCTTGCTAAAAGCTCTGACATCATGATCGTTGTAGGAGGCAGGCATAGCTCTAACACAGTCAAGCTGTACGAGGTGTGCAGCAGGTACTGCAAGACGTATCACATAGAAAATTCGGACGAGCTTTCATCTTTGAAGCTGCCCTGTGCGGGCAGGATAGGCATCACTGCAGGTGCTTCGACTCCCGCATATATAATCAAGGAGGTACAAACCACTATGACAGAGAATGTAAATCTCACAGCAAACTCGGATGAGGAGATCGATTTCGCTCAGGCACTCGATGAATCATTCAAAAAAATACATACAGGAGAGAAAGTCAAGGGTATCGTTGTCGGTGTAGACAACGCTGAAATAACAGTAGACCTCGGTACAAAGCACACAGGCTACGTTAAGCTCGAGGATCTCACGGACGACCCCACAAAGAAGCCCGAGGACATCGTTTCCGTAGGCGATGAGATCGAGCTCATCGTTGTCAAGGTAAATGACGCTGACGGTACTGCTGCCCTTTCCAAGAGAAAGGTAGACGAGCAGGCTGGCTACGATACTATCGTAAAGGCTAAGGAGGACGGCACTGTTCTCGAGGGCACTGTTACTCGTATCGTCAACAAGGGCGTTATCGTTAACTACCTCGGCGTAAGAGTATTCATCCCCGCTTCACAGACAGGCCTTGCAAGAGGTACCGATCTCGAGCAGCTCAACAAGCAGAAGGTCCAGTTCAAGATCAAGGAAGTTGAAGAGGGCGGCAAGAAGAGAGCAGTCGGCTCCATCAAGGATGTTGACAGCGCTAAGAAGGAAGAGGCAAGAGCTAAGTTCTGGGAGTCTGCTGAAGTTGGTCAGACATTCTCGGGCAAGGTAAAGTCCCTCACAAGCTTCGGTGCATTCGTTGACCTCGGCGGTATCGACGGTATGGTACATATCTCCGAGCTCTCATGGAAGCGCATCAAGCACCCCAGCGAGGTCGTAAATGTAGGCGACACTATCGAAGTATACATCAAGGATCTCAACCGCGAGGAGAACCGCATCTCACTCGGCTTCAAGAAGGCTGAGGACAACCCGTGGGAGGTATTCCTCTCGAAGTATCAGGTAGGCGATGTAGTTAAGGCTACTATCGTTTCCATCACAAGCTTCGGTGCATTCGCTCAGATCATCGACGGCGTTGACGGTCTTATCCACATCTCTCAGATCGCTGACAAGAAGGTCGAGAACGTAAAGGATATCCTCACTGTAGGCGACGTTGTTGACGTTAAGATCATCGACATCGACACCGAGTCAAAGAGAATAAGCATCTCGATACGCGCTCTCCTCGAGGACGCAGCTGACGAGGAAGCTGAGACAGAGGAGGCTCCCGCTGAGGAAGCTCCTGCTGAGGATGCTGAATAATCCAACAGATATTTTAAGGCTGTACCATACGGTGCAGCCTTTTCTGCTATGATAAGGAGTGAGATGTATGGACGGAAAATTCTGCGTCGAGTGCGGCGCGAGGATAAGCATTGACGCGAGATTCTGCCGTGCCTGCGGCAGGAGACAGCCCGAGATAAAGCTGCCGAACGAGCTTGCGGGAGCTGTCACACAGGCTGAGCCTGTTGAGGAAGTGGTCGCCGAGCCTGTTAAGGCGGTGGAAGAGATTGCCGAAAAGGCGGAGGAAACGGTCGCGGAGACGGTCGAAGAGCCCGTTGAAGCTATCGAAGAGGCGACAGAGCAGGTCGCACCTGTGCCCGAGCCGCAGCCTGCTGCGGAGGCTCCCAAGCCCGAGCCGAGACCTGTTCCCGACTACCGCAGCTACCTCAACAACGGCGAGCCCGAGCAGCCGCAGGTCGAGGAGATACCCGAGCCCAAGAGCGAGGGCGGCATACACCCCGCCTATATCCTCCTCATCGGAGGAGCGCTGTTCATCGTGGCTCTCCTTGTATGGACGATATTTATGACGAATAAGCTGAGTATGACGCACCAGTCGAAGGATAAGTCCTCCGCGAGCATTTCTATCGTCAAGCCGACCGAGCCTCCCGCTGTGACGACTAAGCCGAGTAAAGGTCGGTCTTCGTCGGAGAGCAGAGGCAGCGAGTACAGCGGAGTCGGCGGCAAGGCTGTTGACTACATCGAGGACGGCGACTATACCGTCGGCGAGAATATCAAGGCGGGGGAGTATATCTTCATCGCCGAGGAGATATCATTGCTCGGAGACGGTGAGGAAAACGACGAGTATATCCCCAGCTTCTATGCGGGTGTGTATCTGGACGACAACGAGAAGAAGCCCGTCCGCACGGGCTGGTATCAGATGACGACCTATATGAAGCTCGAGGACGGGCAGAGGCTCCATTTCTCGTGGGCGAAGGCTTGTCCCGCCGAGCAGTACGACGGCGGGAATGACCCGTTCGAGCACGCGGGTATGTTCTGCGTCGGCAGAGACGTGAAGGCAGGCACGTACAGTCTCGAACCGCTGACGGATCAGGGCTACGAGAGCTATGCCGTCTATGACAGCATTGAGGACGTTATGTCGGACACCGACGGCTACGATAACAGAACATTCAGCTTTGACGAGGGTGATAAGGTCACACTCACCGACGGGCAGTATATACAGCTTGAATGGTGCAGGCTCAAAAGGTGAATACGGAAAAAGGACGGCTGATACCCGTCCTTTTTTAGAGCTCGGAGCGCGGTCTATGTGCCGCGGCTGTTACCCGCCTAAAGCAGACTGAGACTTATGTTCAGAGTGAGCGAGCTTGCGAGCAGCAGCGGAGATGGGGGCGTGGGGGACTGCGTCCCCCGACGGGTCAAGGGCAGAGCCCTTGCAATTTTTTCTTGACAAATCTGCACAAATATTGTATAGTTAATGTGTATAGGTGCGTTCACTGCCGCACAAAAAAATTGAGAGGGGTAATCTAATGAAAATCAACAAGATCGTGTCTGCGTTCTCGGCTCTGGCACTGACGGCTTCTATGGTACCGTCAATGCCTGTCGCTGACGCCGCGGACGGCAAGTACAACTACGGTGAAGCCTTGCAGAAGTCGATGTTCTTCTATGAGGTGCAGCAGTCGGGCGAGCTCCCCGACTGGAACATGGTTCCGTGGAGAGAGAATTCCATGGTCGATGAGAGCGGCAAGGATACCGACTTCGTAAAGGGCGGCTGGTACGACGCGGGCGACCACTTCAAGTTCTGCCTCACCAACGCTTATTCCGCTTCTCTGCTGGGCTGGGGCTATATCGAGTACAAGGACGCCGTTGATAATGCGGGTCTCGGTCAGCTCTACAAGGACAACCTCCAGTGGGGTCTTGACTACGTTATGGGCTGCGATCAGGGCGGCGGTAAGGTAGTCGGCACTATCGGCGACTTCACGGGCGGCTCTACCGACCATAACATCTGGTGCAGCGCCGAGGTATACCTCCGCAAGCACCACCTCAACAACGGAGACTGGGAGCGTCCCTACGATATAATCGAGAACGCTTCCGTTGCGGGACTCGCTTCCGCGGCTCTTGCTGAGGGCTATATCATCTTCAAGGACGAACAGCCTGCCAAGGCTGCTGAGTACCTCGAGCACGCGAAGGACCTCTTCGAGGGTGCCGACAAGATAAGAGCCTGCAAGGATATCGGCGGTATGTCGGGAATGTACAGCACAGCCTCGTGGATAGACGACTGTATGTATGCGGCTCTGTGGCTCTACAAGGCTACAGGCGACAAGTCCTACCTCGACAAGGTAGAGAAGGACTATATCCCAAATTTCCCGCTTGAGGAGCAGTCTACAGCGAAAAAGTATACATGGGGTCTCTGCTGGGACGATACCTCGCAGGGTGCCGCTTTCCTCTATGCTCAGATAACAGGCGATCAGGAGTGGATATCGCACTGTGAGCGCCACATCAAGTACTGGATGGGCGAGGACGAGAAGAAGCTCCAGAGCATAACTCCCAAGGGTCTTTCGTGGCTCTTCCAGTGGGGCTGTCTCCGTCACGCGACGACTACCGCGTGGCTCGCTAAGCTCGGCTCCGATACCATCTTCAAGGGCTCGGCTAACGAGCAGAAGATCAATGACTGGGGCGACCTCCAGATGAACTACTGCTTCGGCGACAACGAAATGGGTCTGAGCTATGTTCTCGGTATGGGTGAGAAGTCGCCTACGGCTATCCACCACAGAACAGCCTCGGGTATCCACGACGACCACTGGAACGACCTCGGTCAGGAGAGCAGCGAGGGCTGGCAGACTGAGTACGCTCATACTCTTTACGGCGCGCTCATCGGCGGTCCTGACAGCAAGGGCAACTACGGCGACTACAAGGTATCTGATTACCAGTATACAGAGGTCGCTATCGACTACAACGCAGGCTATACGGCTTGTCTGTGTGCTATGATAGACGACTACGGCGGAACTCCTCTTGCGGACTTCCCCGTTCAGGAAACTCCCAAGTGGGCTGAGTGGGAGGTAGCAGCGGTTATCAACGGTACTGAGGGCAAGAGCTACACCGAGGTCAAGGCGTGGGCAATGAACCACACAGCATGGCCCGCAAGAGTTGCCAAGGACATCGAGTACCGCTACTTCTTCGACGTATCAGAGATAATCGACGGCGGACTTTCCATTGACGATATCAAGGTAGAGGGCAAGTCGCAGCAGTACAGCGAGGGCGAGCAGGGCTACGCCACTGTATCGGGTCCTTATCAGTACGACGGCAACATCTACTACGCTTCCATAAAGTTCGAGGACGGCAGAGCTATCCAGCCCACAGGTCAGTCCGAGCACCGCGACGAGGTGCAGTTCCGCATTTCTATCCCAGACGCTGTTGACGGCAAGTCCACAGCGGGCGCATGGGACGCTACGAATGACTGGTCTTACAAGGGCGGTCTTGCGACAGCTACAGACCTCAAGAAGGAGGATTCACTCAACGAGCATATCCCGATGTACGTAAACGGCGTGCTCGTATGGGGCGAGGAGCCCTACGGCACCGTTCCCACGCAGTCTGACTACGTTCCCACAAGGTCGGGACAGGGCGGCACAGGTACTGCACCTACAACTACTCCTTCGACTACAAAGGCTACAACGACTACTACAGTCACAACTACCACAACTACAGCTACAACGACGGCGACGACCTCCGAGGAGACCACTACCTCCTTTCGCCAGTCCGAAACGACGTCGAGCACCGCTGGCAATGGTACTACTGTCTCCGCTGGCAGCGATGATATACTCTACGGCGACGCGAACGTAGACGGCAAGGTAACTGTTGCCGACGCCGTTGCTATCCTCCAGTCCATCGCCAACAAGGACAAGTACGAGCTCAAGGCTAAGGGCAAGATAAACGGCGATGTTGACGGCGTAGCAGGTATCACGGCTAATGACGCTCTCCTTATTCAGAAGAAGGACGCGGGAGTTATTGATAAGTTGCCTCATTATGCGGGAATGTGATAGTATAACGACTAACACAATGACGCTTTGAAACAAATTCATATTTCATTCACAAAGGGAGATTCGTCTCCCTTTGTGTTTTTTGTGTCTACTGGCAAAGTATACAAAATTTTGAATGGCACATTATTGAAATACACGAAATTACGGAAAGCTATTTACTTTTATTTGCGGATATAATATAATATGAATGATGGATCAGTGCAGCAATTTGTCCGCGTAGGGATTGGATCTGTCGCAGTTTTCACACGGTATAACCGCAGTACGTGCACTGGTATTGCGTTATAAACTTTATATTTTTTATTTTATCAGGGAGGGTATAAAAAATGCACAAGAAAATCACAAAAGCTCTCACAGGCAGCCTGATGGCAGCAGCTATGGCTGCTACTTCCGTAGCAGGCGTTATGGCTCCTATGAGCGCGAATGCAGGCGAGCTTCTCGGTGCGACCGACTTCGAGGACGGCGTTGGTCTTCCTTGGCACACCTGCGAAACTAACCCCGCTAAGCAGACCTTCGATATCAACGACGGTGCTTACACGGTTACTATCAAGAACAACATGGGCGGTAACGGAAGATGGGATCTTCAGCTCCGTCACAGAGGTCTCCAGCTCGTAAGCGGTCATACATACCACGTTCACGCTGAGATCACTCCTTCAGCTGACGGTGAGATCTACACAAAGATCGGTGACTACAGCGGTGAGAACGAGTACTGGAACGACTCCGGCAGCGGTAACTGGACAGTAAGCAAGGTAACAAAGGGTCAGACATTCATCATTGATACTGACTTCGTTGCAGGCAGCGGTCCTAAGCCTCTTCAGGACGGCCCTGCTGAGTGGGCTTTCCACTATGCTTGCCACGCAGGCACTGACGGTGCTTCACTCTACGGCGGCTCTGATAAGGGTATGCCCAACGATTCTACTCTTACATTCGATAATATGTCCCTCGAGGATACTACAGGCAGCGACTATGACTTCGATCCTTCAAACGAGTTCGGCGTTATCAGACCTCAGTCCAACGTTCGTCTCAATCAGGTAGGTTACTATCAGGGTCTTAGAAAGAGAGCTTCCTATACTTCGGACGCTTCTTCACCCCTTGAGTTCGACGTTTACGATAAGTCGGGCACTTCCGTATATCACGGTACTTCTACAGTTATCTCGGGCGATGAGGATTCCGGTACGCCCAAGACAACTCAGACCAAGACCGACGGCGGCAAGGCAGCTACAAAGTACAAGGACAGCGGTGAGTACGTTCATATCCTTGACTTCACAGAGCTTCAGACAGGCGGTACAGGCTACTACATCATCGTTAAGGACGATGTAGGTGTTTCGGGTACTCAGTCGGGTATCATCAAGAACGCTTACGATACAAAGATCTCAGGCGACAAGGTAATGTGGACAAACTGGAAGACCAAGAAGGAATACCAGATGAACAAGTCCCACGAGTTCGCTATCTCTGATACTCTTTATGACGGCCTCCTCCGTGACTCTATGTCTTACTTCTATCAGAACCGTTCAGGTGTTGCGATAGAGGGCGAGTACATCAAGAACGGCGACTCTGCTTCACTTGCTCACTCTCAGTTCGGTCACAGCCCCGATAAGGCTTACGTTCAGCCTAAGTGGATCAAGTCCTACTCAGGCGTATTCGACGGCGATGAGAAGTATGAGATAACTGCTTCGGGCGGTTGGTACGACGCCGGCGACCACGGTAAGTACGTTGTTAACGGCGGCGTTTCCGTATGGACACTCCAGAATATGTACGAGATGTCCAAGCACATTGGCGAAGAGGACAAGTGGGCTGACGGCAAGTCGATGCTCATTCCTCAGAAGTATAACGTAAACAAGGGCGAGATCGAATTCGACGGTACAGGCTCTCCTGACGTTCTCGATGAGGCAAGAGTTGAGCTCGAGTGGTTCTTCAAGATGATGGTTGACTCCAAGGATCCTTACTTCGGCAAGGACGCCGGTATGGTTTACCACAAGCTCCACGACCACAAGTGGACAGGTCTTGCTATCCACGCTTGGAAGTATGAGGGCTTCGAGGATATGTCACGTATCGTTAAGCCGCCTACGTATGCTGCTACACTCAACATGGTTGCTTGTGCTGCTCAGGCTGCACGTCTCTGGGAAGGCATCGACGATGACTTCGCCAAGGAGTGCCTCGAGAACGCTAAGATCGGTCTTGCAGCTGTTGAGAAGAACAAGGCTAACTGGTTAGATAAGAACGGTCAGTCCGAGCAGCAGGACGATATTAAGGGCACAAACGCTAAGAAGGGCGACGTTTACTTCGCTCCTCTCGATCAGGCTATCGGCGGTGGTCCTTACGGCGATACATACGTAACAGATGACTACTACTGGGCACTCTGTGAGCTCTTTGCTACAACTGGTGACGAAGAGTATTACGACAAGCTCATGACTTACAAGAATCAGAACGATTCAACAGGCAATGATAAGGCTCTCAGCCTTACATCCAACCTCGGCGGCGGCGAGAACAAGGGCTCATTCAGCTCGTTCAACTGGGGCTGTACATCAGGTATGGGTACTCTGTCACTCTACCTCAACAGCGACAAGCTCAGCGATGCTGACGCTAAGACAGTTAAGGATTCTATCGTAGCTGCTGCTGACAGATACATCGAGCAGGAAGATGCTTCAGGTATGGGTATCCCGTACGTTGGCTCTACCTTCACAGATGAGATCAACATCGGTCTTGATGACAACGGCAACCCGATCGAGGTTACCGGTTACGAGTGGGGTTCAAACTCCTTCGTTGCTAACAACGCTATCGTAATGGCTTACGCTTACGACGCTACAGAGACTCCTAAGTACCTCAGCGGTGCTACAACTGCTATGGACTACATCTTCGGACGTAACGGAAATGACTTCTCTTACGTATCTGGTTACGGCGACGTTACTCTCCAGTGGCCTCACCACAGACTCTGGGCTAACGGTATCGATCCCGACTTCCCGAAGGCTCCCGCAGGCGTTATGTCTGGCGGACCCGGCGCAGGTATGCAGGATCCTTACGTAGGCGGTCTCGGCTTCAAGAGAGGTACTCTCGCAAGCCAGAAGTGCTACGTTGACTCTGCTGAGGCATGGTCTGTAAACGAGATCACCATCAACTGGAACGCTCCTCTTGCTTGGATCACATCCTACCTTGAGGACGTAGCTCCCGGCGTTGTTGATGACGGCAAGGGCGGCGGTTCAAGCTCTACAGGCACAACTGCTGCTACTACAACAAAGGCTAACACAACAACTACAACAACAGGCGGCGGCAGCAGCGAGGCAACTCTCTGGGGCGACGCTAACGTTGACGGTAAGGTAACAGTTGCTGACGCAACAGCTATCCTCCAGTCCATCGCTAACAAGGATAAGTACGCTCTCAAGGCTGAGGGTAAGGCTAACGCTGACGTTGTTGACGGCGACGGTGTTACATCCAAGGACGCTCTTGCTATCCAGATGATGGATGCAGGTCTCCTCAAGCAGACAGATTTCCCTGTAACATCTGCTAAGCTTGACGCTCTTAAGTAATTAGCTTAAACACTAAAAGGACGCTCTTCTGAGCGTCCTTTTAATTTTGACCTGTATTGATGTGATTCGTTATCGCAACATTTATTGCGCGGAATAATTCCGCGGATATACCAAACACGGAACGGTAGAAGGGGAGGCTCTCTACAACGGAGTTGCATATAGCATCACAATTTAAATCAGAGATTTGGTGTGCTGCTTATCTTGCAGAGCCTCCCCTGCGACTTTGCTGCATATAGCTGTGAAATCCAAATCAAAGATTTGGTACACAGCTTATCTTTCAAAACAGTCCACTGGGCTGTTTTGAAATTCATCCCCTCTCAGAGCGCACTTCGTATCCAAGGGCTCTGCCCTTGACCCGCAGGGCGCTGCCCTCGACCCGCAAGCCTTTGAAAAGGCTTGAGCGAAACTTTCGGCTTCGCGTTGATACATTTTTGTTGCGGAAGTTCATTCCCGCGATTGTTACCAACGGTTTGACAATTGGAGTCGGAAGTGGTATAATTAAGTATAACTTTTGATTTAGGAGGGGATCATGGAAAACATTCACTTTTCGGCTGAGACTGTCATCGGCGCGATAGCTCAGGGCTTCATCGGAGTTATGCTGCCGATAGTTCTCATTGTGGCGTGGAAGCTGAAAACAAAGGCGAAGCTTGTGCCGTTCTGGGTGGGATGTCTTGTATTTCCCGTATTTGCGTTCATAATCGAGGGCAGTGCCGCGTTAGGTATCACGCTTATCGACAAGTACACTCTTGGTATCCTCACAAAACCGCTCCCGCTTTACCTCTTTTCTGCGGCTATGGCTGGAATATTCGAGGAAACAGGACGCCTTATCGGTATGAAAACGCTGATGCGCAAGTATAAGGACAAGCGTGACGGCATCACCTACGGTATCGGTCACGGCGGTATCGAGAGCATTATTATAGTCGGCGGTGCTTCGTTTCTGACGCTGTTTATCGCGTTTCTGACAAATACGGGTATGCTGGATACTGTTACTGCTCAGTACAGTCCTGCATTGAAGGAAATGTTCATCACTAACTTAAAAGCTATGACAGGAGGCAGATTCGCGGACTATATCCTCGCAGGCTTCGAGCGCGTCTCCGCGATAATTCTCCACGTTTCGCTTTCGGTGATAGTATTCACGGGCGTTCGTATCAAGGGCAGGCTTTGGCACTATCCGCTGGCTGTATTCCTTCATTTTGCAGCCGACTGTACCGTTATCCTCGTTCACGTATTCGGAATGCCTCTGTGGCTGTTTGAGATAATCTTCTTTGCCGCAAGCGTGGCGGTGGCTGTTCCGACGGTGATATATTATCTCCGACTCCCGCAGATACTCGGTGAAGAGACGGCACCACCGATACAGTCCGATATTCAGGCACAATAAAAAGGGCGTTCATTACGAACGCCCTTAATTATTGCTGTTAGTCTGAATCAGACACCGTATTTAGCTGTAGCAACGGGAACTCCGGGTCCCATTGTGGAAGTAACTGTGCAGCTCTTGAGGTAAGTACCCTTAGCAGCAGCAGGCTTAGCCTTTACGATAGCCTCCATAAGTGTTGTGAAGTTCTCGTCGAGCTTAGCAGCACCGAAAGAAGCCTTGCCGATGGGGCAGTGGATGATGTTGGTCTTGTCGAGACGGTACTCGATCTTACCAGCCTTAGCCTCTGTAACAGCCTTTGCAACATCGGGAGTTACAGTACCTGCCTTCGGGTTAGGCATAAGTCCGCGGGGACCGAGGACCTTACCGAGACGACCTACAACGCCCATCATATCGGGAGAAGCGATTACAACATCGAAGTCCATCCAGTTTTCCTTAGTGATCTTGTCTACGAGATCCATACCGCCAACGTAGTCAGCGCCTGCAGCCTTAGCAGCCTCGTACTTGTCCTCCTTGCAGAAAACGAGAGCGCGAACTGTCTTACCTGTACCGTTGGGAAGTACAACAGCGCCTCTTACCTGCTGGTCAGCGTGACGTGAGTCAACGCCGAGACGGATGTGAGCCTCGATAGTCTCATCGAACTTAGCCTTTGCGTTCTGGCAAACGAGCTCGAGAGCCTCAGCAGACTCGTAAAATTTTGCAGAATCAACAGCCTTTGCGCTGTCAACATATTTCTTGCCGTGTTTCATTATATTTCCTCCTATTAAAGTGGTAATATCGGGATTTTACCCGATTAGCGGAATTTTCCTCCCACCATTGAGAAGTCGGAACAGGGGATTGCCCCTATCGTCATTCAAGTTATTATTCAACAATTAGTCAACAACTACAATGCCCATTGAACGAGCTGTACCAGCGATCATGCTCATAGCAGCTTCGAGCGAGCCTGCGTTGAGGTCGGGCATCTTTATCTCAGCGATCTTCTGAACGTCTGCCTTAGAGATGTTAGCGACCTTAGTCTTGTTCGGAACTCCCGATGCCTTTTCGATCTTGCAAGCCTTCTTGATAAGAACAGCTGCGGGGGGAGTCTTAGTGATGAAAGAGAACGAACGGTCAGCGTATACTGTGATAACAACAGGGATTATCATACCGATGTCGTTCTTAGTTCTCTCGTTGAATTCCTTTGTGAATGCCATGATGTTTACGCCGTGCTGACCAAGAGCAGGTCCAACAGGCGGTGCAGGAGTAGCCTTTCCTGCTGCGATCTGAAGCTTAATGTAGCCAACTACTTTCTGTGCCATTGAATTCGCACCTCCATAAATGTGGTAAATGGCGAGGCAAGCTTGATTTTACCTCTCCCACTGAAGCCGACTTCGGCTTCTCTTTTGACCTAATTAGTCCTCCACCGATATTACCTGATTGATAGGCAGTGTGGTGGGGGTTTCTCTGCCGAACATTGATACGAGAAGATCAACTGTTCGCTCTTCGATGTTGATACCCTGAACAACTCCGATGAAGCCGTCCATAGCAGTGCCCGAGATCTGAACTCTGTCGCCCTCCTTGAAGTTGACCTCGACTGTTGAAACGTCAATGCCGAAGGTCTTCTTGACCTCCTCCTCGGAGAGGGGAGTGGGCTCGGATGCAGGACCTACAAAGCCCGTGCAGCCTCTTGTATTTCTGACAACATACCATGTGTCCTCGGTAACAACCATCTTGACAAGAACGTAGCCCGGGAAGGTCTTACGCTCTATTTCCTTGCTTTTACCGTCGGTGATCTCGGTCACCTTCTCGGTAGGGACTCTGACCTCCTGGATAAGGTCATGAAGCTTACGGTTTTCTACAACCTTTTCAATATTCTGGGCTACTTTATTCTCATAGCCCGAATAAGTGTGGATAACGTACCACTTTGCTGCTTCTGACATAAATATCCTCCTCAGAGCTCATTACTTGCCCAGCGTATAGATGAAGCTAAGCAAATGGAGGAATCCGAAGTCGAGCGCGCCTACGATGATAGCCGAGCCTGCAACAACTGCGAGAACAACCGCTGTGTTGTTGATGACGGTCTCCTTTGTGGGCCATACGACTTTCTTGAATTCGATCCTCAGGTCCTTGAACCACTTAACGATCTTGTTGGGTTCCTTCTTGGACTTCTTTTCCTTCTTATCCTTCTTTTCGGATGTTGTATTTTCCTTGTCCTTAGCCATTCAAATACTCCCTCCGATCACTTTGTTTCCTTGTGATGAGTGTGCTTGCGGCAGAATTTGCAGTGCTTCATCATTTCAATTCTGTCCGGATCGTTCTTCTTGTTCTTCTTGGAAACGTAATTACGCTGTTTGCACTCAGTGCAAGCCAATGTAATCTTCACTCTCATAACGGCACCTCCTGAATTAATATTTCCTCCGCGAGCGGAGGTAGGTCGTTTGCCTCCCTCTGCGGGGCATAAAAAATAACCCCAAACGAGGTAAAACTATTATAACACAATAATTCGGGCTTGTCAAGGGCTTTTTGACATTTTTTCCTATATTATATGTAGGGGCGGCGTTCCGCCGCCCGTCAACATCCCGATAGCCTAACGGCAACCAATCGTAGGGGCGCACAGTGTGCGCCCGCAATTTTCACCGAAGCCAGCCTCAATGGATGGATTATGTCCGCCCCTACACGGGACGTCGAGGACGCCGTCCCCTACACAATGTTGATTCGACCGATTGTAGGGACGACCATTGGTCGTCCGAAAAAGCAGATTTTGACAATCACCGAAAAATATGTTATAATGAGAAATACTGTTGACAGAAAGTAGTTGAAGCTATGATATATCTTGACAACGCCGCCACGACAAAGCCCTGTCCCGAAGCGGTGCAGGCTGCGCTGGAGGCTATGACCGATAATTTCGGCAATCCGTCGTCCCTGCACAGGGCGGGGCTGAACGCTCAGCTGGCTATGGATAGGGCGAGAAAGACGATCGCGGACTCGATCGGAGCTGAGCCCGACAACATAATTTTCACCTCGGGTGCGACCGAGAGCAATAATCTCGCCCTCCGCGGAGCCTCTGCTGCTTACGGCAAAAGACGCCGCAGGATAGTCGCCTCCGCTGTGGAGCACGCCTCCGTGGACGAGACCCTCTCCGACCTCGAAAGCAAGGGCTTCGAGGTGGTGCGCGTGTCGCCGAGGGAGGACGGGCGCTTCTGCGCCGAGGACTTCCTCTCCGCGTGCAATGAGGACACGGTGCTGCTGACGATGATGTACGTCAACAACGAGACGGGCTATATCCTGCCCGTGAAGGAGACCTTCACCGCCGTAAAGCGCCGCTTCAAGGACATAATCACGCACACCGACTGCGTGCAGGCGTATATGAAGCTTCCTGTGAAGGCGAATCAGCTCGGCGCCGACCTCATATCGCTGAGCGGGCATAAAATACACGGAGTAAAGGGCGTGGGAGCCCTCTATATCCGCAGGGGCGTGCGGCTTATCCCCGTAGTTACGGGCGGGAAGCAGGAAAAGGGCATTCGCTCGGGCACGGAGAGCGTCCCGCTGATATGTGCGTTCGGAGCGGCTGTTGAGAAGCTCTCTCCGACGATAAGCGACCGCTATGAGCGCGTAACATCGCTGAAAGCAAGGCTTACGGAGCTCGTCTCCGCGATAGACGGCGTGGAGGTCAACTCGCCTGCGGACGGCTCGCCCTACGTGGTGAACATCTCCGCGGCAGGCAAGCGCTCGGAGATAATGCTCCACTACCTCGAAAGCCGCGGGATATACGTGTCAAGCGGCTCGGCGTGCTCGAAGGGACAGCAGAGCGGCGTGCTCGGGCAGTTCGGCATTTCGGGCAAGAGGGCTGATTCGGCGCTGCGTGTGAGTATGACCGCCGAGACCACCGAAGCCGAGATAGAGGAGTTCGCGCGGGCTCTCGCCGAGGGTATCGTGAGCGTGAGAGGCTGACCCAAAGGAGGTCAATATGGACGAGATGCTTGATATGGAACAGGGCAAACAGGAAAAGGCGCGGAAAAAGGGGCTGATATGGCTCCTTGGAGTAACGACGGTGTTTGTCGTCCTCGGATTGATGTATGTGTATGGAATAAACATGGCGTGGGGCAGCCGTATGATAGACGACAGGGACGCCGTGGCTTTGGAGTGTGCAAAGGCTATCTACGCACAGGCAAGTGACTGCTATGAAGCGCAGGGCAAGACTGTTCCCGCTGATAAGGAATACCTCGTCAGGGCGACCTGCACCAAGGACGGACTGGTCAACGAGCCGTGCGAGCTCCTTCCGCAGAGCGCGACCAACGCTTATTATTCAAGGCAGTGGAAAACGACCTTCAATATCGCTGTCCGATTCAGGGACGGAGTCCCCGCCGAAGCGTGGTCGCTGGAGAAGAAGCCGCTCACCGATGATATGCTCCGCAGCTACAGCAGGGAGGAGCAGCGCGAGATGTTCGGAAAATTGAAGGGCGCGAAGGACGTCATCGGTTACAGCAGCTTCAAGGATGCAGTCTGGAAAAACAAGTGAAATGACGATGCGAATGGAGGCTCACTATGGACGAGATGAAGAATATGAAAGATGAAAACACCCCGAAGAAGGGCGGCAAGGCTCTCAAGGAACTGAAAATTGCGGCTTTCGCATTTCTGATGGTGTCGCTGTGCATTGTCGGCGGATTGTTCGGAATGTACCTTCTGTTTGGTTCTTATTTTGGCGGATATGTGGTGGATAGCTATATCGGTCAGGCGACATCGTGCAGGAAGGCTACGGACAGTTCAATAGTCGACTACTACGAAGAGCAGAAAAAGGAGATACCCGCCGACAAGGAATACACCATATATGCGACATTCGGCCCCGACGGGCTCGTCAGCGAGCCGTGCGAGTTTTTCCCCGAGAGTGTGAATCAGAATTATTTTGATGGACACTCTCGTTACACCTACAACATTATCATGAAGTATAAGGACGGGAAATTTTCCGAAATGTGGATGAGCCGCAAAGAGCTCACCGATGACGTGCTTGTCCCGTATGACAGATATGAGATGCAGGATATGTACGGACCTCTGAAAAGGGACAGGGACCTTATCGTGTATGTCGGCTACAGAAGCGAGCTTAAATATTTCCACTGATATTATAAATAGTATAGGAGAAAATTATGAAAGAGATAGTTCTTGTAAAATACGGCGAAATGGTGCTGAAGGGACTGAACAAAAAGACCTTCGAGGATATGCTCACCAAAAACATCAAGCGCAGACTGAAGCGCCTCGGACATTTCCAGCTCACGAGCGCGCAGTCCACGACCTACATAACCCCGCTCGACGACGACATAGACCTCGACGAGGTTGTTGACCGCGTGAGCAAGGTCTTCGGCATTGCGGCTCTGTGCAGAGCCTGTGTCTGCGAGAAGGATTTTGCCGATATCACGGCAAAGGCGATAGACTACTGCGGCGGCGTGCTCGGCACGGCGAGGACGTTCAAGGTGGCGTCCAAGCGCTCGGATAAGGCGTTCCCCATGAAGTCGCCCGAGATATGCACCGAGCTCGGCGCGATACTGCTTGAAAAGTTCCCGAACCTCACGGTCGACGTGAAAGAGCCCGAGGTGACGGTAACGGTCGAGATACGCGACACCAACGCCTACGTCCACGCCGAGAAGCTCAAGGGCGCGGGTGGACTTCCCGTGGGAAGCAGCGGAAAGGCTCTGCTGCTGCTGTCGGGAGGCATTGACAGTCCAGTTGCGGGCTGGATGATGGCGAAGAGGGGAGTACACATCGCGGCGATACACTACGTCAGCCCGCCCTATACCTCCGACCGCGCACAGCTCAAGGTGGAGCAGCTCTGCGAGAAGCTGACCGACTGGTGCGGCGGTATCGCGTTCTACTGCGTGCCGTTCACCGAGATTCAGGAGGCTATCAAGGACAACTGTCCCGAGGAGTTCTTCACGATAATAATGCGCCGTCTGATGATGGAGATAGCGCAGAGAATAGCCGAAAAGGACAACTGCCTCGCCCTCATCACGGGCGAGAGCGTCGGACAGGTCGCGAGTCAGACCATGGCGGCTATCGGCTGTACGGACGCCGTCTGCCGCATACCCGTTCTGCGTCCGCTCATAGGTATGGATAAGACGGAGATAATCGAGATATCGCGAAAAATCGACACTTTCGAGACCTCTACCCTTCCGTATGAGGACTGCTGCACCGTGTTCACACCCCGCCACCCGAAGGTGCGTCCGCGCCTCGAGGACATCGAAAAGGCGCAGAACAGCTTCGATTTCGAGCCGCTGATACAGAAGGCAGTAGAGGGGACGACCATAAAGACGTTCAATTATTCCAAATAAGATGTGCGGACGACGGAACGCCGCCTCTACGATTGTCGTTGTATTTGCGGGACGTCGGGGACGCCGTCCCCTACAAAAGATGTCGCACATTTTAACTTATGCACAAATTCAACATATCATTTTTGTGCAGAACGGTGCAAATGTGAACTAAGTCGGAACAGTTCAAGGTGATACTGTGAAACTTTGAGCGCAGACCTTGACAAAGGGTCGGCTGATAGTGTAAAATTATATGGATAAGGGGATAGCTGTATCCTGACGGAGACAGCTGTCGCAAACCACACGCGGAGGCTGAAATCAACTTATGAGCGATAATTACATAGATAAACTGAATGAAGAGCAAGCCGCCGCCGAGGCTAAGCGCAAAGCCGACAAGATAAAGGCTATCAGAGCTTCGCTCCGCGCCGAAGAGCCGCAGGAGACCGCTCCCGTACAGGCTCAGACCGCGGAGGAAGCCGTTTCTGCCGCGGAGGAGAGCTTTGCGGCTAAGTTCGACCGCGTGAGACGCAACAAGCTCGCCGCGCAGAACAGAGCGGACGAGGCTCCCGCAGAAGCAGCAGCTCCCGCAGAGGAGACGGCTGCGGAGACAGCTCCTGCGACTGAGGCTCCCGCTGAGGTGACCGCTCCCGTGAAGGAGGCTCCCGCTGAGGCAGTACAGCCGCAGACAGCACCGCAGGCTCCGCTGCTCAACCCTATGAGAAAGCCGCGCGAGGCATGGGCGAATACTCCCCATACCGAGCCGCGTATGCACACCGACCCGAAAAAGAAGAAGAAAAAGAAGAAAAAGCCCAAGACCCTCGGGCAGAGGCTCCGCGGTCTCTTCCCCGAGAAGGGGGACAAGCCGCTCGAGATCGTCAGGAAGTTCGTGTTCCTCGGCTCGCTGGTGGCGATAGTCGTGTGCGGATATATGGTCGGTGACTACTACCTCGACCTGTGGCGCAGCCGTATCGAGTACAGCAACATCGACGACATCTACCGTACCTACACGCCCATTATCACCTCGGTTGACGAGAAGCAGAACGTGGGCGACAAGTATTACGACCTTCTCCCGGGTGCGAAGAAGCTGCTCGACATCAACCCTGATGTCATAGGATATATGACTATACCTACAATTGACGGCAACCCGATAGTGGCTCTGCCCGTCGTGCAGGCTGAGGACAACAGCAAGTACCTCCACCTTAATTTCAAGGGCGAGGATTCGCGTGCGGGAGCTCTCTTCCTCGACTGGCGCAACCACTTCGACGTCGTCGAGAACCACCGCCTCATCGAGAAGAATTCCGATAACCTCATCGTCTACGGTCACAATATGGCTGACGAGAGTATGTTCGGAGCCCTTAAATACTACTACCGCAACGAAAACTACTACGAGAACCACCCGATAATCGAGTTCAACTCCAACTACGAGCAGTACACGTACAAGATATTCTCGTTCTTCCTGCTCGACGCGGAGGACGACACCGATACCGAGTACGACTGCTGGAACACCCTCAACTTCGACGATGAGGAGGAGTTCTACGACTTCGTCAACGAGGCGAAAAGACGCACTCTCCGCACAAATGACGTGGATGTGCAGTACGGTGACCCGATACTCACGATATCCACCTGCAACACCGACGTTATCGGCGACAGCCGCGGAAGACTGATACTTATGGCACGCCGCGTCCGCGTGGGCGAGGACCTCTACGAGGGAACCAAGAACAGCGAGAAGAATACAAATATAAAGTGGCCGAACATCTACTACCAGCAGCACCCGAACGAGAAGTACGACCCTGACTCGTTTGTTCCGTACAAACCAAAAAACGAGAATAGCAAAGCAAATATCGAGGATTGATACATTTGAAAAGCAAAATCAGGCTTATCGCAGCCTGCACTGCCCTTGCCGCTGCGGCGGGACTTTCTGCGGCAGCGCTTTTCGGCTGCGAGGATAAAAAAGAGGAACACATCGTCGGCAAGGCTCAGCCGGTGACCGAGGCGTCCACCGAGCCGACCACGCTCCCGACATATGACTACGTTCCTTCGGAACAGGGTATGACGGAGAGAGCAAAGCAGCTCCTCAAACAGAACAAGGACATCATCGGCTGGATAAAAATAGACCAGACAAAGGTCGATTACCCCGTCGTAAGAGACCCGGGCGAGGTGCCCGAGGGCGTGGATTATTACGGCGGAGATGCACATGAGGTCAATTCCTATTACCTCGAGCGCGGCATCGACCGCCAGTACCACCGCGAGGGCTGCCTGTTCATGGACTTCCGCGACTACTTCGGCAGCGACGAGGACAGCCAGTCCGAGAATATCGTCATCTACGGTCACAATATGGCTAACAATACGATGTTCGGCTCTATAAGAAGGTACAGGCAGGACTTCGGCTTCTTCGAGAAGGCGCCGTTCATCGAGCTGAGCTCGAATTACAGGGACTATGACTACGTCATCTGCTGCTGTGCCATAACCAGCGGTCACACCTATACCGATTACGGCTACTGGGATATGGAGGAGCTCGACGACGAGGAGATCTTCAACGAGTACATCGATCTCGCAAGAGGACGGCAGCTCTTTGATACGGGCGTCGATGTGAAGTACGGCGACAAGCTTCTCACGCTCTCAACCTGCTATGCTGACGAGGACAACTCGCGATTCATCATCATTGCGAGACGTCTGCGCGACGGCGAGAAGGCAGGCGACCTCTCCACAGTCGAGAGGACAGAGGAGTACAAGAAAGCACACGCGCCTACTGAGCCTTCGGCGGAGGAAAACACCGAAGAGGCTCAGTAAGCTAAGACATACATTCATTGAAAGAGGTGATAGCGATGAAGACTGAAACACCTTTTAAGAGGGCGGTGGCTGCCATTGCGGGAGTCGTGATAGCATTCACGGGTTCGAGCTACTCGGCAGGCGCCGCAGATACCACAACGACCGAAAGCACGACCACAGGCTCTGTCGGTACAGATACCACCGCTGCGGAGACTACTGCCGAGGCGGAAGAGCAGGAGGAGCGGGAGATCGAGTGGTACAAGGCTACGCTCGACGATTACGACGACAGTCTCTCTCTCATCAGCTATGAGGCTTCCCCCGAATCGGGAAACAGCGGAGCCAAGAAGAAAAACAAGAAGCCCACGCCTGTCGAGCTAAATGTGACGGGCGGATATGTCGGCGATATCCCGTGGTTCGAGAGCGAGCCCGAGATAGAATCGACCCCGGGCAAGTTCGCGATAGTTACCTACGGCTGGGGACACGGCGTCGGAATGAGCCAGAACGGCGCGAATTTCTACGCTACCTATTCCGACTGGACCTATCAGGATATTCTCTTCCATTACTACCCCGACACGTACCTGATGGATACGTGTGTGGACGAGGACGACGAGATAACCGTGAACGGCGTTTCGGGAGACGTGCTCTCGATGGTGTCGCAGATAGTGTTCAACGAGGTCGGCGGCACGATGAGCTATGAGGCTATCAAGGCTCAGGCGGTCGCGGTCTACACCTACTGTATGTACCACAACGGCGACTCGGCTGACCTGAGATGCAAGCCGCATCCTCCGCAGGTCGTTGTTGACGCGGTAAACGACGTGCTCGGTCAGGCGCTCTTCTATAACGATGACTACGCACTGACGATGTTCTCGGCTTCGAGCGGCGGTATCACTGCTAATTGCAGCGAGGTCTTCTGGGCGAACCTGCCTTATCTTAGGTCGGTGTCCAGCGACTACGACGCCTGCTATGACCCGCATTACGGCACTGTCACCTATATCGACGACTTCCAGCTAAGGAATATGATAGAAAAGGCTTACAACATCAAGCTCTCGGACGAGCCTGCAAGATGGATACAGCCTGAATATTCCGACGAGACAGGCTATGTTACATACGTAAACATAGACGACCAGCTGACGGTCAAGGGCTATGAGTTCAAGCTCGCGCTCAACCTCAAGTCCTCGAAGTTCAACGTGTTCTACACGCCGAGACCCGAGGGCGAGGATATACCGCACGGCACATCTGAAATAGAGGTCGTTGACGCGGATTACCGCTACACGCCCGGCGTTGTTTACCCGAATAACCAGCCTACGAATATCGGCGACCTGAAGTCGCCTGCCGACGAACCTGAGGATACGACGGAGGAAACGACCGAGGATACCACCGAGGAAACAAGCGAGTGGACGGGCGAGGAGACCTCCGAGCCGACGCTCCCCGAGGAAACGACAGCTTCAGAGGAATTCACCACGGAGACAGCGGGCGAGACTCCTGTCGGCGGCGGAACTACAGAACAGGAACAGATCACGTATTAAGTTTCAGCATCATCATATCACAAATTCAGATACAATAACAGTAAGTCTTTGAGCGGCGGGAAAAGCCGTCCGCTCAGAGGCTTATTGCAGTTTTATGAGCATTTGGCTTTCAGGAGGTGTAAAATTCCAAAAAAATACCTCTTTTTAACCCTTGGTGGGTAAAAGAGGCAAAAATTTTAAAAACATATGTTTCGCTTTTAGCTTCGTTTGGTTAAAATTTGAATAAAATCACTAATTTATCCCTGTAATTGTGAATATATATCGTAATTATTTACGATTGTAAAAAATCTTCACCTGTTATATAATAGAGTTAGGGGTAAAAAGAGGTAAAGAGTTGCAAATTTGACCCACTTTGAGGTGAATCAATCCACTGAAGAGTCAAGGAAGTGAGGTGAAGGTCATGCGTCAGCCATTATGCGGTACTTTTAATCCCAGTATCGATGCCAAGGGACGTATGAGCTTCCCGAGTAAGCTTCGTGATATCCTCGGAGGAGAATTCTATCTCTGCCTGAGCCATGACAGACGCTATATTGCCGCTTTTTCCATTGAGGATTTCGATGAATACACCCAGAAGCTCTATAACCTGACAGGTCCCGGTGCCGAACAGATAAGACGTGAGGTGCTTGCCGGAGCTGAAAAGCAGTCTCCCGATGCGCAGGGAAGAATATTTATCTCCCAGAAGCTGAGGGAAAAAGCCGGAATAACGGGCGATGTCACAGTAGTGGGCAACTACAACAGAGCTGAGATATGGGCAAGTGACAGACTCGAAGACACTCAGAACGAGGTCGACGAGGCTGCGAGAGCTGCTCTCCTTGCAACTATATCTCTCTAATCATTGTACGCTGTTGCGGCACATTTGTCAATACCCTGCGCGGCAAAAGCGTATAAATAAGGAGTATTTATGGAATTCAGACATATCCCCGTTCTCCTCGCTGAGACTGTCAGCGGGCTGAACATCCGCCCCGACGGAGTCTATGTGGACTGCACCGCGGGCGGCGGAGGACATTCCTTTGCTATTGCTTCAAGGCTTAGTGAAAAGGGCAGACTTATCGCTCTCGACCGCGACCCCGATGCTGTCAAGGCAGCAGGCGAGAGACTGGCGGAGTTCCCGAACGCTGAGGTGATACACCGCAACTATTCGGAAATTGATAAGGTGCTCGAGGAGCTCGGTATAGAGGCAGTTGACGGTATCCTGATGGATCTCGGAGTTTCGTCGTATCAGCTCGACGAGGAGAGCAGAGGTTTTTCCTATCATTCCGATGCGCCGCTCGATATGAGAATGAGCCAGTCAGGAATGAGTGCTGCGGACATAGTGAACACCTTCGATGAGCAGCAGCTTGCAAAGATAATATTTGAGTACGGCGAGGAGAAGTTCTCACGCCGCATTGCCGCGAATATAGTCCGTGCAAGAGAAACGGCTCCCATTGAAACAACACTTCAGCTCGCAGACATAGTCAGGGAGAGCGTCCCGCAAAAGGCAAGACGCGATAAGAATCCCTGCAAAAAGACGTTTCAGGCGATAAGGATAGCGGTCAACTGCGAGTTCGACCACCTCTCAGAGGGACTTGACAAAGCCTTCGCGTGCCTGAAGCCACAGGGCAGACTTGCCGTTATCACCTTCCATTCTCTCGAGGACAGGCTTGTCAAGCAGAGATTCGCGGGCTGGTGCCGAGGCTGTATATGTCCGCCCGATTTTCCCCAGTGCGTATGCGGACGTAAGCCGCAGGGGATACTTGTCAACAGGAAGCCCATAGAGGCTGACGAAAAGGAACTTAGTTCCAACAACAGAAGCAGATCGGCAAAACTGAGAATAATAGAAAGGAGCGCAGCTGACAATGACTGAACGTGATTCGGTATATCGCTATAGTGCTGACGTCTACAGCAGTAGACCGGCTGAAAAGCCCGAATCTCTGCCAAGTCATGGAACACCTGCGAAAAGGCCGCAGATAACTATGATCCAAACTGAAGCAAAGCGCGGTTCTGTTTTTACTATTATTCTGGTATCTGCCCTTGCAGTTGTGCTGCTCGGCACCGTCATCTACAGCCTGAACAGGCGGAACACTATGTACAGCAAGGTAGCGTCGCTCAACAGCGAGCTCAATCTTGCCGAGGCAGAGAACGTAAGGCTCCAGTCTGAGCTGGAGGGCAAGCTCTCAGCCAAGAACATAGAGGATTATGCCGAAAACGTACTCGGCATGAAGAAGATAGACTCGTCTCAGATAAAATATATCGAGATACAGACAGATGACGTTGTAAATATTCCTCAGCAGGACGAGAGCATTCTCGGAAAGGTAAAGACCTTTTTTGAGCACTGCGTCGAATATTTCAGAGGGTAGACCAGTATAATATAAAGAAACAGGCTACCCGTGATAATTTTTAAATACTAACGGCTCCAAAAAATATATAATGCCGTAGTGATAGTAGAACCAAGGAGATACAGCGAGTGATCGGAATACTCGGGAACGTTGCCCCTGTCCGGGATCGGAAATATACGGACAGGGGAGGACGCTCCCACGCCTGACAAGCGTTTTTTCGGTACGGCAGTATCATAGAAACGGACATCACATAAAAAAAGAAGATGTTCAAAGGCGGGGCACGACAACACCCTGCCTTATTCTATTTTATATGGAAATCAAGTAAAACGTACAGTTTCTCTGCGTGAATGTTGAGGGACTGCGGCGATAAGCATAGAAAGTGTGATCAGATGGCAAACAAGAATCTCCCTTCAAGGTCTATGAAGCTCAGAACAAGGTTCATTATGACTTCGGTCTTCTTTGGTCTGTTTGCGGTAGTAGCGGGCAATTTCTTCAATATATCGGTGCTCAACAACAAGAAGTATCAGGCAATGGCTAACGACCAGCACTTCGGCTCGATAATCATTCCCGCGCACCGCGGCTCTATCTACGATTCCAAGGGCACGCCTCTTGCGAAGAGCGCGTCCGTGTATAAGGTATTCCTCGACCCCAAGCGCTTCCGCGAGGATATGGAAAGTCTCCAGAAGCGTATCGACAAGCAGAAGGAGGACATCGCAAACGGAAGCTTCCAGCCCAAGATAGAGACTACCACCAACGAGAACGGTGAGGAGCAGCAGGTAGTCGTTACCAATACGCTGCCCGAATCGGCGGAGGCTTTCCGTGCGGAGGCTGTGAACCTCCTGGCGACAAAGCTCGGTATCAGACCCGAGAAGATCTCGGCGGCTATGGAGGAGAACACGCAGTACCACGTCCTTCAGGAGCAGGTCGAAAAGCCCGTCGCAGACGAGCTCCTCAAATTCTTCAGCGACCTCGGTATGACCTGCCTCAATGTCGAGGAGGACACCAAGAGATACTACCCGCAGAACGAGCTCGCCGCTTCCGTTATCGGCTTCACACACGCCGACGGCTACGGAATCTACGGCATTGAGGCGTCCTATAACGATTACCTCTCGGGCACCGACGGCAGGACTATCTCCGCCAAGGACTCGAACGGCAATGAGCTCCCGTACAGGTACTCCAAGACCTATCCCGCCAGAAACGGCGACGATGTGTACCTCACGATAGATACGACCATACAGTACCGACTTGAGGAGCACCTCAAGGAAATGTACGATGAATTCGAGATAAAGAACCGCGCGTGTGCGATACTTATGAACGCGAAAACCGGCGCGGTGTACGGTATGGCTACATACCCGAGCTTCGACCTCAACAATCCGCGCGAGGTGGTAGACCACTCGCCGATAATCACGAACGAGAAGCTCACTCCCGAGGAGACCGAGAGTGCAATGGTCGAGCGTCAGTGGCGCAACAAGTGCATCTCCGAGATATACGAGCCCGGCTCGGTATTCAAGGTGGTGACGAGTGCTTCCGCCTTCGAGGAGAACCTCATCGACTACGAGAAGGACTCCTTTATGTGTACGGGCTATGTAGAGCTTCCGGGTGCGCTCAGACCGATTGCCTGTCACGAGACGGGCGGTCACGGTCCGCAGGACTTCCAGACGGCGCTCACGAATTCGTGCAACCCCGCATTTATGGAGATAGGCAGACGTCTCGGCGTGGAAAAGTTCTGCTACTACTTCGATGCGTTCGGACTTGACAGCAAAACAGGTATCGACCTTCCCTACGAGGTATCGGGTATCGGCTTCGACCCCGAGACTATGTCGAACGTTGACCTCGCGGTCAGCTCGTTCGGACAGGGCGAAACTATAACCCCCATGGAGATGATAACCTCCTACTGTGCGGCTATAAACGGCGGATATCTGCTCCAGCCCTATGTCGTTGACAGGGTGCTCGACGAGGACGGAAACGTCGTATTCAAGAACGAGCGCACTGTAAAGCGTCAGGTCATCTCTGAGGAGACCTCCGCGAAAATGCGTGACTGCCTTGAAAAGGTAGTATCGGGAAGCGGCGGCGGAAACGTTACCATCAAGGGCTATTCCATCGGCGGAAAGTCGGGTACCTCCCAGCGACTGATGTACACGGGACAGTACGACGACCAGAGCACCGAATACGAGAATGCCGAGCAACAGGAGTACGGCGCTTCGTACTGCTGCTTCACTCCCGCTGACGACCCCGAGATCATCCTCCTCGTGCTTGCAGATATGCCTAACAGGGATATCGGCTACTACGGAAGCAAGGTCGCTGTCCCGACGGCGAGAAACATCCTCACGGACGTTCTCCCGTATCTCGGCATAAGCCCCGAATACTCCACCGAGGAGCTTGCAAACCTCGATGTGAAGGTACCGCTTCTTGAAGGACCTCTCGACGACGCTCTCGCGACGCTTGAGGGAATGGATATACAGTACAAGATAGTCGGCGAGGGCTCGACAGTAGTCACGCAGTCGCCTCTTACGGGCACGACCGTAGCAAAGGGCGGAACTGTCTACCTCTACACAGAGAGCAGCCACACCGTCGATTATACGGAGGTCCCCGACCTCGTGGGACTTGACCCCGTCACGGCTAACGATTCCATCGTCTACTGCCAGCTCAACTACGTGGCTCGCGGAGCTTCCGTCAACCACGCGGGAGTTGCAGTCAGCAAGCAGTACCCCGAGGCGGGCAGCAAGGTCGCCGTGGGAACGACGATCGAGCTCGAATTTATGGTATACAGCAGCGGAGACTGATATTCTCCGCACAGAAATAAACGAACAAAAGAATGGAGGCTGTACGAAAATGAAACTGAGAGACATAATAGAGGACAACGCGGTTACGGCAGTCGGAGACGCCGAAATAACCTCGATAACCGACGATACCCGCCGAGTCGGCAAGGACAGCCTCTTCGTCTGCATACAGGGCGCGAAGTTCGACGGACACGATGCCGCGAAGGAAATGCTCGAAAAGGGAGCGGCGGCTGTCGTGTGCGAGCGCGACCTCGGGCTCGGTGACAGGCAGATACTCACCGACGATACCCGCACGATGTGGGGAAAGATATGCGCGGCGTGGTTCGGACACCCCGAGAGAAAGATGAAGCTTCTCGGAGTTACGGGCACGAACGGCAAGACCACGACAACCAGTGTCATCAAGCACATACTGATGTCCGCGGGACACAAAACGGGTCTCATCGGCACGATACAGAACGAGATAGGCGACGAGGTGCTCCACACCGAGAACACCACCCCGCTGACGTATGAGTTTATGTCCGTTCTCGCGAAAATGGCTGAGGCGGGCTGCGAATACGTCGTTATGGAGGTGAGCTCCTTCGGTCTGTGTCAGAAGCGCATAGGTCCGTCGCATTTCAGAACTGCCGTCTTCACCAACCTCACGCAGGACCACCTTGACTACCACAAGGATATGGAGGACTACTTCCAAGCCAAGAAGCTCCTGTTCGATATCTGCGACGCGGCGATAATCAATATCGACGACGACTACGGCAGACGCCTCTATGACGAGGTATCGTGCGAGAAGCAGTCGTTCAGCGTGAAGCAGAACGCCGACATCTACGCCGACGGCATAAAGATAAAGTCCACAGGCAGCAGCTTCTGGTACTGCTGCGGCGACAAGTCCCGCCTTGTGAAAACACGTATCCCCGGACTTTTCAATGTCTCGAACCTTACAGCTGCCATCGCGGTATGTCTGCGCGAGGGTATCCCCGCCGAGACGGTGATAAATGCTATCGAGAACTACAACGGCGTGAAGGGCAGGTGCGAGGTCATACCAACAGGGCGCGATTTCACCGTCATCTGCGACTACGCCCACACTCCCGACGCTGTCGAGAACATTCTCCGCAGCGTAAAGGAATACACCGAGGGCAGGCTTATCTGCCTGTTCGGCTGCGGAGGCAACCGCGACGCCGCAAAGCGTCCGAAAATGGCTAAGGCGGCGGCTATGTACGCCGACAGGCTGGTCGTGACCTCCGACAATCCCCGCAACGAAGCCCCCGAGGCTATAATAAAGGATATACTGGTCGGGCTGGAGGGCACTGATGTGCCGTATGATGTGGTCACCGACCGCCGCGAGGCTATCTACCATGCGCTGAAAATCGCCGAGAAGGGCGATATCATCGTCCTTGCGGGAAAGGGTCACGAGGACTATCAGATACTCGCGGGAATGGAGCATATCCACTTCGACGAGCGCGAGGTAGTCGCGGAAGGCTTAAAGCTGCTCGAAAATAACTAAACGTTTCAAATCCGGAATTAGGGATTCCGCATTAATAAACAAACTGGAGTTGTTGTAATCAATGTCTTTATGGATAATCAATCTTATCACTGCTCTGCTCTCGTTCGCTATCGCGGGCATATCCGGCAAATGGCTCGTACCGTTCCTGCACAGGATAAAATTCGGTCAGCCCATCAAGACCGAGGACGGTCCGCAGTGGCACGCCAAGAAGCAGGGAACTCCCACGATGGGCGGCTTTATGTTCATCATATCGACTGTGATAACCGCTGTCGGCGGGTACTGGGCATACCGCATCAGATACGGACTTGATACGACGGCTCCCGAAACTCACAACGCCTTCTTCCGACTGCTGAGCGTCATCGTGTTCTCGTTCCTGTTCGGACTTATCGGCTTCATCGACGACTACACCAAGGTCGCCCGCAAGAACAACGACGGTCTTACACCGTGGCAGAAGATAGTTCTCCAGACACTGTTCGGGCTCGGCTTCCTGTTTATGATATTCAAGTTCGGCGACGGTTCGACGTGTATCGACCTCGGCTTCTGGGTATCGCCTTCGCTCGGGCTTTTCTACTACATCATAATGATACCCGTCATCATCTATCTCACGAATGCCGTGAACCTCACGGACGGTGTTGACGGACTGTGCGGCTCGGTGACGTTCGTGGTCATGCTGGTATTCACTGTCTGCTGTGCCTTCCTTCGCGAGAACGAGCTCTCGTGCTTCACTATGGCACTTGCAGGAGGCTGCCTCGGCTTCCTGATATGGAACCTCAACCCCGCAAAGTGCTTCATGGGCGATACTGGCTCGATGTTCCTCGGTGCGGCGGTTACGGGCGTGGGACTGGTCCTTCACAAGCACCTGCTTCTCCTGCTGGTGGCACTCGTGTACATAATCGAGGCGCTGTCGGTAATGATACAGGTGAGCTACTTCAAGCTCACGAAGAAGCTGCGCTCAGACCATCAGGGTCAGCGTATCTTCAAGATGACGCCCATACACCACCACTTCGAGATGAGCGGCTTCAGCGAGTACAAGATAGTTATCACCTTCTCGCTCGCGGGTATCATCTTCGGCGTACTCGGTGTGGCAACACTTCTCGTTTTCAAGTAACATTCATTCAGGACTGTAGGAGGTCGCAATGGCACAGACAAGGAAAAAAGTGAAAAGACGAGGCGGTATCCTGCGGTTCTTCATCGGAGACGGCAGAACGGGCGACGTAAGCGTCGCGTTCTTCGCATACGTTATGATACTGCTCGTGGTCGGGCTCGTGATGATGGCTTCCGCGAGCTACGCGTGGGCGTACAGCGATTACGGCGACGGTCTCTACTACGCCAAGAAGCAGGCGGTATTCGCGGGCATAGGCTTCGTGGCGATGATATTCTTTATGAAGATGGACTACCACAACTTCAAGACGATAAAGCTCCCGCTGCTGAAAAACTTCAACATCGCGGGAATCTTCTATGTTGCGGTGGCGGTGCTGCTCGTGCTGGTGCTTGTAATGGGTAACGACGAGGGCGGTACTATGGGAGCAAGACGCTGGATAGACATCGGACCTATCAACCTCCAGCCGTCAGAGGTCGCGAAGCTGGCGATGATAATCTTCTTCGCCTACAGTATGGAGCGCGACGGCAAAAAGATGAACGAATTCAAGACGGGTATTGTCAAGTACGCGGTGCTCCTCGGCATATATGTCGGACTTATCGCGCTCGAGAAGCACATCTCGGGTATTATGCTCATCGGCTCCATAGCCATTGCGATGATACTCTGCGGCGGTGCTAACTGGAAGCAGTACACGGCACTCGGACTTGCTGCGGCGTGCGGAGCCTTCGGCTATGTATCGTGGCAGTCAAAGGTGCCGGGAAGCTATGTTGCGAATCGTATCGCTTCGTGGAAGGACCCCTTCTCGGACGTCCTCGACGTAACGTGGCAGACCGCAAACTCCATAATCGCGATAGGCTCGGGCGGACTTTTCGGTCTCGGACTCGGAAACTCCCGCCAGAAGTACCTCTACCTCCCGGAGACGAAGAACGACTTCGTTTTCCCGATAGTATGCGAGGAGATAGGTTTTGTCGGAGCTCTCGCCATAATCATCGTATTCTTCCTCCTCATTGTTGAAGGCTATTCGATAGCGGTCCGCTGCAAGGACCGCTTCGGTATGCTGATAGCGGTCGGAATCACCACGCAGATAGGCATACAGACCGTCCTCAACCTCGCAGTTGTCAGCAACCTCATACCCAATACGGGTATCTCGCTGCCGTTCTTCAGCTACGGAGGCACGGCGCTTGTAATGCAGCTCGTGGAAATGGGCATAATGCTGAACATCTCACAGCACAGGTACTACCCGCCCGAAAAGGAGGAGCCCGTACCCGTCCCCGAGACTGACGAGGACGGCGGAGACTACAACGAACCCAAAAACGCATAAAGGAGCGGTCATATGAGAGTTCTTATCTCATGCGGAGGCACGGGCGGACACATCAACCCGGGTCTCGCTATCGCAGACATCATAAAGTCGAAATACCCCGATACGGAGTTCCTCTTCGCGGGCACGCCCAAGGGTATGGAGGCGAAGCTCGTCCCGCAGGCAGGCTATAAAATGGAGACTATCAAGGTCGCTGGCTTCCAGCGCCGAATCTCTATCGAGAACATCGGCAGGAACGCCAAGGCTGTAGCTTATCTTGCGGCTTCGGGCAGGAGAGCCAAGGCTATAATCGAGGGCTTCAAGCCCGATATCGCGATAGGCACGGGCGGATATGCCGCGGGTCCCGTTATACGCAAGGCTGCGAGAATGGGCATACCCACCGCTATCCACGAGCAGAACGCCTACCCAGGGGTAACGAACAGGCTGCTCTCGAAGGAAGTCGATTATGTAATGCTTACCGTCAAGGAAGCGCTCGAATTTATGGACAAGAGCAAGTTCGAGTACAGCGTCACGGGACTTCCCGTGAGAAGCAATATCAACACGCTGTCGAAGTCCGAGGCGAGAAAGAAGCTCGGCTTCAATGACGATTTCACGATACTCTCGTTCGGCGGAAGTCTCGGTGCGGGCTGCATAAACGAGACTATGGAAGCCGTGATAAAGTGGCACGTCGGCAACAAGCTCAGCATCAACCATATCCACGGCTACGGCGGCATGGGTAAGGACACCTTCCCGCAGGCTATGGAGGCGGCGGGCATACCGCTGAAAAGCGACCGCCTGCGCATTACCGAATACATAAACGATATGGACGTCTGCCTCGCGGCGGCTGACCTCGTTATCTGCCGCTCGGGAGCTTCCACGCTCGCGGAGCTCGAAGCGGCGGGCAAGGCGTCGATACTGATACCGTCCCCGATAGTCGCGGGTAATCACCAGTACCACAACGCAATGGTGCTCGGCAAGGCGGGTGCAGCTGTGGTCATCGAGCAGAAGGACGTCACGAACGAGAAAATTATTTCCGAGATAGAGTGCCTTTACAACGAGCCCGACAAGGTCGAGGTGATGTCGCAGAGCGCGGCTGACCTCCATCTTTCCGACACCAACGAGCGCATACTTGCGGTCGTTGACAAGCTCATCGCCAAGGGGGAGAAGAAATGAGCTATGAAAACTTAGTTGAGGTAGGCGGCACAAAGCTCAATGTCTACACCGAGGGCGAGGGAGCCGTTACCATCGTATTTATGGCGGGAAACGGCGTTACGCTGCCCGTGCTCGAATACAAGCCGATATACAGGCGTATGTCGAAGAAGTACCGCATTGCCGTCATCGAGAAGGCGGGCTACGGCTTCAGCGAGAGCGCAAGCGAGCCCCGCACGATAGAGAACCTCGTTGCGGCTGACCGCGAGGCTCTGCGCAAGGCGAGACTTGAGCCGCCTTATGTGCTCGCTGCCCACTCCTATTCGGGCTTAGAGGCTGTATACTGGGCGAATACCTATCCCGACGAGGTAAAGGCAGTCCTGAGCATGGATATGGCTGTACCCGATACGGCAATAGCGCAGTCAAGGGAGCTTCCCGAAGAAAAGCGCAGGGTCATGATACAGAAACAGCAGAAACTGATCCATAAGATATCAAAGGGCGGTATTCTCACGAAGCTGATGAAAAACAAGCTTGAAAATGCCACAGGACTTATGAGCGGAAATGAACTCACCGAGGACGAAAAAGCAGTCTACAAGGAGTACTTCTATAAAAATCTCGCCCATAAGGAATACGCTGATGAAGCTTTGCTTTTAATTGATAACGCTGTAAAAACCGACAAAACGGGACTTCTGAAATGTCCGTGCTGCTTCTTCATCAGCGATATGAAGCTGCCCGTGAAAAATGTTTCATGGAAACAGAACGGCATCGATTACGCAAAGAAGTGCGGAGGCGAGATGCATCTCTCCGACAAGGGGCATATGATGTATGCTTTCATACCCGACGAAATGGCAGACACCTTTGACAAATTCCTGCAGGCTAACCTGTAACATACGCGGGACAACATCCCGCAAGTAACGCAAAATCCACCGACAGCATAATATACACAAAAAGCTGCGAGGTGGTATCATGCAGAAATTCATCATCACGGGAGGCAGCCGTCTCAGCGGCGAGCTGACCCTTCAGGGCAGCAAGAACAGCGCACTCCCGATAATGGCGGCGGCTCTGCTCGGAGAGGGCGAGTCGTTGCTGAGGAGCTGTCCGACGCTGACGGACGTCTACTCCGCGTCGAGGATACTGAGCTGTCTCGGCTGCAAATGCACGGTCTCGGACGGCACGGCTGTCATCGACCCGAGCGGCGCGGCGGGTACGGAGATACCCGACGACCTTATGCGCGAGATGCGCTCGTCAATTATGTTCATCGGCGCGATACTCGGCAGGACAGGCGAGTGCACGTTCAGTGCGCCCGGAGGCTGCGAGCTCGGTCCGCGCCCGATAGATATGCACCTTGCGGCGCTGAGAAGAATGGGCGCCGATATTTCCGACAGCGGCGGGAGGATTCACTGCCGCATTACGGGAGGCAGGGCTCGCGGAGCCAAGATTAATCTGCCCTTCCCTTCGGTGGGAGCCACCGAGAACATTATCCTCTGCGCAGTCTGCGCAGAGGGCGAAACTATCGTCAACAACGCCGCCCGCGAGCCCGAGATCTGCGATCTCTGCTCATTCCTGCGGAAGCGCGGCGCTGATATAAAGGGCGACGGCGGAAGTACGATTGTGATAAGCGGCGTGGAGACTCTCCGCGGCTGCGAGCATACCATTATGCCCGACCGTATCGCGGGCGCCACCTACCTCTCCATGACCGCTGCCGCGGGCGGAGAGATAATACTGAAAAATACCTGTACCGCGGAAATGGAGCCATTCCTCTCCGTACTGGAGCAAACGGGGTGTCGGATATTTCCCGCGGAGAACAGGATATACCTCAGAAGCGGCGCGAGGCTGAGGGCTGTCCGCGACAGGATACGCACTATGCCGCACCCGGGATTTCCCACGGACGCGCAGGCTGTGCTGATGGCGGCACTCGCCACAGCTGACGGCGCGAGCGTTTTTGAGGAGAATATCTTCGACTGCCGATACCGCCATACCGCGGCGCTCAACAAAATGGGCGCGGATATCGAGGTGCTCGGCAAGGTCGCGGTCGTGCGCGGAGTAGCAAGGCTCCACGGCGCGGACGTCGAGGCTACCGACCTGCGCGGCGGTGCGGCAATGGCTGCTGCGGCGCTTGCAGCGGAGGGAACAACCTGTCTCAGCGGGATATCGCACATAGACAGGGGATATGAAAAATTTGAGGAGGCTGTCGGCTCGCTCGGCGGAAGGATACGCAGAGCGTGAACGGCAGGGATTGGTGTTAATATGAACGATGTCGAAAAAACCAATATAGAAAGGAAGAACAGCGGCAAGCGTATGCGCCGCAGGAGGCGTATGATGAGCGTGTATACGGTCGTTGTCATACTTCTGGTGCTGACAGTGGGCGTGACGATGTGCTTCACCTTCCTGTTCAACATTGACGAGATTGTCATTTCGGGCGAGTCCGAGACCTATACCTATATGGAGATAGTCGAGGCTTCGGGCATACACGCGGGCGACAACCTGCTCAGGCTCGACTACAAGAAGGCGGAGCAGCGCATACTCGACTCGCTTCTCTACGTCGAGACAGCGGACGTTGACAGGGACTTCCCGTCAACGCTGAGGATAACGGTGACGCGCTGCATACCCGCGTACAACGTGCAGTATGACAAGGGCGTGCTCCTCGTCAGCCGCAAGGGCAAGATACTCGCGGACAACGACTTCTACACCGATACCGATAATCTGCCGATAATCTACGGCTTTGAGCCCGCAGATACCGAGGCAGGCAAGCCACTGCGCTCGAAGAACGAGAACAAGTACGACGCCTTCACGCAGCTGATAAGCCGCTTCGACAGGGACGACAACACCAATATCGCGTCGATAGACCTTTCCAACGAGTATTCTATAACCGTGAATTACAGGAACGGTATCCCCTTCAAGATGGGCAACTGGAACGATGTGGAGTACAAGCTCGACCTCGCGCAGAAGGTAATGGATGACGAGAGCGTCAAAGGCAAGAAGGGCTATCTTATGATGGTAGGCACGAAGCAGTGCAGCTTCCGCCCGAACGGCGAGCTCGCGGAGGAGACGGCTCCCGAGATAGTCACCGACGAAAACGGCGTACCCGTGAATACGACCACTACCACAACGACAGCCGTTCCCGACTATACCCCGCAGGACGACGGTGGAGCCAACAACTGGCAGGACTACGGCAACGGCGGCAATGACTGGCAGGACGACGGTCAGGACTACGGCGGAGATGAGGGCGACGGCGGCGAGGGCTGGTACGGCGACGATTTCGGCTATGATGGCTATGAAAACGAAGAAATATACGTCCAGCAGTGATGAAAACGTGCAAATACAGGCAGCGCAGAAGTCACCGATTGTGCGAAATGCCGAAATTTCAAAATATTTTGTGATTACTTGCAAAAATCAGAATTATATGCTAAAATGATATGTGTATTTATAGGGTGAAATTTACTTAAAAGATACAGATAAATAAAAGTAGGAGGAGTTTCGAAATGTCAGATTTTAATTATGAAGAAGCAATGGAACCCGATGTTAACATAAAGGTCATAGGCGTCGGCGGCGGCGGCGGAAACGCTGTTAACTGCATGGTCGATTCGGGCGTTAACGACATCGAGTACATCGCTATCAATACTGACGCTAAGGCTCTCAATAAATCCAAGGCTACAACAAGGATACCGATCGGCACAAAGCTCACAAAGGGCAGAGGCGCAGGCAACAAGCCCGAGATCGGTCAGCGCAGCGCTGAAGAGAACAGAGACGAGATCGAAGCTCACCTCAAGGGCGCAGATATGATCTTCATCACAGCAGGTATGGGCGGCGGAACAGGTACAGGTGCTGCTCCTGTAGTTGCAAAGATAGCAAAGGAAATGGACATACTCACAGTTGCGGTAGTTACCAAGCCCTTCCTCTTCGAGAGAGAGCAGAAAATGGCTCAGGCTGAAAAAGGTATCGCAGAGCTTAGAAAGTATGTTGACTCACTTATCGTAATACCAAACGAGAAGCTCCTCGACGGTAAGCAGCAGCTTACTATGAAGCAGTCCTTCTCGCTTTCTGACGACGTGCTCAAGACAGGTGTCAAGAGCATTTCCGACCTCATCGTTGAAGAGGGCTACATCAACCTCGACTTCGCGGACGTTTCCACCATTATGAGAGGCGCTGGCTATGCTCATATGGCTATAGGTCACGGCTCGGGCAAGGAAAAGGCGAAGGAGGCTGCAAACGCAGTCATCTCCAGCCCGCTGCTTGAGACCTCTATCTCGGGCGCTAAGAGACTCCTTATCAATATCGCTATGTCCGAGGACGTTCTCTCTGCTGATGTTGATGAGGCAACAAAGATGATAACAGATACAGCTGCTGACGGAGTTGAGTTCATCTTCGGTACTGCATTCAAGGAGGATATGCAGGACGAGATGACCATCACTGTTATCGCGGCAGGCTTCGACGACAGCGATATGCCTGCTGACGTTTCCTCAACTGAGGGCGGCAGTGAGCTCGACGATATCATCCAGATAGACAATCCGCTCATCGACGGTCTCGGACTCGGCGGCAACGACCCCAAGCCCGTATCGTCCAATACGGATTACGACCTTGACGATATCCTCAAGATACTCGGTAACTGATTTAACAGATAAAGCGGTTGCACACGAATGTGCAACCGCTTTTTTTATCATTTAAGGCTTGCAAATATAGTAAAGTGCACTAAAATCAACTAAAAAATTCTACATTTTAATGGTTGAATTGAAATTGTATATGTGTTATAATTATTACAAGGCGTATTATCCCTTAATTTTTTTATTCCGCACTTGCTGCGGGGAACGGAGTGTACCATGGACGAACCAACCGTATTACGAACCACCAAGATCGGTGGAGGCTTTGTAAAAGAAGACGTACTTACTTACCTCGACGAGCTCAATTCCAAGATATCAGGTCTTGAAGCCGAGCTCAAGGAAGCAAAGGAATCAGGTCCCGCCGACCCGCAGGAGCTCCTCAAATACAGGAATCAGGTAGATAACCTTCAGGAGAAGCTCAATGCCTCAAACAATGCTCTCAGAACTGCCAAGAAGGAGAACGAAGACCTCCAGAAGAAGGTAGCGGAGAGTGAGAAGATCATCGCTCAGCTCAGAGCAGGCGGCGGCGCTCCTGCTGCTGCACACGCTGCGGGCGGAGCTCAGATGAACGCTCAGACTCAGGCTGCGCTTGAGGCTGCAAAGAAGGAAATAGACAAGCTCAGAGCCGAGGTCAAGGCTGCTAACGATAAGGCTGCTGCAGCTGCTCCCGCAGCAGGCGCAGGCGCTCCCGCAAATGCGCAGATAACCGCTGCTCTCGAGGCTGCAAAGAAGGAAATAGACACTCTCAGAGGTCAGCTCAAGGCTTCTAACGATAAGCTCGAGGCTGCCGAGAAGGCTGCTGCTGCCGCACCCAAGAATGCTGCTCCCGCAGGCAATCCCGCTGCCGAGGCTGAACTCGTCAAGGCTAAGCAGGAGATCACCAAGCTCACCTCCGACCTCGAGGCTAAGACTGCTCAGCTCGAGGCTAAGATAAAGGAAGCTTCCGAGACCGAAAACAAGATCGCTGAGCTCAAGAAGTCAGGCGAGAGCGCTGTGGCTGACGCTGTTGCCGAGGCTGTGGCTAAGAAGGACGCTGAGATAGGCGACCTCAACAAGGAGATCGCAGAGCTCAAGGCTAACGCAAGCAATCCTGCTGCTATGATGGGTACTCTGTTCGCAGAGGCTCAGAAGACTGTTGATACGCTCAAGAAGCAGGCTGAGGACGAGGCTAATGCCCTCACCAAGGAAGCCAAGGAGAAGGCTGATAAGGTCATCAGCGAGGCTCAGGCTAATGCTGACAAGACTATCAAGGAAGCAAGCGAGAAGGCTGAGAAGACTGTCAGCGAGGCTAACGCAAACGCTGAGAAGACGGTCAAGGAGGCTAATGCTACTGCCGAGAAGACAGTCAAGGAGGCTAACGATACAGCCGAGATGACAGTTGCGAAGGCTAATGCTGCTGCCGAGAAGACCATCAAGGACGCCAATGTTCAGGCTAAGTCTACTGTTGACGACGCTAACAGCAAGGCTGACAAGATAAACGCTA
This sequence comes from Ruminococcus sp., assembly GCA_017542475.1. Taxonomy (GTDB): domain Bacteria; phylum Bacillota; class Clostridia; order Oscillospirales; family Ruminococcaceae; genus Ruminococcus. The sequence continues at coordinate 21,906 of JAFXXD010000016.1, read as the reverse complement.
TGTCCTCTACTGTACGCCTCATGCTCATCAACGAGATTGAGAGCGTAAATACAAAGTTTGCCGATATCAAGGCTGCTATGAGCAAGCTCACAAGTCAGGCTACCGACAGAATGGCTGAGGCTCAGAACATCATCGGCGAGGCACGCAACTCCATCGAGCCCGAGGACAAGGCTACAGTCGAGAGAGCTGACGCTCCGCAGGCTGCATTCGAGGCTGCAAAGGCTCCTCTCGGTACTGCTCCCGCGGCTGACGCTCCTTCCGCTAAGGATTGCGGCAAGAACTCCGTTGCCGATGAGGCTTTCGCAAGAGTATCGGGCGGCTCGTACAACAGCGGCGCAGGCAATAACAATAACAAGCCTGCTCACAATGGCCCCGTAAATAACAACAATAATAATTCGGCAGACAAGAACGCTGCCAAGAAGAACAACTTCAGCTTCGATATGTCCGACCTTCTGAAGGCGGCAGAGGAAGAGGCTGCTAAGGAAACTGAATAATCAATAGATGTACCGTCGGTCCTGTCTGAACGGGACCGACGGGCGTTATTGTGTATCGCTCATCTGACAGCAAGGAGATGCCTGTGGAAGAATTGTCGGATAATGTCAATATGTACGGAAGTATGTCCGACGAGGAACTCGCGGACAGAGCCGTTTCAGATAAGCTCGCGTGTGAGGCGCTTATCCTCCGTTATACCAAGCTTATCTTTATCAAGGCGGCTGTATTTTCCGCTTCCGAGGCAGACCGCGACGACCTCTGTCAGGAGGGGCTTATGGCTCTGCTGAGAGCTATATCGTCGTATGATGCAGGCAGGAACGCGAAGTTCTCCACGTTTGCGGAGGTGTGCATCGTAAATCAGATGCGTACAGTCCGTGCGAGAGCGGCAAAGGCTCCCGCGGTGTGTGAGAATATAGACGATGTGAGCGAGGAGGTGCTCTCAGAGGAAGAAACTCCCGAGAGCATATATATGAACAAGGAGTTTTTCTCGGAGCTCAGACGCGCTGTCGAGACCGAGCTCTCGGGTACCGAGAGACAGGTGTTCGATTCGGTGATACGCGGGGCAAGCTACAGAGAGACTGCTTCAATGCTCGGTATAACCGAGAAGTCCGTCGATAACGCCATGCAGAGAGCAAGGCGGAAGATTCGGGCGTATCTTAAATGAAACCGAACTGTTCCCTTTGGGACAGCTCAGAATATGACCGGGTAGCTTAAATCAAGAGCGTTGTTTATCAAAGGTGTCGGTGTGAGTCCGGCTCGTGGTCCAAATATTATAAGCGAGGTATTAAAAATGTACGAAGACAAGACATTAGTCTGCAAGGATTGTGGAAACGAGTTCGTATTCACAGCAGGCGAACAGGAATTTTACGCAGAGAAAGGTCTCACACATGAGCCCCAGCGCTGCAAGGCTTGCCGCGACGCAAGAAAGAACGCAGGCAGAGCCGAGCGCGTTATGTATACAGGCGTCTGTGCAACCTGCGGCGGAGAGGCTAAGGTGCCCTTCGAGCCCAAGGACGGCAGACCCGTTTACTGCAGCGATTGCTTTGCAAAGCTGAATTCCGAGGAATAATTTAATAGTACAAGCACGGCGTGTCGGGCTTCGGCACGCCGAAATTTTTGATTTGCGGAGGTTTTTCTATGCTCGATATCAGATTGCAGACCTGCTTTGACCTCGTAGGCGGAGAGGGGATAGTGTGCGACGTCGGAACAGACCACGCCCTGCTTGCAGCAGAGCTGATACGCTCGGGAAAGTGCGGGCGCGTTATCGCGTCCGACATTAAGGAGGGGCCGCTCGATTCCGCGCGCAGGACGGTCGAGAAGTACGGCATTGCCGACAAGGTGGAGCTTGTGCTCTCTGACGGGCTGGCGAATGTGCCGCTCGACGGCGTCAGCGACGTAGTCATCGCGGGAATGGGCGGCGAGACTATTGCAGAGATAATCGGCAATTCCACAGCCGATAAGCCTGATAACATCAAATTCATACTACAGCCAATGACAAAGGTGGAGCATCTCCGCAAAAAGCTCTACGAATATCAGTATGAGATAACAGGGGAATATGCCGTAGAGGATAAAGACAAGATATACGTTATAATCACTGCGGAAAGGTCGGCTGATTGGAAACAGCTTACAGAGAGTGACGCTCTGTACGGATTTTTTGACGATAATGATGAGCTGGGAAAGAAATACCGCAGCCACGAAAAGGAGAGACTTGAAAAGATAAGCGCTTCGCTGAAAAGCGCAGGCGATATAAACGGTTCACAGCATTATGCGGCTCTGGCTCAGAAAATGGAGAGCGGAGGCGACATTGTTGAAATAGCGGATATTTATCGCTTCCTTGACAGTCTTTATCCTTTCAGTCTACAGGAAAAATGGGACAACTCGGGACTTCTGGTGGAAAACTACGATATGAAGTGCAGCAAGGTCGTGCTTTCACTTGACATCACCAACAAGGTAATAGACGAAGCTTTTGAAAAGGGGGCGGAACTCATTATTTCTCATCACCCCGTTATATTTGAAGCCCGAAAGAGGATAACACGTAACGATCCTGTTTTCAGGCTCATAGAGCGTGAGATAGCGGCTATTTGTATGCATACTGACCTTGATATCGCAGCAGGCGGTACTAATGGCGTTATCCTTGAAAAGCTGTCGGAAAATCTGAAGCTTGCGGGTGAGCCCGAGCCTTTTGAGGAGCTTGGCTGCGGCAGGAGCCTCGGGTGGATAGTGGAGCTTCCTGAGAAGATAAGCGCTGAGGAGCTTGTTGTCGGGCTCAAAGAGATATTCGGCTGTGAGTACGTCAGAATGTCTGGGGAGAAGCAGTGGAAAGTGCGCAGGATAGCCTTTTGCTCAGGCTCGGGCGGCTCTGAGCTGGAGCTTGCGCTCGAAAAGGGCTGCGATGCATATATCACAGGCGATGTGAAGTACGATGTGTGGATCGGGGCGAATAACCGCGGATTCACACTGATCGACTGCGGACATTTTCACACGGAAAACCTTGTTCTGCCTGAGATTCGCCGTGCCCTTGAGGAAAAATTCCCGCAGCTCGACGTGGAGATAGCGGAGAGTTCCGTTGACCCGTGCGTGTACGTGTGAGGTGAGCCGATGAGCGTGCTCATATGTCCCGTGTGTGGCGGGATGCTCGAAAACACGGGGAAAAGCTACATCTGCGGGAAGCACCACAGCTTCGATATCGCGCGGAGCGGCTACGTGAATCTGCTGCTCTCGAAGCACGCGGGTAAGGCTGTCCACGGTGACAACAAGCTGATGGTGCAGGCTCGGCGCGATTTTCTTGACAAGGGCTATTACGCGCCGCTCTGCGAGGCGGTGTGCGAGGAAACGCTTAAATATGCCCAAAACGGGAGCGTCGTGCTCGACGCGGGCTGCGGAGAGGGCTACTATACCTCTGCTGCGAGAGCAGGATTTGACAGGTCAGATATTGCGGTGAAGATGTACGGAGTTGACATCTCGAAGGTGGCGGTCGAGTACGCTGCCAAGCGGGACAAGTCAGTTAAATTTGCGGCAGCGAGCGTGTTTCACCTGCCTGTCGCGAGCAGCAGCTGCGACCTGCTCATCACGATGTTCGCGCCCTACTGCGGCGAGGAGTACCTCCGCGTGCTGAAAAGCGGCGGGATTATGATAATGGCTATCCCGTCCGAGAACCACCTGTGGGAGCTGAAGCAGGCGATTTACGATACGCCGTATAAAAACGAGGTCAAACCGTATGAGCTCGACGGCTTCGGGCACATCGGAGCCCGCCGCGTGAGCTTCACGATGAAGCTGCGTGACAGCACCGATATACGCAGCCTGTTCTCGATGACTCCGTATTATTACAAGACTGGCAGAATCGAGCAGGAACGTCTTGAAGCGTTGTCAGAGCTGACCGTGCAGGCAGATTTTGAAGTTTTGACCTACCGCAAGAAATGAGGAGAAAACTATGAAGATACTGGTCACAGGCGGAACTGTGTTCGCAAGCAGATACACCGCCGAATATTTTGCTGGCAAGGGCCACGAGGTATACGTCCTCAACCGCGGCAGCAAGCCGCAGTCCCCGAATGTACGTCATATCTGCGCGGACAGGTACGCTCTCGGCGACACCCTGAAGCAGCACCGCTTTGACGCCGTGCTCGACGTGACCTCCTACAATGAAAACGACGTCCGCACGCTGAACGAGGCACTTGGAGACTTCGGGAGCTACATCTTTATTAGCTCGAGTGCGGTCTATCCCGAGACCCTGCCGCAGCCCTTCCGCGAGGACATGGAGTGCGGCGCTAACTCGATATGGGGAGCATACGGCACGAACAAGCTCGCCGCCGAGAACTGGCTGCGTGAGCACGTCCCGAGCGCCTATATACTGCGCCCGCCGTATCTCTACGGTGCGATGAACAACCTCTACCGCGAGGCGTTCGTCTTCGAGTGCGCGGAGGGAAAAGTTCCATTTTATGTGCCGAAGGACGGGAGTATGAGGCTCCAGTTCTTCAACATCGCCGACCTTTGCCGCTTCATGGAGCTTCTGCTCGTGCAGAAGCCTGAACAGCGTGTTTTCAACGTCGGCAACCCCGAAACCGTTGATATCAACGAGTGGGTGCGGCTGTGCTACGGAGTTATCGGCAGAGAGCCCGAGCTCCGCTATGTCGGCGCGGACGTGCCTCAGAGGAGCTACTTCCCGTTCTACGATTATGAGTACGTCCTCGATGTGACGGCGATGAGCGCGATAATGCCGCGTGTGATGTCGCTCGGCGCGGGACTTCGCGGGGCGTATGAGTGGTACAGCGTGCACAGCGACCTCATCGTGCGCAAGCCGCTGGTCGATTTCATAGCAGCGAATCTTCGATAGGAGCGCGGAATGGTCACGAAAGAGGAACTGAAGCACGCGCTGGCGGAGTTCGGCGTCGAAAAGGGAATGATACTGGAGGTGCACAGCTCGCTGAGCAGCTTCGGGGAGCTCGAGGGCGGCGCGATGACGGTCATCGACGCGCTGAAGGAGCTCGTCACTGAGGAGGGCAGCATTTTTATGCCCGCGCTGAGGCTGAGCAGGGAGCTCCCGCTGACCGACGCCGACAGGGAGCTTGGCATAACGGTCAAGATAAAGGTGCTCGACCCCGACGCCGAAAAAACGGCTATGGGAGCAGTCGCGGACACGTTCAGGCAGCTACCCGACACGGTCTGCGGGTGCGATACGATAAGCACCGCAGGCTGGGGAAAGCACGCAGAAGAGGCTCTGACGGGCGGGCTCGACTACGCTATTCACCACGGCGGGAAGGCTCTGCTGCTCGGAGTTGACATCTACAAGCTGACTGCCATGCACTATGTCGAGCCGATAACTCCCACGGATATCACGGCGATGTTCGCGCCGAGCGAGGCGATTGACCGCATATATCCGCCCGACGAGTGGTTCATCGAGGCTGGGCACCCTCCCGTGAAGGCGTGGTATACCATACAGGCTGCGGCTTACGGGAGGGGACTTATAAAAGAGGCGCAGATAGGCGCGTGCAAGGCGATGTTCTTCGACATATGGTCGGTGGTGTCGCTGTACGAGGACGCGCTGAAAAACGACCCCTACGGACTTTGGGGTATAAAACGAGAGGATTGATACTATGGCTCTGGACGGAGCATTTCTGTACGCAGTAAAAAACGAGCTTCAGCCGCTTGTCGGCGGAAGGATAGAGAAGATACACCAGCCCTCGCGCGAGGAGGCAGTCATTTCGATACGTACCCGCGAAGGCAGCAGGAAGCTCTATATCTCGGCAAATGCGGGCAGCGCGAGGGTGCACGTCACCGAGAAGTCGGTGGATAACCCGCAGACCCCGCCGATGTTCTGTATGCTGCTGCGGAAAAGGCTCGGCAGCGGCAAGCTCCTTGCGGTGCGGCAGGACGGGCTTGAGCGCATACTCTTCCTTGACTTCGAGTGCGTGAACGAGCTCGGCGACATTGTGACGGTCACGCTCGCCTGCGAGATAATGGGGCGGTGCTCGAACCTCATCGTCATCGACCACGAGGGCAGAGTCATCGACAGTATCAAGCGCGTTGACGAGGAGATGTCCCGTGAGCGAATGGTGCTTCCGGGTATGAGGTACAGCCTGCCGCCTCGCGACGACAGGCTCAACTTCCTCACCGCAGAGCCCGACGAGATAACGGCACGTCTGCGCGAGGAGCAGCCCGCGGAGCTCTCAAAGGCGCTGATACGCGTATTCGAGGGCATATCTCCCGTGCTCGCCCGCGAGTGGACCTTCTTCGCGGGCAGGGGAGCGGAGCTCCGCAGCGACACCGTAGACGGCGACCAGCTCGACCGCCTGCTCTTTGCGATAAAGTCAGCGAAGCAAAAGCTCACCGAGGGCGAGTGCTGCTTCTGCGTTGCCGCCGACAAGGACGGTATGCTGAAGGATTTCTCGTTCATACGGCTCAACCAGTACGGCACGCTTATGCTGACAAAGGAGCTCGGCTCGGCGTCGGAGCTTCTCGACTGCTTCTACTTCGAGCGCGACCGCGCCGCACGTACAAAACAGCGTGCAAACGACCTCTTCAAGCTCCTTGTCAACCTTACGGAGCGCACCTCGCGCCGAATCTCCGCCCAGCAGCAGGAGCTTGCGGCGTGCGCGGAAAAGGACACCTACAAGCTGTGGGGCGACCTCATCTCCGCGAACATCTACCGCATACAGAAGGGCGACAGCTCGGCGGAGGTAGAGAACTTCTACGAGGAGGGCTGCCCGACCGTGAGCATAGAGCTTGACATCCGCAAGACGCCCGCGCAGAACGCGCAGAGGTACTACTCCGAGTACAAGAAGTGTGTGACCGCCGAGGAGAAGCTCGCGGGGCAGATCGAAAAGGGCGAGGAGGAGCTCGCCTATCTTGACAGCGTGTTCGACGCGCTCACACGTGCCGAGTCCGAGAACGACATCATTCAGCTCCGCCTTGAGCTCATACAGCAGGGCTATATCCGCTCGGGAGGCAGCAAGGCGAAGCCGCCGAAGGCTCTGCCGCCGATAGAGTATAAGTCCACGGACGGTTTCACGATACTCGTCGGGAGAAACAACTGCCAGAACGACCAGCTGACACTGAAATTCGCGGAAAAGACCGATATATGGCTCCATACGCAGACGATAACGGGCTCGCACGTCATCATCGTTACCGACGGCGAGACTCCGCCCGACAAGACCATAGAGGAGGCTGCGGTTATCGCCGCAGTCAACAGCAAGGGACGCAATTCCACGCTCGTGCCTGTGGACTACTGCCTCGCGCGGTACGTGAAGAAGCCGTCGGGAGCGAAGCCGGGCAAGGTCATCTTCACCAACTACAAGACCGCCTTCGTCAAGCCCGATACCGAGCTCGAGCAGAGTCTTCGCGTATGAGGCTGACAGGTGAATTTTTCGCACGGGACGTGCTCGACGTCGCGCCCGACCTTGTCGGGAAGGTGCTCGTGCGCAGACTGCCCGACGGCAGCGAGCTCCGCGAGCGCATAGCCGAGACCGAGGCTTACCGCGGCGAGGAGGACAAGGGCTGCCACGCATCGAAGGGACGTACTCCGAGGACGGAGCTCCTCTTCGGCGAGAGCGGCAGGATATACGTCTACCTCTGCTACGGTATGCACTGGCTGATGAACGTGATAACGGGCGAGGACGGTCAGCCGCAGGGCGTGCTGATACGCGCGGGCGAGCTGCACGACGGTCCCGCGAAGCTGACAAAGTTCCTGCAGGTGGACGGCAGCTTCAACGGCGAGCCCATTGACGGCAACGAGCGGATATGGATAGAGGATGACGGCTCGCGACCGAGGATAAGGACGGCTCCGCGCGTGGGGATAGACTACGCGGGGGATTACTGGAAAAGCATAGAATGGCGGTTTATCGCAGAAAAGGAGGAGTAATGGGTGAATATACGCTCGACAGGCTACAGCTCGGTATATGAGAGAGGCTACAGGTTCACGCGCGGGACTGAGGGCGGCGTGTTCCTGCTCGTGCACGCCAAGAGCAGGATAGCCCTGAGCTTCGGCGGCAGGAAATCCGTGCTCCCCGAGGATACCCTCATCATCTACGACGGCAGCTGCGAGGTCGATTACGCCGCCGAGGACGACTTCCTCATCTGTAACTGGGTCGTTTTCGACGCCGAGGGCGACAGCGAATTCTTCGAGCCGCTCGAGCTCATCTTCAACCTGCCGTTCCGCTTCACAGACACAGACTTTATCGACTCGCTTATGCGCAACATCACGTCGGAGTTTTACTCCTTGAACAGCCACAGGCTGAAAATGACGGACGTTATGCTGAAAACGCTGCTGCTCAAGGTGGACGAGCAGTGCCGTCCGCGCGAGCTTAGCCAGTCATCGGCAGCCGAGCCGCACTACAACCTGCTCGTTGAGCTACGCGAGAAGATATACCGCAACCCACAGAAGAAGTGGAACGTAGACCTTATGGCGGCGGACGTGAGTATGTCGCGCTCGTACTTCCAGCACATCTACCGCGAGGTGTTCGGGGTGTCGTGTATGACGGACGTCATCAACGGCAAGATAGAGAAGGCGAAGGAGATACTCAGCGAGACGAGCTGTACCGTGTCGCAGGTGGCAGCGATGTGCGGCTACGACAACGAGGAGCACTTTATGCGCCAGTTCAAGAAGATAGTCGGAGTCACCCCTACGGGCTACAGGAAGAAGGCAGTCACGTGAAAGAACTCAGTGCTATGAGCTCAGTGTAAGGGCGGCGTTCCGCCGCCCGTGCCGTTTGTTTGTATCCCAACGGGCGCACGGAATGCGCCCCTACACGTTTCCATTGTAGGGACGCGCATTGCGCGTCCGCAATCACGGAAACGGTGGTCGATTTGAAAGGCGCGGACGACCAATGGTCGTCCCTACAATTGGTGCTTTGTCGGTATAATGTTGGGCGGATAATATCCGCCCCTACGTTTGGTATGGCTCGCGGGAAAAGATTTGACGTTTGTATGGGTAAGCAAGCTTGCGAGCGTCCGCGCGAACCGCCCGCGGGGGCTCCCCGTTAACCTGCTATAACATTTTTCGATAGGTATTGACAAATTCCTATCGATGTAGTATAATTAATTCATACCTTATCAAGAGCGGCGGAGGAAACAGGTCCTGTGAAGCCCGGCAACCTGATATTCAAGGTGCTAAATCCTGCGGTATATAAACCGAAAGATGAGGAGTATGAACAAGGTTCTGCGCGCGCGTCTTTCCGGACGCGCGTTTTTTGATAAGGAAATCATTTTTTGGAGGAATAAATATGAGTAAGGTCTTTTTCACTTCGGAATCGGTAACTGAGGGTCACCCCGATAAAATATGCGACCAGATATCCGACGCCGTCCTCGACGCTATGCTTGAGCAGGACGAGAACTCGCGCGTTGCGTGCGAGACTGTGGTAACTACGGGTATGGTGCTCTGCATCGGTGAGATATCCACAAAGGCGAGGGTAGATATCCCCGCTATCGCACGTCAGGTCATCACAGATATCGGCTACGACAGAGCCAAGTACGGCTTTGACGCTCACACCTGCTCTGTGCTCACTTCTATCGACGAGCAGTCGCCCGACATCGCTATGGGTGTTGACGAGGCATTCGAGTACCGCGAGCAGAACAGCGACAGCGACGGTCTGTCCAACGGCGCTGGAGATCAGGGCATTATGTTCGGCTTCGCGTGCAATGAGACTCCCGAGCTTATGCCGCTCCCGATCTCGCTCGCTCACAAGCTCGCTCTCCGTCTCACAGAGGTGCGAAAGGACGGCACTCTGCGCTATCTCCGTCCCGACGGCAAGTCGCAGGTGACAGTTGAGTACGACGACGGCAAGCCTGTCCGCGTTGACGCAGTTGTAGTTTCCTCTCAGCACTCGGCTGACATCTCGCTTGAGCAGCTCAGACGCGACATCGAGGAGGTCGTTATCCGCGAGGTCATCCCCGCGAACCTCATGGACGAAAACACAAAGATATTCATCAATCCCACAGGACGCTTCGTTGTGGGCGGACCTCAGGGCGACAGTGGTCTGACGGGACGCAAGATAATCGTTGATACATACGGCGGCTATTCGCGCCACGGCGGCGGAGCCTTCAGCGGCAAGGACCCGACGAAGGTCGACAGAAGTGCGGCTTACGCGGCACGCTATATCGCCAAGAACATCGTTGCGGCAGGACTTGCCGACAAGTGCGAGGTGCAGCTCTCCTACGCTATCGGCGTAGCTAAGCCCATATCCATACTCGTTGACACCTTCGGCACAGGCAAGGTGGACGAGGACAAGCTCTCCGCGGCTGTAGCAGAGGTATTCGACCTCCGTCCCGCGGCTATCATCAAGATGCTCAGCCTCAGAAAGCCGCAGTACAGACAGCTTGCGGCATACGGACATATGGGACGCGAGGACCTCGGCGTTGCATGGGAAAAGACCGACAGAGTCGATGCACTCAAGGCTGCATTAAAGTAAGAGTAAGAATACAGTAAGGGCGCACAATTGTGCGCCCTTTTTGCTGCGCGGGCGGATAATATCCGCCCCTACTAAAAATGTTTTATCTCTGCAATTGTGACAGACGCGGGAAAAGACTTGTGCTCTGTATGTGTGAGCGAGCTTGCGAGCGACCGCGTGAATCGGCGGCGCGGACACCGCGCAAAAAGTTAACAGAAAATTTACCTTTGATGTCACCTTGTTATTGATTTGATGGTTGAAATCGGCAGCAAAGAGTGATATAATTATTATATGGTGTATGATGATTCGGATATGATGCTAAATTTCATTTTAAAGCTGGTGAGAAGATGCTGAACGGACGCAAGGTCGTTTCACTGTGTACGACACGACTGAATGACATTGACAATATAAGATTTATTATGCAGCTGAACAAGGGACTGAAAGAGCTTGATTCCACCCTGTTTATCTATAACGTCAATATCGACCTATACTGGAGCGACGAGAATATCCGCGCAGAAGCAGCCGTTTTCGGACTCGTTGATTATAATGTGACCGATGTGCTCATCATAATGTACGAGAGAATAAAAAACAATACTATCACGGATAAGCTTATTGATGAAGCAAAGAGGCACGGCGTCCCCGTCATCATCGTCGATGGCGTGCGGGAGGGCTGTATAAGCATATGCTTCGACTACAAGAAGGGCTTCGAGGAGGTAGTGCGCCACGTAATAGAGTTCCACGGAGCTAAAAAGCCGCATTTTCTCGGCGGCTTCAAGGACAATATCTTCTCCGAGGAGCGCAAGGACGTATTCAGAAAGGTCATTGAGGAGAACGGGATAAAGTTCACCGATGATATGGTAAGCTACGGCAACTTCTGGGCTAAGCCCGCGCGTGACGCGATAGAGGCTCTGCTCGCGACGGGAAATATCCCCGATGCCGTGATATGCGCGAACGATATTATGGCGATCAATACGTGTGCTGTGCTGTTCGAGCACGGCTACAGAGTGCCTGATGACATCATCGTCACGGGCTTCGACGGCATCGACGAGATAAACCTCTCTATCCCGCGTATGACCTCGAGCTACTGCGGAGCCGCTGCGTCTGTCCCGAAGCTGCTTGAGGTTATCAGGAAGCTTTACGAGGACGGTACGACAACGGGCGAATACCTTGTTGAGCCCGAGCTCGTGATAAATAATTCCTGCGGCTGCGACCACATCGACGAGGCTATGCGCGACGGCGTTATCAGGAGCTTCAACGACCGCTTCTACCGCTATCAGGACGATACTATGGTATTGAACGCAGTTGCCGAGAATATGCAGAGCTGCACCGACATCGTTGACTGTGCCTGCAAGCTCTTCACTGATACAATAAGCAGTATGACCTGCATCATCAACAAGGACTGCATCGACTGCAACAAGAACTACTTCGCAGCGAGCAGCCGTATGCAGTTCCCGAGCGAGATGTTCGTGTTCTTCGACAGCGACCTTGAAACGTTCAGACAATGCCCCTTCAACCGCAGGGACATCATTCCCAATCTTGACAAGGTGCTGAAGGGCGGCAACCCGCTGATATTTAACGTCATATCGTATATGAACGTGCCGCTCGGCTATGTGTGCTTCCACTTCGATGACTACGACATAGTCGATTTCTGCAAGATACCGCAGATAGTCAACACCATAGGAAGCGGTCTCGGCGGATATGTAAACCTCAAGTATCAGCTCTATCTCACGTCGCGTATCGAGAGGATGTACAAGTACGACGCGCTGACGGGACTGTACAACCGCCTCAGCTTCAACAACGAGTTCGAGCAGCGCAAGCGTGAGCTTATGGGCGGGAAGGTGCCGATAACCGTCATTCTCGTGGATCTCGACGGGCTAAAATACATCAACGACAACTACGGTCACGGTGCGGGCGACAACGCTATACGCACCGTTGCGGAGGCGCTGAGGGACTCCGTGCCCGATGACGCGATATGTGTCCGCTTCGGCGGAGACGAAATGCTTGCGGTCATCACGGGCGAATGTGTGCCCGAGCAGATAAAGTACGACATCAACCGCAAGTTGAACAGGTACAACGTCAAGGAGGGCAAGCCCTACCTTATCGCGGCGAGTATGGGCGTATACCGCACGGATTCCACACAGAACACGGATTTCGAGTTCCTCGTCAAGGAGACCGACGCGGATATGTATGCGGAAAAGCTTGCCAAGCGCAGACATCTGAGCGAATAAGTATAAAAGGGCTGTTGGGAATACAACAGCCCTTTTTTTTCGGGATGCTTCCCGCCCTCCTGCAAGGGCTCTGTCCTTGACCCGCCAAAGGCTCTGCCTTTGGAATCCAACTACGTTGACGCTCGCAAGCTCGCTCGCTCTGTACAAAAGTCAAAGTCTGCTTTCGGCGGGAAACAAATACGTAAACAACGTTGATTCAACACATTGTAGGGAACGCCGTGCACGGAATTCCGTTTTTGGCAAAGAAGAAAAGGGCTCCGAGGAGTCCTTTTCTTCTATCATTATATCCAAGGGGAAGCTGGCTGAAATTATACCTCGGGGAGGTCTGTGATAACGCCCGCGTCGAGCTTCTGTATCGTGAGGGCGTCCCTTGCTGTCACGCCGTCGCCTCTGTTGTAGACGTCAGCGTTGTCAACAGCCTCGGGAGTGAGTGCGTACTTGTCCTTGTTGGCTACGTACTGGAGGATAGCTACTGCGTCCGCGATAGTGACCTTCTTGTCGAGGTTTACGTCGCCGAGAAGAGCAGCCACGGGAGTTGTTGCAGTCGCGCTCGCAGTAGTTGTAGTTGTCGTCTCGGGAGCTGTGGTAGTTGTCGTCGTAGTAGTGGATTCAGTTGTAGTTGTAGTCGTGGTCGTTGTTGTCTCAGAAGCAGTGGTAGTAGTCTCGGGAGGAGGCGTCTGTCCGTCGCCGTATACTGCGGGAGCGGAGCTCTGCGAGATACCCGAAGCCATATGGTAGCCGAGCGACTTGTACGTGCCGTTCGTCTCCGCGAAGCCCGCGGGCTTGGGAGAGCCGTCCTCGTTTCTCCATTCCTTGTGGAAGTCCGTACCCATAGCGGGAACGTTCAGCGTGATGAAGTCGCTGTCAGCAGGAGTTACCACGTCGCCGAGCTTAGCGCCGTTTGTCATAGTCGTGCTCGACTTCGCGAAGTAATACTTGCTGTTGTAGTAGATGGAATTCGTCATATTGCCGACAAACTTGTCATTCGCGAGCTTTATGCCTGCCGCATTGGTCTTTGATACCTTAGAGGTATTGGTATAGGACATCATACCGTCGAAGGTCGCGGAGGTATCACAGCGATAAACCATATAGTTAGCCTTGCCCTTGCCGCCGATACCGTTGTTGTAGGCTGTGCAGTTCTTCATATCGCCGAACTTGGGGTTGTTGTTGTCGGTGAAGCCGCAGTTGAGGTTTTCGAAGGCGAGGCAGTTCTCAACAACGTGGCGAGTACCTACACCGCCGCCGCCGAGCTTGAAGCCGTTGCCGTCGCAGTCGCCGTAGCCCTTTCCGTACTCGGTGAAGCCGTTGCGGAAGGCGATACAGTTTTTGATAGTTACCACGCCGATAGGACCTGTTGCCTCCTTGGCGTAGAGGTCCCAGCCGTCGTCGGAGTTGTTGTACGCGATACAGCCGTCGAAGACGTTGCCCTCGCCGCAGGTGAGCTTCGCCGCGAAGCCGTCGGCATTCTCCATTGTGGCGTCGTCGCAGTTGTTGCGGGACGTGCAGTTCTTGACGAGGTTGTTCGTGGGCCACTGGGCTATGGTGTTGTACGAGCCGTTGAGGCGGGATATCTGCAAGCCCGTGTCCTGATTCTTCTCGAATACCATCATCTCGATGATGTTGTTGTCGCCCGAGAGGAGCATACCGTTGTCGCCTGCATTGGCGATAGTGAAGCCGTAGAAGTGCCAGTAGCTTCCGTCGAGGACAAAGCCTCTCGCGGAGGCGTCAACAGCCTGTCCCGTGAAGTCGAACGTTACCTTAGCTCCGGGGTAAGCGGCGATGGTCTTGTACTGCCCCTGCGCTCCCGAGTTCGACTCCTCGATATTGATAGTGTTCGTGTATTTGTAAGTGCCCTCGAGGAGGTAGATATAGCCTCCAGCCTGCACGTTCTTTATAGCTGTGAGGACGTCTGTGGGCGAGTTAACGGACTTGCCGTCTCCGCCGCCGTCAGGAGAAGCGAATATGGTCTTTTCGCCGTAGACAGGCGATTTGCCGTTGGTCGTGGGCGGTGTATAGGTGCCCTGTGATGTTGTTGTCGTAGTAGTTGTTGTGGCGATATCGGTAACGACGGGAGCCTGCGTTGTCGTAACAACGGGCTGAATCACAGTTGTAGTCGTAACCGTGGGAGCGGGAGTGTTGTCCTCCTTGAAGCCGCTTCCGATAGCCGTTATCTTGTCCTTGTAGCTGACGAGTGCGCTCTTGAGAGCCTCGTTCACGTCGGAGCTCTTGTCGTCAACGGAATTGTCGAAAGTCCACTTGAAGTCGCCGCCGTCAACGCGTCCTGCACCTGCCATAACGATGGCGGGTACGTTCTCCGCGCTGTCGGGAGTGTAGCTGTACATTATGCTCGAATCGGTGTCGAAGTTGTTGTAGGTAGTGCCGCCCTGCTTTGCCTTTGCATTGGCGGGTACCTTCTCATTGCGCGAGGAAGCCTCATACGCGTCGAACTCCGTGCTGTTCTGCTGATATGTGACGTAAGCCTTCTGACTTGTCATATAGTTGCCGAACGACTTGATAACGCCGCCGTCCTCGCTCGAGAACGTAGCGCCTGCTGTGCCCTCTGCGATATCGGTGCCCTGCATGGAGATGAGCATAGGCTTTGCGCAGCTGCGGAAGTAGTTGTTCTCGACGAAGCAGGAAGCTCCCATAGTAACGCCCACGCCGTACTTGGCGTTGCCGTCGAAGTAGTTGTTGTAGCAGTGTACCGAGCAAGTCCTGATTCGCGGGTGGCGCGAATCAGAATGGTCGTACCAGTTGTGGTGGTACGTGATGTAGTTGCTCGTAGTCTCATCCTTCATACCCTGAAGATTGCACTTGCCGTTATCCCAGAAGTGGTTGAAGGAGTGAGTGACATAGGTAGACTTCTTGGTGTCGAGAGCTCCGTCGCCCTTTTTCTGATCGGCATCGGAGCCTGCATCACCGTAGAAGAAGTCGCAGTTGTGCACCCATATATGGTCGTTGCCCTGCTGGAGCCCGCAGTCGTCGCCCTCATTGCTGTTGCAGTTCATAAAGCCGAGGTTGCGTATCTCGCAGTTCGATGTGTTCTTGAGTACGAGTCCGAAGCCGTTGAAGGTTGCGTCGCTGCCGATACCCTCTATAGTCAGACCGCAGGTAGCGGTGTCAACATAGAGGTCGCCCTTTGTCAGCACGGACGGGTCGGTGATGTTGCCGATGAAGCGGATACATACGGGTCCCACCTTGGTGTTGCTCTTGAGGTTTGTAATTATGTTCTGGACGCCCGTGAGCTGCGTGTTATTGCCATTTTTATCGGGGAGAGACACGGTAACGCTGTCCTTGTTCGCATTTGTTACGTATACGACGGTCGCATTCGATTTGAGTGTGCCGTCCTCGTTGTAGGCACCCGAGGAGGTGCCGTTCTTGAAGCCGAAGCCCTCGCGTTTGTGGGCGGTCGCATTAGCGGTCGCCTGACCTGCCTTCGAGCCGTCCTCGCTGCCGTTTATCACGGGAACTATCTTCATAGTGTGGCTGCCTGCCTTCAGACCCACGGCGTCGGCTCTCATATAGCCCGCGTACTGCCTGATGAGCATGGAGTCTATCTTCGTGCCGTCAACGTAAACGTTATAGCCCGAAGCTCCCGAAACTGATGACCACGTTGCATACATACCCTCGCCGTAGCCCACAGCTGAAAGCACCTTGACGCTGCTTTCAGCTGCGACGGCTGTCATAGCCGTATCAGAGAGGTTAGATATGAATGTGCCTGTGAGCGTACCTGTTGCCGCTGTGACCGACATCACAGCCGAGAAAGCAGCCGCAGCCGCTCTCTTTGCAAATAAAGAGTTTTTCATTGTTCATTCCCTCCGTCTTATGCCGCTCCCTACCAACGGAGCGGCTGACATTCTGCGGGAGGAGAAGTGGACTATTCCACATTCTGCTCCCCTTTTTCCCATAGTCCCATTATATACCATATAAATTCAAGTTTCAATGATATATAGTCCTCATTAACTGAACTATCGTGCTTCAAGTTAAAATTTGTTATACACGATAAATCATAAACTAACTGTTGACGGCTTCAACTGCCGCTTTTTGCAGAGGTGTCCGTGGGGATATAAAAAGGACCGCCAAAGGCGGTCCCTACACATTTATTTAATCACAGCAAATGCCTGCTTCAGATTCGACACGGGGATTATCTCGATATCGTAGCTCTCCTTGTCGATGGCGGACATACACTGCTTCGGCACAACGACCTGCTTAAAGCCCATTCGTTCGGCTTCGCGTATGCGCTGTGAGGCGTGCGAAACGGAGCGTATCTCGCCGCCGAGACCTATCTCCCCGAAGGCAACGAGCTCCTCGTTGATCTGCTTGTCCATTATGCCCGAGTACAGCGCCATAGCGACGGGCAGGTCTGCGGCGGGCTCGTCGAGGCGGAAGCCGCCGACGATGTTGAGGTAGACGTCGAGGCTGCCCATAAATATGCCGAGCCTCTTTTCGAGCACGGCAATTATGATGTTGAGCCTGTTGAAATCGAAGCCCGTAGCCATTCTCCTCGGAGCGGCATAGCTCGTCTTTGCGGCGAGAGCCTGCACCTCCGCGAGGATAGGTCTGCTGCCCTCCATAACGCAGGCGACGCACGTACCCGAGACGTTGAGCGGTCTGCCCGAGAGAAGCATCTGCGAGGGATTGGCGACCTCCGCGAGCCCCTTGTCGAGCATTTCAAACACGCCTATCTCGTTTGTCGAGCCGAAACGGTTCTTGACGGCACGCAGCAGGCGGTAGCTCTGATGGCGCTCGCCCTCGAAGTAGAGGACGGCGTCCACGATGTGCTCCATCACCTTCGGACCCGCGATAGCGCCGTCCTTGTTGATGTGTCCGACGATGATGACGGGTATCTCCTGCGACTTGGCAGTGCGCATAAACAGGTTCGTACATTCGCGCACCTGAGTGAGGCTGCCTGCGGTCGAGGATATGCGGCTGATGGTCATAGTCTGTATCGAGTCGATGATGACGATGTCGATGTTGCTGCCCGCTATCGTAGCGGCAACAGCCTCCGCGTCGTTTGCGGTGAGGATGTAGAGGTTCTCGGTATCAACACCGAGCCTCTTCGCGCGGAGCTTTATCTGCCGTGCGGATTCCTCGCCCGAGACGTACAGCACCGAGTGCTCCTCGCCGAGAAACTGGCAGATTTGCAGCAGCAGCGTGCTCTTGCCGATACCGGGCTCTCCGCCGAGCAGCACCAGCGAGCCCTTGACGAGTCCGCCGCCGAGCACGCGGTTGAGCTCGCCGACGCCTGTATCATAGCGGACATCGCTGTCCGCGCCTATATCCGCGAGCTCAAGGATACTGTCGTAGAGGTCGGGAGCGCTCGCGAGGGAGGCATTACCGCCCGCGGGAGAAGTGTCCGCGAGCTCCTCCTCGAAGCTGTTCCACGCACCGCAGGACGGGCATTTGCCGTTCCATTTCGAGCTCTCGTACCCGCACTGATTGCAGGTGTAAACGTATTTCGATTTAGCCATTTTTATACCAGTGAGGCGTCGATGCCCGTGCTTGTGAGGGCGAAGCGTCTGCCTGCCTCCATAATGCTGCCCGAGCTCGTGTACTTGTCGGCTGTGAAGGCGCTGTCAGCAAGGCTCCAGTAGGTCATACCCGTCTCGGATTCAGAGTAGAAAACGAGGCATCCGATGTCGAACATCAGCCTGCCGTATCTTCCGTACTCGCCGTCGAGCTGCTCTATATCCTCGCCGCTGAAGTAGTATATCCTGCACGCGGAGTCGGGAGCCGAGCCCGATGAAACTATCATCTCGGGCGTATCGTCGCCGTTGAGATCGCAGAGCTCGAATGCGGCATCCTTGTTGTCCTCGCCCATTTCTTCGGCTATCTCAAGGAGCTTCTTTCTGCACGTCGCCTTTCTGCCCGAGCCGAGGACAGCTCCCCAGCTCTCGGCGCGGCGGATAGCGTAATTCAGCGAGTCGTCGCCGAAGGTGTACTTCCTGCCGAGGTGCATAGTCAGTGAATCAACGTACTGCACGAGTGCGGCTTCGTAGTCGCGGAGAAGCACCTCCTCGCCGTTTATCACGTGCTTGATGGAAACGCCCTCGGAGGCGGAATCGGAGTTGTCGCTGTAGGTGAGGAAATCGGCGAGCTCGCCGTGGTCGAACTGCCTGAACTTGCCGATGAGGAAGCCGTCGCCGTGGTATTCCTCGCGAATGAGCCCGAACTCGGGGAGGTAGTCGAATTCGCCGTTATAGCCCGCCGTGCCGAGTGCGGTGAGAGCTCCGTCAGTGTATGTGTATATATCGCAGACTGCGGTCTTGTCCGTACCCTGTGAGATGATGAGCTCGGGGTTGCCGTCGCCCGTCATATCGAAGAGGTCGAAGGCAGAGTCGGAGCTGAACGTATCCGAGCCCTTGAACTCGTCGAGCTTGCTTTGGTAGGACTTCTGCCACTTGAATGAGATGTCCTCGGGGGAGACAGCCTGCTCGCTTGAATCCGACTGTGACGGCGAGCTCGACTTTGCGTCGGAGCAGCCGACAGCGCACACAGAGACGGTCATCACAGCCGCGAGAATGATAGGTTTGATTGATTTCAAAGTTAAGACCTCCGTTTTGTTGTTATATATCTGTCTTATATTGTATCACATTGACGCCGAAGTGTCAATGATAACGGGAGATTAAAAGCGCGCTTTGTGACCGCAATGCTCATACAGCAGTAATATGTCGACCTACAGGTGACACCTTCTGATGTAAGTTACAGCAAAATATTGAAAATAGACAAAAATTATGCTATAATATAATAAATTGTGTGGGAGGTGTGAGGCGTGACATACGATGAAGCAGTAGAAATACTTGAATGACTATTCAGTGCACCTGAAATAAAAGAAGAGGATGAACCATTGTTTCTTGAATGCTTTATGTTCCTTGCCACCGAGGAAGGGCGCGACCTGCAAGGTGAGGCACAGTTTTATCTTGGAGAATACTACAGCGGTTATGAGCGTTATGACCTTGCTGAAAAGTATTGGCTAATGGCTGCTGAAAATGGATTTGTTGCTGCTTGGTCAGGACTGGGTGATATATATAGCTTTGACGAATCACTAAAAAGAGATTACAAGAAAGCCTTTGAATTCTATTCAAAAGGGGCAGAGCTTGATAATCTGTATTGCAAGTACAGGATAGCGGAGATGTACCGTGACGGTCTTTTTGTTAAGGCAGACCCAAATAAGCACAAGGAGATAATCGAGGAATTATACAATTTAACGAAGGATAATGAAGAGCACTGGCAAATGTATCCTGATATTGCTTTCCGATATTCCGAAATACTGAACAATGAGGGAAGAAATGAGGAACTGACTGAATTGTACAGTGAACTAATTGTGAAATTCGAGGAATTTATAGCTTTCAGAAGGTTTACAGGTTCGATCAAGGATCTTTTGAAAACGATCGACAGGTATTATCAGCTCGTTGACTTTGATGAAGATGAAATGGATATCTATACTGTCAGCTATATGATGAAAAAGCCGGTCAGGATACAGTTTATGTACGATAATAGATTTTATGAGATTGAATCAATCGACGATAAAGACGGGATTATCGTCAGATTCGGCGACAAGTGGTTCAGAAGCGTGGAGGATTTTTATCTTGATGCAAAGATAGGAAGTGACTCTATTACTTCGCTTGCAGAGGATATTGATTTTATTGAGGTGATAAGCTGATGGAGATAGTACATATTGCCGCTGGCGATTATCCAAAATATGAAGCTCTGCTATTGCAGCGCGACCAGCTGAAAAAGGAAGCTTTACAGTACCGACGCGCCTATATCCGCAAATTTGGCGAACTGATAAACAAGGTATTTGAAAAGAAGATAGAGTGCATTCGTCTCAAAAAGTCGATAGCGTTCTGTCAGATTGCACGTAATAAGGGACAGAAGCCCGATATTGCTGCTATGAACGAGTATATCGCTCAGCAGATGAAGGAATACCGCAGGCAGCTCGATGATATGGTAAAGGAGCTCAACAGCACTAAAAAAGATACCACTATCAGTCCTGCCGACGCCAAGGAGATAAAAGCTATATATCGCAGGATAGCGCGTCAGCTTCACCCCGATATGAGCACTCTTACCGCCGAACACCCCGAATTGCGTGAGCTGTGGGAGCGTGCCTCCTATGCCTATGAATGCAACGACCTGAAACTGCTGAGGGAAACTGATTTCCTTGTTCAGCAAGCAATAGCCCAGCTCGGAGAGGAGGGCTTTACCGTAACTATTCCCGATATCGGCTCACGCATTGCTGAGCTCGAACAGGAGATACATACCATAATAACCACCGAGCCATATTCATACAAGCTCGTTCTTGAGGACAAGGACGAGACAGCCGACAGAAAAGCTGCCTATGAGACTGAGCTGACACAGTATACCGAGTACGAAAAGCAGCTTAGACATCAGCTTGATATACTCATAGGAGGTGCGCTATGAATGAACTTGCAGAGATAAAGAAAAATGAAATTGCAGTCGCCGCGGAAAACGGTCAGATAGGCGAACTGCTGAAGCCACTTATAAACGAGATACACCTGTTTGATTCGTACATAGCAGGCACGACGCATCTGAGCGACAAGACCGTTCTTGACGTGATAAAAGTGGGGGACAAGCTGTCTTTGCAGCGTGAGGACAACAAGTTCGACAGCAATGCAATTCTGATACTTGCGGCGGACGGTCGAAAGGTCGGGTACGTTCCCGAGAAGGACAATATCATTTTCGCCCGCCTTATGGACGCAGGAAAAATGCTTTCCGCGCAGGTCAGGAACATCGACATTAAGGGGACTTTCCACATAATAAGTATCGGCATTTATCTTGTGGATTTCTGAGAGATAATAATTAATGTATACTCAATAACCGCCGTTAGGCGGTTATTGCCCCGAACTTCGTTCGGGGTGCGCAAATTCTTTGATAATATATGGGATTTGCGTATCACATTAATTACGATAGCTTTTTAGAGCGTTATTTAAGTGCTGCTGATGAACTTGTTATTGAAAAATCAGCGAAGGTGATATACCTGACTAAAATAGAATGGCGCCGAAGGACAGCAAGAGGATTGAGGCTTGCTATGTACTCAATGCACATACATCTGATTGCAAAGTTGTATATACTGCCGATTTTTATTAAATAAATGTGAAATTATTTTTGTGCAGCTTGAACAGAAGAACTCCGGGGATTATAATTAATGTGTACTCAATAACCGCCGTTAGGCGGTTATTGCCCCGAACTTCGTTCGGGGTGCGCAAATTCTTTGATAATATATGGAATTTGCGCATTACATTAATTGATGTCAAGCTCATTTTGCCCTAAAGGGCAAAACAAAGCGC
>JAFXXD010000015.1 GCA_017542475.1 Ruminococcus sp. | reverse complement strand
GTTTAAAAATTTCAAAGCAACTTCTATTGACCTTACAAATGCAAATACGAGCAATGTAACTGGTATGAGTTGTATGTTCATGCAGTGCTATGAACTTACTGACTTGAATTTAAGCGGAATTGATACAAGCGAAGTTACAGAAATGAGTTATATGATCTATGGTTGTAAAGTTCTCGTATCACTTGACCTTAGTAGCTTTGATACAGGCAAAGTTACTAATACGAGAACGATGTTTCAGGCTTGTATAAAAATTGAAACAATATATGTCTCTGATAAGTGGAATATGGCTAATGTAACTGATTCAACATATATGTTTGCGCAGTGTCAAAAACTTGTCGGAGGAAACGGAACAAAACAGGGAGACGTATCCATAGATGCTACATACGCTCGTCCTGATTTAGAAGGACAGAAGGGCTTATTGACTATCAATATCTTGGCTGTCCCCGCAAAGGCGGCTACCTGCATTGAGGCTGGCAACATCGAATACTGGAAGGACGAGGACGGCAAATGCTACTCCGACGCGGAGGGCAAGCTCCCGATAGACCCCGCGCTGGTAGTTATCCCGCCCACAGACGTGCACCAGTACGGCGAGCCCGAATACACTTGGGCGGCTGACCTCGGCGAGGTAACAGCGAAGGTGGTATGCGCTCTCAGCAGCGAGCACGCTATCTCCGAGACAGTCAAGACCGTCAAGGAGGAGCTCCCTGAGCTCGGCAAGATAGTATATCACGCTGTATTCAAGGATACCGAGCACTTCACCGAGCAGACTAAGGAAGTACCGATGGAGACAACTACGGGTACAACCACTGCTACAACTACGGCTACAACTACTGCAACGACGACAGCTTCAACAACAAGCGGCACCGCTACAGAGACTACTGCTTCAACGACAAGCGGCACCGGTACGACCGAGACGACTGCAAGTGCTACAGGCACGGGAACAACTGCTTCCACAACGCAGACTACTGCGGCGACATCAACAGGCGAGCAGGGCTCGACTACTACAGAAACCAAGCCTGTTGACCTCGATAAAAACCTCGGCGATATGAACGGCGACGGCAAGGTCGACGCTAAGGACGCTTCCGCAGTTCTCGCATACTATGCACTTGTATCTACGGCAGAAGGCGATATCCCGACATTACCGGAATTCGCCCGACCGAAGGTATTATAAGTAATATGCAAATTTAAGCAAACAAGGCAGGTCATCAGATCTGCCTTTGTTTGTAAATACGGTGGTGTTCCGGTTAAGAAAAATCAACATCTGATATAGTATATAATGTGTCGGGAATAATCATAATCACAGGTTTGTATTTGTTTAGGAGTTCAGGGTCTATTCCTGAAGAAACTTCAGAAGATTTATGCCATAAATGAGTTAGTTGGGAATAGCGATTGACTTAATTCATCAGATATGGTAAAATATAAACATAATTTACCGACGAGGTGACAGTATGGAGGAGAATTATATTTACAGCGGCACAAAGAAGCTGCGCTGCGGCTATACCACTGGCTCGTGCGCTGCGGCAGCTTCCAAGGCTGCTGCGCAGGCTCTTCTGACGGGACAGGCTGTGAAGTCCGCGGAGATACTCACTCCGAACGGCAAGCTTCTTCGGCTCGCTATCGAGAAATGCGTACTGAGCCGCGGAAGCGCACTCTGCTCTGTGATAAAGGACAGCGGCGACGACCCCGATATCACAAACGGTATAGAGGTCTGCGCGGAGGTGTCACTTGCCGAGAGCGGCGTCGGAATACTCGGCGGCAAGGGCGTGGGCACTGTCACAAAGGCGGGGCTCGACCAGCCCGTGGGAGCGTCAGCTATCAACTCCGTGCCGAGGAAGATGATAGCTCAGGCACTCTGTGAGGTCGCCGAAATGCACGAATACTGCGGCGGCTTCAAGGTGGTGATCTCTGTGCCCGACGGCGAGGAGCTCGCGAAGAAGACCTTCAATCCGCGTATCGGTATCGTCGGCGGTATTTCCATTATCGGCACGACGGGAATAGTCGAGCCGATGAGCAGCTCTGCCCTCGTTGAAACTATTCGCACCGAAGCGAATATACGGCGTGCAGAGGGGCTGAAAACTCTTCTTCTTACAGTCGGCAACTACAGTGAGCGCTTCATCGCCGAAAACCGCCCCGAGCTGGTCGAGCAGTGCGTTATGTGCAGCAATTTCATTGGTGACGCTATCGATATTGGTGTATCGCTCGGCTTCGCGGATATCCTCATTTTCGGTCATATCGGAAAGCTGGTGAAGCTCGGCTCCGGCATTATGAATACTCATTCCTCTTATGCCGACGGGCGAATCGAAACGCTCATTGCGTGCGGAGTGCTCGCGGGCGTGGACAGTACGCTCCTGTGCAGTCTTAATGACTGCGCAACGACTGATGCTGCTCTCGATATACTATACGAAAACGGAGCAGCCCAGCCGCTGCTTGAAGTGCTCACGAAGCGTATCCACGGCTATTTGCAGGCACGTACTAAGGGAAGTGCGAGAGTCGGAGCGGTGATATTTTCGTATAAAAACGATATGCTCCTCAAAACGGAGTTGGCTGACGATATTTTAGCGCGGGCGGAGGTCTGAAATGGTACATTTTGTTGGTGCGGGCAGCGGTGCGGCTGACCTTATAACACTGAGAGGAAAAGCTCTCCTTGAAGCGGCTGATGTGGTGATATATGCGGGCTCGCTCGTGAATCCCGAGCTGCTGAAATATGCGTGTCCCGACTGCGAGGTGCATAACAGCGCGACGATGACGCTCGACGAGGTCATAGAGGTAATGAACAAGGCTGAGAAGGACGGTCGTACAACAGTCCGCCTTCATACGGGCGACCCCTGTGTCTACGGGGCGATACGCGAGCAGATGGACAGGCTCGACGCGCTTGGTATAGCCTATGATGTCTGCCCGGGAGTGAGCTCGTTTTGCGGTGCAGCCGCTGCTCTGAAGGCGGAGTATACCCTTCCCGATGTGTCGCAGACGGTGATACTCACGCGCATGGCGGGGCGTACACTTGTGCCGGAAAGCGAGAGTATAGAGAGCCTCGCCGCACATAATTCTACGATGGTGATATTCCTCAGCACGGGTATGCCGGGGGAGCTCTCACGGCGGCTCATTGCAGGCGGTTATAGCGCGGATACTCCCGCAGCGATAGTTTACAAGGCGACGTGGACGGACGAGAAGGTCTGCCGCTGCACGGTGGGCACGCTCGCTGAAACTGCGAAAGAAAACGGTATAACAAAGACCGCGCTCATCACCGTAGGACATTTTCTCGGCGATGTCCGCTCGCTCTCGAAGCTCTATTCGCCCGACTTTGAGACTGAATTCAGAAAGGCGAAGGAGCAATGAAAGTTGCAATAATCTCACTGACCGAAAACGGCAGAAGACTGTCGGGACTAATAGCCGAAAAAGTTGATTTTCTGTGCTCCGAGCGCTTCTGCTTCAAGGGGCACGGCGACAGCTCCGCGCATAGCTTCGACAGCCTCGCGGGACTTGTCGCGGATGTTTTCGGCAGGTTCGATGCGCTTATATTCGTGTGCGCCTGCGGAATTGCGGTGCGGGCGGTAGCTCCGCACCTGAGGTCGAAAATGACCGACCCCGCGGTGGTCGTCATCGACGACTGCGGGCGGTTCGTTATCCCCGTCCTTTCGGGGCATATCGGCGGCGCAAATGCACTGGCGGAGCGGCTCGCGGAGCTGCTCGACGCGCAGGCTGCCGTCACGACGGCGACAGATACGGGCAGGCATTTTTCACCTGACAGCTTCGCGGCTGCGAACAGGCTCATCATCACGGATATGGATGCGGCAAAGGCGGTCGCGGCGGCTGTTCTCGACGGCGAAAAGACGGGGCTTGTCAGCGATTACGAATATGTGAATCTGCCGAGCGATGTCTCCGCGGGCACGGACTGCCACACGGGTCTGTACATCGGAATTTCCGATGTGAAGCCGTTTCCTGTTACGCTGAGGCTTGTCCCGAGGAATGTCGTTCTCGGTATCGGGTGCAGGCGCGGAACTGAATGCGGTGCTATCGAGAACGCAGTCGTAAACGCTCTGAAATCGGCTGATATAGCCATCGAACGGGTATGCGCTGTCGCAACTATCGACCTCAAAGCCGAGGAAGCGGGACTGCTCGCGCTATGTGAAAAATACGGCTGGGAGCTCTGTACATACACGGCGGCGGAGCTCTGTGATGTGAGCGGCGACTTTACGCTCTCGGACTTTGTGAAAAGCGTTACGGGGGTCGATAACGTGTGCGAGAGAAGCGCCGTCAGGAAGAGCGGAGGTCAGCTTGTTCTGCGCAAGACTGCGGCGGACGGCGTGACCGTTGCGGCTGCGGAAATGCCTGTAATACTTGATTTCGGGAGGAAGATACTGTAATGCTTTACGTTGTTGGAATCGGTGCGGGAAGTCGCGAGGGTATGACTGTCGCCGCTCGGAATGCTATCGAACGCAGCGAGCTCATTGTAGGTTATACTAAATATGTTGAGCTCGTCAAGGCTGTTTTCCCCGATAAAGAATACGCCTCGACGGGTATGAAGCAGGAGCGGGAGCGCGTAGAGTTTGCTCTGAAGGAAGCCGCCGACAAGATAGTTTCCCTCGTTTGCAGCGGCGACCCTCAGCTCTACGGTATGGCGGGGCTCGCGTATGAGCTGAGCGTGAACTATCCCGATACAGAGATAGAAGTTGTTGCGGGAGTTACTGCGGCTTTCAGCGGCGGAGCTGTTCTCGGCTCGCCTCTGACGCACGATTTTGCGGTGATAAGTCTTTCCGACCTGCTGACACCTGCCGAAAAAATAAAAAAGTGTCTTGAATGTGCCGCTGACGGCGATATGGTCATAGTCCTGTATAACCCGTCATCTAAAAGCCGTGCGGACTATCTGCAAAAAGCCTGCGATATCGTGCTGCGATACCGCTCGGGAGACACGGTCTGCGGCTATGTTAAGAATATAGGAAGAGACGGTCAGGAGAGCCGCGTCCTCACGCTCTCGGAGCTTCGTGATACGTCTGTTGATATGTTCACGACCGTTTATATCGGCAGTTCCGAGACTAAGGTGATAGGCGGAAAAATGGTGACTCCGAGGGGCTACCGCAATGTCTGAGCTGCTCATTTTCGGAGGTACTACCGAGGGGCGCGAGCTCGCGGAATACTGCGTCGGAAGCGGTATCGGCACCGATGTTTCGGTCGCTACCGAATATGGTGCTTCGCTTCTCCCGCGCGGAGTGAACGTGCTCTGCGGCAGGCTTGACGCGGAGCAGATGACGACTCTGCTGAGCGAAAACAGCTATGGAATAGTAGTTGATGCGACTCACCCCTATGCCGTTGAAGCTACGAAAAATATACGTTCTGCCTGCGAAAATGCGGGAGTTCGGTATCTGCGGCTCATACGGAAAAGCTCTCCCGCGTGCGGGAAAACAGTCCGTGATACGGCGGAGCTCGTCAAGCTCCTCAACAGCTCGGAAAGCACGGTGCTCAGCACGCTCGGGAGCAAGGCGCTCCGCGAGCTTACTGGAGTGGACGACTACCGCAGGAGGCTGTGGATGCGCGTTCTGCCGTCTGAGGAAATATTTGAACAGTGCTGCAAGCTCGGCTATGATGAGGCAAAGGTGATAATGGAAAAAGGTCCGTTCACGACTGAGCAGAATGTTGCACATCTGCGGAAAAGCGGCGCGGCTGTGCTTGTCACAAAGGAGAGCGGCGAGACCGGCGGATACTCAGAAAAAGCTGAAGCTGCGCGGAGCTGCGGGGCAGAGCTGATAACGCTTGCACGTCCTGAAGAGCAGGGTCACAGCTTTGAGGAAATAGTCGAAATCATCGGAAGGGAGCTGAAAAAATGAAGGTCTATATCGTCGGCACGGGTATGGACGGCGCACAAACGCTCACACGCGAAGCCGAAAACGCCATAAATGAAGCGGGACTTCTCGTCGGTGCGGAGCGTATACTGCGTCCGTTCAGAGGGCTCGGTAAGGAGACACACATCGCCTATATTGCTCAGGATATCGCCGATAAGCTCGGCTCCTGCAAATGCAGCACGGCAGCTGTTCTTATGTCGGGGGACTGCGGATTTTTCAGCGGCGCAAGGAAGCTCCTGCCCCTCCTTGCGGGACATGATGTGCGAGTTGTCGCGGGGGTGTCGTCAGCTGCATATTTCTGCGGCAGAGTCGGCTTATCGTACGAAAAAATGAAGTTCGTCACGCTCCATGGCAGAGCTTCAAATATCGCCGTAAACGTCAAAATGAACGAGCTCTGCTTCTTCCTCCTCGGCGGGGAAATGTCCGCTGCTGACGTATGCAGGCGGCTTTGCAAGTACGGGCTGGGTGATGTTACTGTGCATATCGGTACTGACCTCGGCTACGAGAACGAGCAGATCATTGCCGGAAGAGCGGGTGAGCTCACCGACTGTACGGCGGGCGGACTCGCTGTGATGATAACAGAAAACCGTGATGCTCTGCGGTATATTCCATCTGCGATAAGCGATGGCAGCTTCAGGCGCGAGACTGTTCCGATGACGAAGGCAGAAGTGCGCTGCGCCGCCGTTTCAAGGCTGAATATCTGCACTGATTCGGTCGTGTGGGACATCGGCTGCGGGACAGGCTCGGTTTCAGTCGAAGCCGCGTATCGATGCCCTGACGGGAAGGTTTATGCCTTCGATAAAAAGTCCGCTGCAGCAGCTCTGACTGCCGAAAACGCGCGGCTTTTCAGCTGCGACAACATCGAAGCTGTCGAGGGAGAATGTCCTGAGATACTGGCTGATATGCCCGCGCCCGATAAGGTGTTTATCGGCGGTAGCTCTGGGAATATGGAGAGCATTTTTGAGGCAGTGTACTCGAAGAATCAGCGCGCTGATATCGTCGTTACGGCGGTGTCGCTTGAAACATTGCAGGACGCTGTGAACAGCTTTGAGAAGTATGGCGCGGTGCCCGAAGTAGTGCAGATAGCCGTTACGCGGACGAGAAAAATCGGTTCGCACACGATGCTCGACGCGCTGAATCCAGTATTCATCGTCAGCGGGAGGCTCATATGAGACGTGTTATAATCGGCGGAACTAACAGCGGGTGCGGAAAAACCACTGTTGTCTGCGCTGTACTCGCTGCTCTGAAACGTCGGAATATTGCTGTTTCTGCATTCAAGTGCGGTCCCGATTATATCGACCCGATGTTCCACCGAAAAGTCCTCGGGGTTCCGTCGCACAATCTCGACAGCTTCTTCTGCGACAGGGATACTCTGCTGTTTCTGCTCAATGAACACGTCGAAAACTTCGATATATCAGTGATAGAGGGAGTTATGGGCTTCTACGACGGAGCTGTCGGTAGCGCTTATTCCGTCTCCGAGCTGACCGAAACTCCCGCGGTCATTGTCATCGACTGCAAGGGCATGAGCGACTCGATAGGTGCGGTAATGAGCGGATTCCTCAATTACCGTCCGAACCGCGTTGCAGGCTTCATTTTCAATCGTCTGCCCGAAAAGCTGGTACCGCTCGCGAAAAAAATTTGCAGCGAGATTGGCACGGAGTATTTCGGCTGCCTGCCAAAAAATGACGTGACTATTGAGAGCCGCCACCTCGGGCTCGTGACCGCCGACGAGGTCGCGGATATAAGGGTAAAAATTGACCGTCTCGGTGAGCTCGCGGAGCAGTACATAGACATCGACAGGCTCCTCGGAGCGGAGTGCTCCCCGCTGTCGAGCTTTGTCCCACCCACGATACCGAGCTTCGCGAATGCACCTGCTATAGCCGTTGCACGCGACAATGCGTTCTGCTTCATCTACAGCGAAAACATCGAGCTCCTCGAAAAAATGGGGTGCAGGATAGAATACTTTTCGCCGCTCGCCGACAGCGCCGTGCCGCAGGCTGACGGGCTCATTCTCAGCGGCGGCTATCCCGAGCTCTACGCCTCGGAGCTGTCCGCGAACACGTCTATGCTCGCGAGCGTGAAAGGCTGCATCTCAGCGGGTGTGCCGACTATTGCGGAGTGCGGAGGCTTTATGTATCTCCACGACAGCCTGACTGACAAAAGCGGAGCGGCTCACCCTATGGTCGGAGCGATAAGCGGCGAGTGTTTCCCTACGTCGGGACTGCGCAGATTCGGCTATATTTCGATGTATGCAGGTACAGATAATCTGCTGTGTGAAAGAGGTAAGATTATCAGGGCGCACGAGTTTCACTACTGGGAGAGCTCGAACTGCGGAGACGGTTTCACAGCTGAAAAAGCCGACGGCAGGACGTGGAAATGCTGCCACGTGAGCGATAATCTGTACGCGGGATTTCCGCATATAAATTTCTTCTCGGACATTTCGCTCGCGGAAAAATTCGTGAGAAAATGTATCAGCTACGGAGAGAAAAATGGATAGGATAAAAAGGATATCCGCACCTGACAAATCTGTATATATGGCAGCGAAACAGCGCTGGGACAGTATAGCAAAGCCGCTCGGAAGCTACGGATTGCTTGAGGAAATGATACAGAAGATCGCTGCGGTGCAGGGTACTCCCGATGTGGACATTTCCACACGGACAGCTGTGATTATGTGCGGCGACCATGGTGTTGTGTGCGAGGGAGTTACCCAGTGCGGACAGGAGGTCACGGCAGAGTGCGCAAAAGCAATCGCGGAGGGACAGTCCAACATAAACTCGGTCGCTAATGCTTTCAATGTCGGAGTTATCGCAGTCGATGTCGGTATCGTAGGCGACGTTGAGTGCGTCAAACTCGTGGACAAAAAGGTCGTCCGCGGAACACGTAATATCGCGGTCGGGAGCGCTATGACGGCTGAGCAGACCGAGCGTTCGATAGTTGTCGGTATGGACACAGTGAAGGAGCTCGCGGAGAGCGGCACAAAGCTCATAATTACGGGAGAAATGGGTATCGGTAATACCACTCCCACGGCTGCGATTGCGTCTGTTCTGCTTGGACTTCCGCCTGAAAAAACTACGGGCAGAGGTGCGGGACTTTCCTCTGCGG
The DNA here is from genome assembly GCA_017542475.1 of Ruminococcus sp. GTDB lineage: Bacteria > Bacillota > Clostridia > Oscillospirales > Ruminococcaceae > Ruminococcus. Next base: position 15,645 of record JAFXXD010000015.1, on the reverse strand, counting down.
GACTGCAAAAAAAGGTGGGCGTCGTCAGACGCGCGATAGAGATAAATCAGCCGTCTGCGGATAAGCCTTTCGAGCTTCTGCAAAAGCTCGGCGGAGCTGAAATAGCTGCAATGACGGGGCTATTTCTCGGCGGTGCGTACTACCGTGTACCCGTCATCATCGACGGCGTTATATCGGCTGCTGCGGCGGCTCTCGCCTGTGCGATGAATCCGATTTGTTCTGATTATATGCTCGCGAGTCACTGCTCGGGAGAGCCTGCGGGTGTGGGACTGCTCGCGTACTGCGGACTGAAATCGCCTATAAATGCAGGGCTGCGGCTCGGCGAGGGTACAGGCGGAGTGCTGCTTGTGCCCCTCCTCGACGGAGCTCTTGCCCTGTACAAAAACTCCCACAAATTCGACGATACGAAAATAGAAAGGTACGTGGAGCTGAAATGACGACCCTCATAACAGGCGGATCAAAGTGCGGTAAATCGAGCTTTGCTGAGATGATACTCGAACATTTCCAAGGCAGAAAGATATACATCGCCACTATGCAGCCGTTCGGTGATGATGCCTTTGAAGCCATCGAACGCCACCGAAAAATGCGCGCCGGAAAGGGCTTCGAGACTATCGAGCAATACACCGATATCCACGAAATATCACTCGATAAGGACTGCGCTGTGCTACTTGAATGTGTTGGAAATCTATGTGCTAACGAGATGTTTGCGGGTGGTGCGATTTACTGTCCGAACGATAAAATTGTGAGCGGCATAAAGTCACTTTCCGAGAGCGTATCTGAGCTCGTCATAGTCACGAATCAGGTCGGGAGCGACGGTATAAGTTACTCCGACGGCACTGATGATTACATCAGTGCTATGGGCGATATCAACCGCAGAATAGCCGAATTCTCCGACAATGTCATAGAGTGTGTGTACGGTGTACCCGTGCTGCTGAAAGGTGAAATACCATGCTGAAATCACTGCTCTCGGCGTTCCTGATGTACTCGCGCATTCCTGTGCCGAAGGTCGAGTGGAAGGAAGAAAACCGCCGATATGCGCTCGGTTTTTTTCCACTCGTTGGAGCTGTCATCGGAGGATTGATTATACTCTGGCGGCTTGTGTGCGATTGGCTTGATATAGGGCAATTTCTTTTCGCTGCAGGAGCCGTTTTACTGCCTGTATTTGTCACGGGTGGAATTCATCTTGATGGTTTCTGCGACGTGTGCGATGCGCGTGCGTCGTGCGCAGACATGGAAAAGCGACTTGAAATAATGTCAGACCCGCATATCGGCTCGTTCGCGGTGATAAAGGTCTCACTTTATCTTATCGTTCAGACGGCGCTGTTCTCGCAGGTCGAATTGCTGAGGACTGTGTCTGTGATCATTTGCGGATTTGTGCTCTCGCGTGCGCTCAGCGGACTCACGGCGGTGACCTTCAAATCTGCTAAAAAGGACGGCACTTTGCAGAGCTTTGTGCGTCCGGCACACAGAAAAATAACGCTTGCTATGGACGTGTTTTTTACAATTGTGAGCAGTTTTGCAATGATATTCTTACAGCCTGTTCAAGGCACTTCAGCTGTGCTGGCTGCCGCGTTTGTGCTCGTATACCACAGGTATACATTGTACCGCGATTTCGGCGGTATCACGGGTGACCTGTGCGGCTGGTTCCTGCAGATGTGTGAAATTTTTATACTCGCAGCAGTAGTTTTTTCGGGGAGGATAATTGCGATATGGTTATGATAACAGGCGGCGCTTATCAGGGGAAGATCGCCTATGTTATGCGGAATTTAGGCGTTGCAGAGAGCAATATCACTGACGGTTCGGTATGCGATCTGAAGGAGCTGAAAAATGCCCGCTGTATCAGGAATTACCACGAGCTGGTTAAGCGGATCGGCGAAGATTGTATCGACTTCACGAAGGAGCTTTGCCGCGATAATCCAGACTGTATTATTATAATTGACGAGATCGGCTGCGGAATTATCCCGCTTGAAAAATGTGAGCGCGTCTGGCGCGAAAATGTCGGACGCTGCGGCTGTATCATTGCTTCTGCTTCCGAAACGGTTGTGCGTGTGGTCTGCGGAGTACCGTCAGTTATCAAGGATGTAACATCATGAAAATACTATTTTTGCGTCACGGGCTGACTAAGGGCAATCTTGAAAAACGGTACATCGGCAGTACTGACGAGCCGCTGTGCACCGAGGGGATCACAGAGCTGAAAAAGCTAAGGCTGCCTGCGTGCGATCTTCTTGTGTGCAGCCCGATGAAGCGCTGTATTATGACGTCTGAGCTGCTTTTTTTCGGACAGGAGCCCGTGCTCTGTGATGACCTTCGCGAATGTGACTTCGGTGACTTTGAGGAGAAAAACTACGCTGAATTGTCCGATAATACAGACTATCAGAAATGGATCAACAGCGGTGGGAAATTACCATTTCCGAATGGTGAGGCTCCGTCAGTTTTTCGCGCGCGCTGTGTCGGTACCTTTGAGAAAATCGTCAGAAAATATGGGCATTGCGACTATATCGCATTCGTCGTTCACGGCGGAACGATAATGTCAATACTTGAAAAATATGCTGTTCCGCACAGAGATTACTTCGATTTTCACTGTGAAAACGGACATGGATATTTCTGTGAATGGGACGGAAAAAAGCTCATAATAACGGAGGAAATATGAAGTGCCTGTTGCCTGCGATTCCCGTAATACTTGGGTTCCTGCTTGACTGTATCATTGGCGATCCTTACAGTCTCCCTCATCCGATAAGGCTCATCGGAAAACTCATAGCTGCGCTCGAAAAGCTCGTACGCAATCGAATGAAAAACCTTCGCTTAGGAGGCTTTCTGCTCGCGCTGATCGTTGTCATCGTTTCGACTGTTACTCCGCTCGCGCTGCTGCTCGTCTGTTACCGAATCCACGTAATATTTGGCATTGCTGTCGAGACAGTGCTGTGCTGTTATATGCTCGCGGCGAAGTGTCTCTGCAAGGAGAGCCTGAAAGTATGCAAGGCGGCTGAATCGGGCGATACAGAAGCTGCACGCAAGGCTGTTTCTATGATCGTAGGGCGTGATACGGCTGTCCTCAACCGTGACGGCATTATTCGCGCTGGTGTCGAGACTGTCGCTGAGAATGCCTCCGACGGCGTAACTGCTCCTCTTTTTTATATGGGACTTGGCGGTGCAGTCGGTGCTTTTTTCTATAAATCAGTGAATACTATGGATTCGATGATCGGCTACAGGGACGAGAAATACGCCGATATAGGGCGATTTGCAGCGAAGCTCGACGATGCTCTGAACTTCATTCCGTCGCGGCTGACCGCTCTGCTAATGGTTACAGCGGCTACGATATGCGGACTTGACGCGCGCAATGCCTTTCGCATATGGATGCGTGACCGCAGGAAGCACGCAAGTCCGAATTCTGCACAGACAGAATCAGCCTGCGCAGGAGCTCTGCACGTTCGGCTCGCGGGTGATGCGTGGTACTTCGGAAAACTTCACAGGAAGCCCTTTATCGGTGACGACGACCGACCGATAGAGCCCGAGGATATACGACGTGCGAATCGTCTTATGTACGCAACATCCGTGTTAATGCTCATCATTTCAGCCGCCGCAAGGTGCGCGATTTTTGGAGGACTTCTATGATTCAACAGCACGGCGGAAATATTTCACAGCTAAATGATGTTCTGGATTTTTCGGCAAATATCAACCCTCTCGGAGCTCCGGACAGCGTGAAAAAAGCTGTAATCGACTGCGTTTCCGCTATCGAAAGATATCCTGACCCGTACTCCACCGAGCTGCGAAAAAAGCTTGCCGAACACGAGGGTGTGAGTGCCGAAAATATCGTCTGCGGCAACGGTGCGGACGACCTTATCTTCCGTATTGTTAACGTATTAAAGCCGAAAAAGGCGCTTGTCTGTGCGCCTACATTCACTGAATACAGCCGTGCACTTACGGAAAACGGCTCTGAGGTGCACGAGCATTTTCTCGCGGAGGATAACTGTTTTGCGATGAGCGAGAGCTTCCTTGCCGAGCTCGGCGGGGGCTTCGATATGTGCTTTATCTGCACTCCCAATAATCCCACTGGTTGCCTTATCGCTCCTGATGTGCTTAAAAAGCTTGCTCGAAAATGTGCGGAAAAAGGAACTATTCTCGTGTGTGACGAGTGCTTTCTCGGATTCGTCGAGGGAGCGGAAAGGTACAGCCTCGCATGCTTCCTGAATGAGAATTGTATCATTCTCAAAGCTTTCACAAAGCTGTATGCAATGGCTGGAATACGGCTTGGATACGCGGTTTGCGGCAATCGGTCAGTCGCCGGAATGATACAGAAAATCGGTCAGTTCTGGAGCGTTTCCGCGCTTGCTCAGCGTGCAGGTATCGCAGCACTTTCCGAAGATGAATACGTACGCAAATCGAGGGCTTACATCTCCGAGGAACGCCGTTTTCTTGCCGCGGAGATGTCAGCTCTCGGGGTGAAGGTGTTCGATTCTGCTGCGAATTTTCTGCTCTTAAAAAGCTGCGCTGGACTTGCAGAAAAAATGATCGCTGAGGGCATTCTTATCCGTGACTGCTCAAATTTCAGTGGTCTGTCCGACGGCTTCTACCGCGTCGCGGTGCGGACTCATGATGAAAATATCCGCCTTATTTCGGCGCTCGGGAGGTGCATAAATGGCTAAAAAAATAATGCTTCAGGGCACGATGTCAAATGTCGGAAAGAGCTTTCTGACGGCTGCGCTGTGCAGGATATTCAGGCAGGACGGCTACTCCGTCTCACCCTTCAAATCGCAGAATATGGCACTTAATTCGTTCATTACTCCCGACGGCGCAGAGATAGGCAGAGCGCAGGCTCTGCAGGCTGAAGCTGCGGAAATCGAGCCCTCGCCGCTGATGAATCCGATACTTCTCAAGCCGACCACCGATGTTGGCTCGCAGGTCATCGTCAACGGCAATGTACGCGGTAATATGTGCGCGGCTGAGTATTTCCGCCGAAAAAAGGAGCTTATCCCCGATGTATTGAATGCCTATGAAACACTCGCAAGTCAGCATGACATCATCGTTATTGAGGGCGCGGGAAGTCCAGTGGAGCTCAATCTCAAAGCCGATGACATCGTGAATATGGGACTCGCGGAGCTCGTAAAATCGCCAGTTCTGCTCGTCGGAGACATCGACCGCGGCGGAGTTTTCGCACAGCTCATCGGCACGCTCGAACTGCTCGAACCGCACGAACGCGATATGGTGAAAGGACTTGTTGTAAACAAGTTCCGCGGCGATATTACGCTCTTCCGCGACGGTATAGATATTCTCGGAAATCGTTCGGGCAAGTCTGTTGCAGGCGTTGTTCCTTTCATTTCCTGCGACATTGAGGACGAGGACAGCCTGTCGGATAAGCTGTCTGCGAGGTCGGCTGACGGCGACATCGACATCGCGGTCATTCGTCTGCCGAAGATATCGAACTTCACTGATTTCGATGTTTTTGCGCAGTACGGCAGAGTTTCGGTCAGGTATGTCACGAGGTCGAGTGAGCTCGGAACTCCCGACCTGATCATTCTCCCCGGTACGAAAAGCACTATTTCCGATATGGAATGGCTTACGGAGAACGGGCTTGCGGAGGCAATAATTCAGCGATGTCAGGCGGACGTTCCCGTGTTTGGTATCTGCGGCGGCTATCAGATAATGGGCAGGACTGTCTCCGATCCGCACAAAAGCGAGTGCGGCGGAACTGTCAGCGGGCTCGGTCTGCTTGACTGCGACACTGTGTTCGGCACCGATAAGCGGCAGACGCAGGTAAGCGGCAGATTCGCCGATATAAGTGGTTTTTTCTCTTGCCTGTCGGGTGCGGAGTTCTACGGCTACGAGGTGCATATGGGAGTGACAAGCAGCGATTCCCCGGAGCTCACCACCTGCGGCGGCACCTTCAGCGGGAACGCCGCGGGCTGCTATGTACACGGTATCTTCGACAGCGCGGAGGTCGCAGGCAGGCTCGTCCGCGAGTTGTATAAACGAAAAGGAATGACCTATACGGGCGAGACCGTTGACAGGCGGGAATACAGGGAGAAGCAGCTCGACCTGCTCGCCGACGCGGTGCGGAAAAGCCTTGATATGGAGCTCATTTACCGCATAATTGAGGAGGGCGTATGAACTTGGAATATGTGCTTCCCGCCGACATTGAAAGGCGGAGCTTCGAGATAATCGAGAGCGAGCTTGAAACGGAAATTCCCGCCGACATCAAGCCCGTGGTCATACGTGCGATACACACGACAGCCGATTTTGACTACGCGGAAAACCTCTATTTCTCGGAGAATGTTATAGAAAAGGCACTTGCAGTTCTCGACAGGGGAGCGGCCATCGTTACCGACACGAATATGGCTAAGGCAGGCATAAACAAGCCCGCGCTCGCGCGGCATGGCTGCGAGTGTATGTGCTTTATGGCGGACGAGGATATAGCTCGGACGGCAAAGGAAAACGGAACTACACGTGCGACCGCCTCTGTGGACAAAGCTACCGCTCTCGGCAGACCTGTCATATACGCGGTCGGAAATGCCCCGACTGCGCTTGTACGCCTCTGCGAGCACATCTCAGCGGGCGACTTCGTCCCCGAGCTTGTCATCGGCGCGCCCGTCGGCTTCGTGAACGTCGTGCAGTCGAAGGAAATGCTTATCGACAGCGGAGTCCCGTGCATAGTCGCCCGCGGACGCAAGGGCGGCAGCAATGTTGCAGCGGCGATATGCAACGCTCTGCTTTATATGCTTGATAACAAAAAAGGCTTCAAAAAGTGAAGGCAGATTGTTACGAACATATAAAATGCATATAGTGCTTGCATTTTGTATACTATTCTGTTATAATAATGTGTGTTCATGAACACAACCGAATAATAGCAAGCGGTGCCTCCGACAGCTTTGCTGTTGCAGGAGGGTAAAAGGGAAGCAGGTGAAGCTCCTGCACGATCTCGTCACTGTAATTGCGGAGCGTTGTACATATACGCCACTGAGGAATCGGGAAGGCTGTGCGGCGCGATGATGCATAAGTCAGGAAACCTGCCGTTTTGTTGGTACATGACCGAAAGGTCAAGGTCACGAGGTATTGATCGTACTGTTTTAGCAGGCTCTGATGGAGTCTGTTTGCAATGCCTTCTGCCTTTGCGGAGGGTTTTTTTGTTATGCGGTCAAGCCTTTCTATGAAAGGAAGATCATTATGAAAAAAGCAATGTCATTAATGCTCGGATTAGCTTGTATCACAGCTTCTTTTGCATCCTGCGGCGACAGCGAGTCCGAGAGCAGCTCAAAGGCTGAAAAGACAACAACTACAAGCACTTCCCTTGAAGTGATAACCACAGAGGCGACCTCCACCGAGGCTGTAACTGAGGCTGAGGAGGAAGAGGACGAAGAGAACTACGACACAGGCGATGCTTCCCTCGATAATATCCGCAATCAGGACAATATCGGCGAAAACGAGCTCCTTGTGCTCAGCTTCGGCACGAGCTATAATGACAGCCGCCGTCTCACTATCGGCGCTATCGAGCAGTCGCTTGAGGACGCATTCCCCGAGTACTCTGTTCGCCGCGGATTTACAGCGAACATCATCATCGACCACGTTGAGCGCCGCGACGGCATACACATCGACGACATCAGCGAGGCTCTCGACAGAGCTGTCAACAACGGAGTAAAGAACCTCGTTGTTCAGCCCACTCACCTTATGAACGGTCTTGAATACGACGAGCTCTACTCCAAGGTCGCAAGCTATTCCGACTCCTTCGATAATGTCGTTTTCGGACAGCCTCTCCTTACCAGCGACGACGACTTCAAGCGCGTTGTGAACGCTATCGTTGACTGGACAAAGGAGTACGACGACGGAAAGACCGCTATCTGCTTTATGGGTCACGGTACAGAGGCGGCTTCCAACAGCGTATATTCGAAGATGCAGGATCTGCTCACAGCCGACGGTCACACGAACTACTTCGTTGGCACTGTAGAGGCAACTCCCTCTGTTGAGGACGTTCTTGCTAAGGTCAAGGCGGGCGGATACGAGAAGGTCGTTCTTGAGCCGCTCATGGTAGTTGCAGGCGACCACGCCAACAACGATATGGCTGGCGACGATGAGGATTCGTGGAAGTCGATATTCGAGGCAGAGGGCTTTGAAGTACAATGCATACTCAGAGGTCTCGGCGAGAACGAGGAGATAAGAAAGCTCTACGTTGAGCACGCTCAGACAGCTATAGATTTCGTCAAGTAAGATAATAACATCGGGCAGTTGCTACTGCCCGATTTCAATATAAGGAGATAATATGAAAAAGACTATCATTGCAGTATCACTCATCGCGGCGCTGGCTCTTGCTTCGTGCGGAGCTGAGAGCTCGTCGTCAGAGCAGACCACAGTCCAGACCACAACAGCCGAAACATCAACAGAATCAACGACAGAGGCTTCGACCGAGCCGACCGCGGAAGCCCAGACCGAGCACGCAACCGCTCCGCAGAACGAGGTCGGCTACGAGGGTATGACCGCTGTCACGGCGGATGCTCTTAACATCGGAAACTACTATATATCCGTTGATTCAAGCTCTTCAATGTTCAAGATCGCGGACTGTATACTCCATGTCTGCGAGGACGGTATGACAGCCGATATCATCATTGACAGCAAGTCCTACGACGCGCTGTATATGGGCACTGAGGACGAGGCAGAGTCTGCTGATGAGACTGCCCGTATAACCTATACAGAGAACAATAGCGGACAGTCCGTGTTCACGGTTCCTGTGGAAGCACTAGACAAGGAGATACAGTGTGCTGCTTTGAGTGCAAAGAAGCAGGAGTGGTACGGACGCACTCTCGTATTCCGCGCGGATTCACTTCCCGATACAGCTTTTAAGGAACTGAGATATGCAACTGTCGGGTCATTGGAGCTTGCAGACGGCGAATATACTGTAGAGGTAACACTCGATGGCGGCTCTGGCAGAGCTTCCGTTGAGTCACCGACAACGCTCACTGTCAGTGGCGGAAAGGCAAGCGCAAAGATAGTATGGAGCAGCGATAAGTACGACAAAATGGAAGTAAACTATCTGGAGTATACTCCCGAAATAGTTGACGGACACTCTGTTTTTGAAATACCTGTTACCGGCTTCGACTACAGAATGCCCGTTCAGGCTGAGACCACTGCAATGAGTGAGCCGCGTATGATAGATTATACGCTCAACTTCGATTCCGCGACAATAAAGAAATGCGAATAAGGAAGCTTTTCCCGCTGGCTGTCACTGCCGTTATGCTGCTCGTCACGGGCTGCGGCAAGGACCAGACAAGCGCGGAGCTCGGTGCTGTCTGCAGTATGGAGCTGAAATACGCCGAGCAGTTCACCGTTGACTACCGCGACGACGGCTGCTCCGTCGTGACCATCGGGGACGACAGCTTTCTCGTTGTGCCCGAGGACACGGCTGTCCCCGCGGACAGCGCGGGAATGACCGTCATAAAGCAGCCTGTCGAAAACATATACGTTGCCGCGAGCTCGGCTATGGATCTGTTCGACGGCATAGGTCAGCTCGACAGGGTGACGATGACCTCAACCACTTCCGCAAGCTGGAGCCTTCCCGCCATACGAGGCGCGGTCGAGTCGGGCGGCATCGAATACATCGGCAAGTACAGCTCTCCCGACTATGAGTACCTCGTCGCCGAGAACTGCGGGCTGGCGGTCGAATCGACGATGATATACCACACTCCCGAGGTCAGGGAGAAGCTTGAAGCACTGGGCATACCCGTGTTAGTCGAGCGGTCAAGCTACGAGACTCACCCGCTCGGCCGAATGGAGTGGATGAAGCTGTACGGACTCCTCACAGGCGACAGCGAAGCTGCCGAGGAGCTGTTCAATGAAAAGACAAAGGCGTTCGAGCAGCTGTCCGTCTCGGATATCCCCGAGAGTGAGCGTAAGACCGCAGCCTTCTTCTATATCACGTCGAGCGGTTACTTCAATATACGCAAGCCGACCGACTACGTCACGAAGATGATAGAGCTCGCGGGCGGACGGTACATCTTCACCGCCGACGACCTCAACATCGACGACAACGCGCTCTCCACGATGAACATACAGACAGAGACCTTCTACGATATCGCACGTGACGCCGACATTCTCATCTATAACAGCACTGTTGACGGCGAGCTTGAGAGCATAGACGAGCTCATCGGAAAGTGCGGCGTGCTTGCAGATTTCAAGTCTGTCAAAAACGGCAATGTGTGGTGTACGGGACAGAATATGTTCCAGCAGACCACGGGAGCGGCTGATATGATATGCGACCTCAACGCCGTATTCACCGACAGTGCTGACGGCGCGGAGCTGACATATCTCCGCAAGCTTGACTGAGGTGACGCTATGAATAAAAAAAGAGCCGTCCGATGGACGATATGCTTTGCCGCTCTCGCTGCGCTGACCTCGGCTTTTGCAGTGCTTGAGCTTGTCTGCGGAAGCACTGATATCGCGCTCTCCGACGTGTTCGGAGCTCTCGCGGGCAGAGACAGAACCAGTGCCTCGCACACGATAATCACGGAGATTCGCCTCCCGCGCACAATTGCCGCAGCACTGCTCGGCGGAGCTCTCTCCGTCTCGGGCTTTCTGCTGCAAAGCTTCTTCAATAATCCCATTGCGGGACCATACGTCCTCGGCATATCATCGGGAGCAAAGCTGACGGTCGCGCTCGCGATGATGCTGACCATGCAGCACGGCGTACTCCTCAATTCAGCGTCAATGGTCGGAGCGGCGTTCGTCGGCTCAATGCTGTCAATGGGAGCAATCCTGCTGTTGTCGGGCAAGGTCAGAAATATGGCACAGCTAATAATCGCAGGCGTGATGATAGGCTACATCTGCTCAGCGGTCACGGAGCTTGCAGTCACCTTCGCCGACGACGCCAACATCGTCAACCTCCACAACTGGTCACAAGGCAGCTTTTCAGGGATCAGCATGGACAATGTCAGGGTCATCGCAGTTATAGTTTTTGCAGCAGCCGCGGCGGCTTTCCTGATATCTAAGCCTATGAGCGCGTATCAGCTCGGCGAGAGCTACGCGCAGAATATGGGTGTGAACCTGAGACTGTTCAGGCTTGCGCTGATACTGCTGTCGAGCGTTCTCTCCGCCTGCGTTACTGCATTTGCGGGACCTGTATCCTTCGTCGGGGTTGCCGTTCCCCACCTCGTCAAGAGCATTTTCGGGACAGCAAAGCCGATAATCATTATCCCCGCCTCATTCATCGGCGGAGCGGTGTTCTGCCTTGTCTGTGACCTCATCGCGCGTCTGCTGTTCGCTCCCGTCGAGCTCAGCATAAGCACTGTCACAGCCGTTTTCGGAGCTCCCGTAGTCATCGCTGCGATGCTCAGCCGCCGCGGTCAGAAAAGAGGTGTCTGAATGAGCGGAGTATTACTTAAAGCGGACGGACTGTCGGTCGGTTACGGGAAAAAGGTCGTGGTGAGCGGACTTGAGCTTGAAGTCACCGCGGGAGAGATACTCACGCTGATAGGTCCGAACGGCGCAGGAAAATCCACCGTTCTCAGGAGCATAGCCGCGCAGCTGCCGCTCATCTCGGGAACCGTGTCTATCAGCGGAAACGATATCACAGCAATGGACCTCGGCGACATTGCAAAGGCGCTTTCGATATGCTTCACTGACAGGGTCACAGCCGAAAAAATGACCTGTGAGGACGTTGTCTCGACAGGTCGTTATCCGTATACGGGAAGGCTTGGTATTCTCTCCGCCGAGGACAGAAATATTGTCCGCGAGGCTATGGAGCTGACGGGCATATCGCACCTTGCCGACACCGATATCCGCTACATCAGCGACGGTCAGCGCCAGACGGTAATGCTTGCAAGAGCAATTGCGCAGCAGCCTCAGGTACTCCTTCTCGACGAGCCCACCTCATTCCTCGACATCAACAACAAGCTCCGACTGCTCGGCATACTGAGGGAGCTCGCGCGGGACAGAAACATCGCCGTCGTGCAGACTCTCCATGAGCTTGACCTCGCACAGCGTTTTTCCGACCGTGTGCTCTGCATAAAGGACAACCGCGCTGACAGGCTCGGGACGCCCGAAGAGATATTCAGCGGGCGCTACATAAGCGAGCTCTACGGTATCACGAGCGGCACTTTCGAGCCGATGTTCGGTACAGCGGAAGCATCACCTGTTCTCGGGGAATCAAAGGTATTTGTTATAGGAGGCGGAGGCAGCGGTATCGGTACATACCGTCGGATGCAGCGTCAGGGAATACCCTTCGCCGCGGGAGTTATACACGAAAATGATATTGAATACTCTGTTGCGAGAAGTCTTGCCGCAGAAGTTATTTCCGAAAGAGCATATGAGCCGATAAGCGATGAAAGCGTACAGAGAGCACTTGCAATAATGAAGAAGTGTGATAATGTGATATGCTGCCTCGACAGCTTTGGTACAATGAACATAGGAAATAAAAGATTATTTGAAATGTATAAGTCACTTAAGAATCGATCAGACAATAGCGGGCAGATGAAATTGGATTAATAGTCTACGACTGTTTATTCGTTTAACGCTAAGCTTAAAAAGATTTTTGCGCATTTTTACAAGGAATCCACATATACGGTTAAATTGTGAAACACAGACATATTTAAGCTCAATAATAGCTGCTTTTATTCAGCCATAACGCAAAAGGGCGGCACCCGGAACGGGTGCCGCTTTCTTTGGTAATATGGAGGAAAGTTATTCGGTGGCTAATCTGGAATACTCGGCAAGAGCATATGAAGTATCGTTGGCATCGACCTTTCCGTCGTCATTTAGGTCGCCGAGGTACTCCATATTTTTCTCAGTAATGTAATCGCTTTGAATGTTTACAGAGTTATTTGAATAGAATTTGAGCATATCTGACGCATCTCTTGCATCAAGCTTGCCGTCTGTGTTGACGTCGCCTTTGAGCTTTGCATTGTAGAGTACGTATAACATCTGTGATATATCATCAGGTCGAACTCTGTTATCACCGTTTATATCCGCTTCCTCAGCTATCTTTGCCCTCATTTCGTCGTTGATAGAACAAGCGGTATATTCCTTAGTAGTATAATCTGTGATAAAGATGAATTCATCTCTTTTCGTATTCACTGCCAATTCACTGTAGTAATGGAGGATATAGTATGCGTCCATTACATCAGTTTCGCCGTCAAGATTGAAGTCCCAGTCATACTCGCCGTTCTGATATGCCGTGCAGAGTGCCGTTCTGTACGACTCAACTCCCTCAAGGTAGGCTTGCTGCTCCTCCTCGGGGAGGTCGGTGAATTCTATGTCTTTTGGTCTTGTCGGGAATGACGGGTAATCGTTTTTTGCGTTTGCCGCTGTCGGAAGAGCCATAGCTCCCACTATGATAGCTGACATAAAAACTGCTGTTTTTTTCATAATATCAACTCCTTTTCTTCAAGCTTGGGTGTGGTTTTATGTATTTGGCTTTATGGTGATAACAGGGCTTTGGATTCCTGCGAAGCCATATACTCCATTTTCATTTCGATCTGAGTTACATAATCGTAATTTTTATAGTAGAAAAGATAAACCATAAGCAGTGACGAATCCTTGGTGTTGACTCTGCCATCGCCGTCGATATCGCAATTCGCTTCAATCCATTCAATATCGCTGTCTGAGTATATTCCATGTGCAAAATCCACTGATTTTTCCGAATAGTATCTAAGTATCACATAAGTATCCATATATCCGACTGAACCGTCGCGGTCGGCGTCGGGGAAGAGCTCGCCCGAATCTATTTTCTTGAATGCATTCAGCTGAAAGTCGGGATATTCGTCTTCGCTTCTGTTAAGATTCTCATACTCCGCCTCATATCTCTCGTCGTACTTATCCTTTATACCTCCCACATCTTTGCTCAAATTGGTATAGACGAAGTCGGGGAAGGGACGGCTTCCCGCATACTCACGAGCTATCTCCTCGATAGTTTCAGCGTCGGGGATATCAACATCGTGGTATATCATATAGTAGGTGAGCAGGTAGATATCCCTGTGAGAATCATAAAAACTATCTGCTCTGTCAAAGATTTCCATATCGGGGAACATCTCATCAAAATTATACGGGTATCGCTTGGTTCTGTTGTATTGATCTTGACAGAACAGGTACGCCTCAAATTCAAATGTGTCGTACAGATCGACCTTGCCGTCGTCATTAAAATCCATCGTGAAGTCAAACTGTCCGCTGTCATATTGCAGTATTCTCATATAATTTCTGTCATCTCCGACAAGCATCGGAAACGTCGGGATACGGTTGCCGTTTTCGTCTACTGCTGGCAATGTTTTCGCAACCGTTATCATTTCGGGCATTCTCATTACGATATTGGCTATACGCTCTTCAATGTCCTCCGTAGTCGGAGCCAAGCTCGTGACCGATGGCGGCGATGTCTGCGCAGCGGCAGTCGTATCAGCGGTTGCTTCCGTCGTCTGAGCCGCAACCGTTGTCGTGAGGCTTGCTTTTGTGGTCGAGCGTACCGTTGTCGAGGTCTGCTGAGTTGAAGAAGCTGTCGTAACTTCCGCGGTGGCAGTCGTCCGTACCGTTGTCGTAGTCAGCGGAGCGGCAGTGCTCGGAGAAGTGAGAGCCGCCGTTGTTTCCGCTGAGGTAGTCTCTGTCTCGGCTACTATACCCGACTGGCTTGGAGCGGGCTTTTTCGGAGGTCTGAGCGCGTATGTCGTCAGCCCGATTCCAAGCACAGCCGCGGCTCCCGCACTGATAGCACACGAACGAAGTATCATTGTCCTGCGTCGCTTCTGTTTAGCAACTATCTGTTCAGCCTTCACGTAGGCATTACGCTCGAGTTCCTCATAGCTTTTCATAGCTCATTCCCTCCTTTTCCAGTTCTTTTTTCAGAGCCTGCTTCGCCCTGTACAGTAAGTTCTCGATTTGCCGTTTCGACTTGTTCATGAGCAGTGCAGCCTCAGCGTTATTGAAGTCCTCAAAGTAAACAAGATACAGCACCTGACGGTAATCAGGAGAGAGCCGCAGCAGTACATTGTGAAATGCTCTTTTCTCTTCCTCGGTTATGTATCGTTCTTCGATATTTGTTGCGTCACTCACACTGTATGCTGCACTGATCGGTTCATGATGAGCGGGACGGTGCCTGATATAGTCAAGAGCAATGTTGCGAGCAATGGTATAAAGCCATGTCTTGAAGCTGCTCCTGCCTGAGAATCGCGGCTTTTTTGCGATGAGCTTTGCAAATACATCCTCAGTCAGATCTTCAGCAGTGTTTATGTCTCCGACATATCCGTTTATGAAGAAGATCAGACCGTCTGCATAAGTCCGCACTATCTCAGACAAGCCCTCTTTTTCACCATCAAGGAAACGGCGGTAGCTACTTGCACCGTTATCCATAATAATTCTCCTTCTGCGTATTTTGTGTTCTCTACTAATTAGACTGTTTTACGATATGGTTTCTCTCACAGATCAACATAAATATATAATTTAATTAATGTCTGCTCAACAACTCAAAAATGCCTTTATATAGCTTTTAAAAGGCATTTTTGAGTTGTCAAAGTGCAAGAAAAAAATATTTTTTCTTGCACTTTGTTTTGCCATTTAGGGCAAAATGAGCTTGACATCAATTAATGTGATGCGCAAATTCCATATATTATCAAAGAATTTGCGCACCCCGAACGAAGTTCGGGGCAATAACCGCCTAACGGCGGTTATTGAGTACACATTAATTAT
>JAFXXD010000014.1 GCA_017542475.1 Ruminococcus sp. | reverse complement strand
GAATGTTTGAGCTGCAATACAAGTTTATGGCAGAAGAGAGAGCAGGAAGGGAGCGGCTTTTCCTTTGCCTCTGTGACGACTGGGATACATTCCGTAAAACCGAAAACGGCAGAGAATACCGCACGGAAGGCTACTCCGATACAATGCAGCTCATCGGCTCTGAGGGCAGCAGACTGACCTTCCCGCTTGAGCAGATACTCCCCTCCTCTCTTGACAAGGACGAGCTGACTTCAACGTTTATACTTCCTGTTCATTTTCAGGATCAGTGCTACGGATACATCGCGCTTGAGGTCACTGACAGCACCGACGACTTCAATATGCACTACATCCGCTACTGCCGCGAGGTGAACAACGCGCTGAAATTCCTGTGTACGCAGAATGAGCTGAAACGCCTGCTCTACCGTCAGAAGCTGTCTGAGTCAAGAGACGAGCTGACGGGTCTGTACATTTTCGAGAACTGCCATGATATGTGGAACGAGATACAAGAAGCCGCAAAAGCAAGCGGCGGTCAGGTCTATATCATCGCGATTTCGGCAGGAGGTCTGAGCCACATCGAAAACGACAGCGGCTACGTCGAGAGCGACAAGTACCTCGCCGCATTTGCGGACATACTCGCGAAGTCCTGCGGAAGCCGCGAAAAGCTCTTCAAGTATGGGGAGACGAGCTTTGTCATTATCGGATGCGGACACTCTCCCGAAAAGCAGATCGTATCCTATCAAAGAAAGGTCGAGGAGAGTGTGTGGCGCGGCTGGATATCATCGGAAGAGAAATATATGGTCTACGCAAGGACAAATACAAAGATACTTCCTGCTGAATCATTCATGAGCGCAGACGAGGCTGCGGATGCGATAAACAGTATGATAGAGGGGCTCACGAACGATGCGTTCAATCGGCTCTCCGACCACATACACTATTCCGCGCTGTTTGAGCTCAGGAGGGAGATATTCCTCCACCCCGAAACCGACTGGAACGGCGAGCTGTGCAGTGAAAAGCTGAACATCAGTAAATCGTATTTCCACAAGCTGTATGTGAAGGTCTTCAACGTCAGCTTTATGCATGACTTGCAGAAATGCCGTCTTAACAGCGCAAAGCGACTGCTTATTTCGACGTCGCTGGCACTGCCTGACATAGCGGAAAAATGCGGATACGACTACTACAATTTCATGCGCGTGTTCAAAAAAGAAACAGGCATGACGCCAACTCAGTACCGCAAAACCAAATAAAATAAACCGTTCGGGAAGACTGTTACAACTCCCGAACGGTTTTATTTTATAAGCTCATCAGCCGCGGACAAGTTCCTGCCTCATCAGCAGAAGGTCGAACATATCGAGTTTGCCGTCCTCGCAGAGGTCGCCCGCTTTCCAATCCGCAAGCCTTGCCCCAGGCTTTGCGAGCAGCCACTCCTGCATGAGCACGAGGTCGGCGGCGCTGAATTCGCCGTCGGCATTGACGTCACCACGGATAGTTATCTTGATATCCTCGGTAGCCGTGTAGTAATACTCAGGCTCTGCGACTTCCTTGAAATTTACTCTGAAATAGTCCATTGAGCCGTTCATTCCCGACGTTCCGGTGCCGCCTATTGTGTACACAGAATCGGGAGATACGATATCCACAGGGTCGAGCGTTATCTCGCCGCTCGCAGCCGTCTGACCGTTAACGACGAGCTTGCCGATATCGCCCGACAGCACAGTGCTGACCGTTAACCATTCGCCCGTCGTGTACGCGCTCTTTGCCGTGAGCTTCTGAACGCTGCCGCCGTCAGTGATGACGAACTCGATATCGCCGCCGTTTGCGGTCAGCTCCATGTATTTTTCCTTGTTTCCGAAACGGTACAGCACGCAAGGCTGCTTATCGCGCAGCAGCACAGCCGTCTGATAATCGGCATCGTGAAGCATTGCATAGGAGTTGTCAACAGCAAGATAATTCGTACCGTCAAAGGTCATAACTCCGTTTGCAGAGGTGTGCGTTTCCTCCCACACAGGCTCATTCATCGACCTTGCATAATCCGACGTATAAGTATCGGCGAGTGAAGCACTGTCAAACTCCAGCCCTGCCGTCTGCCCGTCGGAATAGGGTCTTGAGGTGACGTATGAATCGGGAGAAGCCCAGCCGTACATCGACCCTTTGTCAATAGTTCTGCCCGAATCATCGTAATAGTCGCCGTCGGACATTGCCTGACCAGTCGCCGTGCCCTTGCCGTAAAGGAAAGCTGTTCCTCTGACGGTCGCATTACCCAAGACCGTATATGCGTCAGTGACCATTGCACTTTCTATAACGCGCGCATTTTCTGTGACAACAGCCTGACCGCATACGCAGGCACTGTCTCCGACTATCGCGTTTCCCAAGACATTCGCTGTGCCTGCTACGACTGAATGTCCGAGGATTCTTGCATTCCCCGACACATCGGCATAGCCGAGCACCTGCGCATTTTCGGCAACATATGCCGAGTCAGCCACTCTTGCTGTATCGGCAACAAAGCCTCCTCCATTGGGGTGCTTGTGTCCCGATACGCCTGTTTCATACTTCTGCTGAACCGACGCGCCCTCTATTTCGACCGCATAAGGGTAGCGCGTCTTGGAGAGGAACGGAACATGGTTTTCATCGAATTCGCCCTCGCCGTAAGCCCATGCTACGCCGTTGTGCTGCCATGTATCTTCATCGGGAGTCGCGGTAACAACGAGGTACGCCCTGACGTCGGAACTTGTCAGCTCTGCCGACATCGTTTCGCCTGCCTTGAAAAGATCCGAATAGTGAGCCTGACCGTTTACCGTTTCCGTGACGATACAGGCTCGCCAGTCCGCACCCTTAACGTCGGTGAGGCTGTTCAGCTTGATTGTTATCTTTGAATTCTCAGGTACAAGAGGAATGATGTTCACGCCGAACTGCTGCGGAGCGCGTTCTGTCGGGACTGTATAACAGCCGCTCTCCGTTCTTTCGGGAACAGTGAATATTTGATTCCAGCTCCACGGCTGCTCGCGCAGGAGCTGCTCCTGTCTTGTGATGTAATTCTCATGGTGCGCAAAATCGAGAGTCGCAAGCCGCTTAGCATAGTGCCCGAGAGTGTCCTTGATATCAACACCGCCGAGACGCGCTATCTCGTCGTAGGGATATTCATTCGGTTTACCCTCCTGCATAAGAGTTTTCACGAAGTCGGAGCCGTACTTGCCAAGATTATCGGGATTCTCCGTAAGATATTGCAGAAACGCCCATGAAGCGTAGTTGTCTCGTCCGAGGATAGGCGTGAAATGAAGATTTTTCATGTACGTCTCGAAGTAGTCTGTACCGTCTGACGGCTCAGTGACCCACTTTTTGTAGTAATCGGAATACAGGAACTGCTCGCGGTACCAGTTGGCAATGGCTTCCCACCACGCCTGAACATACTTGTTGTCGTTCCAGCCGTACTGATGAGCTGTTACAACGTGACCGAACTCATGCGGAAGCACCCACGAAGGATTGGGTGTGTTCTGCATAGAATCAACACAGCAGAACATAAACGCATAGCCCTGACTGTCATAGCCCATATATGCCCAGTCCGAGGGTATCTCTGCTCCGTCGGACGCTTTCAGTCCTGTGTTGTGAAGATAGAAATTTACCTTGTAGTGATTTCCGTCGCGCAGTGCAGCATTGACCGATTCTGTGGGCGGATTCATGGAAAGCCCGTCCATATACACCTTCCAGCAAGCTTCGAGGTGCTCGGCATTTTCACCGAGGAACGCCTCACTGACCCTTGCACTGTCCTTGCCCGAATCGCCCCAGTAGAATTTGAAATGCTCTGATTCCCATGTGTGTACGCCGTTCATGTCGATGTGGGAGTTGCGCGTTAAAAGATCCGTTTCTGCCGCCCGAACAATGTCTGTGTCCGCTGTTTTTAGCGAGATGCCTTCTGTCAGTCCGCAGCATATCACTGTTGCACACATTATCGCGATTCCGCGTTTGATACTGTTCTTCATTTTCTGCCCTCCATTCCGAATTTGTCCTTATTATATCACAGGCAGCATAGATTTGAAATAGCAAAAGCAATCAAATAAGTGACATTTATAGCAAGGTTTTCCTTTTTTAAAGCTATTATGAGAAATGAGAAGAAATGGAATCCCATCGGAAAGATAAAAAAAGCTACCTATTTGGATAATTCCTGCATTTACTGCAAAGCCTGCCGGGTGTATCATAATATCAACAGGCAGAAACAGCATTTTCAAAATGGAGGAATCTATATGAGAAAAAATACAATTATTAAAAAGGCTGCTGCCGCTCTTTCAGCGGCGGTGCTCTGCATTAGTACATTTACCACTCTGCCGACAGACAGGACTGCTCTTGTTGCTGATGCGGCAGCTAATACCGTCATTCACAACGACACCTTCTGGAAGGACACCTCAGGTAAGAACATCTACTCACAGGGCGGAGGAATTTTCAAATTCGGCGATACCTACTACTGGTATGGCGTTCATTACAAGGGAGCCGAGACCTATGCCGCTGACCCCTCCAAGAAAAACAACGACTACACATTTGTATCGGTATCGTGTTACTCGTCCAAGGACCTCGTGAACTGGAAATTTGAAAACGACGTTCTCACCCCAAAATCAAAGGGCTGGAACTGGGCGTACTGGGTAGGACGCATGGGCGTAGCATACTGTCCGAAGTCAAAGAAGTATGTGCTTGTTACCCAGTACAACGACAGCGTGTTGTTTGCACAGTGTGATTCTCCGGCGGGAAATTTTGAGGTCAAGAATGTTCAGGATCAGATAACAAATGTCCTGAAGGCAGGTACGGGCGATCAGACGGTTTTCGTCGATGATGACGGACAGGCATATATCGTATGCTCGAACAAGGGCGGCAGAGGTCATCAGTACATCTCGAAGCTCCGTGAGTCCGATTTTCTCTATGCAGAGCCTGCAAAAGAAGTAGCAAAGGGCAGCGGACGTGAGGGTAATTGCCTGTTCAAATACAAGGGCAAGTATTACTTCTGCGCCTCTGACCTTCACGGCTGGAACTCCTCTCACAGCTATTATATGGTGGCGGATAATATCAACGGTCCCTATTCCTCATGGAAGGTCATGGACGGCACCGACGAGGACTTCTCATATGTTACTCAGACAGGCTTCTTTGTCACAGTCAAGGGTTCCAAGCAGGAGACTGTTCTCTACTGCGGTGACCGCTGGAGCGACTTTGCAGGCAATGGTATCGGATACAATCAGTGGGTGCCGCTCACGGTAAACGGAAACAATGTTAAGTTCAATTCCCTCAGCGAGTGGAGCTTCAACGCACAGACAGGCGAATGGAGCGTTGGCGCAGGCAACAACTACTGTCTGAATCCTACGTTCGAGGCAGACCGCGTATCACAGACCACGCTCGCAGGCTGGAAAGCTTCGGGAACAGGCAACAGCAATAAAAAGGGAGGACATACAGGCAACTGGTGTGCTCAGCAGTATGATGCAAACGCTTATAAGGCTACACTCACTCAGGATCTTGACGTCCCCAACGGCACTTATAATTTAAAGGCGTGGGTGAAGTCAACAGGCGGTCAGAAGTCAGCGATGATCTACACACGCAATTCAAGCGGAGATAAAACCGTTAGCCTGAACAAGAAGATGAATGACTGGACACAGGTCGCGATCAATGATATATCTGTAAGTGACGGAAAGATACAGATAGGCATTTACTCCGACGCTAACGCCGGCAACTGGCTCATGGTAGATGACTTCACACTCATACGCAGTGGCGCTCCGTCAGAGCCGATAACTGTTGAACCCGAAAAGATACCCGACGGCAAGTACATCAAGTCACTAACAATAAATGACAGCGAGAACTCATCTGACTGGTCAATACAGACAGGCATCGACAGCGGCAACGAGGTATTCGGCGACAGGCAGTGTAAATTCACATATGTTCCCGAGCAGCTCAGAGACGCTGAATGGATCAGGACAGCCTGCGACTCAAAGAAGTACAGCAGCGAAGAGGCTTCGTTCAAGGCTGGTGAGGATATCACAGCATTTGTCGGAGTCGATACCCGAGCAGAGGCTAATGCTTCATCATGGCTCGCAGACTGGACTAAAACTGACCTCACTCTGACCGATGACGGAAATCCCAATGTTACATACAACGTCTACAAAAAGGACATAAAAAACGGTGCTGAAGTCAAGCTCGGTGCAGTCAATATGAACAATGCAGTCAACTATGTGGTAATGGCAAAGCCGTACAGCGCAGATGCTGCCTTCACGACCACAACATCAGCCGAAACGACCACATCGGCAATCGCAATTGAGACAACAACTGCTTCAGCTGAAACAACTACAGTTTCGACAGAAACAACCACTGTAACTGCCGCTCTCACAACAACAGAGACTGCTGCCGAAACAGCTCCCACTACCGAGACAACAACTACTACAGCTGCTTCAAGGACACCTATTTACGGCGATGCCAACTGCGACGGGAAAGTCACCGTATCCGATGCTGTGGCGATACTCCAGTATATCGGCAACAGAGATAAATACACGCTGACTCCCGCAGGAGCAGACAATGCTGACGTCTTCAACCGCGGCGACGGTATAACCGCAAATGATGCGCTTGCAATACAGAAGCTCGATGCAGGTATAATAGACACTCTCCCCGAATCATAACCGACAGCTTCATCATCTCCCCTTTAAAACGCAGAGGATAAGTCCTCTGCGTTTTTTGTCTGAATTGCTTTCGTCATAACCATGATCGAAAAAGGCACTAAAATGTTGCAAATCTGCTATTATTACAGCACAAATCCGCATTTACAATCAGGCGTTTTTGATTTAGAATGTAATTAAAGAAAGATGCTTCGGCTTACAGGAGGTGTTATGTTATGACAGCTAAAGGCAGATTCGGACTTATAATCCCCGAGATAAACGGTCCCCTCGACCGTGACTTTGTCGAGGGTGCGTTTGCACAGGCGCAGATTCTCGGGTATGACCTCATTATATATACGGGTGTTTTGAACTCCATACGCGAGTTGCGCTATGACGCGCACATATCAGGCCTTGAGAACATCTACACGCTCATCTGTCAGCACAGTCTCGACTGTATCATTTTCGCGGCTGAACGCTTCCACACACAGGAGGTAATAGACAAGATATGCGGCTATCTTGTGCAGACTGATACACCTTGTCTCGTGCTTGGCGGAGAATGCTCACGGGCTAAAACAATGGAAGCCGACGAGTACGGAAGTATGTACCGCATAACAAGGCATATGACCGACGAACATAATTGCAGAAAGCTCTATTGTCTTGCGGGCATTGCGGGTCACAAGTCATCAGAGGAAAGGCTTCACGGATTCAGGGACGCCTGCGCGGACTCGGGCATAAGTATTTCCGAAAGTGACATTTTTTACGGCGGATTCTGGAAGGACGTCCCAGCTCAGCTCGGCAAAGATATTTCTGACGGCAGAATTGAATGTCCCGACGCCGTGGTTTGCTGTAACGATGTTATGGCAGTTTCGCTTATCAAAAGTCTGACAAAAAACGGTATAAGAGTTCCCGAAGACGTGAAGGTTACAGGGTTCGACGGCGGCTGGGACAGCATAATGTGTCAGCCGTCCGTGACTACTATTATCGGACGCGATAAACAGTTCGGAGCTGATGCCGTTTGCAGACTTCACGCAATGGCGGCAGGTACGCTGCCCAAGCAGGAGCTTTTCACCCAGACAATACGCTTCGGGAAAAGCTGTGGCTGCTGCAATGAAACAGCAATAGAACCGCATTTGTTCGATATGATACTCAACAATCGGGAGAAGAGGAACTTCATTGCGACAGATTTTATCCACCGCATGTCAGAGGCTTCAACGCTCGAAGAATTATCAGCACAAATTGATGAAGTAGGTCATATTTTCAGTCGGATAGAATGGCTTGATATCTGCCTTTGCAGTGACTGGCAGGGCGACCTGAACAATCCGGACAATTTCAGGCAGTACGGATATTCAGACGATATGTATCTCCTGCTGTCAAAGAGATTCGGCGATAACGATAAAGCCTTCTACAGCTTTGATACGTCGGATATCATCCCTGCGCTCAATTCTCCGCACGAGCCGTACGTCATCGTGATGACCTCTCTTCATTGCAGCGGACAGATATTCGGCTATACTGCTGCCGCATACACAGACAGCCGATACATCTGCGCTGATGAATACTATATCAGCTGGTGTGATTCAGTCTCAAACGGGATAAAAAGCCTGCAAAAGAAATATCTTGCTCAGCATTTCAGCCGTCAGCTCGAAAAGCTGTCTGAGACCGATACCGTTACTGGCATTTATAACAGGCGCGGCTTTATGCTTCACGCTTCTGAGCTGATAAATCAGTATAGCAACGAAAACAGGATAAGCTATCTTCTGCTGATGACCTATTATCCCGAAAAGGTGGGTACGATCGACCCGAAAACCGCTGTCGACGGCATACTGCTCAACACCTGTATAAACAGGTTATGTGCAAGGATAGACGATAATACGTATGCAGTCATCATACCGTCATACGGCGAAGAGGGAATAATCAACACCTCCGAGAATCTGATAGCCGCAGTAGAATCAGGACTTCGCGAAAAATTCGGAGATATCCGACTTCCTGAATTTGTAACCTGTACTTCGCACTTTACCTCTGCTGACAGCTCTGAAGTCGAAAGGACACTGTATGAGGCTCTCGAATCACTGTCATACAGAAAAAAAGCAGCTGAAAACAACTATACCGATTACAAGGAGCAGATATACCGCCTCAGGAGGAATATGGTATCACAGCCCGAGAAGGAATGGGATATCGAAAAAGTCGCCCACGATATCGGAATCAGCAGAAGTCACCTTCAAAGACTGTTCAAGCATTTATTCGGAGCAAGTATAAAGGACGATCTCATAAATGCAAGAATAAAAAAAGCCAAGCAGCTTCTCACGCATACGGATATGAGAGTCGTCGAGATAGCCGAGCAGTGCGGGTACAATAATGAACACCACTTCATGAGACAATTTAAGGAAAAATGCGGCATTACAGCCGCTCAGTTCAGAAAAGAAACATCGAATAAGGAGACGGCATAAGCTGTCTCCTTTTTTTGTTGCAAAATGCCACTTTTTTGGTCAGATTCTGCATTGTTTTAGCTTTTCTTTCATTATATAATGGATTCAAAGATTGAACATCGAAGAGGTGGTAATCATGAAAACAAAAAGAACAATGGCTTGTGTGAGCGCACTGCTTTTGTCGGCAGCCATGATCCCCATTGCTGCATCACCGGCAAGCACCTATGCAAAGTACGGAACAGGCAACAGTATCGTGGAGCACCTTGACCGCGGAATATATGCGGTCAAAAACGGAAACGGTATGTTTGTAAGCTGGCGTTGGAACGCCGATGACGCCGACAACGCGGAGTTCAGACTCTACAGAGATGGTCAGCTCATCTACACGAGCAAGGCAGGAACAGGCGCAACGTGCTTTCAGGACAACAGCGGCGGCACAGGCTCTAAGTACCGTGTAGATACGCTGGTCGGCGGAGAGCTCGTATCGTCCGAGGAATGCCGATTCAATTCAGGAAAGAACTACTTTGATATTCCGCTGAACAGCCCCGGCTCGCAGTATTCACCAAATGACTGCTGTGTCGGAGATGTTGACGGCGACGGTCAGTATGAGATATTCCTGAAATGGGATCCGAACAATTCTCAGGACAATTCCAAATCCGGATATACCGATAATGTCTACATCGACTGTGTGACACTCGAAGGCAAAACGCTATGGCGCGTTGATATGGGCAAGAATATCCGCGCAGGTCAGCACTATACACAGATGTGCGTTGCCGACTTTGACTGTGACGGTAAGGCTGAACTTATCACAAAGACGGCCGACGGCACAAAGGACGGTACAGGCAAGGTCATCGGAGACGGCTCCAAAGACTACCGCAACAGCAGCGGCTATATTCTCTCAGGCAACGAGTATATGACGCTGTTCGACGGTCAGACAGGTGCGGCACTTGATACGATAAACTTTCCCGTGCCGCGCGGTGATGTGAACTCATGGGGTGATAAATACGGCAACCGAGTTGACCGCTTCAACAGTGGTATCGCCTACCTTGACGGCATTCACCCTTCAGCCGTTTACAACCGAGGCTACTACACACGTATGACGATATCCGCCCTTGATGTCGTCGATAAGAAGCTCTCTGTACGCTGGATATTCGACTCGGATAACAAGGGCTCAGAGGGCGCTTACGGTCAGGGCAACCACAACCTTATGACAGCAGATGTTGATGGCGACGGCAGGCAGGAGATATGCATGGGCGACTGTGTCATCGACGACAACGGCAAGATCCTCTGGTCGTCAGGTAAGGGACACGGCGACGCCATGCACCTCGGTGACTTTATCCCTGAACGTGAGGGACTGGAGCTTTGGCAGTGCCACGAGCACACTCCCTACGGTGTATCACTTTTTGATGCAAAAACGGGAAAGACAATTTTCCATTTTGATGCTGATAAGGACACAGGGCGCTGCTGTACCGATAACGTCTGGGCAGGCAACAAGGGCGCCGAATTCTGGGGTGCAAGACCTGCAAAGGCTGTCCTCGATCAGAATGGTAAAACTATTGCAAGTCTCAGTCCCTCGATGAATTTCCTCATCTACTGGGACGGCGACCTTGAACGCGAAATGCTCAGCGATACAATGATATCAAAAATGCGCTCGGAGAAACAGATAGACTACTTCTTCACTGCCGAGGGCTGCGCCTCAAACAACAGTACAAAGGCAGTTCCGTGTATGACTGCCGACCTCTTCGGCGACTGGCGTGAGGAGCTCATCATGCGTACCACCGACAACAAGAAGCTGCGTGTATGGTGCACGACCTATACCACTGACGTCAGGCTGACAACTCTTATGCATGACACACAGTACCGCACACAAAACTGCTGTCAGCAATCGGCGTATAATCAGCCGCCGCACACAAGCTTCTTCCTCGGCACGGGTTATCCCCTCCCCGAGCGTCCTGCTGTAACAGTCCTCGGCAGCACGGAGATAAAGCCATTTGAGATAGCTGACGGCAAGCTCATAAAATCGCTTACAGTCAACGATACCGCTTCGCAGTACAGCTGGTCGGTACAGTCGGGACTTGATATAGGCAAGGAGGTTTTCGGCGACAGGCAGTGTAAGTTCACCTCTGTCCCCGATGAGCTGAAGAGTGCTGAATGGATAAGAACTGCCTGCGATTCAAAAAAGTATGCAGGCGATGAGGCGAGCTTTACAGCCGCTCGTGATATCACTGTCTATGTTGGCATTGACACACGCGCGG
This sequence comes from Ruminococcus sp., assembly GCA_017542475.1. Classification (GTDB taxonomy): domain Bacteria; phylum Bacillota; class Clostridia; order Oscillospirales; family Ruminococcaceae; genus Ruminococcus. Next base: position 102,180 of record JAFXXD010000014.1, on the reverse strand, counting down.
AATCCAACGCAGGCTGGCTTTCGGGCTGGACAAAGACTTCGATGACAATGACGGATGACGGCAGCCCAGCAGTGACATACACCATCTACCGTAAGAACTTAAAGAGCGGCGAAAAAGTCACTCTCGGTGCGATAAATATGAATGCGGCAGTGAATTATGTCGTGGCTGCTACAGAATACAACTCAGGCGGCGCAACTGAAACAACACCTCCTGTGACTCAGCCTCAGAACGTAAACAACGGCTTCATTTATGGTGACCTGAACAATGACGGCATCGTTGATTCATTTGATATGGTCCTCATGCGCAAAGAGCTTGTAAACGCTTCTCTCGACCGAAAGGCAAAGCGCCGTGCCGACGTTGACGCTGACGGCAGGATAGGAACCGCTGATGCTGTTCAACTACAGTCATTCCTGCTCAAAGGCGAAAGCTTCAGTGCCGTAAAGGAAAAGAAGATGTTTGCCTACGCTGTAGATCAGACTGTCAGCGATGGCACCGAGGAGTCCGCAAATGAGGGCTTCCGCGACAAGGCTTATGTAAATCCCGATAACAAGCTCGGCAGCGGTGTCGAGTGGAAAATAACTGCTCCCCTTGATGGAAATTACCTCTGTACATTTGGTATAGCAAACGGCAGTGCTGATAACAGAAAAATGAAAATTGAGGTCAATGGTCAGGCAGATTACTGGATACAGGACTTCCTCACCACAGGCGCATGGACAACATGGCAGGAGCGCGGTATAGTTCTGCCGCTAAAGAAAGGCGAGAACAAAATAAAGATGACTTCGGCTGCTGAAAGCGGCGGGCCGAATCTCGACTATCTCTGCATCGAGTGGACTGACGAGCCGATAGCACAGGTCTACGAGGAGCAGCCCACCGTTACAATGCCTGTACAGTCAAATGTTAACAGAACTATTTACATCGCAGGCGATTCCACGGTACAGACCTACAACGCCAAATATGCACCTCAGCAGGGGTGGGGAGCATATCTCGGAGAAAACCTTTCGGATAAAGTCACAGTTTCTAATCACGCTATCGCAGGACGCAGCTCAAAGAGCTTCTATGATAATGGCAGGCTCGATACTATCCTCGGCACTATAAAGCAGAACGACTATCTGCTCATTCAGTTCGGTATCAACGACTCTGCCGCAAACAAGGAAGAGCGTTATGCTCCCACCTGCGGAAAGGTGCCCGGTACCGACGGCAGCTTTGAAGCTTATATGGCAAAGTACATCGAAGGCGCAAAATCTAAGGGAGCAACTCCGGTGCTCGTAACGACTGTTATCGGACTTAAAGCCTATGACAGCAAGTCAAAGAAGTTCGTTGGCAGCTACTCCAACTACTGCAATGCTATGAAGCAGCTTGCTGCCTACTATAAGATACCTTGTATCGACCTTAATTCACTTATGGTGGCACATTACAATTCGATCGGATACGATGCCGCTTACAAGTACCATATGTGCTCAACGGGAAGCAGTGATATGACTCATTTCACTGAAACAGGAGCAAAGGCAGTTGCTAAGCTCGTCGCAGATGAAATGAAAAAACAGAGCCTTCTTTGATTTCTCTTTATTTCCCTCTACAGTAAAGAGCCCTTCGCAGTTAACGATTGCTGCGGAGGGCTCTGCTTCTCGCGCACTTTACGAACACTATAAAACACCTGTTTTACGGCGTTTTCACACGCCGAATTTGATTTCAATATCCTCGTTGTGATGCGAAATGTAAATAACCTCGATCATCTCAGCGGCAACATCATGTTTTTCCTGCACCGTCAGGGTATCCCACATTGCAAGCGGTTCGACCAATGGTTTGGTGTCGATAGCCTTACGCTTACGAGCCTTTGTCTGCAATTTGCGTTCAAGCTCCGACTTGCGGGAGTGCAGCTCTTTTATCCTCTGCTGGATGTAGGCGAACAGCACATCATCTGCTTCTGCCATTCTGTCCATAAGGGAACGGATTTCGGTATCATGTCTCAGAATATCAGCCTTAACGCTCTCGACTTCCATATCGGGAGCTTCTTTCTGCTTATCGCCGGATTTTCTGCAACAAGATACTGCACAGCAGCGTACTGATAAAACTTATACAATCCGCCGATGATCGTCAGCGACCAAAGGCTCACAGACAGCTTATACATAAACATGACCTTGACCGTATTCCACAGCGTTTCCTTATGAAAGGGTGCAAATACTCTCCGCATTTTTACATTTTTTGAAAAACGATTTTCCATAATATAGCGGTCTCTGCCGACCAGTGCCACATTCAGGATAAAGAATTTCAGCACCGCCGCTATCAATGCGCCAATGATAAGAACGGTAATGACTTCGCCCTTATTTCGCTGAAAATAGGCAAGATTCGCCGCAAGGAGCTTTAATATCCAAGTTGCTCCCTTTGAGATGCTGTCAACGACGGACAAAGCCAAGTCAGAGGTGATGAACGGCACATTTTTCACAACAGGTGTTTCTACGATATACTCTTTCAATATATCCACATTGCCGGGGAGAAGGGGATCGCTAGCTCCGATATACTCATCAATCGTGTCAATGAATGTGGTCTGAGAACCGTTAGAAGCGCCGATAAATGCGAACAGAAATGCCACCACGACCAGCATAAACCACGATTTTTTGCCCTTTTTGAAAGTCGTGTCCCAGCTTTTTTTCTTTATCTGTTTATAATTCCATTCCATAAATCGTTCCTCTCATAAACACCGATAGCCGCACATAACAGTGCGGCTAAAACGGTTATTCAGTTTTCTCGTACACCTTATCCACAAGCTCAACACCGTAATCATTCAGTGTTCCGTCTATCGCATCTGTCAGCCATTCCGCAACAGATTTATTCTGCGGTTCAAACTCAACCCATACAACGGGGGTTGCGATGATTGTATGTGAAGTCATATTGCGCGGATCGTCATAGTATCCGATGCCGTCCCAGATGAACAGGCTGACATCGATCTCCTTGAACTGCGGTATTGCTTCTTTCAATGTCTGCTGATAAACATCAGCAACCGATTCATCAACATCCATGATACCGTTCTGAAAGTAATTCTGTACCTTTGCAAGATCGCCGTCTCTTGTTGATGTACCGTACAGCAGATGAATATCATCACCGTATTTCTGACGGAGCGAGCTCAGGCAATCCATTGTAATATTATCACTGACGATCTTATCGGTGATCGAACTCGGTGTCTGCCATACATTGACTGCGGTATCGTGCCAGTTATCATACAGAGCCATAGAGGAATCTATAAACACATTCTTGTTCGCTGCCTGTGGAAAGTAATATGTATAAATATCGTCCGCAAGAAGTGCTGCGCCCCAGCCGCCTGCACTGTAACCCGTAACAAGAACCGTATCCGCATCTTCGATACCGGCTTTCTCCATGATCTGCTTCATTGCTGCAGTGTAGTTCACATATCCGTTGTGGTACAGTATCTTTTCTTTTCCATCCTTGTCAGTATAATGAAATTCGCCTGTTCCCGAATGAAAATCTCCCGTCGCATAAGGGAACAGTATCATTGTCCAGTTCCCGAAGGGACTGTCCTCTGTCGCAGATGCAAGACCGCCCATATTCATTGTGGTATTTGCAAGCAGATCGGGAAATACCATTTTCGTGTTATAGGTATCGTCTCGGGCAGTTTCCTCATTGATACTCACTCCACCGCCTGCAAAGTAGATCATGACCTTGTTCTCACTGCCTTTTTTGAACAGTGCATGATAGCTGTGTCCTTCTGAGTCCTTCATCACGCTGTCGGATACCCGATACCATTTGCCGATCTTCGGATCATTTTTCAGATTCGGATAACGCAGAACAGCGAAATAGATGATAACGATAATCACTGCAAGGGCAGCAAGAATAATACCCAATACCATAAATATCCTTTTTACTGTCTTATTCATAGCTATTCTCCCAAGTCTATCCTCTGATCCTGATACATACTATTGCTCATCAGCTCCGGCGTATCACCGATGAATGCCTTTGCCGCTTCTTCGTCGCCCTGAAGCTGCCACATAAACCAAGCTGTTACATAGCCGTCAACAGAATAGAGAATATCTCCATGATCTGTATCGGAGCGCCTTGTCATAGCTTTGGAAACAGTCAGCTTATCATAAAGCTCATTCATTTTGTCAATGGGGATAACAGTATTGGCATCAAAATTCCCCGTTCCTGCAACCATAAGCATCGGAACATTCACCTTAGAAATATCGTAATACCAGTCAAGTCCATTTGCAAGTTCAAGATTTGTAGGACTTTCGGCTACTGCACATTTGAACATATCAGCGTGTTTTATATCGGTCACGGAATTGAATACGCCTACACCACCCTGAGAATGTCCGACAGAACCGATATTGTCCGTATGTATCTTATGATAAAATATGCTTTCGCTGTCATCATTGCATTTCAGCAGGAAGTTCAGGCACATATCGGCTGAAAAGCCGTTCCATGAGTATTCTTCTTCCGTTCCGATGATAATAAATCCCCAGCTCGCAAAATGCTCGAACATTGCTTTGCACTTGGAAGCCTTTACACCTGTGCCATTGCTTACTACGATCACGGGATATAAATTATCTGAGTTTTTCATATCTGCAGGATACCACACTTCATACTTTTTGAAATTTTGCATAGTACCCTGTTCAAAGTATTCCACTTCATGACCGCCGTTTTTCAGATATTTCGCTTCGATCTCACCGCCCGTTTTGACGGTTTCGGTATAATTCTTAGGGACAGACGGTTTCAGACTTGCATAAATAAGAAAGATAACAATTAGGGCTATAATACAGAGCAGCACAATTCCGATTATTTTCATGACCTTTTTCATCTCCGTTCAGCCTCCTTGACAGTCGGTATGAAATGTGTTATACTGAATATGGTTCATCTGTATCATCAGTATAGCATGAAAAGCTCCGAAAGTCAATGCTTTCGGGCAATTTGGTACACTTCGGGAGGTTTTGTATCATTATGAGAAAAGGAACGAAAAAACGCCCTGTCACAGTCAAAGACCGAATTGCAGCGGCGTTTATCAGGCTATTGAAAAAGAGAGACTATCATGAGATCACGGTAGTCGATATTATTACGGAAGCACAGTCGGGTAGAGTGTCCTTTTACCGCAATTTTCAGGACAAGGACGATATTTTGAGGTACTATATCGAAACGGTCACGGACGAGTGGCTGTCAAACACCAATGAAAACTATATCACGCTCACACGGGAGAGCCTGCGTCCCTACATCGTGTGGCTGTTTGAGCATTTGTACAAGCACCGTGACTTCATCGGTATTCTGATGAAGATCGACAGGCTTTATCTGCTTGAGGACGAATTTGACCGCCGTTTCTTCGCAAGGCTGGGCGATACCGCCAACGCTTGGGAGATCGTCTATAAGATCGGCGGCGTGTATAAGCTATACATCTATTGGGCGAAGAACGGGTACAAGGAAACTCCGCAGGAGGTGGCGGAGCTTGTGGGGATATAAACGCTGATACAATTTGATATATATGAAAAGCGATGCTTACTGTTTGGTAGGCATCGCTTTTTTATAGCAAAACCGTCTGTTTATCGCACTTTTTGATTGTTCGTAAGGTGTTCGGGTAGGTTCTTTGCCTAAAAATGCAACTATTCTGCTTCATTTCTGTATTGAATTCAATGAATGCCTGCGTTAAAATATGAACAACGAATACTCTTCGAGAGGTGATATGTATGAAATCAAGAAATATTAAAGCTTATTTGGTATCCCTGGCAATTATTGCTTCAGGTATCCCATTTTTTCCCGCATCGCCAGTGGCTGCCGCATCTGTTCTGAAATACGATCTCGGTGCAAACGGACAAAGCGGTTGGACAAGCGTAAGTGCTTCGCAGGTTTACGACAAAAATAAAGGCTTCGGCTTCTCTTCGAATAAGGAGGTAAAAAATGTTGCTGCTTCGGGAAATGCTGAACTCAGCGATGCAGTGCAGTTCACGGGAAATACGACCTTCAACGTTGACCTTGCAAAGGGACTGTATAATGTTAAAGTCAGACTTGGAAACACATCACGCACAAGTATATATATGGAGGATATGCTCCAGATTGTGAATATGACAGGCAATAACGCGGTAGACGAGGTGATTGTCCCTGTGACCGACGGACAGCTGAATATCCGTGCAGGTGCCGGAAAATCGGGAACAGCTTTTTCGATAAGTTCTATCGAGATCGAAAAGATCTCTGATGACCCGACCCTTCCGCCTACAGTGTGGATATGCGGAGATTCTACGGTATGCAATTACTACCCGCTTGATACCAGCGTACAGGGCGGTTGGGGACAAATGCTCGGACACTATATAGACAAGAGCTGGAACATCCGCAATATGGCGGCAAGCGGACAATACGCTCAGGGCTTCGTTCAGGCCGGACAGTTCACTCCTATCGAGACTTACGGAAAAAAAGGCGATGTATTCATTATTTCTATAGGAATAAACGATTCCAAGTACTATAATGGCGATGTTTATAATCAGGTCGTTACCGATATGGTGCAGCGTGCAAAGAAAAAGGGTATGGAAGTAATACTTGTCAAGCAGCAGGGACGCAACGGTGATGCTCAGAGGAATCCCCTGCTCACAAGCCGCTGGTACGCTGGTGAACTTGACAATATCGGAAAAAATGAAAATGTTCAGGTCGTTGATCTTTTCAAGCTCTGGCAGGATCACTGCATCAGCATAGGAGCGGATAAGACAACCGCTTTGTATATGAACGGCGACACGCTTCACCCAAACAGAGCAGGTGCAGAAAAGCTGGCGGAGTTGTTCGCAACGCAATTCAGTCAGGTTCCCGAGGTCTCTGAACCTGTGAAAGTAAATGATGGGTCTTTCATTTCAGGACTGACTGTTTATGACAGCGATAATTCAGGTGACTGGTCGGTACAGTCAGGACTTGATACAGGCAAGGAGGTCTTCGGCGACAGGCAGTGTAAGTTTACCTTCGTCCCCGATGAGCTGAAGGGAGCTGAATGGATTAGAACAGCCTGCGACTCCAAAAAGTATGCAGGTAATGAGGCGAGCTTTACAGCCGCTCGTGATATCACTGTCTATGTAGGCATTGACACGCGCGCTGAATCCAACGCAGGCTGGCTCTCGGACTGGACAAAGACTTCGATGACAATGACAGATGACGGCAGCCCAGCCGTGACGTATAATGTCTACCGCAAGGACGCAAAGAACGGCGAAAAAGTCACTCTCGGCGCGGTAAATATGAATGCGGCTGTTAATTACATAGTCGTGGCAACTGAATACAGCGAACATCAGGGAACCGCTGCTTCTCAGAACGACACTGAAACCTTTATCCGCGGTGATCTTGACCGTAACGGCAGAATAGACTCGTTTGATATGGTACTGATGCGTCAGGGACTTGTCAGTGGCTTTGACGGCATATCCGCAGAGCTCGCTGATCTGAACGGTAACGGCAGTGCCGATGCCTCAGACGCAGAAATGCTGCTGTACTTTATTCTCGGCAAAAATGTAGATATAGTTCCCTATTCTCACAAGCATCCGGAGTCGGCACAGACAGATGAGAATGCACGAAAAATGGAATACCTCAACAGAGGCATCTCGGCAGTGTCTACGGGCAAGGACGTGTTCATTAGCTGGCGCTCGCTTGCAACAGACAGCGACGATACCACTTTCAATGTTTACCGCACAGCTGACGGAAAAACAGTCAGGCTCAACAGTGCTCCGCTTACAGGCGGGACAAACTTCACCGATACGGGTGCTGATCTGAAAAAGGACAATACCTATTCCGTGAATGCTGTTGTAAACGGGAAAGAGCTTGCGGCTGACGACAGTGATACTCTCAAGGCAGGAGCTATTCAGCAGTGTAAGATACTGAATATCAAGAGCGGCAGCAAGATACACTTTGTATGGGTCGGAGATTTCGACGGCGACGGTGAGTATGATTACCTCGTTGACAGGAATACGGATACCTATCAGAAGCTCGAGGCTTACAAAAGCGACGGGACATATCTATGGACGATCGATCTCGGCTACAACAGTGAGAACAAAAATAATATCACCCCGGGAGCCTCTGCCATAGACGTCGGAATGTGGGACGGCGCCACTGTTTATGATATGGACTGTGACGGATACGCTGACGTCCTGCTTCGTATCGCAGACGGAGTTATATTCGGCGACGGAAAAAAATTTACCTATACGAAAGATACACAAGCTCAGTTCATTGCAGTCATAGACGGAAGAACAGGTGTGCTCAAGGATTATACACCTGTCCCCGACGATTTCAAAAGCGTTGGTACTATGGCTTGCATGATGGAGGTAGGCTGCCTCGACGGCGTGAACCCGAGCGTAATATGCTGGATGAAAAACCGCAACAAGGATAAGACCTTCAACTCCATGACGGCTGCATTTGGCTATGAAAATGGCGCCTTCAGGCTCCGCTGGAGATACAAGAACGATATCCTTTTCAATGACCGCACCGAATACAAAAACGGCTATGCTGAGGCACACCAGATAAGAGTTACTGACGTAGACTACGACGGAAAAGACGAGGTCCTCCACATGGGCTATTGTCTGAACGGCGACGGAACTCTGCGCTATCACATCGACGAGATAGTCCACGGCGACAGGTGGTTCGTAGGCTCGTTCAGCAACAAGAACAACGGCAGGGAAATGTACGGATACGGCATACAGCAGAAGAATCAGTACGGTCTTCTCGAATATATGTATAACGCTTCAACGGGCGAAATGCTATGGACAAACTACTCTAAGTCATCTGAGCTCATAGATGTCGGACGCGGCAATATCGGCGATATCGACCCCAATTACGAGGGCTTTGAGGTATGGTCGTTCCAAGGTTTATACAATTACAGTGGCAAGCGTATCGGAGATAACAACCTTTACCCCTGCATAAGGCTATGGTGGGACGGCGATCTGCTCGCGGAATCCTATAACGATTCCAAATTTGAAAAATGGAACTGGCAGGCGCAGAAAGTGGAAAGGCTTCTCTCTCCGTGGAAAATAACGGACAGCGCAGGCAGTGACCGCGGTGCTCCGATGTTTTACGGTGACATAACGGGCGACTGGCGTGAAGAGGTGATAATGACAAGCTCTGACTATTCAAAGCTCGTTATATGGTGCCCGACGGCTCCGACCGACATCCGTCTGACCTGTCTTGCGCAGGATCCATGCTACCGAAACTGTATGACGGCTAAAGGCTATTACCAGTCACATATGCTCAGCTATTACCTCGGCACGGGTATGGAAACTCCTCAGAAGCCGAATATCTCGATAATAACGAAGTGACGCCTTTCTGACAAAGAGCAGTGAATGATATAGTTCACTGCTCTTTTTTTGAGCAAAAGTGCAACTTTTGTAGCTAAAAATGGCATTGAATCCAGAAAAATAATATGATAGAATAAAAATTGGAAGGAAGAAATGAGTATCTGCACTACCCATTTGTTTCCGATGTAAGGAGGGACAGTCGGATGTCCTGCGGCTGTATCCTTTGGGAGGGATACAGCCATTATTCTAAGGAGGGATCTTATGAAAAAAGCATATTATTCAAAAGCTGCGACATTCATCTTCATTTTCTCGGCAGTCTTTACTCTTATTTTTTCGGGGCTGCTGCGCTCGATCGATTCCAAGGCGGTATCAGCGGATTATCCAGCTGTTCTGCTTCGTATAAGTTCTTACGACAACAGCCGTCATATGAACATCTCGGGATATGATGACAAGTCATCTGTCGTGGTATCCGAGCAGAAGAACACGCAGAACGAAAACTGGCGGTTCGACTATGTAGGCACAGACAATAACGGCAGCTACTACAAAATAACAAATATGGGAACAGGCAGACAGATAACTCCTATGGGATACAATGTCAGCGAGGGCACTCAGTGCGTTATCTTCGGCAGTGAATCCGCACGCTCTCAGCACTGGTACGTTATCCCTGTCGATAAGGACGGATACGGCACCGCCCTTCACTACAGAATAGTCAACTACGATAACACCTCGCTTGCGCTCACAAACAGCAGCAACAAGGTTGTTCTCTCGTCCTACAGCGGAAAAAATGAGCAGAAATGGCTGCTGAACGCTGTGGGAGAGCAGGGCTTTGCAGGATACTGCAAGGATACAAACGGCAAAGTCAAGGCTTCCAATATCGGCGGAGCTCTCGGCAAGGTCGTCGAGGTACAGAGCTTCGACCAGCTCAAGTCAGCCTGCACGAGCACCGAACCCTGCACGATAGTCATAACCAAGAATATCAGCAAGACAGGAAGCTACTCCAAGGACGGCAACGGGCGATACAGATTCAATGATGCGAAGATATATTTGCAGCCGAACAAGACCATTGTCGGCAGCTATGCGGCTCATTCGCTCTATAATGTTTATTTCACTACCTACAACAAGAACTACGGTCCGGGACACGATATCATTATCAGGAATATACAGATATCCCATGACAAGGAACTCAATTCGGACAACATCTGGGAGTTTGCCTACGGCTACAACTTCTGGATAGACCACGTTGAATTCGTCGGGCACGACAAGGTGAACGGTGCCTCGACAAAGACTGATGACTGGGATAAATTTCTCAATTTCAAAGGCAACACCGACAACGACAATACTGACTTCATTACTGTATCCGACTGCAAATTCGGGCTCCACGAATACGGCGTTCTCATAGGGTATCCCGTTGATACGCAGGAAGCATACAATACCTTCAACGGCACACCTCACGCAACACTTGCGGATAATTATTACAACAAGTGCGTTACCCGTGCTCCTGCACTTATGAGATACGGCTATTTCCATTCGTTCAATAACTACGTTGTGAATTTCGATATGGGTTACACCATTTACACAGCCGCCAAGCTGTATGCAGAGAATAATTATTACAACGGCGGAACAGGAAAGGGCTCAGTGGTGAACGACACTGTTTCGAGCAGTGATATTTCGTCCAAATATGTGGGACAGTACACAGAGGTCGGCTCAACGCTGACAGGCTCAAAATACAGCCTGAAGGGCAAAACAGCTAAGGCGTGCTCGTGGCGTCCGAATACGAATTACAGCTATACTGCAAAATCGGCAGCAGATGCAAAGTCCTACTGTGAAAAGTACAGCGGACCGCAGTCGTCGGCTTCAAATATGACTTATGCCACACTTGCGAAGACAGGCTATCCCTCGGCAGGATATGTTATTACACCGAGCGTAAAAATGGACGAGCAGCCCGCTCAGACAACAGCGGCGACAACAACCGCGCCTCCTGCTACTACGACAGTTGCACCTCCTGCGGACGGAAAGCTGGTGAAATCTCTCGTTCCAGAAAACGGCGCGCAGTGGAGCATCAAAGAAGGCTTCTCCGCTGGCGACAGAGTATTCACTGACAGGGAATTCACTTATTATTCGATACCCGAAATGTTCAAAGGTGCCGAGCTTATTCAAACAATCTGCGACGGTAAATTCACAGAAGGCAGACAGGCAGGATTCACAGCCGCAAAGAACATGACAGTGTATGCAGCCGTTGACGAGCGCGTTGAGAATACTCCTGACTGGCTCGCTGACTGGCAGAAGACCTCAATAAAAATGACCACAAGCAACGGCATCACATTCATCGTTTACAGCAGATGTGTCCGCAAGGGTGCGACTGTCATCTGCGGTACAAACGGTCAGTCGTCGTATTGTGTGAACTATACGCTTCTCGCGGCAGAGCACTTGGGCGACGTCAATAAGGACGGAAAATTCAATGTTTCCGACCTTGTAACGATGCAAAAGTTCCTTCTCGGTGCAGGTTCAGTCTCTGACAGCGAATTCGCTGATATGGACAGAGACGGTATCGTTGACTCCTTCGATATGATACATATGAGAAAGCTCATCGTAGGAACCGATTTTGCTCCGACACCTGCGCTCCCCGAAAAAACGACAGCTGCGACTACAGTTGCGACTGCCGCAGCAGCTACCGTGACCACGACCGCTCCGACAGCCGCTAACAGCTATGAACCCGATGATTTCAGCTTCTCGGGCAAGGTCTTCCTCGTAGGCGATTCGACGGTCTGCTTCTACGATGACAACTACAGCAAGCCCTATGACCGTTACGGCTGGGGAATGAAACTCGCCGAGCAGTACAGCGGAGTCACCGTTGAGAATCTGGCACTATCGGGTAGGAGCTCGCGCAGTTTCCTGACCGAAAAGAATTATCAGGCACTCAAGAACTCACTCGGAAAGGGTGACTACCTGTTCATTCAGTTTGGTCATAATGATGAAAAGACTGACGAAAGCCAGTATCCCGGACTCGGAACATACACAGGTCTTGACTGGAGCACGCTCGACAGCAGCGGCAAGGACAGTCAGGGACGTTATTCATACGAATACATTCTTGCAGCATACTATATCAATCTTGCAAAGAATAAAGGCGCTGTTCCTGTACTCGTAACACCGATAACGCGCCGCGGAGCTGACGGTCAGGCAAACTATCAGCAGCATACCCCGTATCAGCAGGCTATGATACAGCTCGGCAAGCAATATAACATCCCTGTTATAGACATGACCGCACAGACCACACAGCTCTATACAAGCCTCTATAATTATGGCGGAGCAGCAGAAACAGCAAAAATGCACTGCTACACCGACACCGCCAAGACTACTCTTGATAATACACATCTCAGCAATGCAGGCGCATACAAGATTGCTTCTATGATAGCCGACGAAACAAAAAAGCTCGGTCTGGCTATAGGCGCAAACCGATCAAGTTAAGCTATATAATAAAGATACTCCCTCAGCCGTGAGGGAGTATTTTTTCGTCAACTGTTTTTTCTGTATGCAGCAGGAGTCACCCCCGTTTTTTCACGGAACAGCTTAACAAAATGGGAAACACTGCTGTATCCGCAGCTCTCCGCGATCTCTTCTATTTTCATTTCAGAGCTTTTCAGAAGTTCGCAGCTTCTTTGGATACGGCTGTCGATTATGTCCTGCATCATAGTCGAGCCAAAGGCTGTGATATACAGATGCTGGAAGCGTGAGCGGCTGATACCGAGCTCATCTGCGAAAAAATCGGCATTCCACTCCTGCTCGGGCCAGCGGAATATCGACTCGCGTATCCATAACAGGCTGTGCATATACTTAGTCTCTGTAAGGAATGTGTCACTGTAGTGGAAGCGCGCCTGCTCATTAAATTTGTAGAACATCATACGCAGATACAGCGTTACTATCTCGCTGCGATTCTGATGTGCAGAGTAAAATTCAAAGCAGATATTCCGCATTATAGCAGAAGCAGCGTTCACATCGCCGATATGTACAGGCTTGTTCAGCGGAATATCAAGCTCGCTGAACAAGCGCATATCCTCCTCGTCGGGGAAGAAGTGGAGCCAGTCGTCAATATATTCGCCGCCGTCAGCTGAATACTTCAGCGGTGCATGGAGCGGAAATATGATATATGTTCCCGCCTTGGTATGTATCTCTTCGCCGTCTATATAAAATACCGCAGGAGTTTTAACAATGAGCATCAGCCAGTCGCCCGATCCGTCGGGACGGTCAACTGTGAATTTTTCGTCGTGTATATGATGATAGCCAACGCACAAACACTTCATACTCATCCCTCCTTGTATCTATTCTAACACAAAGGAAGCAAATAAGTCAATGAAAACTTTGCATTTCCCGCCTTTAACATAAGCTGTTGAACTGACAGAATCTTTGTGGTATAATATGTATACATTACACCTGCATAGGGGGAGCAACAGTGAAGAAACGTATCTGTATACTTACAGCCATGCCCGAATGTTTACACGGACAGCGTATCCTTGACGGTATATTCGAACAATGTCGGAAATACGGCTATGATGCAGCTGTATTCGCTACAATGACAAATCTAATGCACCATGACAGGACATATCAGCAGGGCGAGGAGATGATTTACCAGCTGCCTAATTTTGCTCTGTTTGATGGTGTTATCATGGACGCTGTCACCTTTGGTGGCGGCTCTACTGTCGAAGCACTTGACAAGATAATGAATCGCCTCAGAACTGACTGTAATATACCGGTTGTAACTCTTGAACTCCCACTTGATAACTATAAGTGTGTTGAAAATGACAATGAGCCGATACTGCGTGAAATGTGCCGCCATGTTGCTGTGGTGCATGAAAAGCGTGATATCTGTATTCTCACGGGGCCCAAGGATAATCCTGTTGCCGAATACAGACTGGCTATCTTTCTGGACGAACTGTCAAGACTCGGTATAACTGTGCCCGAACAGCGTATCGAATACGGTGATTTCTGGTATTCCAGCGGTGAAAGCCTTGCCGATGAGATAGGATTAGGACATAAGTCCCTCGCAGAAGCCTATCTGTGTGCGAGTGACCATATGGCGCTCGGATTGCTTGAGCGACTGAAGGTGCGCGGCATTTTCACACCGAAGGATACAATTATCATCGGCTTTGAGGCTACTATGGAAGCTGCTCTGAATGATACTCCACTGACCTCCTTTGCTTCGAATGACACTTTAACGGCTGCAAAGGCAGTCGACTATCTACGATCCGTGTTTGAAGCTGATGCACCGATCGAGCCTTATGAGTCGCAGACAGGCTCGCATCTCCGTACAGGTGAAAGCTGCGGCTGCAAGGCTGACAGTATGCGCTTTATTTCAAATTTCCGTGATGCACTTTACTACACGATGCGCAACTATAGTCTTGAATCACGCGGCAATGACATTGACATCGGTCTGCTTATGGAAAACTATGTTTCCGAGGAGTTTACAAGCGTAAAAACTCCGAATGAATGCCTTCATCAGATTTGGGTCAGCACTTATCTGCTAAGACCGTTCAGACATTGCTTTCTTTGCCTGTCGCCCGACTGGCTGATGGACTACACTCAGGATGATGACCGTTATCCTTCCCAAATGCGCCTAATTTCAGAGCATTCTGGGGGCACCGGACCCACCTTCTGTTGCGACGAAAGAAGCATATTGTTTGACACGAAAAAAATGCTCCCGCATATGCTTTCAAACAACGAACCGCCATCTGTTTTTTACTTTGCGCCTGTACACTTTGCTAATAAGACCTTTGGCTACTCTGTCCTGCAAAGGGATCTGTCAGAGTCACGCAAACTTAATCTGGTGTACCGCAACTGGCTGCGTCTTGTGAACAATTCTCTTGAAATGATGCGTGCCAGGAACCGTTATATAGTGCTGTCGACGCATGATGAAATGACGGGCTTGCTAAATCGCCGTGGATTTTATGATGAACTGGAAAAAGCTGCTCATAACACCGAAACATCGAAAATGGATGTTGTAATACTGTCAATTGATCTGGACGGTTTGAAAAAGATAAACGACACATATGGTCATTCCGAGGGCGATAGCGCCATAATCACTGTTGGACGAGCCATATCTGCGGCTTGCGGAAGCAATGCGATATGTGCCAGATTCGGCGGAGACGAATTTGTTGCCGCTGCTTTTGTTGCAGCGAACAGTGCTGATAGCTGGTTTGATTCTTTTATAAGAGCATTTCATGATATCATTGAGGAATATAACCTAACGTCGGAAAAACCTTATTTAGTTATAGCAAGTATCGGTTATGCTTCGCAGCCATATTCAAAGTCGCTAAAACTTGAAGCGCTTATCAACAAGGCGGATTCACTGATGTATGCTGAAAAGGCAGTCCATAAGAATATAGAATAAGCGGATAATGCTATAGGAGAGACTCGGCAAGTCTATAAATAAAACTATAATTATAAATCGCACAGTGGTTCGGCACGGACTGCTGTGCGATTTTTTTTCGCCTCGGAGGTGAAAAATGCTTCATACACCAAGTATTCCACCATAATAATTGCTAACTTGCTACCAAGCAGATTCAGGCGTCGATATATCCTCGTTTTCACTGATTGCAAACTTGTTAGTTGTTAGTTTATATGTAGTAATATATACGAAACGCAAAGCCTTGTTTTGTGCATATATCCAATTATTAAAAGTCAAACTTCAAAAAACCCTCTCTCATTCCCTTATAAGTAGAGGGCGTTGAAGGCAGACCTCCTCACCGGCGACAATAGGGAGACGATAGAAATGTGAACTTTGAAGTGTTGACAATTATGCAGCTCTACAAATTAAAATGAAAATTGTGTGAAATGGGGTATCAAAACGCCTCTCCCATTCCCTTATAATTAGAGGGCAAAATAAGCGGGACACATTTTCACAGGCTTGTGCATATGCACAAAGTTTGTGAAAACAGGGCTACAAAATGCTTCTCCCAGTTCCTTATAATTAGAGGGACATAGAATCTTGACAATTGAATATCCTGCGCAGGAGTGATACCCAGCAGTTAAGTGCGCCGCGACAGCTTCGGAGGGGCTTAGCGCACCGAGCTGAGAAACTACTCTGCTCACGTCACGCAAGGCGGAGCGGAAGGAACGATACTGCGCAAGGGCTTCAGTAATAAAATTGCTAACTTGCTACCAAGCGGACTCAGACGTCGATATATCTTTATTTCTGTTGATAGCAAACCTATTAGCTGTTAGTTTTATACTTGGCAATATGTATGAAACGGCAGGTGTGATTCTGTGCAAGGCTACAAAGTATCAAAATCATTGCCCAAAAGAGCCTCTCCCAGCGGCTACTATATGAGGTGATAAAAATGGGAACTTTGATGAGCCGACAATTATGCGCCTCTACAAAATAATATGAAAGTATTATGAAATGGGTAGCAAAACAGGCTCTCCCAGTTCTTTATAATTAGAGAGCAAAATAATTTGAGCGTAATTATTGGCGCTTGTGCAGTCCTACAAAAATCTTAAAAAAAGGACTGTGCAAAACGCCCTTCCCATTCCCTTATAAGTAGAGGGTGATTTTCAGAAATGGAGAAATTTCTGAAAAATTTGCCGGAAAGGCTTATCAAAACGCCTCTCCCAGTTCTCTATAATTAGAGGGCAAAGTATCTTGACAATTAAATATCCTGCGCAGGAGTGATAACACAGCAGTTAAGTGCGCCGCAATAGTTCCGTAGCGTGTCCGAAGCAAGTCGGGTTACCGAGCCGTAATGTTACGGTTCGTTTTTTAGTAGCTTGCGAAATTGGCTGAAGGGGCACCCTTTCTTGGAGGGGCTTAGCGCATCGAGCTGTGAACTACTCCGTTCGCGTCATACAAGGCGGAACGGAAGGAACGGTACTGCGCAAGGGCTTATGCTATAAAATTGCTAACTTACTGCCAATGCGCTTCATACGCCGATATATCTTTGTTTCTGCCGATAGCAAAACGGATAGTTGTTAGTTTTGCGACAGCAGTTTGCTAACAGCGGAAAAGCTCTGTATCAGGTGATTTGAGTGGTCTTGGTAGTTTGATAGTAAAATCTTAGCACAGGACGCCGTGTCGCGCATTTGTTGCGTGTTTTTTGGCGTTCTGCGGAGGAAGGAGGGATAGCTGCACCACCCGAGCTCTCGGAGCGATTCTGAGGGCAAATAAAGCGAGTTTAAAAAGGAAGGATGATTGAATGACTGAAAACAACATTTACAACGAGCCGTATTGCGTGAAGGACGGCTGCCTGTACGAAACGACTGAGCGAAAGGGAAAGGTCATAACGGTCAGGTTGTGCGACTATGTTCCCGTGTTGAAATCGGAGATAACATTCGACGACGGAACGGAGCAGCGCAAAGCCTTCGAGGTCGGAGCTGTACATTCCAACGGAACGACAATGCCGACGGTCACAGTTACCGCAGACGAGATGAGCAGCATGAAATGGCTTATTGAGAAGTGGGGCTCGCTGGGTTCGTATTCGCCTGCGAACAACACACTCGGAAAAATACGTCATGCAATTATGAGTACGAAAGCTGAGGTGGAGTTCCGCACCGTGTACAGCCAGACTGGTTGGAGAAAAATCGATGAACGGTATGAGTTCCTGATGCCGTCTGCGGATAGTCAGTTTACAGTTGAACTTCAAGGCAAGCTCAACGCTTACCATTGGAGCGCGCCTGCAAATGCGGACAAGCTGTTTTATCTCACAGCACTTCTTGAAAACGGTCTGCTGCCGCAGCGAGTAATGCTGCCGCTGCTTGCAGTAACATTCCTGTCGCCGTTGGAACACTTTCTGAAATTAGCAAGCTGTGAACCGAAGTTCATAACTGTGCTGGTCGGCAAAACAGGTACACGAAAGTCAACCACTGCCGCGCTGATGTGTTCATTCTTCGGGAGCTTCACTGCGAGTACACTTCCGATGTCGTTTCACGACACAGCCAACAGTATCCTCAGCAATATATATTCGCTCAAGGACGTTCTCACCTGCGTTGATGATCTGCATCCGAACGGTACATACGGAGACTCGGAAATGAAAAGCACCGCGCAGAACCTTGCGCGCTTCTACGGCGACCGTATCGGGCGTGCGAGGTTGAATAGCAAAATTGAATTGCAGCCGTCGCGTCCGCCGACGGGTATGTGTATCATAACTGCGGAGTACGTTCCAGAAATCTCTCAGAGCGGTCTTGCGCGGTATTTTATCGTGGAGATGAAAGCGGATGACATTGACCTTGCGCTGATGACTGAGTATCAACAGCTTGCGGCGGACGGCGTGCTCGCGTCAATTATGCACAGCTACGTTGACTGGCTGCGCGAAACATACCTCTGCGATGAAAATAGTTTTGTACAGGGACTGTCGGATACATACAAAAACTATCGAACCGATGTCACTGCGGAGCTGCTGACAAGGTGTGATAATTTCCATACAAGAGTTCCCGATACGCTGGCGCACATGATGATAGGCTTCGACTTCCTGCTCGCATTTCTCAATGCAAAAGGAGAAATAGGAGCGCAGGACATGGAGAACTACAAGAGCTCTTTCAGAAACATCATCGTTAACAGTTCAGTGCGCAACAACAGCATAGTTGAGAACGAAAACTATTCGTATCAGTTCTGCGACAAGCTGAAAAGTCTCCTCGACAGCGGCAGGTGCAGTGTCAACTTCATTGGCAGCGACTGCGACATGAACCGCAAAGGCTTCATCGGATTTGAAGATGACAACTGCTACTACCTCATCATGAACGCGGCGCTGTCCGAAGTGGTGAAGCTGTCAAAAGAAATGGGCGAGAGCTTCTCCATTGGCAAGAATAGTCTGATACAGCAGCTGGTCGACGACGGTATCATGGTCGTGAAAGGTAAGCGCAACACGACAACGGTCCGCGTCACCGATGACCGTCAGATGAGCGTTGCAGTGCTGGATAAGTCGAAGATGTTTGCAGACACGGAAGTGCCGAAAAACGGGTGTTGACTGTCTGTTGCAGGATAAAGTTTCGGGGTCGCTGCCCCCGAAACGGTCACAGCGGACCGGCAAAGCCGTCCGCAAAATAGCAGAAAAAGAAGGTTCAGCCAAAAGGAGTCGTAAGTTTCCCGTGTGTTACCCACAGGGAGTCGGTATCAGGAAAGATACCGATTTTCAGGCGTATGACACGGGTCGGATAGTAATAATGGAGGGCTTTATGGAGAAAAAGGAAAAACAGGCGGTTTGGCTCTACCCCGAAACCAAAGAGCTGATGGTGAGTCATTTGAAGGCGGCAAATGCGCGTTCTCAGAGTGAGTTCATCGAGGACGCTATCAAATTTTATGCAGGCTACCTTGACTGCAATTCGGGTATCGCAACGGAGTATCTCGCCCCCGTCCTGACGTCAATTATCGACGGAATAGTAAAAGGTTCGGAGTACAGAATATGCCGAGGGCTTTTCAAGCTGGCAGTCGAGTCGGCTATGCAGTCGCACATTATAGCGGCAGTCAACGATGTCGATGACGAAACTGTCGATGACCTCAGAGGAATGTGCGTGGACGAAGTCCGTCACATCAACGGCGTGATCAACTTCGAGAAAGCCTACGATTATCAGAACAGAAGTGATGACGATGAGTGAGAAAGTGAGGACAGGGATCTATATTTCCGAGGACTTGCTCCGCGAGTGCGACGAGTATCTCTCTCATAATGACGGCAGCCGCTCGGAACTTATCGAGTCCGCGCTGAGATTATACTTGGCAACGCGGACAATAAAAACAAAGTCAGATGTGCTCGTGCCTGAGCTCGCGGAGTGCATCTCCGCAGCCAGCGATGAGGGCATAGTAAAAATATCAAAGGGACTGTTCCGATACGCAGTCGAGGTGGAAATGCTCATTGTGCTGTTGGCAGAGACCTTCGGCGTGAGCAAAAATCACCTCAAGGACGTTCGTCGTGAAGCTGTAAACAACGTCCGCAGGACGAGAGGAAAGATAAATCTCGACGACCTTATCATGCGCTGTGAACGCGAGGGTATCGTCGATAATGATGACTCACCGATACAGGGAGTCGAATAAATATGGCGCGAAAGCTGTCGAAAGGAGTGAGAAAAATGAACAGCGCAACTCATACAAGAAACACAAACGAGAGACACAAAAGGAGCGTGACATATTGGGAAGAAAAATCAAAGAGCCGAATATCAAAAACGTCAATGTCATATTTAATGGGGACAATGCAGGCTTCGACCTGTTCATAAAGTCTCTGCTTAGTGACTATCTCCATTCGGGTGATGTAGACAAATCTCCACTGACAGATGTTGTTGATAAGGTAGAAGTTTCAGAAACGAAAGAATAATCAGTAGACTTCTGAGGAGGTCTGTGGTATGGTGTGTCGTAGCACCAAGCAAGGTGCTGCGACTGCCAATACGAATGGAGGTAAAAATATGAAAGCATGGTTATATTACAGATTGTCCCGAGACGAGGACACTGAGATGAACAGTCTTCAGAATCAGCGTCAGATACTCGTGGACTATGCAGAGATGAACGGATACGAAATTACAGGCGAGAGCTTCGATGACAATGTGTCTGGTATGACATTCGAGCGAAAAGGACTTCATCAGATAGAGCTCGCAGTCGAGGACGGAAAGGTCGACGTGCTCCTCGTCAAAGACTTGTCCCGACTCGGCAGACACCGAACTCGAACAGCTCTGTTCATAGACTACCTGCGCGAGAATAATGTGCGGGTGTATTCAGTGACCGAGGGCATCGACTCATCAAATGAAAACGACGATATGATAATCGGCTTCAAGCAGCTCGTCAACGACTTCTATGCTAAGGATATTGGAAAGAAAGTCCGCGCAGGCATTCGTCAAAAGCAGAAAACTGGAATGCCTGTGAATCTACCGATGGGCTACTACAAGGACAGGAACACAGGTAAAATACTGATAGATGAAACAGCAGCGGCGATAATAAGAGAAGTATTTGAGAAGTTCTTTGCCGGATACGGACTGAGCACTATCGCCAAGGACTTCAATCGGCGCGGTATAAAATCTCCCGAATACTTTTCACACAGGAAGAAGAATCCGAGGCATACTGAGATTGCCAAAAGATTCCTATGGGCTCAGACAACAGTGAAACGTCTGATACAAAACGAAGCATATACAGGAACGCTCGTTAATCATAAGACCGTAACATCGAAGATTTACAAGACGAAAGATGTGATACCACCAGAGGAACAGTATCGCCATGAAAATTATATGCCCGCAATAATTGACCGCGAGACCTTTGATCAGGCACAGATACTTCTTGAGAGCAGATTGAAGAATAACGCAAGGTCAAAATTCGGGAATGTTATCCATAGATACTGTGGCATGATAAAATGTGCCGAATGTGGAGCGAGCCTTATAGCAAAGAAGCGGACAGTAGCGGGACATTCATGGGTAGAGTACACCTGCAACAGCAACCACCGCTACGGCAATGAATACTGCACTGCACACACGATACGCGAGGGGCAGATAGATGAAATAATACATACCGAGCTTGTTCTGCTCAGGCAGGAGATACTTGATTCGAGTAAAAAATACGACGAGATAGTCAAGGAATGGAACAAGAAGAAACCGAAATACGATAAAATGATAAAGGAGTTCACGGAGAAGATAGCCATTCTGAAAACGCAGATAGAGGGCATACTTATGGAGCGTATCAACGATCGTGAGCATGCTCCGATGTATAACAGCATGGTTGAAAAGCGTGAAGCCGAGATAGCGGAACTGACTCAGAAGATAGAGGACTGCAAGCGGTTCGACGAGCTCAGTAAGAAACGTCGGGACGAGCTGATGTCCACAGCAGAAATGCTTGACGAGGTGCTTCTCGAGCCGTACATCACAGATGCTAATATGCGACTGCTCGTCCGCAAGGTCACAGTTCATGAGAACGAGGACGGCAGCCTTGATGTAAATCTTGAATTCAACGGTGACTTCAAGGATACAAGCACGGTGTGCTTTGAGATCAATGAATAGAAATGACAATAGCCGCAGGGACTACCTGCGGCTTACTATTTGTCGGCATACTCACGAAATACACCTTTCGTGCCTCATTACCTGGTACCAAGGTAGGTATAGATAAAGTAAAAAGAAAAAAGCCCGAATAATCGGACTTTCTGAATGGTGCGGGTAACAGGAGTTGAACCTGCACGGATTGCCCGCCAGAACCTAAATCTGGTGCGTCTGCCAATTTCGCCATACCCGCGTATTCAATTTTGACTGTCGAATTGAACTGCCGACAGGAGCAGTATTATAAAACCAATGACGTAGCGTGAACAAAAACTACCGTGTCTGCCGATTTCACCACACCCGCATATTAAATTTTGCTGTCGATTTGGACTGCCGACAGGGGACAGTTTTATAAATCCAATAACGTAGCGTGAACGAAATCTGACGTGTCTGCCAATTTCGCCATACCCGCATATTCAATTTTGTCTGTCGATTTAGACTGTCGACAGGGAGCAGTTTTATAAACCAATGGCGTAGCGTGAACGAAATCTGACGTGTTTGCCAATTTCACCATACCCGCGTATTCACTTTTGACTGTCGATTTGGTCTGCCGACAGGAGCAGTATTATAAAACCAATGACGTAGCGCGAACGAAATCCATCGTGTCTGCCAATTTCACCACACCCGCGTATAGACCGAACAGTATAATTATACCTGTTCGCAGGGGAAATGTCAAGAGAAAAAGCTACAGCCGCGCCTGCGGCTGTAGCGTGGTAACGATACTGTTGCAGCGCTCACTCAGCGCTTGCGTTATTAGCCTCGGGAGCCTTCTCCTCGGTCTTCTCGGCGGGAGCGTCAGCCGCGGGCGTATCGTCCTTGGGAGCGTCCTCGGTCTTCTCGGGAGCAGCAGCAGGCTTGTCGGCGTCCTCAGGCTTTTTCTCGTCAGCCTTGGGCTCATCGGGCTTTTTCTCGTCGGGCTTTTTGTCAGCTGACTTCTTAGCCTTATCCTTCTTTTCAGCGTCTGCGTTCTTCTTGAGCTCCTCCTCCTTCTCGGCGCGGTCGCCTGCGGACTCGATATAGAGGTCCTCATCAGCGAGGCTTCCGACGAAGTTGAGCTGTTTTACGGGGATTCTCTTAAGGGGAGAGTAGAGGAACTTACCGCAGGAATAATTCGCGTCAACGAGACCTCTTTTCTCGCAGAGGACCTTATTGCCGTCCTTGGCGCGCTTGCCGAAGCGGCAGTAATCGCACTTAGGCTCAATATGTTTATCGAAGTATTTACCGCCTTTAAAAATGGAGAAAATATCCATGATATCACCTCAGAAAAATAAGTTTACAGTTTATTATAACATAAATATGAGGATTTGTCCAGTAGTTTTTTCAAATTCCCACAAAAAAATAAAGATTCGGGGATAATGGGCAAAAACGGTCAGAGTAAAAGAATTAACGTCTGATCGTGTCGCAGTCCCGACCACATACGCAGAAAAAAGTTGCGCAGGCACTTGCAATTGAGGAAGAGGTGTGGTATAATGTGGATATGCAGATATAGTATAGCGGTTATTACTTCAGTTTCCCAAACTGAGGAGGCGGGTTCGACCCCCGTTATCTGCTCCAGCGCCGAGCGGGCGCGCGCGGTTCGCGTTGTCGCTCGCAAGCTCGCTCACTTTGTACAAGCGGTCAGTCTGCTTTCGCGAATGTCAGCAAATACGAAATTTCGCTCCACATATTGTGGAGCGTTATTATTCCCCGCGAACGGAACAATTATGTAGGGGACGCCGTCCTCGGCGTCCCGCACTATACGAATCAATCCACGGCTGCCAACTGTAGGAGCGGCGTCCCGCCGCCCGCAAATCACACAATTCGCCGATTCGACAAACAAACGGGCGGACAAAATGTCCGCCCGTTTTTTCTGTTTAGTCCACGCTTCTGATCTGGTCTATGAGCGAGGTCTTCTGCATACTTCTGAGCGGTATCACTGCCGCGAGCACGGACACGATGAACGCGAAGCCCGAAGCGGCGAGCACGCGCCAAACGGGGTCGGTGTAGCTTATGAGCTTTCCTCTGCTCTCCGGAGGCATAGCCTCTGTCGCTATGAGCATTGTCTCGGTGAGGAAGATACCGAGCAGGCAGAGCGCGATAGCACCGACAGCGGCGAAGAGCGTATACTGCAAGCCCTCGATGACAGCCATTTTATAGAGCTGTCCGCGCGTCATACCGACGCACTGCAGCGAGGCGAGCTCGCTTCTGCGGTTGACGATACCAGTAGACACGATGTTTATCATATTCACGATAGCGATGAGCGCGATAAGCCCCGTGATGAATTTCGCGGCAATGCTGTATGCACCCGCCGTTGTGCGAACCTTCTGGAGCTCGCCGAACATATCCCACCAAAGCTTGATATCGCTGTTCTGATTGACATACTTGACCGCCTTTTCGTGTACCTCTGGCGACTTGATATCGACATTGAGGCTTGTTATTGGGCTCGTATAGTTGCCGTAGAGCTTATACTCCCCTGCCTCATACTGGTCGATAGTCGCGATGAGCAGCTTATACTGATTCTCCTCGTAGTATGAAGATTCCGTAACGATAAACGGGTTTGTGTTGTCGGGCTCGATAGTCTTGCACGAAGCCGCTATCTTGAAGGTATGATTTGACTGCTTGCAGGTCTCCTTTGTAGCTTTCACAAGCTCGATATATCCGTCTCTGTAGGGATCCCAGCCGTCGTCATCGTCGTCCTCATAGTCAGAGCCCGCATTATCCGCGGTATTTTTCTTTGCTTCCTGCTTTGCTGCCTGCGCAGCCGCATACCTCTCCTCGAAGTCCTTCTTCACCTCGTCGGAGGCAATGCTCTCGACCACTCTCAGCTCAAGCTCCCTGAGGCTTTCGTCGGGTTCGTCAGCACCTGTGATATAGAGGTAGCTGCCCGAGTCCCTCAGCTCGTCGTAGGTCACGGGAGCCTTGCCGTATGTCGTAGCTTCAAACTCGTCCCTGCTGAGATACTCGATATAGTAGCCTCTCTCGCTGTCAACAGCGTTGGCTCTCTTCATTATGCCATAGTAATACTTGCTGAAATAGCCGCTCTTTTCGAGGTATTCCAGGTCCTTCTTGTAGCCCATCAAATCGAAGCAGCTATAGTCGAGCGACATATCGAAGTCGTGTCCCAGTTCCGCTATAGGACCTGTTACCGCGTCGGTAACGGCATTCATCACGCTGCCGATACCCGCAAACATCGCGAGCGAGAGCGTGAGCGAAAGGATAGTGATGATGAAGCGCTTCTTCTGACGGCGGGCGTTGCGCGAGGTGAGCTTGCCCACCCAGCCGAAGAGCAGTCCCATAATGGTGCGCCTGCGGACTTTCTTAACGGTGTTGCTTCTCGCGGAGATAGCCTCCACGGGCGACTTCCTGATAACGCGCATACCCGTACCGTAAGCGGAGAAGAGCACCCACGCCAGACCCGTCACTGCTGCGATGAGGAGCATCAGCGGGCTTATATGGAAGCGCACGATATCGCCCGCCTTATCGGAGGTGAAGAACGCATCCGCAAGACCGTTCCCGACGATCTGCTTGAACGCGATATAAGCGCAGCCGATACCGAGCAGTATACCTATCGGCACGCCCACCGCGGAGAGCATAAGACCCTCGGCAGTCATAATGCGCACTATCTGCTTGGGGGTAGCTCCCACCGACTGCAAAACGCCGAACTGCCTCTCCCTCTCCTTCGAGGACACCTCAAAGGCGGTGTCGATGATGAGGCGGAGGGTCAGCGCGATGATGACGATGAACACGTAGAATATGCACAGCATCTGAACGAATCTGAACCGCGCGCTGTCGTCAACGAGGTCGTCGTTCATCAGCTGAGTGTTGCTGTCAACGTGCGCAGGCACCCAATAAGGCACGTCCTGAAGACTGACGCCGAGCTTTTCCCCTGCGACCGTCTGGAGGTACGTGAACGAGTCCTTCATGCTCTGCTTCTTGAACATTACCTCGACGTCGTAAGTGCCGTCGCCGAGCTCATTTTTCTTCACGTTGTAGGACTCCACCTCGGGCAGCTTCTTCACGGCATCAGCCTGCTCCGAGGTGATACCGATGAAGCACATATGGTAGGGCTTCTGGTCGTAGTGAGCATCGCGCAGACAGCCGAGCAGAGTCGCGAAGCCCGTGAACAGCATACTCATCAGCGTGACCGCGACGACAATGCTGCAAATCGTGAGAGCGGAGTGGCGCTTCTGCGTCTTTATGTACCTCCGCGCAAGAAGGAATTCAAACATATCAGTGCCCCCTTACTTTCTGGTATTGAGCTTGTCGCTGACTATCTTACCGTCTGAAAGCGTGATGATACGGTCGCACTGGAGAGCTATGTTCTCGTCGTGGGTAATGATTATCATAGTCTGGTCGTACTCCTTGTTCGACTTCTGGAGCAGCTTCATTATCTCGGCGCTGTTCCTGCTGTCGAGGTTGCCCGTGGGCTCGTCTGCGAGGATAACCCCGGGCGACGTGAACAGCGCTCTGCCTATGGAAACTCTCTGCTGCTGACCGCCCGAGAGCTGCGAGGGCAGGTGGTGACGGCGCTCCTTGAGCTGCAAGAGGTCGAGGAGCTCGTCGAGGTGCTTGCTGTCGGGCTTCCTGCCGTCCATTATGAGCGGGAGCGTGATATTCTCCTCGGCGTCGAGGACGGGTATAAGGTTGTAGAACTGATATATCAGCCCGACCTGTCTGCGTCGGAATATGGCGAGATTCTTGTTGTCCTGCGCGAATACGTCCTGCTCGTCGAGGAAGACCTTGCCCGCGGTGGGACGGTCAACGCCGCCGAGGATATGCAGAAGAGTTGATTTGCCCGAGCCGCTCGGACCGATGACGGCGAGCATCTGCCCCTTCGGCACAGTGAAGGACACATTGTCGAGAGCCTTTACTTCATTCTCGCCCTTGCCGTAGGTCTTGCACAGACCCTCAATTCTCATAAGATCCATATAATTACCTCCCTAAGCGGCACAGCCGCTGTTTTTCTACTGTCCCTATTATAGCACGTCATAATTACATTGTCGTGACTATTTCATTACAATTACGTCACTTTGGCACGTGCTCCCCTCCCTTCATTGCTTTTTCCTCCAAAAGCGCCTCCTTTAATTTGTATAATTTTTTCTTTTTTTAATCCGAAAAAGTATTGAAATCAAACAAATAATGTGCTATAATGTAGTTGTATAATTATGCATACCCGTATCTGCGGACGTGCATATCCATCAACAGCTTCACCGCTGTGGAAAGGAGCCGCTATGAACTTTCAGGAACTCGCTGACAGCTTCCACGCACCGACAGGCATACTCTCGGTACGCAGGACTGCCGACGGAGGCTATGACGAGATACGCATCGTCACAGGCAACGCAAAGTATCTCGAACCGATAGAACACCCCGTATTAACGATACCGCCCGAAATGCTCGGAATGCCCGAGATATTCAGCTCGACCAATACATTTATCCCGAATTCGCCCTACGAAAGATACTACCCCAAGGATACAGGCTTTGAGGATATATGCTACCGCGCCGCAGTAAAGAAGATACCCGTGCACACGTTCGTGCATATGAACGGTCTGAACCTGTGGTTCGACATTTTCGCGATGCCGATAGACTACGAGAACGGCGACGTCTGCTACTGTACATACACCGCACAGCCGAGCAGTCCCGACGAGGTCGGCGTCAGCTCAAGCCGGTCGGACAACGGCTCCGAGGACGTCATCAAGACGTGCATCAAGCTCCACAGCACGGACGACTTCAAGAAGACCATCGAGGAGGTCATCACGGATATCCGCCTGATATGTCTTGCGGACGTCTGCACGATAATGCTTGTTGACACAAGCAGGGACAAATTCGACGTCCTTGCCACGAGCCTCGATAAAAAATGCAGGGTACGCCGCGTGACGCAGTTCCCGAACTTCAAGGAGATAGCATCATCGTGGCTCGATTTCTTCACCGACACCGACTGCCTCGTTATAAAGGAAGAAAGCGACTTCGAGCTTGTACGCAGCATCAACGCTCCGTGGTATCAGAACCTCAGGGACGCAGGCGTCGAGAGCATAATAATGTTCCCGCTCCGCTACGACGACGAGACTCTCGGCTTCGTGTGGGCTTCCAACTTCGACACCACCAACACGATGCGCATAAAGGAAACTCTCGAGCTCCTGACGTTCTTCATCTCATCGAAGCTCTCCAGCTACAAGATGATGGAGCGTCTGAAGCGCATAAGCTACACCGACCGCCTTACGGGCATACCCAACCGCTTTGCGTGCGCAGAGCTGCTGGACAGCCTGATAAAGCAGGGCGAACGCTTCGCCCTCGTATCGATAGATATCAACAGCTTCAAGAGCATAAACGAAACAATGGGCTTCGACGCGGGCAACAAGGTGCTCATCGAGATAGCCGCCCGCTGGAAGGCAATAGCCGACTCAATGATACTTGGCACGAAGGACTACATCGCACGCCTCAGCGGAGACGAATTCTCGCTGATAATCACGGGTGCCGAGTCCGAGCAGGATATCAGGGAAGCCATCAGAATGTACTCGGCATCGCTCGAAACGAGACTCACCATTGACGACTGCGACTTCTACTTCACCGCAGGCTTCGGCTACTCGGTATTCCCCGACGACGCGCAGACGAGCGACAAGCTCCGCCTGTACGCGGACGCGGCTATGCTTGAGGTCAAGCGCACAAACAGCAGCAACCACATTATGCGTTTTGACCCCGAGCTTCTCAGGTCGGAGCGCACCCACGAGGTAGAGCGCAAGCTCAGGGCAGCGCTCGAAAAAGACACGATATACTACAATCTCCAGCCGCAGTACGACATTGACCACAGGCTCTGCGGCTTCGAGGCACTCGCGCGAATGAAGGACTCGGACGGCACAGTCATCTCCCCGGGCGAGTTCATACCCGTTGCCGAGAAGGTGGGACTGGTAGACAAGATAGACAGCACCGTGTTCAGGAAGTCGGCGATGTTCATAGGCGACGTCATCAGGCGCACGGGCGCGAGGATAAATCTCAGCGTCAACGTATCGGTACGCCACCTGATGAAGAACGACTTCATCGCGGAGGTGAGCGAGATACTCAGAACGAGCGGTATGCCGCCCGAGCAGCTTGAGATAGAGATAACGGAATCCATAATGATAGATTCCGCGGAGAAGGCACTGCGCTGTATCAACGAGATACACAATATGGGCATAAGGATAGCGATAGACGACTTCGGCACGGGCTATTCGGCGCTTAGCTATCTCAACACCTTCCCCTCGGACGTGCTGAAGATAGACAAGTCGTTCATCGACAAGCTGAACTACAGCGAGTCCTCGACGCAG
This sequence comes from Ruminococcus sp., assembly GCA_017542475.1. Taxonomy (GTDB): domain Bacteria; phylum Bacillota; class Clostridia; order Oscillospirales; family Ruminococcaceae; genus Ruminococcus. The sequence continues at coordinate 72,671 of JAFXXD010000014.1, read as the reverse complement.
TACGTCGCGGCGATAATCTCAATGGGACATATAATGGGCTTCGAGGTCGTATCGGAGGGCGTAGAGGAGCAGGAGCAGCTTGATACTCTGCGCGAGATCGGCTGCGACTACATACAGGGCTTCATATGGGGCAGACCGATGCCGCCCGAGGAAGCGGGCAGGCTCATCGACGCCGCCCTGAAGCAGGCATAGGCAAATCACACAGACCTCCCGCGGACTCCCCCGCAGGAGGTCTTTTTTCGGTTCACGCAGCCGCTCGTAAACTCGGCGCGGTGTCCGCGCTGCCGGTTCACGCAGCCGCTCGTAAACTCGCTTACTGAAATGTACGGCAAATTTATCGCCGCGAGCTATACCGATTGTAGGGGCGGATATCATCCGCCCGTGCCTGACTTACCGACCAATGGCGACCATCTGTAGGGGCGGCGTCCCGCCGCCCGACAGCACACCCCCAAGCTACATTCAACCCGATGTAGGGACGACCATTGGTCGTCCGCAATTCTCGCACATAGCGCCGTTTCCGTAACAGCGGACGCGCAATGCGCGTCCCTACAATAAATCCCCGAAGGCGATACCGACAGCTAACGGCAGGCGGCGGAACGCCGCCCCTACACAACCCTTGCATTATCCGCAAAAATATGGTATAATATAGCATTAAACAGAACATCGGACAGGAGGTCCTTGTAAATGAGCTTTTCACCCAAGGAGATACTGAAATTCGTCGAAGAGAACGACGTGAAATTCATCAGACTTACATTCTGTGACATATTCGGCAATCTTAAAAACGTGGCGATAATGCCGAACGAGCTCGAACGCGCCTTTACGAGCGGCATACCGTTCGACGCGTCGGGCTTTGCGGAGCACTGCTCCGACCTGCTGCTCGTGCCCGACATATCCACGCTCTCGGTACTGCCGTGGCGCCCGAAGTCGGGGCGCGTGGTGCGCTTTTTCTGCGGACTCAAGACCATTGACGGCAGCGCATACGTCGGCGATATGCGAAGCGACCTCATCAGCACGATGAACGAGCTCCGCCTCGACGGCTACACCTGCGAAATGGGGACGAAGTGCGAATTCTACCTGTTCGAGCTCGACGCGAAGGGCGAGCCGACGAAGATACCGCACGACAACGGCGGCTATCTTGACGTCGCACCGCTGGACAAGTGCGAGAACGCAAGGCGCGAGATATGCCTCTCGCTGGAGGAAATGGGACTGAGCCCGAAGAGCTCGTGCCACAAGCACGGACCCGCGCAGAACGAGATAGAGTTCCGCGAGAACGAGCCCGTCACGGCTGCGGACGATATGGCGCACTACAAGACGGTGGTAAAGTCGATAGCCGCGCAGAACGGCTTGTTCGCGTCGTTTATGCCGAAGCCCCTCAGCAACGAGCACGGCAGCGCACTGAGCATATCGCTTAGCCTGAAAAAGAACGGCGAGTACATATTCGGAGGCAAGCCCGAGGATATGTCCCGCGACGGCAAGTGCTTCATATCGGGAGTGCTCAGCCGCATACGCGAGATAACGGCATTCCTGAACTCCACGACCAACTCCTACAAGCGCTTCGGAATGGGCTACGCGCCGAAGTACGTGGACTGGTCGTCCGAGAACCGCTCACAGCTGATACGCATACCGCAGGCAGTGGGCGTATCGCCGCGCATAGAGCTGCGCTCGGCAGACGCCGCCTGCAACCCCTACATCGCGTTCAAGCTGATACTTGCAGCGGGCATGGAGGGCATACGCTCGGGCGACTGCTCGCTGATGGACTGCACGATGAAGGGCGACACGCCCTCAGGCTTCGAGCGCCTGCCGATGTCGCTCGCGGAGGCAGTAGAAGTCGCGGAGAGCAGCGATTTCGTGAAGCGCACGCTCCCCGAGGAAACGCGCAGCAGCATACTCTCGCGCCTGCACACGCAGATACAGGAGTACAGCCTCGCAAAGGACAAGGACGAATTCTAGGACAAGGCATACTTCAACTACCTGTAAACGGAGCGGAAAATGAACAGAGCGATAATAGTATCAGCCGACCGCGAAGAAGCGGCACTCATCGAGCAGACGGCGCAGATAGAGGGCTACGGCTCGGTCGCGGTGATATCGGCAGGGAGCGAGGCGCGGCGTCTCATCGGCAGAGAGACCGAGCCCGACCTCATCGTGATATGCACGCCCCTGCAGGACGAATTCGGGCAGGAGCTCGCCGAGGCGGCGGCTGAGGAGACGTCGGCGGGGATAATACTGATATGCCACTCGGAGATAGCGGACGAGCTCGCGGACAGGCTGTCCGACTACGGCGCAGCGGTGCTCGCGCGACCGATAAGCCGCGAGGCACTCAGCCGTGATATACGTATGCTGAGCGCGAATCTGAGCCGAATGTCGGGACTGAAGGAGAGCCCCGAGGTACTCGGCAGGATAGAGGAGATACGGGTGATAAACCGCGCGAAATCGGCGCTGATGAAGTATCTGAAATTCACCGAGCCGCAGGCGCACCGCTATATTGAGAAGCAGGCGATGAACAACCGCCAGACGCGCCGCGAGGTCGCGGAGCACATCATCAAGCAGTACGAAAACTGATACTCCATTGAAACGGGGGCTACCATTTGTAGGGGACGCCGCCCTCGGCGTCCCGCTAATCCCCTCCAAACCCGCAGCTACATTTTGTAGGGGCGCCCGCTGGGCGTCCGCGTCTTTTGAACGGACTGCCCACGCACTCCGCATACAATGACAATAATGTGCGCCGATAGCGTTATCGGCGCTTTTTACGATAACAAAACGGAAGGAGTGACGACTGTGAAAAGGCTGTATTTAGCACTTGCGGCGATATTTTTCGCACTGACCTGCGCGGCAACGTTCGTCCTGCACTACAACGAGCACCGCGCATACAACGTACCCGCTCTGTCCGCAGACGCGATAACCTGCCCCGCCGAAGCTGACAAGCTGATGATAGTCGCCCACCCCGACGACGAGACGCTGTGGGGAGGCTCCCACCTTCTCGACGGCGGCTGGCTGGTGGTGTGCCTGACCCACGGCTCGGACAGCACCCGCTCCGCCGAATTCACCGAGGCAGTGACCGCGAGCGGCAACACCCCGCTGATGCTCGACTACCCCGACAAGGTCAACCTCCGCCGCGACGACTGGACGCAGGTCAGCGGCGGCATAGAGGCGGACATCACCACGCTCCTGCAATACAGGGACTGGCAGACCGTCGCCACGCACAATCCCGCGGGCGAGTACGGACACATCCACCACAAGCTCACGAGCGCCCTTGTCACCGCAGAATTCTCGGAACACGGCACGGGCACGCTTTACTATTTCGCCGACTACCACTCCGCCCGCCGCCTGCCCGAGTTTGCGGACAGTCTCACTCCCCTGCCCGAGGATAAGCTCGCCCGCAAGCGCGAGCTCTGCGGCATTTACCGCTCGCAGGAGCGCACGGTCGGCAAGCTCGCGCATATGCTCCCCTACGAGGAATGGAAGGAGGCGGAGCTCTCGTGAGGAGGTACAACAAGTCAGACTTTCTCGCTCTCGGAGGGATAATGCTGCTCACTCTCGCGATAATGGCAAGCTGTCTCACAGGCGGGACGGTCTACGGCTCGCAGGACGACTGGGCGTCCCAGCACTACGCCATTCCCGAGTATTTCCGCACGCTGTTCTACTCCACGCACGAGCTCTTCCCGTCGTTCGCGCCCAACCTCGGCGGCGGCGAGAACATCTACTCCCTCTCCTACTACGGGCTCTACTCGCCCGTGATACTACCCTCGTACCTGCTCCCCTTCGTCCCGATGAGCCGTTATATTATGGTGACGAGCGTGCTCTCGGTGCTCATCTCCGAGGGAGCACTGTACGCCTTTTTCCGCCGCAGGTTCGGGACTGCCGTCGCCGCCTGCACGACGCTGTTTTTCGCACTTTCGGTACCGCTGATAGTCAACAGTCACCGCCAGATAATGTTCACGGGCTATATGCCGTTTCTGCTCATAGCAATGCTCAGCGCGGACAGTTTTTTCCGCCGCGGCAGACGTGCCCCACTGATACTGTCAGCGTTCCTGATGATAATGTGCAGCTACTACTTCGCCCTCTCTGCGCTGACCGCCCTCGCCTGCTACGGCGTATACATCGTACTGACCGAGGGCGACACGAAGCCGCAGGCAATGTTGAAGCGTCTCCTCCCCTTCGCAGGAGCTCTCGCCGTCAGCGTGCTTATGTCGGCGGTGCTGCTCCTCCCGACGGCATACGTCCTCGCGGGCGGACGCAGCGGCGACGCGGCAGTCTCTCTCCGCGAGCTTCTCCCGACTATCCGCTACGACCGCCTGACCTACTTCGGCTACACCATGGGACTGTCCGCATTCGGCGTATTCGCGGCTGTATACAGCCTTTTCCGCGGCAGACGTGCCAGCCGCTTCATCGCGGTGCTCGTCCTGCTTACGGCGACCTGTCCCACCCTCCTGTACCTCCTCAACGGCACGCTCTACACCGACCCGAAGGTGCTGTTCGCCTTCCTGCCGCTCGCGCTTATACCCGCCGCTGAGCTCCTTGAAGCCCTCTTCTCGAAGGCGGACATACGGCTGAAAGCAGCCCTCATCGTGTTCGCGCTCAGCTCCGCGGTATCGGTCGCGTGCTGCAAGGCAAGCCTCTTCATACTCGTCTACGCCCTCGACGCGGCACTGTTCGCGCTCGGACTTCTGCTTCTGCTGAAAACGCGCAGAAAGCGCTTCTGCGCACTGTTTTTCGCGGTACCGCTTATCGCGTGCATATGCGGCAACAGATACGACAAGCTGCAAACGACCGAGAGCTTCCGCAATGTGAACTCCCCTACCGTCGCGGAGCTCGCCGCCGAGGTATCCGACGGGAAGCTCGTTCGCACGGCTATCGACACGACCCGTCTTTTCACGGTGAACAAGGTCTACTCCCCGAGCCACTGCACCGATACGCTCTACTCGTCAGTCCACTCGCAGGACTACAACCGCTTTTACCTCGCGGAGATGCACAACGAGAACGAGTACCGCAACTCCGCGCTGACGACGCGCTCGCGCAATATCCTCTTCACCTGCCGCATGGGCAACAGGTACTACATCACGCGCGAGGACGCCCCTTTATACGGCTTGGAGCTGATAAAGCAGACCCCCGACGGCTATCGCCTCTACGAGAACAAAAACGCCTTCCCGCTGATATGGACAGGCTCGCCCGCGATGAGCCTGCGGCAGTATGAGAGCCTCTCCTACCCGCAGAATATCGAGGCGCTGATGCGGTACGTCATTGTACCCACGGAGCTCCCCGACGCCGAATTCACGCCAACAATGGCACAGGCAGACATCGGTGACCCCTTTGACCTCTCCGCCTGCGAAAACGTCAGCGGACAGTACGAGACTGAGCTCGCAGACGGCATCCGCACGATAATCCCCGAGGGCGGAGCGCTCTCCTACACTTACCGCCTGCCCGAGAGCGTGCGCGGAAAGATACTGCTTCTGCGCTTCCGCGTCGCCGACCCGAAACCGCGCAGCAGCTTCAGCTGGGAGCGCGGCGGCGACGTCCGCATACGCATAAACGGCGTGAAGAACACGCTCACGAACCCCGAGTGGAAGTACCACAACGGCAACGAGCAGTTCGAGTACGTCATCTCCGACCTCGCAGACGAGCTCACCATTGAGCTGACAGGCGCGGAGCTCACGCTCTCGGAGCTGACCGCCTACACGCTGGAGCCTTCCTTCCTCGACGGGCTGACGGACGGACTGACCGCATTCGAGCCCGATATGTCACGCACACGCGGGGACATCATTTGCGGCACACTCTCAGCGGAAGAGAACGGCTTTGCGGACACGAGCTTCGTGTGGCACGAGGGCTATACGGTGCTCGTGGACGGCAAGGAGGCAACACCTGTTAAGACTGACACAGCATTTCTCGGCTTCCCGATAAGCGCAGGCGAGCACGAGGTAGAGATACGCTTCACCGCGCCTCTGCTGGGACTCGGAAAGGCTGCCTCGGCGGCAGGACTGCTGCTATTCGCCGCAATTCTCCTCTTGGAGCTTAAAAATCATCGCAACAAAAACAAGGTGCAGAGCTGAAGGGGAGCCCCCTTTGGCGGTTTCGCAGGATACCGAATATGTACCGTAAATTTACGGCTCGGTAGCCCACAAATTCCGCTAAGGGAAGCACTCTAAACTCTGCACCTCTTTTTTTACGAAAACTCTGTAGGGACGCGCATTGCGCGTCCGCCAATAACCAAATAAAACCACGTCGTCCCTACAAATCCCGCCGCATAATCCGCCAAATCCCGCACATACTACCGCCGAAGGAGATGATAGAATGAACATTACCCCGCAGGTCTACGGCGAGATGAGCAGGAGCGCATCGCCGCGCTCGAACGTGAAGGTAAACACGGCGGTCGCATTCATCACAGGCGGAGCCATCTGCGCCGTCGGACAAATTATACGAATGTTTGCAGAGGCGGCAGGTGCGGACGCGGAAGGTGCGGCCCTGTGGACATCGGTCACGCTTATCATCGCGAGCTCGCTTCTCACGGGTCTGGGCTGGTATCAGCGCCTCGCGAAGCACGCAGGAGCGGGCACGCTCGTGCCGATAACGGGCTTTTCGAACGCGATAAGCTCCTCTGCGATAGAGGCACGCTCGGAGGGACTTGTCCTCGGCGTGGGCACGAAGATCTTCACCATCGCGGGACCCGTTATCCTCTACGGCTCGGCGGCGGCGTTCGTATACGGACTGCTGTACTACATCGTCACGCGATAGCCTCGCAGACGGAAACGACGAATTTTCCGCCGCGCAGGATATACTGACGGAAGCGCCAGCCCTGCTCGGTGCAGGAGATAGCGCCATTCGCGAAGCTGAACTCCACGGTATTCATCGGGTAGGAGATCCCCTTGCCGACCGCCTTGACGAAGGCTTCCTTCAGCGTCCATATGCGGAAGAACAGGAGCCCGCGCCCGCCCTCGGGCTCGGCTTCGAGCAAAGCCTGCTCCTCGGGAGTGAACACCCTCCGCACCACATTCGGACGCCACTCCCGCACCCTCTCGCAGTCGATACCGCACTCGTTCGCGGACACTATACAGGCGGCAATGCCGTCGGAATGTGAGAGGTTGAAGCAGATATCGGGACGCTCCGCAAGGAAGGGCTTGCCGTGCTCCCCGAGCGAGAGCATATCCTCGCAGTAGGCTATATTATAAGGTTTCAGGCACTCCCCGAGCAGCTTATGCGTGTGGGAGTGCTGCATTTTTTTATCGAGCTGTAAAATTGATATCATCAGCATAAACATCACCGCTCATATTATACCACGCCGCGGCAGTTTAATCAACAGTTACAAATGTAACGGCGAAAGTGACCTATGACACCTTACAAATTCGCCGCGCACGTGGTATGATATAGTCAGCAAGGGAGATGATGATATGAACAGAAGGATACCACAGCAGATGAAGATAGCCTGCGCGCTCGTACTTCTGCCCGTTGCGGTGCTGATACTCTGGTGCGTATACGCCGCAATTTTCGGCTATAACTACGACTTCATCTCCAGTCTCGGCAGCGGCGAGCTCCGCTACGGCTTCGACGGCATATCCGAGGTCATCAACGCATTCGAGATATGCGTGATCTACACCCCGATAATGTGGATAGCGGCGATAATATGGGTGATCACGAGCCTCCACATCATCGCCCGCGGCATAGCCTGCATAAAAACGCGCAGCTTCGATATGTCACAGCCCGCACAGGACCTCTTCACAGCAGCAGCCGCACTTATGGATATGATGTTCCTCTTCGGCATAATAAGGGTGCTCTGAAAGGAAGTGTTACTATGAAAAAGATACGTATTCCCCGCCCTTCAGACTGGGCAAACGCAATGCTTGCAGTATCGTTTATAGGCGCTGTTTTCAGCGGATTCTGCTCATATTGTCTGCTCAACAACTACTACAATGCCCTGACCAAACACTACCACACCAGAATAGAAGAAATCTCGCATGATATAGAAAGCTGGATCGAAAACTGGCTTACAGGCTCTGTCTTCGGGATTTTCGCCGCTGCATTCCTTGGCTATATCTTCATCTACATGTTATGGTACATCGGCTATCGCATAACAAGAGAAAAATAAAGACTTCAGAAAATGCTCTTCGTTTTCTTCATAAAACTTCTGCGAGGAGCTGTGTTACACTGAAAGGATATGTTTTTTATGACATGGAACAAAGTGAAAAAAATGTTATTATCCCTGCTCTTTGACATTTCTTTTATTCCCGCATTCTATCTGTTAGCTATATTATTCGAACCGCCGCATGTAACCGCTCATGGTTACAGGACCTATATTCTTGACCCCGCTTTGGACCGCATTGCAGAATTCTTATTTGGCAGTGCCGATAAGGGTTATAACGGTATGAATCACTTGGAGTGCTGCGTGGTATTTGGCATGATCTTAACATTTGTCCTTTTGAACTGCTTGGTTTTCCAAATATTATTTATAGTTTTCGTTTCAAAAAAAACAAGCAGAAAAAAAGGCGGTTATCAGAAAGAAATAAATAATTATCAGGAAAAGAATTCTCGTACCTTGATGATAATGAACATATTTGTTCCGTTTGCGGGTATCGGAGCTGCAATCAGCGGTTTCATCTCGTATAGATCATTTGAACAATACTACAATTCCCCGTCTGTACACGCTCCCACTAAGATCGAAGCGCTCTATCAAAAAGCAGATATCTGGTTCGATACCGCATTCTTCGGACTGCTCCTCGGAGCTTTCACGGTTATATGTCTTTGTTTTATTGCAGCTTGTATGTTATGGTCTGTCAGATATCTCTTTGCAAAAGTGAAATAAAAAGTCTTAACTAAATCACTCTTCGCTTTCCTGAAAAACAGGCTCTCCGATGTCGGGGAGCTTGTTTTGTTAAAATATAAAAATATGTAAAGTGTACTTGACAAAAAATGTAAAGCGTGCTATACTTTATGTAAAGTAAGCTTTACTTCAAAGGAGGCTGATACTTTGAAAAACAAAATACAGGAAATGCGGAAGTCGCGGAGGGTCACTCAGCAGGAGCTCGCAGACGCTCTGAGCGTCACTCGGCAGACGATAATCTCACTCGAAAACGGCAAATATAACGCTTCTCTGACGCTCGCTCACAAGGCGGCGCAGTTTTTTGGCGTTTCCATCGAAGAACTGTTCATTTTTGAGGGCGACGAGAATATCGACATAACTGCGCTGCTTCTGAACAGCCCTATTTTCAGGGAAAAATGACCCTCGGCACTGTTCGTTTTCAGTTCAAATATCATCACTCGTACTATTTTTAAGGAGAATTATTATGGAAAAATTCAAAAAAATGCTGATAATAAAAACTGCCGCAATTGGAGTGCTTGCAATCATTTCTGTTGTGGGAGCGCTGTTTTTCAAGCTGTTAGGCAGTCAGTTATTCGGTATGAGTGACGAAGCAAAAAGTAACAGCGCACTCCTCTGTTTCATAGTATTTCTCGTGGCAATACTGGGATTCGGATTGCACTTTATAACGCTCAAAAACGAAAAAGAACTCAGGAGAACATATATAAAACAAACTGATGAAAGGCTCCTACAAATCAAAGCAAAATCTTCAAATCTTACATTAAATATCATTATAGGGGCTCTTTATGCAGGTATTATATATACTAACACGATTGATAATAATACCGTAGGCAAGTTGCTTTTACAGCTCCTCGTCGCAATACTAATATTGAGAGGTTTAGTGTCGTATATTTACACTAAAATGATGTAAACTGGAAAAAGGAGAAAAATATGGAAGTATTCAGAAAAAAACTCAAAAACCGCTCGATGATACTGTTGATGCTGTGCGGCTTTGCCCCTATTCTTTTCGTTGTACTCTGGTTCATTACAAAAGGAGCAAGCGATTTTGCACGGGGACTTTCAATGGGCCTTCTTACAAGTATTGAAGTCTGCTCAATAATAGGGCTGGTAGAAGCACTCGTCCTGCTCCGCGACGAGAAAAAGCTCAAGGAGAAATACATAGCTCTGACTGACGAGCGAAACAAGGCTATCGAGAAGGAAACTGCCTTTAAATTCCTGCCCGTTTCTACCTATGGTATCGGCTTTGCGGCTGTTGCTGCGGGCTTCTTTGATATCAAGATATGTATAACACTGACTGCTGTGATGATGTTCAATCTGCTGGTATTTCTGGCACTGAAACTATACTACATGAAAAAGATGTGACCGCATATACAAAAAGCTCCCCGAAAATCGGGGAGCTTCTTTTATTCGTATGAGCAATCAGTTTTGTATCAGAATTACTTCTCAGCAAGCTTTGTGAGGTAAGCATAACGGTTTGTTGCCGTCTCCTCAGCCTTCTCAAACAGCTCCTTAGCACGCTCGGGGAACGAACGTGTGAGTGCGCTGTAACGTGCCTCGTTCATAATGAAGTCCTGATAAGACTCTGTGGGAGCCTTGGAATCGAGCTGGAACGGGTTCTTGCCCTCAGCTGCAAGACGAGGATCATAGCGGAAGTTGTTCCAGTAGCCGCACTTAACAGCCTTCTCCATCTCAGCCTGACAATTTGTCATACCGCCCTTGATGGAGTGCATCTCACAAGGTGCGTAGCCGATGATGAGTGACGGTCCCGGATAGGACTCTGCTTCCTTGATAGCCTTGAGTGTCTGGTTCATATCAGCACCCATTGCGATCTGTGCTACATAGATGTAGCCGTAGCTCATTGCGATATCAGCAAGACGCTTCTTTGCGATAGCCTTACCTGCTGATGCAAACTGTGCTACCTGTCCGATGTTGGAGGACTTGGAAGCCTGTCCGCCTGTGTTGGAGTAAACCTCGGTATCGAATACCATAATGTTTACATCTTCGCCAGTAGCGAGTACGTGGTCGAGACCGCCGAAGCCGATATCGTAAGCCCAGCCGTCGCCGCCGAAGATCCATACGGACTTCTTGGAGAGGTAGTTCTTGTTTGCTGCGATATCTGCGCACTTGTCGCACTTGTCTGCGCACTTCTCTATCTCAGCTACGAGTGCAGCTGTTGCAGCTGTATTCTTTGCGCCGTCGTTAACTGTTGCGAGGTATTCTTCAGCTGCTGCCTTCAGCTCAGCAGATGCCTTGTCGCTTGCAGCAACTTCCTTGACTTCCTCGATGAGTCTCTCGCGGATAGCCTTCTGACCGAGATACATACCGAGACCGTGCTCAGCGTTGTCCTCGAACAGTGAGTTTGCCCATGCAGGACCGTGTCCGTTTGCGTCAACAGTGTAGGGTGATGTTGCAGCAGGACCGCCCCAGATAGAAGAACATCCTGTTGCGTTGGAAATATACATTCTCGAACCGAAGAGCTGTGTGATAAGTCTTGCGTAAGAGGTCTCGGCACAGCCTGCGCACGAGCCTGAGAATTCAAGCAGAGGCTTCTTGTACTGGCTGGAGATAACTGTAGCGTCTGTTGCTACGTCTGTCTTCTCTGTTACCTTTGCAACACAGTAATCGAATACTGCCTGCTGTGACTCCTGTGACTCTCTGGGAACCATCTTGAGGGACTTGGTCGGGCAGACACCGATACATACGCCGCAGCCCATACAATCCATAGCGGATACAGCGAGTGTGTACTTGTAGTCACTCTTTACGATAGGCTTGGGAGCTATCTTGATGTTCTCGGGAGCAGCAGCTGCCTCAGCCTCTGTGAGAGCGAAGGGACGGATAGTTGCGTGCGGGCAGACAAATGCACACTTGTTGCACTTAGCGCAGGTATCCTGATTCCACTCGGGAACCATTACTGCAACTCCGCGCTTCTCATATGCAGCAGCGCCCTGCTCGAATGTACCGTCAACGTGATCCTTGAATGCGGAAACGGGAAGTGTATCGCCGAGCATCTTGCCAACGGGGTTCATGATACCCTCAACCATCTTGACGAGCTTCTCGGAGCCCTCGAGCTTTGCGGGTGCGGAATTATCAACTGCATTTGCCCACTCAGCGGGAACGTCTACCTTGACGTAAGCTGTTGCGCCTGCGTCGATAGCCTTCTCGTTCATCTGAACGATCTCGATGCCCTTCTTCATAAACTTCTGAGCCTTCTCCTTCATATAGCCGATAGCCTCAGCCTCGGGAAGGACCTTTGAAAGTGAGAAGAATGCAGACTGGAGAATGGTGTTGGTACGCTTGCCAAGACCGATCTCCTGTGCGAGGTCTATTGCGTTTACCAGATAGAGCTGGATATTGTTCTTTGCGATGTACTGCTTTGTATCAGCTGTGAGGTGCTGGTCGAGCTCCTCGGGCTTCCACTGGCAGTTGATGAGGAATACACCGCCGGGCTTTACGTCGTTGACCATCTTGTAGCCCTTGAGTATGTAGGACGGGTTATGACAGGCAACAAAGTCAGCCTTGTTGATGTAGTAGGGGCTCTTGATGGGCTTATCACCGAAACGCAGGTGCGAGATAGTGATACCGCCTGTCTTCTTGGAGTCATACTGGAAGTAAGCCTGAACGTACTTGTCGGTGTGGTCGCCGATGATCTTGATGGAGTCCTTGTTTGCGCCGACTGTACCGTCGCCGCCGAGACCCCAGAACTTGCACTCGATTGTGCCCTCTGCTGCTGTGTTGGGAGCATCCTCCTCAGCGAGTGAGAGGTTTGTTACATCGTCAACGATTCCGAGTGTGAACTGCGGCTTGGGATCAGCCTTTGCGAGCTCTGCATATACAGCAAATACAGATGCGGGAGGAGTATCCTTCGAGCCGAGACCGTAGCGTCCGCCGATGACCTTGATGCCGTTTCTGCCTGTAGCATTGAGAGCAGCTACTACGTCGAGGTAGAGAGGCTCGCCGAGTGAACCGGGCTCCTTTGTTCTGTCGAGAACTGCGATCGTCTTTGCAGTTGCGGGGATAGCCTCAACGAGCTTCTCAGCAGAGAAGGGACGGAACAGACGTACCTTTACGATACCTACCTTCTCGCCCTTCTTGTTGAGGTAGTCGATAACTTCCTCAGCTACGTCGCAGATAGAGCCCATTGCTACGATAACACGGTCTGCATCGGGTGCGCCGTAGTAGTTGAAGAGCTTGTAGTCTGTGCCGAGCTTCTCATTTACCTTGCCCATATACTCCTCAACGATGCCGGGAACTGCATTGTAGTAGGAGTTGCAAGCCTCACGGTGCTGGAAGAAGATATCTCCGTTCTCGTGAGAACCGCGCATTGTAGGATTCTCAGGATTAAGAGCACGTGCACGGAATGCCTTTACTGCATCCATATCGCACATTTCCTTCAGGTCTTCGTAATCCCATGTCTCGATCTTCTGGATCTCGTGAGATGTACGGAAGCCGTCGAAGAAGTTGATGAAGGGTACGCGGCTCTTGATAGATGCAAGATGTGCAACAGCAGCAAGGTCCATTACCTCCTGCGGGTTGGTCTCAGCGAGCATTGCGAAGCCTGTCTGACGACATGCGTAAACATCGGAGTGGTCGCCGAAAATGTTAAGTGCGTGTGATGCTACGCAGCGTGCAGATACATGGAACACGCAGGGAAGAAGCTCACCGGCGATCTTGTACATATTCGGGATCATCAGGAGAAGGCCCTGTGAAGCAGTATATGTTGTAGTCAGTGCACCGGCGTTCAGAGAACCGTGAACAGTACCTGCTGCACCAGCCTCGGACTGCATCTCCTCGACCTTAACGGTCGTGCCGAAAATGTTCTTGACTCCCTGTGCAGACCACTGATCTACATAGTCTGCCATCGGGCTGGAAGGTGTGATAGGATAGATACCAGCAACTTCCGTGAAGGCGTAAGAAACATATGCAGCGGCGTTATTACCGTCCATTGTTTTCTTTTTTCTTGTGATAGCCATAGGAATGACCTCCTGTAAAAGATTTTTTCAGGGGTTATGAGCGTTCTCACGGTTATTTCCACGCAAGATCGCATATAACTTCATCTCACATTATACCACAAATCGTTTCCCTTGTAAACATCTTTTTTCTGCCAAATTAAATTTAAGTCACATTGACCAAAAAATAACACACTCTCTCACCACTTTGCACAAACGAAGGAAACGGGACGCCAAGGGCGGCGTCCCCTACGATTCGTTATAGGCAGTATATACGTAAATTGGTGGGCGGTCGAGGACGCCCGCCCCTACAAGTGGTTGCCGCTTTGCACAAAGGCAGGGCGAGAGACGACGCAGACGGTGTTCAAAACACGGAATCGTTGTAGGGACGCGCATTGCGCGTCCGCAATCACGAAAACGGTGGAGGTTCAGGTCATTAGCGGACGACCAGTGGTCGTCCCTACACAATGTTGATTCAAACCGTGTGCGTTATCGGCGGGCGGATGATACCCCCCTACAAATGGCTGCCGCGGGATGTCGCAATGGCAAAAAATAAACCCGACGTTTCCGTCGGGTTTTGAAGATGAGATAAAAAGAAAAATATGTGTAGAACAAAAGAAAGGAGACAACAAAACGAGTGATTAATAATTCATAATTATTATCACTGTTGTTATTATACCGCAAATATGACTTTTCGTCAAGTGAAATCCTCAAAAAAACATTTTTATATAGGATTTTTTGGCATATTTACTAATTCTACAGCCGTGCCTTGCGGCAATGTTCACAATACAACTGTTTTCCCCGCCTTGCATAGCAGTAGCTGTCGCGGGGATTTGCGGGACGCCGAGGGCGGCGTTCCCTACAGTTGGTTGCCGTGTGTATGTCTCGGAATTGGCGGGCGGCGGGACGCCGCCCCCTACAGAATGCAGCCGCAAGATGTACGAAAAGGTGCGGGCGGATAATATCCGCCCCTACGGTCGGTAAGGCTCGCGGGAAAAGACCCGCGGTCTACACAGGTGAACGAGTTTACGAGTGTCCGCGCGAATCGCCCGCGGGGGCTCCCCGCCGCTTACATTAGTTCGCAGACGAGGTTCGAGAACTCGACAGGGTTGTCTATCGGCATTCCCTCTATCATCAGCGCCTGTGTGTACAGCAGCTTCGCGTACTTCGTCAGCTTGTCACTGTCGCCTGCGTCCGCTATTGCTTTCAGCTTGCCGTATATCTCGTGCTCGGGGTTTATCTCAAGCACGCGCTGGGCGTGTACCTGCTGGTCGGTCGGCATGGAGTTCAGCACCTTCTCCATTTCAAGCGTTATCTCGCCCTCGCTCGTAAGGCATACAGGGTGGGATTTCAGCCTCTGCGAGAGGACTACCTTCGTTACCTTGCCGTCGAGTGCCTTTGCGAGCTCGCCGAGCATATCAGCGCTCTCCTCCTCCTTCGCCTTGAGCTCCTCCTTCTTCTCGGGGGTCTCAAGTCCGAGGTCGTCTGCGGAGACGTTCTTGAACTCCTTGTCCTTGTACTTGTTGATGACCTTTATCGCGAACTCGTCGATGTTGTCCGTCAGGTAGAGTATCTCGAAGCCGTTGTCCTTCACGAGCTCGGTCTGCGGGAGCTGCTCTATGCGGGCTGCGCTCTCGCCTGTTGCGTAGTAGATGTACTTCTGCTCCTCGCGCATTCCTGTTACGTACTCGTCAAGGGTGACGAGCTTGTTGTCCTTCGAGGACGTGAACAGAAGCAGGTCCTGAAGCTTCTCCTTGTTCATTCCGAATTCGCTGTAAACGCCGTACTTGACCTGCATTCCGAACGCTTTCCAGAACTCCTCGTACTTCTCGCGCTCGTTCTTGAGCATTTTCTTGAGCTCGGAGCTTATCGTCTTCTCGATGCTCTTCGCGATGACCTTTAACTGGCGGTCGTGCTGGAGCATCTCACGCGAGATGTTCAGCGACAAGTCCTCGCTGTCTACAAGTCCCTTTACAAAGCTGAAATAGTCGGGGAGAAGGTCAGCGCACTTGTCCATTATCAGCACGCCGTTTGAGTAGAGCTGCAAGCCCTTCTCGTATTCCTTCGAGTAGTAGTCGAACGGGGCTTTCGACGGTATATAGAGCAGCGCGTTGTAGCTCGGCACGCCCTCGTTCTTTACGTGCGCGTATTTCAGCGGCTCGTTGTAATCGTAGAATTTCTCCGTGTAGAAGTGCTTGTAGTCCTCCTCTTTCAGCTCGGACTTGCTCTTCTTCCACAGCGGTACCATACTGTTGAGCGTCTCTATCTCGATGTAGTCCTCGTACTCGACAGGCTTGTTCGCTGCCTTGTCCTCCTCGGACTGCTCGACAGGGCGGCTGTGCTGTACCTTCATCTTGATGGGGAAGCGGATGTAGTCCGAATACTTCTTGATAAGCCCCTTTATGCGGTACTCGTCGAGGAATTCGCCGTACTTCTCGTCGTCGGTGTCGTCGAGCATTTCGAGTATGATTACCGTACCCACGCTCTCCTTCTCGTCCTCGGTGATAGTGTAGCCGTCTACGCCCTCGCTCTCCCAGCGGTATGCCTTGTCGCTGCCGTATGCCTTGGATATAACGGTCACCTTCTTGGCTACCATAAATGCCGAATAGAAGCCAACGCCGAACTGTCCGATTATCTGGTTGTCCTCTTCGAGCTTGTTCTCCGTCTTGAACTTGAATGAGCCGCTGTTGGCGATAGTGCCGAGGTTGTTCTCGAGCTCCTCCTCAGTCATTCCTATGCCGTTATCCGTGATTTTCAGCGTGCGGGCTTCCTTGTCCGTGTCTATCCATATCGCGAAGTCGTCCTTGCTAAGTCCCACCTTGTCGTCAGTCAGCGACTTGAAATAAAGCTTGTCTATCGCGTCGCTCGCGTTCGATATCAGCTCGCGCAGGAATATCTCCTTGTGCGTGTATATCGAGTGTATCATCATTTCGAGCAGGCGCTTCGATTCCGCCTTGAACTTCTTTGTGCCCATTATGAACATCTCCTTTAGAGTTATGATTGAAACAGATTAGCACTCGCCGTGTTCGAGTGCTAAATATAGTATAGTCCTTTTCTGACTGCAAGTCAAGTCTGACGGGGATTGTTTACAATTTGTTCATATTTCAAGGCGGAGGGGGACAAACAAAAATGCCGCGGACGTATAGGTCGGTACTCATATAGAAGTTTTCCAAGAACTAATATGAAAGACCTATACAGCGGCTATAAGCAAAACAGGAAGGAACTTCATTTCGAGGTCTCTTCCTGTTTGTTTTTTAGCACATAATTCAGAACAACATAGCCCAGTATCACCGACGCGTCCTTCGCGTTTACGTAGCCATCGCCATTGATGTCTCTGAACACGCCCGCCGCGCGCGTGAGCCTCGGCGATACTGCCGCGCCCGCCGTAAATGCCAGACACAGCGCTGTTATTCCTGCAATTTTGCGTTTTATGTCCATGGTTTTACCTCCATTGTTTTTTATACTATTATTGTTGCCCTGCCTATTTTGTTTGTCAACAAACATTATATATATTAACTAAATATTTGGCAATATTGACATTTTCCGCCATAAATGCTATTATGGGCTTGTCGGCTTCTTCCGTCAGGAAGGAGGTGAGGCAATGTTCTATTACATATCATCATTCGTTATTTCTGTCGCAGCGAGTGTAGCTGGTTACTACATTTGCAAGTGGCTTGACAGGAAGTAGCCCGACAAAAGCACAAAAAATCCCGAGAGCTGGCACTCTCGGGATTTCTTTATTGCGTGAAGCAATGTCCACATATCATCTTTCGTGGTCATACATATTATAGCACACCGATACTATTTTGTCAAGTATCTGTTATGCGGAGCTTACTTGTTGATGACCCTTACGCGGATAACGCCGTCTACTGCGTTTATCTTGCCCTCAACACTTGCGGGTACCTCGCCTGTTACGTCGAGCATTGTGTATGCGAAGTCGCCCTTGCTCGCGTTTGCCATATTCTCGATGTTGATGCCCTCGTTGCCGACTGCCGATGTGATAGATGCGATAGTTGTGGGAACGTTCTTGTGGATAACGCATATCTTCGTGCCTGTGCAGTTCATCGACAGGTTAGGATAGTTTACGCTGTTTCTGATGTTGCCGTTCTCGAGGTAGTCGATGAGCTCCTCTGCTGCCATTACTGCGCAGTTGTCCTCGCTCTCGGGTGTGGATGCACCGAGATGGGGAAGTACGATTACGTTCTCTGCTCCGAGGACGATGTCGTCTGCGAAGTCTGTTACGTACTTGGCTACCTTGCCGTCAGCAATTGCCTTAACTACTGCCTCGCTGTTGATGAGCTCGCCGCGTGCGAGGTTGATGAGGCGGACGCCGTCCTTCATCATTGCTATCTGTTCAGCGTCGATGGTGTTCTTGGTCTGAGGTGTGTAGGGCATATGAATGGTGATGTAGTCGCTGTTCTTGTAGATGTCGTTGATGTCCTTTACGACGTCAACTGTGGGCTCGAGGTGGAGAGCTGCACCTACCGAGAGGTAGGGGTCGTAGCCGATGACCTTCATTCCGAGAGCCTCTGCTGCGTTCGCGATCTTGCCGCCGATAGCGCCGAGTCCGATGATACCGAGGGTCTTGCCTGCTATCTCGGGACCTGCAAACTTGCTCTTGCC
Source organism: Ruminococcus sp. (assembly GCA_017542475.1). Taxonomy (GTDB): domain Bacteria; phylum Bacillota; class Clostridia; order Oscillospirales; family Ruminococcaceae; genus Ruminococcus. The sequence continues at coordinate 54,299 of JAFXXD010000014.1, read as the reverse complement.
GCTCTCAACTGTCTTGGGAGCGTCCTCTGTGCCCTTGAGGGAAGCAGACCACTGAGCTGCCTCCACTATCTTTCTCGAAGCGAGAAGAAGTGCGCAGATAGCGAGCTCCTTAACTTCGTTGGAGTTTGCGCCGGGGGTGTTGAATACGCAGATGCCCTCCTGTGCGCAGCGGTCTACGGGGATATTGTTTACGCCTGCGCCTGCACGTGCGATAGCGATGAGCTTATCGCCGAATGTCATATCGTGCATCTTTGCAGAGCGTACCATTATTGCGTCGGGATTTGCAGGAGCATCGGCGATCGCATACTTGCTCTTGTCGAAGACGTCCGTGCCGACAGATGATATCTTATTGAGTGTCTGTATGTTGAACATTGTCATTACCTCTTTCAGTATCATTGTAGGGACGACCATCGGTCGTCCGTGAATAAACAAGGAAATTGCGGACGCGCAATGCGCGTCCCTACATTCGGTTGAATGTGGTTTGTCGGTGTTTTGGCGGGCGGCGGAACGCCGCCCCTACACAGTGTTATTTCATACCGTTTCGATTCGGTAGGGCTCGCGGGTAAAGACCCGCCGTCCGTTTAAGTAAACGAGTTTACGAGTGACCGCGCGAACTGCCCGCGGGGGCTCCCCGCTTATGAATTCTCTTCCTCGAACTTCTTCATAAAGGCTACGAGCTTCTCTACGCCCTCGATAGGCATTGCATTATAGATAGAAGCACGCATACCGCCGACTGTTCTGTGTCCCTTGAGGTTCTCGAAGCCTGCTGCCTTAGACTCGGCTACGAACTTCTTGTCGAGCTCCTCGTTGCCTGTTACGAAGGGTACGTTCATAAGGCTTCTGTCCTTCTTCTCGACTGTGCCGTGGAACATCTTGCTGCTGTCGAGGAAATCGTACAGTATCTTTGCCTTCTTCTCGTTGTGAGCCTTCATTGCTTCAAGTCCGCCCATCTTCTTTATCCACTTGAATACCTTGCCGCATACATAGATGCCGTAGCAGGGAGGTGTATTGTAGAGGCTCTCGTTCTCTGCCTGTATCTTCCAGTCCATCATTGTAGGTGTGATTGAAAGTGCGGGACCGTCTGCGATGAGGTCCTCGCGAACGATGATTATCTGTACGCCCGAAGGTCCTACATTCTTCTGCACGCCGCCGTAGATCACGCCGTACTTTGTTACGTCAACGGGCTCCGAGAGGAAGCAGGAGCTTACGTCTGCTACAAGCTCGTGTCCCTTTGTATTGGGGAGCTCCCAGAACTTTGTACCGTAGATAGTGTTGTTCTCGCAGATGTATACGTAGTCAACGTCCTCGGGGATGTCGAGGTCGGAGCAGTCGGGGATATAGGAGAAGGTCTTGTCAGCAGATGAAGCCACTCTTACGACCTCGCCGTACTTCTCAGCCTCCTGTGCTGCCTTCTTCGCCCACTGACCTGTGATTATGTATGCTGCCTTCTTGTTCTTCATCAGGTTCATAGGTACGCCTGCGAATACAAGTGAAGCGCCGCCCTGTGCGAATATTACCTTGTAGTTGTCGGGGATATTCATAAGGTCGCGGAGATCCTTCTCTGCTTCCTTGATTATCTCGTCATATACCTTTGAGCGGTGCGACATCTCCATTACGGACATTCCGCAGCCCTTGTAATCCATCATTTCCTCTGCACATTCCTTCAGAACTTCCTCGGGAAGTACAGCGGGGCCTGCGCTGAAATTGTAAACTCTGCTCATTAGAAAAACCTCCAGATATATATTTAAGTTAGTATTTGCAATACAGATTAATTATACACCCATTGTCAAAATAAGTCAATATAAATCTTGATTATTTTTGAATATTCGCATATATAATAGTATATATCGCTCTGCCGGAGAGCTCAGAGATAAGAACTAAGAGTTCAGAACAAGGGCTCCGCCCTTGACCCGCCAGAGACTCTGTCTCTGGACTCTGCTGGGGCGCTGCCCCAGACCCTGCAGGGGAACACAGTTCCCCTGACCCCGTATTCACGCAGTCGCTCGCAAGCTCGCTCACCCGTACATACCATTAGTCTTTCACCGCGTGCCTTACCAATTGTCGGGATTTGGCAGGCGGCTGAACACCGCCCCTACATTTAGTTGCAGGTAATTGCTGCGTGTATTGGCGGGCGCACGGAATGCGCCCCTACAAAAAAAGGCGAACCGCTTGGTCCGCCTTTTCGCTTTATCTGATCTTTGAGCCTACAGGGATGGAGTCGTCCACGAAGATGACCTTTACGCCGTCGGGAGTGTCCGCTGCGCATATCATTCCGTTGCTGTCCACGCCGCGGAGCTTCACGGGCTTGAGGTTCGCTATCAACTGGAGCTTCCTGCCGATAAGGTCCTCGGGGGCGTAATACTGCGCTATTCCCGATACTACCTGACGTCCGCCCATGCCGTCGTCAAGCTGTAAGCACAGGAGCTTATCCGACTTCTTCACCCTCTCGCAAGCCGTTACCTTCGCTACGCGTATCTCTACCTTCGCGAAGTCGTCTATCGTTATCTCGGGTGCGAGCTCTATCTTCTCGGGCTCTGCGGGAGCATCGCCCTTCTCCTCTGCGGAGAGCTTAGCCTGCGCCGCCTCCATATTCCTTCTGAGAATGTCGTTGAGCTCCTCTATCTCCTTGTCCACGTCGATTCGCGGGAAGAGTATCTCGCCCTTGTGTACCGTCACGTCTGCGGGCAGTACGCCGAATCTGCCGAGGTTCCCGTACTTCACGTCCTCGGCTGCCGCACCTATCTGTCCCCATACCTTCGGCATTTCCGTGGGCATAAACGGTGCGAGAAGTGCCGATATTATACGTATCGCTTCGAGCAGGTTGTACAGCACCGCCGCCAGTCTTGCGCGCTTTGTCTCGTCCTTGCCGAGCTTCCACGGCTCTGTCTCGTCGATGTACTTGTTCGCGCGATCTACGACCTTGAATATCTCTTCGAGTGCCTGCTTCAGCTTCGTCTCGTCGATGTACTTGTCGACCTCGGGAAGCAGTCCCGTAACCACTGCCTTGAACTCCTCGTCGAGAGCGTCGCCCTCGCGCTCTGTCGGGAGCGTGCCGCCGAAGTATTTGTCCGCCATTGCCACAGTGCGCGAAACAAGGTTGCCGAAGCCGTTCGCAAGGTCGGAATTTATGCGGTTTATCATTATCTCGTTCGAGAAGAGGCTGTCCGCTCCGAGAGCCATCTCACGCAGAATGTGGTAGCGGATAGCGTCCTGTCCGTAGCGCTCGCCGAGCACGAACGGGTCTACCACGTTGCCGAGCGACTTGCTCATCTTCTCGTTCTCGCCGTTCTTGCCTGCCATCGTTATCCAGCCGTGTACTGCGAGGTGCTGCGGCAGCGGGAGCTCCAGTGCCATAAGCATTGCAGGCCATATTATTGCGTGGAAGCGCATAATGTCCTTCGCTACCATATGCACGTCGGCGGGCCAGAACTTCTCGAATTCGCTGTATCTCTCGTTCTCGTAGCCGAGCGCTGTGATGTAGTTCGAGAGCGCATCTATCCACACGTATACTACGTGCTTTTCGTCAAACGATACGGGTATGCCCCACGTGAAGGAGGTCCTCGACACGCAGAGGTCTTCAAGTCCGGGCTTGATGAAGTTGTTTACCAGCTCTACAGCTCTCGTCTTCGGGCGGAGGTAGTCTGTCTCCATAAGCAGCTTCTCTATGCGCTCCGCAAAAGGCGACATCTTGAAGAAGTACGCCTCCTCCTTCGCGAACTTGACGGGACGGTGGCACTCGGGACAGCAGCCGTTCTCGTCGAGCTGGGACTCAGTCCAGAAGCTCTCGCAGGGTGTGCAGTATTTGCCCGAATATTCGCCCTTGTATATATATCCCTTATCATAGAGAGCCTTGAATATCTTCTGCACGCTCTCTATGTGGTAATCGTCAGTTGTGCGGATATAGCGGTCGTAGGAGATGTTCATATAGCTCCACAGCTTCTTGAACTTGTCTACGATGACGTCTACGTACTCCTTCGGCGTTACGCCTGCCTCCGCCGCCTTCTGCTCTATCTTCAAGCCGTGCTCGTCCGTGCCTGTAAGGAACATCACGTCGTACCCCTGCATTCGCTTGTAGCGGGCTATCGAGTCGCACGCAACCGTCGTGTAGCAGTGACCGATGTGCGGGTCGCCCGACGGGTAATAAATGGGGGTCGTGATGTAGAATTTCTTTGACATATTGGATCGCTCCTTTGCGTTTTTCCTTCTCCCAAATGTGAGGAAAAGGTCATCTTTTATTATACCACATATTTGCTGATAATGCAAGAGCTCAGACAAGGGCTCTGCCCTTGACCCGCCAAAGGCTCCGCCTTTGGAATCCGCTGGGACTCTGTCCCAGACCCTGCAGGGGAACACAGTTCCCCTGACCCCGAACTTCGTTGCCGCTCGCAAGCTCGCTCACTCTGTACAAAAGGCTTTCTCTGCTTTCGGCGGGTAACAAATCTGAATTGGTAAAGCTCGCGGGGACATACTAAATGCACCTTTTATTAAACGAGTTTACGAGTGTCCGCGCGAACAGCCTGCGGGGGCTCCCCGCCATCGTAATCGTCGAGGAAGTGATGGACTGCGCCCTTTTCCTTATAGGCGATGATAGTGCTCAGGTTCACGTTCTCAACGCTTCTGAATATGTTCTTCTCCACCTGCGGGTTTATCTTCTTCATCTCCGCGATGAGGTTCTTCACCTCCAGCCGCTTCGACTCCGACTGCCCGTTCTCGCTGCACGACGAGCAGTTCTCCGTGAACTTGCACGCGCACTGTATGAAGTACAGGTCATTGTAGTCGCGCCAGTGCTTGATGTCTGCCTCGCGGACGAGATAAAGCGGGCGTATGAGCTCCATGCCCTCAAAATTTGTGCTGTGGAGCTTCGGCATCATCGTCTGCACCTGTCCGCCGTATAACATTCCCATTAAGATAGTCTCTATCACGTCGTCAAAGTGGTGTCCCAACGCTATCTTGTTGCAGCCGAGCTCCTTCGCTTTGCTGTAGAGGTAGCCGCGCCTCATTCTCGCGCAGATGTAGCACGGGTTCTTCTCGATGTGGAGCACCGAGTCGAATATCATCGATTCAAATATCTGCACGGGTATCGACATCGACTCCGCGTTGCGCTCGATTATACGCCGATTCTCGGGGCTGTAGCCCGGGTCCATTACGAGGAAGACGACCTCGAACGGGAACTTGTCGTGGCGCTTCAGCTCCTGAAAAAGCTTCGCCATCAGCATCGAGTCCTTGCCGCCCGATATGCACACCGCTATGCGGTCGTTCGGCTGCACCAGCTCGTACTCGTTTATCGCCTTCGTGAACTTGCACCATATGCTCTTCTTGAACTTCTTGCGCAGGCTCAGCTCAACCTGCTCGGTGACGTTGCGGTCGTTCATCCTCTCGCGGAGCCAGTCTATATAGCCGCCCGCAAGGCTGTACGCCTCGTATCCCCTGCCGCGGAGCTCCTCTGCCGCGTCAAGGCTGATTATCCCCGACTTGCAGTACAGCACCAGCTTCTTTCCCGCGGGGAGCTCCGCCTCCGCAAGCTCCTTCAGCGGGATATTTACCGCGCCGCCGATGTGCCCGTAGTCGAATGCCGTCGCGTCGCGTATGTCTATTATCGCGTAGTCGCCGTCGCGCAGACGTGCGAGCTCCGCCGCCGTTATCTCTGTTTCCATAGTTCACCTCTGCTCGGAGTAGCCGTTGCGGTACTCCCTGCCCTTGTCATATTCTGCGATATCCTCGCCCGTAAGGTCGCCCTTGCCGTCAAAACGGTAGTATCTGGCACTCTCCGCCGTGAACTCGATGACGCAGTAGTCCTCGTCGTCTATGCCCTTCGGATAATACTTCTCGTCGCCCTCGTTCCACAGGAGCTCCTTGTACTGCCTGTCCGTCCGTATCGCGGCTTTGCCGTACAGGCACACGCCCTCGAAGGTCGTGTCGTCCGCGAAATACAGGCAGGAATTGCCGTCTGCGAGCAGGCTCCTTACGTGCTCCGAGCCCGTGTTCGTGGAGATGAGGTGGCTGCCAAGTCCCCTGTGCCACACGCAGAATACCCTGCGGACGTTCTGCCTGCCAGCCTCGTCAGTATAGCCTATCGTCGCAAACAGTGAGCGGTCTATCAGCAACATTATCTCGTCGTTCGTCATTTTTCTCTCCCCCTGCCGCAGTTTTTAAGCTCCTACATTATATCACAATCGTGCGGGTTTGTCTATATCGCGCGGTAATTTGTAGGGACGCATTCCGTGCGCCCGTTCAATGCGTAATTGTAATTCGGAATTCTGAAATCGGAATTTATACGAATAATCCGAATTTTTCCGTCAATAATATCCGCGGAGGTGTTATACGTGAAGAAAAATCTGTTTTCCGATAACAAACAAGGTTCTAAAGGCTTCTACGCCGCGCTCGGTATCAGCGCCATTATGATAGGCTCCGCGTGCTGGTTCGCCTACGGGCAGAGCAAAAAGCTCACCGACGATCTCACCGCCAAGGACAGCGTTTCCGAGGCGGAGGCTCCCGTAAACAAGCGTGCATACAATGTCCCCAAGGTGACGACGACCGCAAAAAGGACAACTGCTCCCGTGCGGACAGCCGTCTCATTCACCGTCACGACCGTTGCTGCTCCGAATACGGAGGTGACGCTCCCCGCCGCTGCTATCGACGCGGGCGAGCCCGTCGAGGAGGCTCCCGTAGCTGCGGCGAAGCTCGATGATGTGAAGTCCCCGCTCGAGGATATGAGCTTTATGATCACGCCGTTTTCAGGCAGCGAGCTCGTCCGCAGCGAGACTACGGGCTCGTGGCAGACCCACAACGGCACCGATTTCGCGGCTGATGTCGGCGCGGAGGTCTACGCCGTCGCGAGCGGTGAGGTCACCGAAATCAAAAACGACCCCGTCTGGGGCGTGACCGTAACTATCGACCACAAAAACGGCTACGTTACGCGTTACTGCGGGCTCTCGCAGGCACTCTCCGTCCAGCAGGGCGATAAGCTCGCGGGCGGCGACCTCATCGGCACCATCGGCAATACCGCCGACATCGAGAGCGCCCTCACTCCGCACCTGCACCTCGAAATGCTCCACAACGGCGCCTATATCGACCCGATGAGCGAGCTGACGTAACAAGGGCTCTGCCCTTGACCCGCCAGAGACTCTGTCTCTGGACTCTGGCAGAGGCTCTGCCTCTGCATTCCGCTGGGGCGCCGCCCCAGACCCTGCCAAAGGGCATAGCCCTTTGGAATCCAACTACGTTGCCACTCGCAAGCTCGCTCACCCTGTACAAAAGGCATAGTTTGCTTTCGGCGGCAGCAATCGCAGGATGGGACGTCGGGTTTCGGTTAAACGGCGGGCGGCGGGACGCAGCCACTACAGGGTAAAAAACGGACGCAAATCGAGTCCGTTTCGTTTTATAGCTTCGCAAGCTTTGAAAAGCTCTCCTTCAATGCGGGGTAAATCTCCCGATAAAGCTGATAATACCGCTCGTATTCGGGCACGTTAGCCGCATTCGGGGTCTGCACCTTATCCGTGCGGACTATCGCTCCGCAAGCCTCCTGCACGCTGACGTAAAGTCCCGCTCCCACGCTCGCGAGTATCGCCGCGCCGAGGGCGGGTCCCTCCTTGGAGGCTGCCGTCTTTACGTCGCAGTTGTACAGATCGGCGAGCATTGAACGCCACAGCGGCGACGAGCCTCCGCCTCCGCAAGCCATCATATCGCTGACGCTGACGTTCATCTCGCGGAAGACCTCTACGCAGTCGCGGAGAGAATACGTCACGCCCTCCATCACCGCGCGGAGCATATCACGCCGCGTGTGTATCGCCGAGAGCCCGAAGAATACGCCTCTTGCGTCGGGGTCGAGGTGGGGCGTGCGCTCACCCATAAGATAGGGCAGGTACAGCAGGCGATTCGCGCCGACGGGGACTTGCTCCGCCGCCTTGTCCATAAGGCAGTATTCGTCCGTACCCACCAGCTTCGCCGTCTCCTTCTCGCTCGTGCAGAAGTTGTCTCGGAACCATTTCAGCGACAAGCCCGCGCCCTGCGTTACGCCCATGACGTGCCACGTGTTCGGGACTGCCGCACAGCAGGTGTGCACCCTGCCCTGTTTGTCTATTGAGAGCTTGGAGGTGTGGGCGAATACTACTCCCGACGTGCCTATTGTCGTGAATGCCTTGCCGTCCTCGACTACGCCCGTGCCGACTGCCGCCGCCGCGTTGTCGCCCGCGCCGCCGACTACTACCGTGCTCTCGCACATTCCGAGCTCGTCTGCCATTGCTTTCGTCAGCGTGCCCGTGACCTCGCACGATTCGCAGACCTTTCCGAGCCAGCTCTTGTCGATCTCGAACGCGCTGAGGAGCTCGTCAGACCAGCGCCTGTTCGGGACGTCAAGAAGCTGCATTCCCGAAGCGTCGCTGACCTCCGTCGCGTACTCGCCTGTCAGTATCAGGCGGAGGTAGTCCTTCGGCAGCAGGATATGCGCGACCTTATCGTATATCTCGGGCTCGTTGTTCTTCACCCACAGTATCTTCGCCGCCGTCCAGCCCGTGAGCGCGGGGTTCGCCGTTATCTCCACGAGCCTGTCGCGTCCGACGGTGCGGTCCATCTGCTCGACCTCAGCGGCTGTGCGCTGGTCGCACCATATGATACAGCGGCGCAGGACGTTGTTGTCACGGTCGAGCATTACAAGTCCGTGCATTTGTCCCGATATGCCGATACCCTTGACGTCCTCCTTCTTTACGCCGCTCTGTGACATCACCGACTTTATCGTGCTTATCATCGCGTTCGCCCAGTCGGCGGGCTCCTGCTCCGCATAGCCGTTCTTCGGCTGGTACATCGGGTACTCTATCGTCGCTGAGGCTATCACCGCTCCCGCCTCGTCAAACAGGACTGTCTTCGTTCCGCTTGTACCGCAGTCCAAGCCTATTATGTATGACATTGTTTGCACCTCCATATATTTTTCATTCGTTTTTTGAATGTCGCTTTAACGCATATCTGACAACGTCCTGCTCGCTGCTGAAGGTCTGCTGCACCGTTACCTGCCCTCTTTCTCCGTAGCCGTAAAAGAACTTGCTGCCGTCCTTCCATATCATCGTGCCTTCATGGTCGCGGTGATAGCCTATCAGAATGCTCCCGTGCGGATAGACTTTGTGTTTCCAGTGCTTTTCGAGTTCATCCAGCGTTTTCACCCTCTCCCACGCAGGCGCAGGCGGAGCTTTTATCTTTATTTTAGGTCTGAGCTTGGGCTTTCTCTTTGGTGACATCGTGATACCTCCTAAAAAAGAGCGTGACGCTGAGAACGGCGCCCCCCTTCATTGCGCAGCCGCAAATATGCCGGTATATTCACTTCATTCTTAGTTTATAAATGATACCTTTTGAAAGTCTGTAACGCGTTATGATCTCCAGTTTCACAAGATCGGCGCCTTTCGGGAACATAAACGGAGCGCTCTCCGCCAATCCGGTCGAGGTCCGGGAGATAACATAGATCCCGACCGCATCTTCTTCTGCCTCGATCGTTATGGTCTTTCCGTTTTCTATCATAAAGACCTCACCTACCCCGGCGCCCTCCTTATCGAGCAGTACGCACATATATGGTATCATAGCGCCTGGAAAAGCTATTTTTCGAGTAATAATTATCTTTTTCATTTTGCGCCTTTCAAAAAACGTCCGAAGCTCCGCCCGAAGGCAGAGTCCGAACGTCGCTTTCAGATATGGTATGTGTGTGATATGTCAGCGCTTACAGGCTGAACATTATGTTGTTCATTATCGCTTCGAGCATTTCCTGTCGTCCGCTGCAGAGCGAATCCGTTACCTCGCCCTTTTCAAGCGCGTACTTTTCAAGCTCCGCAAAGCCGACCTTGCCTTCGATAATATCCTTGCCTATGCCCGTATTCCACGAAGAATAGCGGTCTGCCACGAACTTGTCGATGCGTCCGTCGTCTATCATCTTCTGCGCTATGCGAAGTCCCAGAGCGAATGTATCCATACCCGCGATGTAGCTGTGGAAGATGTCCTCGGGAGTGAATGAACCGCGGCGTGCCTTGGAGTCGAAATTGAGTCCGCCGTTAGTGAAGCCGCCTGCCTTCAGCACCTCGTACATACACAGCGCCGCCTCGTACACGTTCGTCGGGAACTGGTCGGTGTCCCAGCCGAGAAGAGTGTCGCCCTGATTTGCGTCGATAGAGCCGAAGAAGCCGTTGTCTCTTGCCACGCGGAGCTCGTGCTGGAAGGTGTGCTGTGCGAGCGTCGCGTGGTTAGCCTCTATGTTCATCTTGAAATCCTTTTCAAGTCTGTACTTGCGCAGGAAGCCCAGCACCGTAGCCGTGTCGAAGTCGTACTGGTGCTTCGTGGGCTCCTTGGGCTTGGGCTCGATGTAGAAGTCGCCCGTGAAGCCGATGGAGCGTCCGTACTCCACTGCCATACGCATAAGGCGTGCCATATTGTCGAGCTCGAGCCCCATATTCGTGTTGAGCAGTGTCTCGTAGCCCTCACGTCCGCCCCAGAATACGTAGCCGTTTCCGCCGAGCTTGACCGTTGCCTCGATAGCCTTCTTTATCTGTGCGGCGGCATATGCGAAAACGTCGGCGGAGGGTGAGGTGCCCGCGCCGTGCATATACCTCGGGTGGTCGAAGCACTTTGCCGTGCCCCACAGGCACTTGATACCCGTCTCTGCCTGCTTTGCCTTGATGTAGTCCGTTATCTCGTCGAGCTTCGCGTTCGTCTCCGCGAGTGAGCCGTACTCGGGTGAGAGGTCGCGGTCGTGGAAGCAGAAGAACTCTATCGAGAGCTTGTCCATTATCTCGAATGCCGCGTCTACCTTCGCCTTCGCTCTTGCGGCGGGGTCGGATTCGCCCCACGTCTTGTCGGCTGTGCCTACGCCGAACATATCAGTGCCGTCTCCGCCCATGGTGTGCCACCACGACAGTGCGAAGCGGAGCTGCTCGCGCATCGTCTTCCCGCCGATGACCTCGTCGGGGTCGTAATACTTGAACGTGAGGGGGTCTGCGGAGCTCCTGCCCGCGTACTGAATTTTGCCTATTCCTTTGAAGAATTCGCCCATTTTTTATACACTCCTTTTCACCGCATAGTATTACAGGGGCATATCCTGCCCCTGTGTCTGCGGTTTTATTTTTAAGCCGTTAGCCTTTAGCCTTTAGCCTTTAGCTTTCGGTGTCCGCTTACGCGGACTTTTTTAAATCATATCGCCGAAGGCGATACCGCGAGCTAATGGCTAATGGCTAATAGCTAATAGCTTTTTAGTTATTGAGAAGGTCTACCGAGAGAGAACGTGATTCGGTGTCGTAGTAGTCCTCGAGCTCAGCGACATAGTAGCGGAAGCATACCTTGCCGTTGAAGGTAAGTACATCGCCCGAATCAGACACGCCGAGCTGTGCCAGCTGTGCGTCCGTGAGGTCCTTCAGCTTGACGCTGTTGTTCGAGGAGACTGTCCACAGCGGAGTTCCCCATACGTCGAGGTTCATATTGTTGAAAAGCTCGAAGCCCTCGTCGCTGAGGTCGCTGAAATACACCTTGTCTCCCCTGTTCTTGCCTGCGTCGAGGTATATCTCGTCCGTCGGAGAGAGGATAGAGTATCTGCCCGAGTTGTCCTTGCCTATGCCGAAGTGCTTGAGCTGCTCGTCCGTGAGGTCGTCAAGCCTTATCGCGTCAACGTCCTGTGCCGTCTTGCCTATCTCGAGGAGCTCGTATACGTTGACGTCGCTTATCTCAAGGCTGGTGTCGTATCTGTAGCCGAGCGCTGCCATCTCAGCGCGGGTCACGTGCACGGAGATGTCGCTCGACAGCGCGTTGAGCTCCGCCGTTATCTGCTGACGGGTCATCGTGGACCACTCAAGGTCGATGCTCTCGCACTTGGGACGCTCCATATATACCACGCGCTCCATATTCTTCAGCGTGAACGTAACGAACGGGTAGGTGACGTCTGCGTAGTTAGGCTCGATGTAGACCGCCGTGCTGCCTTTGGAGCTGTCGTCGGTGTTGACTATCCTGTAGCGGTATATTCCCGAGGGAGATTCGCCGCTCTTGTATGTTTCGGTCTTGGCTGTCGTCACGAAGAACGATGTAAAGAGGAAGTAGCCGAGCGCTCCGAAGATGTAGAGCAGCAGCACCACTGTGCCTATCGCTGTCTTTGCGCCCTCGCCCGCTCCCGAGAGAAGAAGTATCATTACTCCGACTGCGATGACGGGGATAAGTATCTCCTTGTGGTCGAAGTACATCAGCACCACCGGGAGCATCGCGGGCAGTATGATGAAGCTGCATATCCGCGTGACTATCTGCTTGCGCGTGTAGAGCATAAGCACCAGCGCTATCAGTGATACCGCCGATACTATCAGGCATACCGAGCCCCTATCCTCAACGTGTATGTTATAAAATATCGAGTAGTAGCAGAGGAAGCAGACGCATACCGTGTACAGCGCCGCTATCACCGAGACTACCCTCTTTGTCCAGACATTATCAAAGAAAGCTTTCATTTTGACCTCCGATTGAGATACTGAAATTGTCCATATAGAGTTATTATAACATTTTTAAGCAGAAGATACAAGCCATTTTTCAAAGAAATGGTTACTAAATGGTTACAATTTCCTGCGCAGGCGGAAAAATCGAGCTGTTTTTCTCCTCCGAGACTTGCATTGTGCGTGAGTTTATGCTATCATAGAAGCGTTGATGTAAAGGAGATACTATGGAAAAGCAAAAATTCTTCACGCCCGCAAGGGTCGTTTTCAGCCTGTTATCTGCCGCGATAATGGCGGCGATTTTTTATCTGTCGTGCGAGAACGCCGATGAGTCCTCGGAGACAAGCGGCTTCTTCACAAACTTCGTTCTCACCCACTTCGTCAGGGGCTACGCCGACTTCACTCCCGAGCGGCAAGCCGAGATACACGACCTTGCCAGCTTCATTATACGTAAATGCGCTCATTTCAGCGCATATGCCTCGCTCGGCTTCTGTACCTCGTGCGCCGTTGGCAGGCGGAGACTCTTCTCCCTCGGCTCTCTCATTGCGTGGGGGATATGTATACTCTACGCCTGCTCGGACGAGCTCCACCAGCACTTCGTGGCGGGTCGCTCCTGTGAGCTGCGCGATGTGCTGATAGATTCCTGCGGCGCTCTCACGGGACTGATCGTCTCAATGATTGCGATGCGGATATTCTCGCGGAAAAAATCTGAAAAATAACCTTCGGAACGGGCTGATGTGGGCATCAGCCCCTACATTTTGCCTGTTATGCCGTTGTGTAGGGGGCGATGCCTACATCGCCCCGCTTATTTCCAATTCTTGATACTCTGCACAGTATTTTTGCTGTCACGACCGCCTCCCTGTTCATATAATGAGCAGGGAGGTGATGACTTGCTGAATGAGGTCATTCTCGCGCTCATCGTCAGCTTCGATACCTGTCTCGTCGCCGCCGCCTACTGCAACAGCGGCATAAGGATACCGCCCGCGTCGGCGGCTGTGATAAATCTTACGGGAGCGGCTGTGCTCGGGCTGGCGCTCCTGCTCTCCGACATCGCGGGCTGCTTCATTCCCGCCGGGCTCTGCCGCACCCTCGGGCTCATTGTGCTGACTGCCATCGGCGTGATGACCGTCTTCAAGAGCCTCGTCCGCATACTCGTGCGGAGGCTCTCGCGGAGGGGCGGGCTCTCGCTGCGGACGGGCAGCGGCGGGCTCGTGATAAAGCTCTGCCTCGACGACACCGCCGCCGATGTGGATAACTCGAAAACGCTCTCGCCCGCCGAAGCCGCTGCCCTCGCCCTCGCGAGCTCGCTCGATTCGGCGGCTACGGGACTGAGCTGCGGATTCTGCGGGATATCGCCGCTCAGGACGGCGCTGTTCACGTTCGCTGCGGGCTTCGCCGCCATAGCGGTCGGCAGCCTCGCGGGGAGAAAAATATCCGCCGCCGAGCACGACTTCTCGTGGCTCGGCGGCGTGCTGCTCATAGTCTTTGCTGTCACAGAAGCGGTAATGACTTTTTATTAAGGAAAGTTATTTCATAAAAGAGGGCAGCATTTTTCACGGTAAAGAGAAAACAAAAATAGTCAACGCCCTAAGGGGAGCCCCCTTTGGCGGATTCGCAGGTTACCGAATATGTGCCGTTGATTCACGGCTCGGTAGCCCGCTTTCTCCGCTAAGGGAAGCAACCCAAAGCGTTGACTATTTTTTTCAGTATCGGAACGAGTGCCCCGTCCTGCATATATACGATCGCAGGGTTTCGCTAAGCGTTACTTCGCATTGGAAGCCGCAAAATCCTTCAGGGTCGGGATATCGCCCGTGGCAGTCGAAACAAGTGCATAGTACGCAAGGACTGTTGATGCGTCCTTTGCGTCTACCTTGCTGTCGGAGTTGACATCGGCAACCGCTCTCTGTTCCTCTGTAAGTCCGTCATCGTCGCCTGTTGATGCCTTTGAATATGCCACAAGTATCAGTGAAGCGTCCTTTGCGTCGACCTTGCTGTCGTCGTTCGGGTCTCCGAAGGCTATCGGGTCTTCGGTCTTGCGGAGCTGATACGCCTTTATCCTGCCCTCCGCGGTCAGCATATTGATGAGCTTCGAGCCGTCCTCGAGGTCTACTACAGGCTCGCTGAAACGCTTGTCGGAAACAAGCTCCTTCATCTTTTTGCTCTGACGTAATACGACCATTTTCTCGGCGCTCGGTACATACAGTACGTTCTCGTACTCTATCGGCACTATGACCTCATTGCTTGCGGATACTACGCCCGTCTTGCCGTCCTTTCTGACGATGTAGAGGTCGCCGTACTGTATCGCGGAATCATAGCCGTTCTTCTTGTTGAAATCGTTGTAGTAATAGCTGCCCTTATAGATATAGTTATTGTCATTATAGGCGATCGGATTTGAAGATTCGTCATAAGTATACTTGCGCTTCTCTACGTAGAAAGTGTCCTCATAACGGTATATAGAGGTGCGCTCGGGCAAGTTTATCGGCAGTGAGCTGGAGGACGGAGCGGGAGGCAGTATCTCCTTGCCGTCCTTGGAGATAAGTCCTATCTTGTAGAGCTTTCCGGTCTGTTCGGTTTCCACTGTATCGTATCCGCCTGTCTCGCTGTTATATCTTTCTTCCTTGACGGTAGCGGTTAGAGGTTCAGACTCCTCCGCAAACGCTACGCCGTCAGCGAACTCATAAATGCGCGTGTACTTGGGCTCGCAGAGGACTGTGCCGTCGGCAGCAGCCATGCCCCACTTGCCGTCATTGATGATGATGTAGTTGTCAAACTGCATCTTTACCGCAACGCCGAATGAATTGCTCTTGGCAAAATCGAGGTCAAAGTCCTTTATCGGCAGATAGACCGAGTTTATCACGAAATATCCGCTGTCATTATTTCCTGTTGCGGGCAGATCGTAGGGTCCCCCCGTGTCATTCGGTCTTATACCGTCGCTGTAGATAGTATCTATGGCTTTTTGACGCTCGTACTGACTTGCATAGCCTGCATAGCAATACTGCTGCACATCTACAGTGATATCTGTCATCGGAGCGATAAGCTGAGTGCCGTCGATCGCGTCAAGACCTATCCTGTAGCCGTGGTCGTCTGTCCAGAGATAGCTCATCTCCGTGGAGTCTGCTGCCATATCCTCGGGGTAAATGATAGTCCTTACATAATCACCGCTGATGCGCTCGATATTGTTGTACTTTCCTACCTGAGAATAAAGTACCTCGTTGCTCTTTGCGTTGTAGATGTAGGAAGCCGTCTTGCCCGATTCCTCATCCTTGCCGTTGATGACGTATGTGTAGTCGAGAGCTGTCATCGGGCTGAACTGCTTGTATGAATCGAACTTCTTTAAGAATTCGCCCTTGTAGTTGTAGAAGCTCAGCTCGCTGCCGACCTGATTGTAGAACACACCCGCGCCGACGATGAGACTGTAATCGCTCGGTATCTCGGCGATAAGGTTGCCCTCAATGTCAACTACCTTGCCGTCTTCTTCCCCCTTCTGAATATAGAAGCCTTCTCCTGCGGGCAGAGCGACAGTGTATTCCTTGTCATAAACGAACACTCTGTAGCCGCTGCAGACCATATAGCTCTGTTCTTCGGTAAACTCCACCGTATCAACGAGCTTCATATCAGTGTCAAATATCCTGACCTCATTGTTATCTTCGATGTAATAATAAACAACCGGTGAATTGGTGCTATAGTCCATGAAGGTTTCACTCTTAATATTTACCATATCGGCAGAAGCATTATCGTCTAATACCTCGTCAAGGTACTTGTTGTAGATAACGCATTTATCCCCCACAGAAGCAACATAGCAGTCGCCTATGTGATTGATAGAATCATATTCTCCCAGCTTTTCGAGCTTGGCGTTGTAGTAAGCGGAGCTGTCGCCCTTTGTGACCTTGATATAGAACTCCTCCACGTCGATTCTGTCGCCCTCAAGGAGAGTATTCATATCATCGTCAAGGAGCTTATCATAGTTTCCGTTCTCGTCTTTGTGCAGCAGGAACTTTACCTCTGCGCCCTTGAAGTTACCCGTGTAATAATTGTACTGTTCCTCGCCGTTTTCGTCATGGTAGTACATGGTCGCATAAGAGAACTCCTTGATATTATTGTCTGCGTCGCTGAACTGTCCCAGACAATTAAGCTCCTTGTCGAAATAAGCATAGCTGTACTGACCCGATATAGCAGTGCCTGCTGCGTCATAGAGCTGATTCGAGCCCTTTAAGAGGTAATCCTCGCACCATTCAAAATTGTTCCAATCCGGCTTAATGTCTATCGTGTCGAAATAATCGGTAGCCTGCTTGAAATCGTCAGAATCAATAATGGCGTACTTGCCGTCTTTCTTGATCTTGTAGTACTTTGTGAGCGTATAATTATAGTCAGGTTCGTTGTAGAAGCTGCTAATCCCGTTGTTTGCGCTGTAATTATAATCAGCCCAATTATACACGCTGTAGCTTATTGAATAATCTCTCTTTACAAGCTCTATCGCCTCTTCATAGACGGGAGAGATGGTCTTTCCGCTCAGGTCAGTGAAATAGTCGCTCTCCTTGCCGTCGATGAAGAACTTCTTGCCGTCGGGACAAAGAAAGATGTTGTTCGCGGTATCGGTAAGCTCGATGACTACCTTGCCTGTCACATCTATTACGCCCACTTTCCTGTCCATATCATACACCGTGAAATAGGTGTCGCTAAGGCGCTTGACAGCGTGGTACTCCGCGATGACGTTGCCGTCGGTATCGAGCAGCTTGTCTCCCATATTGCCGCTGACTATCATCGTGTCATTTGCGGTTCCGAATCTGATGTTCGGGTCGTTGAAATTGTTGCCGTAGTCGGAGGCTGTGGGCATAATGAAGTCGAAGATGCCCATTGTAGTGGAAGCGTAGCATATACCGCTCGTGATAGCATCGTCGAGCGATATCAGCTTGGTGGAGCCGTCCTTGTCAACAACTACGAGCTGCTGACCGACATCGAGGAGCTCCGCTGTGCCGTTCTCGATGTACACGTTCCTGTCGGGATACTCCACAAGGCTCTCGAATTCCTTGTCGGTTATCTGCTCTGCGACGTACTTGGCGCTCGAGCTCATAAGCGGGATATTAGCCAGCATTGCCGCAGCAGCTGAGAAAGCTATGAGCTTTCTCGTTGGTCTGTTCATAAAACCACCCTTTCACATATTTTTTCCAGAGGCAAAGAGCCTCCGAAATACAACACAATTATACCACCGATATATGTATTTGTCAATATCTGCATATAACAATAATATATAGCCGTATCATTTCAATAAAAAAGCAGATACCTGAATCGGTATCTGCTTTTGCCTGTTTGGTTTTATTCTTCTCCCGCAATGCGTCACTCGTCGTCCTTCCTGATACCGAATACGGCTCGCAGTATGCCCGACAGGAAGCGCGGGCTCTTGATGACCACTATCTTCACTATGTATCCCTCCTTCTGTGATATACTCTATTATATTCACAGCTGAGGTTTTCGTTACTTGGTCTGTATCACCAGCGCAAGCCCGCTCTCTATCGTGAGGAAGGCGGCTCCGTCTGTTATCTCGTTGCTCACGCCGATAGGAAACGACTGCTTCATCTCGTAGCCGCTCAGCGGGTACTTCACGCCGCGCAGCTCCCTTATCTTCACCGTCTCGGTCAGGGCAAACACCGAAAAGTAGCCGCTGCCGTCCGAGCGCGGGTAGGTGCGCTCGCCTGCCCCTTGCAGGTACACGAGCTCATTGCCAACGAGTATCAGCTCTGTGCCGTGCTCGCGGGCATAGAGCATGGTCTGTATGTTAGCGAAGGCGTGGTCGAAGCGGGCGCCGCCCAGTGCTCCGTAGAGGCAGATGAGGTCAAAGCCGTGCTCTATCGCTATTTTGACCGCCATGAGCGTGTCCGTGTCGTCCTTCTCAGGGACGGTGCGCACTATCTCGCAGTCCTGCGGGAGCTTGCCGCTGTAGGAATCGAAGTCGCCCACTATCACATCCGGGTGCAGACCGAGCTCCTTCGCGTGCCTGTAGCCGCTGTCAGCGCATATCACGAAGCCGCGTTCGCGTATGAAGCGGCTGTCCGCGACATTGCCGAGGTCGCCGCCCGCGAAAATATGGCATATCTTCATTTAAGCTCCCACTCCTTCAGCTGTTTTGCTTCCTCGTACATCGTGCAGTAGCTCTCGTGGCGTTTTTTCGGTATCTTGCCCTGCTCGACCGCCTCCACCACCGCGCAGCCCTTCTCGCAGGTGTGCGAGCAGTCGCGGAAGCGGCAGCTGTCCGTAAATTCGGCAAATTCGCGGAAGCAGCCCGCCAGCTCCTCCTTGCGGATTATGTCGTAGCGGTTGGTCTCGAACGTGGAAAATCCGGGGGTGTCGGCGATGTAGCCGCCTCCCTCGAGCTTGTACAGCTCCGCGTGGCGGGTGGTGTGTCTGCCGCGTCCGAGCTTGCGGCTTATCTCGCCCGTGGCGAGGCCGAGGCTCGGGTCTACGGCGTTCAGGAGCGTGGACTTGCCTGCTCCCGAGTTGCCCGTGAAGGCGCTTATCTTCCCGCTGAGGAGGTCACGCACGCGCTGTATTGACTTATCGTCGGCGTAGTCCACCTCCACCGTCTTTATGCCGATAGAGTCGTAGACCTCGCGGACGCCGCTGCCGTCGCCGAGGTCGGTCTTGGTGATGACTACCACGGGCTCGATGCCCTTGTACTCCGCGATAGCTATGAACTTGTCGAGGATAAGGAAGTTCGGGGCGGGACTTACCGTCGACACCACGAACAGTATCCGGTCAAGATTGGCAAGGGGCGGTCTTATGATGAAGTTCCTGCGTTCGCCTATCTCCGTGATGACGCCGCCGCTGACGGTCACGCTGTCGCCGACCGCAGGACTTATACCCTTAGCGCGGAATACTCCCCTCGCCTTGCACTCAAATATACCATTAGGGGACTCTACTGTGTAGAGTCCCCCTAAGCATTTAACTATTATTCCGCTTGTATCAGCGTTTACCATGTCTCGCCGCCTTGCTCGCCGCCGCCCTGTTCGCCGCCGCCTTGCTCGCCGCCGCCTTGTTCGCCGCCGCCCTGTGCGGGTCCCGAGCTGAGCGTTACGTATATGGTCGAGCCCTTCTCGAGCTCTGTGCCGTATGCGCTCTGCCAGATTATCGTATTCGGTGTGGGATAGTCAGCAGAGGGCTGAGAGCCGTTAGATACGATATTGAAGTAATCACCGTAGTTAGCCACTGCGGTATCGTAGTCGCTGCCTATGAGCCCCGGTACGGTAACTGTATCGGGCTTCTCGGGCTCGGTGGTCTCCTCCTGCTGATAGCCGTCTACCTGTCTGAGAGCCGCGTCGAGGTCGCCGCCCGACTTGGTGGTTATCTTGCCGTCTGCAAAGTTGAATGAGTACGTACCGATAGAGGCACGCTTGTTATTGTTGAGATTCGTGAGGAGAACGTTTACTGTTGCGTCCTCGCCCGAGCCCTTGACATCCTGTGTGATGCTTGTTTCCTCGGGAACGTAGATAGTACGTGAATCCTGACTGTCACGGCTTCCGTCGTCGTTTACTATCATAAAGCTGATAACGAATCTGCCGTCTGCGTCTGACGGGAACTCGATCGGGAATTCGATAACGCCGTCGGGGTTCGTACCGTCGGAGAACTCGAAGAGTATCTCTGTGCCTGTCTCGACCTTCTCGCCCTTCTTGATGCTCTGCTTTACAACGGTGTTCTCCTTCTCATAGGAAGCAACGCCCTTTGTCTTGACCTTCAGACCTGCGTACTCGGCAAGCGTCTTCGCGTCGTCGATGGACTTGCCTACCCAGTCGTCTACCTGTACCTGTCCTGCTTCCTCGCCCATGCTGACATAGACGATAATGGTCGAGCCCTTGTGGGCTGTCTCGCCTGCCTCAGGCTCGGTCTTGATTACGTAGCCCTTGCGCTGCTCGGTGCTCGACGAGTTGCGGATATCTATCTCCAGACCCTTCTGGGTGAGCATATCTTTTGCAAGCTCTGCGTTCATACCGGCAACATTGGGAACTTCAACAGTCTCCATTCCCTTGCTGACCTTTACCTTCAGAACTGCGCCCTTCTTGAACTCAACGCCCTCTGCGGGGTCCTGCTCGATTATGATTCCGGGCTCAGCCTCGTTGTAGACCTGTCCGTCCTCCTTGAACTGGATATTGTTGCCGTACTTGGCTACGGCGTCGTTGAAGTCCATACCGATAACGGAGGGCATCTTCCAGTCGTTCTTCTGCGATGTATCCTTCAGCATATCCGTGAAGAGCAGGGATATGATGATGACTCCGACGATGATGACAACTACGACTACCGCCGTGAGCACGGGAATGAGCAGCGATGAACGCTCTTCCTCCTCTTCCTCGTCCTCCTCGTCCTCGTAGAAGTCGTCGTTATTGTATACGCCGCCGTAGGGCTGCTGCTGAGGCGGATATGCCTGCTGTCCGCCGTAGGGAGCTGCTGCCGCGCCTGCGGGTACTCCCGCATATACGGGCTGCTGGGACTGTACCTGCTCCTGCTGGGGCTGTACGCCGCCCTGAGCCATATTCTCGCGCGAGACTGACTGCGTGTTGAAGAAGCGTGTATTCTCGTTGTCGTCCGCGCCCTCCTCGACGTAGTAGCCGAAGGTCGTGGACGGGTCGTTCTTGAACTTTTCGATGTCCGCTATCATATCAGCGGTGGTCTGGTATCTGTCCTCGGGAGCCTTCTCCATTGCCTTGAGGACTATCTCCTCAAGACCGTCGGGGATATCGGGATTGATAGCTCTCGGGCGCTCGGGGATATCGTGCATATGCATTACCGCGATAGCTACGGGGTTGTCGCTGTCAAAGGGCTTCCTGCCCGTGAGCATCTCGTACATCATTGCTCCCACGGAGTAGATGTCGCTCTTTGCGTCGGTAACGCCGCCGCTCGCCTGCTCGGGGCTGATATAGTGCACGCTGCCGATAGCCTGATCGGTAGCTGTCTTGCCCTCCTCACGCGAGAACTTCGCGATGCCGAAGTCCATGACCTTGATAGTGCCGTCGCTGAACATCATTATGTTCTGCGGCTTGATATCGCGGTGTACTATGCCCTTGTCGTGGGCGTGCTGGAGTGCGCGGAGTATCTGTATCACGAAGTGTACGGTGTCCTTCCATGTGAGCACCTTCTCCTCCTCGATGTACTCCTTCAGCGTGATGCCGTCGATGTACTCCATCACGATGTACTGGAGCTTGTCCGAGAAGCCCATATCGTATATCTTCACGATATTCGGGTGCGACAGGACTGCTACAGCCTTGGATTCGTTCCTGAAGCGTCTGAGGAACTCCTCGTTCTCGGCGTACTCCTTCTTGAGGATCTTGATAGCGACAGCCTTGTTGTCGATAACGTCGATGCCCTTGTAGACCTCAGCCATTCCGCCGACGCCTATGAGCTCGGTTATCTCATATCTGCCTTCAAGCTTTTTGCCAATGTACTTATCCATGGTCTTATCCTTCCTTCAGATCTGTTGTTCTATTTGGCATTAATCAAAAACCTAACAATTGCGGCTCAGTCCCACACGAGCGCGACCGTCACGTTGTCGCGTCCGCCCTTGCCGTTTGCGAGCTTTATCAGCTCATCGGGCATAGCGTCGAGCTCCTGCCCGCCGATCACGCCGTATATCTCCTCATCGGTGCAGTAGCCCGACAGACCGTCGGAGCACAGGAGCAGATGTATCTTGTCCTCGTAGTCGAGGATGAAGGTGTCGGTGAGCACCGTCTTTTCGACGCCTACCGCGCGGACGAGCATATGTCTCTGCGGGTGGTCTATCATCTCTTCCTCGGTTATCTTGCCCTGCTCGAACAGCAGCGCGGGGACGTTGTGGTCGGTGGTTATCTGGTGGATACCCGTTTCGGTGACGAGGTAGGCTCGGCTGTCGCCCACATTGGCGATGAAAGCCTTGTCGGCTGTCACGAACGCCGCTACGCAGGTCGTGCCCATTCCGAAGTTCTTGAAATCGAGCCTTGCCTTGGTATATATCACGGAGTTTGCCGCTGATATCGCCGATATCATAAGCTTGCGGATACCGTCGGTGTCGAGGCTCTCGCTGTAGCCGTCGGAAAAGCGCTGGTAGAACTCGTCGATAGCTATCTGGCTCGCTTCTCTGCCCGCGCGCTCACCGCCCATGCCGTCGCACACGACAGCGAGGACGTTGTGCCCGAAGTATTCACATCTTACCGCGTCCTGATTTTCTTCACGCCTCAGACCAATGTCCGAACCGTATCTGAATCTCACGCATCCGCACCTCCGTTCTCTGTATCCTTCTTTGCGGCGTCACGCCTGAGCTGACCGCACGCCGCCTCTATATCGCTGCCGAGAGTGCGTCTCACGGTAGCGTTTATACCGCGCTTTCCGAGGCGCTTCGCGAAGTCCGCGACTGCGCTGCGGGCGGTATGGTAATCTCTCTCTTTTACCCGATTCACGGGGATAAGGTTCACATGGCAGTTGAGCCCTCTCAGCAGGTCGGAGAGCCTGTCCGCGTCCTCATCCGAGGAATTCACCCCGCTGATGACCGCGTACTCGAAGGTTATCCGACGTCCCGTCCTGTCGATGTAGTATCGGCAGGCTTCGAGGAGCTCCTGTATATTATATGCCTTGTTTATCGGCATTATTTCACTTCTTGCATTATTGTCGGCGGCGTGGAGGGATATGCACAGCGTCAGCTGGAGTTTCAGCTCCGCGAGGTCGTATATCCTCGGCACTACGCCGCAGGTCGAGAGTGAAACGTGGCGCAGGCTGAAATTATTGCCCTTGCCGTCCGAGAGTATCCGCAGGAACTTCACGACATTGTCGAAGTTGTCGAGGGGCTCGCCTATGCCCATGAGCACGACGCCCGACACCCTAACGCCCGAGTTCCGCTCGGTCTCGTAAATCTGCATCAGTATCTCCGACGGTGTGAGGCTGCGTACAAAGCCCGCTATCGCGGACGCGCAGAAGCGGCAGCCCATTTTGCAGCCGACCTGCGTGGAGACGCAGATACTGTGACCGTAGCTGTATTCCATCAGCACGGTCTCGACATAGTTCCCGTCAGAAAGCCTATACAGATATTTTACAGTATTATCTATAGAAGATTCAAGCTTTTTCTGCACAAATAGTCCATTTACACAAAAATATTCTTTAAGGTGTGTGCGTAATTGGACAGATAGGTCAGTCATTTTGTCAAAATCGAAAATTCTTTTAACGTGAAGCCACTGATATATCTGTTTTGCGCGGAATTTTTTCTCTCCCTGCGCTTCAAGAAGGGCTTCCAGCTCGGGCAGTTCGAGCGACAAAATATCCGTTTTTTCCAATTTTCGCACCACCTTTCGTCTTTTTTTGCTTTAGCGTTCGCAATCGCCCGCTCACACTCTCCTGCGGAATTTCGCCACAAAGAAGCCGCGTACCGAGCGGTAAGGGAGCTCCGTTCTGCGGTCGGGTGAAATGTCTGTCTCGGGGAGCTCCACGGGCTCGAGCTCGGGGTGGGCGTGAAGCAGCCTCGCGCAGACCTTCTCGTTCTCCTCGCGGCGTATCGTGCAGGTGGAGTAGACGAGCTCTCCGCCCACCGCAAGATAGTTCAGGGCGTTGTGAGCAATATTGTACTGAATCTCAGGCAAGCCGTCGAACTCCGACAGCTTCTTGTACTTTATCTCGGGCTTGACGCTGATGACAGCAAGTCCCGAGCAGGGCACGTCGCAGAGTATCTTCGTGAACTGCGGCAGGCTGGGGTCGAATTTCCTTGCGTCGCCCGCGGAAGCCTTAATATTGGCAAGTCCGAGCCTTTCGGCTCCGTCGCGGATAAGCTTCGCTCGCTTTTCGTGGAGGTCGAAGGCATAGACCTCTCCCCGCCCGTTCATCATCTCCGCCATCGTGAAGGTCTTGCCTCCGGGAGCGGCGCAGATGTCTAAAACTCGGTCGTTTTCGGTCGGTGCGAGCGCCGCGCAGATGTACTGCGACGCCATGCTCTGCACGTGGAACCAGCCGTCCTCAAATGCCTGCGTATGTATGAGGTCGCCAGATATGAGCCAGCAGTCGGGAAGGGCGTCGATCCGACGTATGCTGCCCTCTCCGAGCTTATCCGTCAGCGAGCTTGCGAACTCCTCCTCCGTGCATTTCAGCGCGTTCCTGCGGACGTATGCGCCGTCCCTGTGCTTGCAGGTGAGGACTTCCAGTGCGTCGTTCTTCATCAGCTCGCGGACAAGCTCCTCGGGTGCGGAATACTCGATAGATGTGCGCTTTATCGCGTATTCGGGCAGGGTCAGCTGCTTGCCGTTGCGTATGAAGTTGCGCAGTATCGCGTTCACCATTCCCGCCGCGCTCGTCTTGCCGAACTGCTTTGCGAGGTTCACCGACTCGTTCACGGCGGCGTTGTCGGGGACGCTGTCCATATACATTATCTGGTATATACCGCACCGCAATATATTTACAATTTCGTCGTCAAGCTTGCTTATCGGGCGTGAGGAAAGTCCCGAAATGATGTGGTCGAGCGTTATCCTGCGCTCGATGACTCCGTAATACAGCGCAGAGCACAGCTTCCTCCCCCTCTCGTCGAGGTCGGAGGAATCAAGCCCCGCGCTGAGCTGGATATTTGAGTAGCTTCCGCTGCGGAACGTCTTGCTCAGCAGCTTCACGGTAAGAAATCTCGGGTCTGTCATCTTCTCGACCTCATCAGCAGTCTGGCAAGCTGCATAAACGACGACGCCAGCGACGCAATATAGGTCATAGCGGCGGCCGTCAGCACCTTGCGGGCGGGTGAGAGCTCGCTGTGTTCAAGTATGCTGTCGTTTTCAAGCGTTTTCATCGCGCGGCGGCTGGCGTTGAGCTCGGTCGGGAGCGTCAGCAGCTGGAAGAGTATCACCGCGCAGAACATCAGGATACCAACGTATCTGAGGAAGGGCAGGAAGGTGAGGAAGCAGCCCGCGAGAAAGACGTAGAACCACAGATGCGAGCATATGCTTGTCACGGGAACGAGCTTGTTTCTGAGGAGTATCGGTCTGTATGCCTCGGCGTGCTGGCAGGCGTGTCCGCACTCGTGCGCCGCTATGCCTATCGCCGCGACCGAGGTCTTCCCGTAGGTCGAATCCGACAGGTGCACGACGTTGTCGCGCGGGTCGTAGTTGTCGCTGAGCTTGCCGCCGACGCGCTCTATCCTTACATCGTGCAAGCCGTTGAGGTCGAGTATACGCCGCGCGACCTGCTCGGCTGTCAGTCCGCGCGAGCTGTGCACCTTGTTGTATTTGCTGAAGGTAAGGCTCACGCCGAGCTGCGCTATGAGCGGTATTATCATCATACCGAGAAACAGCAGTATATCGGTGATATACGCCGATATATCGCCGTAAGAATATCCGTATCCGTACATTTCCGCACCTCCGTCAGGAGAGTTTTTCTCCCTTTGTAAGCTTCTTTCCGCGGAGGAAGTCCTCCGTCCTCATTCGCTTTTTGCCCTCGGGCTGGACCTCAAGGAATGTCACGCATTTTCCGTCGCCGCACTTCACGGTGAAGGCGTCGGTATCGACTATTTCGCCGTTCTCCGCATCGGAAGCAATTTTGTCCGAAATCGCCGAGCGGTAGACCTTGATACGCTTGCCCTCAAGCATCGCAAAGCCCGTCACGCCTCTGATGGTATTGTGTACCTCCGCCGCCGTCTTCGAGAAGTCGAGGGCACTCATCTCCTTGCGTATCATGGGCGAGTAGCAGGTCAGCGAATCGTCCTGCTTCTCGGGCGAGAGCGTACCGCTCTCTATCGCTTTTATGGTGTCCATGAGCACCTCGCCGCCCATCTCCGACAGGCGGGTGTAGAGCTCCTCATACGTCTCATTTTCGCCGATTTCCGTGCTTCGCTTTATGAGCATATCGCCCGTGTCGAGCCCCTCGCTCATCTGCATTGAGGTCACGCCCGTCTCGGTCTCGCCGTTGAGCAGTACCCAGTTTATCGGAGCCGCTCCCCTGTACCTCGGCAGCAGCGATGCGTGTATGTTCACGCAGCCGTATTTCGGGAGCTCCAGTATCTCCTTCGGCAGTATCTGTCCGTAGGCGGTGACCACTATCAGCTCGGGAGCAATATCGTGCAAAATGCGCATACTCTCCTCCGCGTCCCCGCCCTTTCTCAGCGATAGCGGCTGGTACACGGGTATGCCGTATCCCTCCGCCGCCGCCTTCACGGGCGTGGGTATCATTTTGTAGCCCCTGCCCTTCGGCTTGTCGGGCTGGGTGAACACCGCCGCGACCTCGCAGCCGCCCTCCGCGAGCGCGCGCAGGCACGGTACCGCAAAATCGGGAGTTCCCATGAATACTACCTTCATATTATTCCTCCTCGGGAACAAAAAATTCTTCCACTATCTCGGTGAATACATGACCGTCGAGGTGGTCGTTCTCGTGGCACACGCACTGCGCTCCGAGGTCGGTGAAGTCGCGCTCGAACCAGTTGCCGTTCCTGTCCTGAGCCTTCAGGTGAACACTCTTGGGACGCGTAACATAGCCCCATACGTTCGGACAGGACAGGCAGCCCTCCTGCACACGCTGGCTGCCCTCGCGCTGAGATACCTCAGGGTTGATGCACTCGAAGCTGCCCTCCTCAAGGTGCATGATAAATATGCGTCTGCATATGCCGACCTGCGGTCCCGCAAGACCGAGTCCCTGCGCCTTGTCGAGAGTTTCGTGCATATCGTCGAGGAGCACAGCGAGCTTCTCGTCGAATTTTTCCACAGGTCTGCAAACCTTGTGGAGGACCTCGTCCTTGTCAGTGAGTATATTTCTGAGTGCCATATCTATCTTTCCTTTCTTTTTCGCCTTTATACGCCCACGTCGCCGTTCATATCGGCGTACAGCGCGGCTTTCCTCATCTCGGGGAGCTTCGCGCCCTCCGTCAGTATTCCGCTGATGAAGCCGCGTATCTCCGCCGTATTCTTGCATTTCATTATTATGCGGTAGCGGTACTTGCCGCCCAGTCTGCCATACGAAGCTTTCACGGGTCCGAGCACGCGCACGGGCGTTTTCGGCTGTAATTCGCGGAGTCTGACGTTCATCAGCTCCAGCACTGCGTCCGCGCCCTTCTTCGTGTCGGGCTCGGTCACTCCCGCAAAGCAGAATATGCACATATCGCATATCGGCGGGAATATCATCGCCCTGCGTATCGCTATCTCCTCGGTGTAGAAGCCCTTGTAGTCCTGCTCCGCCGCGAGGTTCATCACGTAGTGGTCGGGCATAAAGGTCTGCAATATTGCCCTGCCCGAGCGCTCGCCGCGCCCGCCTCTGCCGACTACCTGCGCTATCAGCGAGAATGTCCGCTCGTAGCTGCGGAAGTCGCCGTTATAGAGCGCCTTGTCCACCGACATCACGCCCACGAGCGTCACGTTCGGGAAGTCGAGACCCTTGCCTATCATCTGCGTGCCTATCATTATATCGTACTCGCCGTCGCGGAAGGCGTTGAAGCCCTTCTCATACGAGTAGCGCGAGAACGTCGTATCTGCGTCCATTCGCAGTATCCTTGCCGTCGGGAAGAGCTCGCTGAGCTCCTCCTCCAGCTTCTGCGTGCCGAAGCCCATACGCTTCAGGCGCTCCGAGCCGCACACGGGACACGTCTTCGGCTCGTCGCCCGCGTAGCCGCAGTAGTGGCACATAAGCTTGCCATTCTTCTTGTGGAAGGTCAGCGGCACCGAGCAGTTCGGGCAGTATATCGGCTGAAAACAGTCCACGCAGCTCGTTATCGTGTGATAGCCGCGCCTGTTCAGAAGGAGTATGCTCTGCTCGCCGTTTCTGAGGTTTTTGTTGACCTCATTCACGAGCTCGCGGCTGAACTCCGACGTGTTGCCGCTCATGCGCTCCTCGTTCATATCGACGATGCTCACCTCGGGCAGCGGGTTGCTGCTGTAGCGGCTTTTCAGCTCCAGCAGGCGGTACGCCCCGCGCTCGGCAAGGTAGTAGCTCTCGATGCTCGGGGTCGCCGAGGCAAGCAGAAGAACTGCGTTATGGGTCACGCACCTGCGCTTGGCGATGTCGTGCGCGAGATAGCGCGGCGAGCTGTCCGACTTGTACGAGCGCTCGCCCTCCTCGTCGATGATGATGAGCCCGATATCGGCAAGAGGGGCAAATACGGCGCTTCTCGTGCCGACCACGATGTCCGCCTCGCCCCGCTTTATGCGTTTGTATTCGTCGAGCCGCTGACCCAGCGACAGTCCGCTGTGTATGACGGCGACCCTCTCCCCGAACAGCGAGCGGAATCTCCGCAGCACCTGCGGGGTCAGCCCTATCTCGGGAATGAGCATAAGCACCTGACGCCCCAGCGATGTCGTGTCGTAAATCAGCTTCTCAAAAACCGAGGTCTTTCCGCTCCCCGTTACGCCGTGGAGCAGAAAGACTGCGGGCTTGTTTTCATTTATCTGTGCGAGCACTGCGTCGTGTGCCGCCTGCTGCTCGTCCGAGAGGACGACCCCGCGCGGGTCGGTGTGCTCGTCGGAGCCGTCCTCCACGCCGCGGAGGACCTCCATATCGTACTCCTCTGCCGCTCCCGAAGCCGCGAGACGCCTTATCACCGCGTCCGTGAAGCCGCACATATAGGCGACCTCCCTGACCGAAGCCGCGCCGTACTCCGTGAGAAATGCGGCTGCCTTCTTCTGCTTTGGCGTGAGCTCGAAGCTCGACGGGTCTGCGAGGTATTCGTCCGAGAGGCGCACCATCTTCACGGAGGCGTCCCCCACCCTCTGACGGAAGGCGTTGTTGGAATCAAGAGCACCCGCGTCGAGCAGCTCGTCTACCAGCAGCCTGCCGTTGTCGGCGATGTAGTTGTCCAGCAGCTCGGTGAGCTCCCTGTCGCCTGCGGAACACCGCAGCGTTTCGAGCAGCTCGTCCGCCGCGGGACTGAGCACTGCCACGTCCGTGAAGCTGTGCACAAGGCGGAAGGTCTCCTTCGCCTTCACTCCCATTCCGGGCGGGAGCATGGTCTTAACCGCGTCAAAATAGGTGCAGAAGGTCTGCTCGCGGAGGACCTCCGCAAGCTTCATCAGCTCGCCCGATATCACGGGCTCGTCGTCTATCTGCGCTGCAAGCGGCTTCAGGCGGGCAGTGCTGCCCTCCGTGAGCTTCATAACTACGCCTATCCTGCGCCTGTTGCCCCTGCCGAACGGCACGAGCACCCTGCACCCTTCCTTTACGGACATACCCTCGGGCACAGCGTAGCTGAACAGCATATCGAACGAGTAAGCCGTTCCGCTGACAGCCGTTTCCGCGATAAGGGACATTATTCCTCGTCAGTGCTGACTATCTTGCACTTGCCGCTCGCAAGCTCCTCAACTGCCGTCTTTACGGGCTTCTCCTCGAGAGTCTCTCCGTTCTCGTAGAGCTCCTCGGATATCTCTCTTGCGCGCTTCGCAACTGCGATAACGAGAGAGTAGCAGCTCTCGTTCTTGGATATTATCTGGTTAACTGCGGGTCTGAGCATTTTTTAACACCTCTTCTATAAATTCGCTCTGAAATTTCGAGTTCAGCTGTTCTGCGCGGACTACCGCGAAGAAGTCGCTGACTGCGTCCTCGAGAGCGTCGTTGACAATGATATAATCGTATTTCGGAGCGTATGTAAGCTCCTCGTATGCGGCAGCTACACGCTGCTCTATGACCTCCTCGGTCTCTGTGCCCCTCTTGTGGAGGCGGCGGCTGAGCTCCTGCACCGACGGCGGCGCGATGAACACGAGCAGCGCGTCGGGACGAGCCTTGCGTATGTTCATTGCTCCCTGCACCTCAATTTCGAGGATAACGTTGATACCCTTTTCAAGGTAGGGGTCTACCTCGGATTTCAGCGTGCCGTAGTAGTGGTCGCAGTAGCCCGCGTGCTCGAGGAATTCGTCGTTCGCTACCCTCGCCTCGAACTCCTCGTTCGTGATGTAGTAGTAGTTCACGCCCTCGACCTCGCCCTCACGGGGCTTGCGGGTCGTCGCCGATACCGATACGCGGAAGCTCTCGTCCTTGAGTATCTCCGCGAGCATTGTGCCCTTTCCGCAGCCCGACGGCGCGGAGAACACGATAAGTCTGCCTTTATTCTTCATTTTCCGTATCACCTGTCCCGTTTATTCTTGCCGCAAGAGTTTCGGTTATCAGCGAGGACAGGATAATGTGTCCGCTGTCCATAACTATGACCGCCCTCGTCTTGCGACCGTATGTTGCGTCGATAGCCCTGCCGTCGTCCTTAGCCTCCTGTATCAGGCGCTTTATCGGAGCGGAATCGGGACTGACTATCGTTACTATCCTTGCCGCGGATATCATATTTCCGTAGCCGATGTTTATCAGTTTCATGGCTTACTCGATATTCTGTATCTGCTCGCGTATCTTCTCGATCTCAGCCTTCATATCCACGACTACCTTCGTGATGCTGAGGTCCTGAGCCTTAGAGCCGATAGTGTTCACCTCGCGGTTCATCTCCTGCACGATGAAGTCGAGCTTGCGTCCGACTGCCTCCTCCGAGCCGAGCATATCCCTCAGCTGTGAGATGTGGCTGCGCAGGCGCACCGTCTCCTCATCGACCGCGACCTTCTCCGCGAAGATAGCCGCCTCTGTGAGTATGCGCTGCTGGTCGATGTCCTTGCCCTCGAGTATCTCCGTCAGCTTCTGGTAGAGCTTGCCGCGGTAGTTCTCGACCGTCTTGGGCGACTGTTCCTCGACCTTTGCGACCATGCCGAGTATGCCCTCAGCCTTGTCGAGCACGTCCGCACGGAGCTTCTCGCCCTCGGTCTCGCGCATTGCCACGAACTTCGCAAGTGCCTCGCCCGCGACCTCGGCAACATCGCTCCACACCTGCTCCTCGTCGTCGGGAGCCTTCTGTATCGTGAAGATGTCGGGGAGCTTTATGAGCTTCGAGAGCGTGAGGTCGTCCTCGACGTAGTCCTCAAGCTCGTCGCAGTCAACGTACTTGTCGTTTATCTCCTCGCCGAACTCCTTCAGCACGCGGAGGTACTCCTCTGCAAGCCCCTTGTTCAGCGCGACCACGGTGTCTCTGCCTTCGATGTTGTTTATCGTCACATTGACCTCGACCTTGCCGCGTGAAATGCCGCTTTTCAGCATAGCCTTCAGCTTCTCGTCGATGTAGCTGTACGTGCGCGGGATGCGCGAGGAATACTCGTAGTATCTGTGGTTCACCGAGCGTATCTCGACGAGTATGTCCCTGCCGCTGAGTATCTTCTGAGCTCTGCCGTAGCCTGTCATACTTCTTATCACTGTATTTTTCGCCACCTTTTGATGATTTTTCGTGTATAATACGCCGCTTCAAGCCGAATCTATGCTATGCTATGGGCATACCTATACTATTATATTATATCACAGCCGCGCGGAAAATGCAAGGGCTTTGCGCGAAATTGCCAGAGGCTCTGCCGGGACTCTGTCCCAGCCCCGGCAAGAGCTCTGCCCTTGACCCGCTGGGGCGCCGCCCCAGACCCTGCAAAGGGGCACAGCCCCTTTGAACCCAACTACGTTACCGCTCGCTCACGCTGCACAAAAGGCTTACTCTGCTTTCGGCGGGAAGCAATCGCAGAGTGGGGCGTCGAGGACGCCGTCCCCTACAGTCAGTAAGTCTCGCGGCGATAAGCTTGCCGCTTATTTAGGTAAGCGAGTTTACGAGCGACTGCGCGAACTGGCAGCGCGGACACCGCGCAAAATAAAAAGGAACGCCGAAGCGTTCCTTTTTAATGTAAGTATTGATTACTTGAGCACGTCAAGCTTTGCAGATGTTGTCGGGAAGTCTGTCTGCTTGATGAGACCTGCATCCATCATCTGGATAGCAAGAGCATCCTTGGATGTGATACCGTCGCCGTCAACAACGTCGCCGTTGATCTTACCCTGAGCCTTGAGCGCATACTTATCCTTGTTTGCGATAGACTGGAGGATAGCTGTTGCATCAGCAACTGTTACCTTGCCGTCAACGTTAGCGTCGCCCCAGAGTGTATCCTCGTCGCCGCCTGTTGTTGTGGTGGTCGTAGTTGTATCAGCTGTTGTTGTAGCAGATGTTGTTGTCGTCGGAGGCTCGTCACCGTTGATAGGTGTTACCTCAGGATAGAGGAGAGCCATTGTACCTGTTGTCATAAGAGCATCGCCCATATGCCAGAATCTGTGGAGCTTGTATGTGTACTCGTGAGTCTCGCCTGTACTATCAAATACAGCCTTGCACTCCTTGTACATATCGTCATCAGCGTAGGACTGACGGAGGTCAGAGAATGTTACGCCGGGCTTGATAGGTGAACCATCAGGCATCTCACCGTCGAATCCCTTAGGAATGAATACTTCCTGAGTGAAGATTCTCTCGAGTGAATCGTTGTGATCCTCGTAAGCGATACCGATATCGTCACGAGCGATGTTCCACTGAGCACTCATAAGCTTGTTAGCAAGACGGAGGCCCTTTGCAGCGAGCTCTGTGTTGTCGTCTGTCTGAGCAGCATCAGCATTTACGCCGTTAGCAGCTGCGAAGTAGATAAGTGTATTACAGAGTGAGGATACGCATCCGATATCTCCCTGACCGTAACCGCCGATAGTACATGTAAGACCGTCGTTAGCCTTTGCATCGTACTTGCCGTTCCATGTAGCGGGAGTACCCTTCCAGTCGAGTGTTGAAGGAATAGCGTAAGCCATGATGTTTCCGTCGTCGTCAGCCTTGTCGAACTCTGTGTTCTCAACGAACCAGTTGACCCATCTTGTGAGGAGAGTCTCGAGAGCTTCCTCAAGTGTGAGTCCGCCGAAGTCCTTAGCGCCGCCTGTAGCATCGCCGTTCTTCTTAACGTAGTAGTAGAGCTCTGCAAGACGCTGAGTTGACCATACCTGGTTACCGATCCAGTGGTTTGAACCCGGGTCAGCGTAAACGGGGTGCTCAACATAGCACATATCGTAGAAGAGCGGGTCGCTTGAATCGTACTTCTTGTACTGACCGCCCTTGGAGTTTGTACAACCGCCTGCGAACGGGCCGTCCTTGGACTGGAGCCAGAGGTAGAACTCGATCTGTCTCTTGAAGGACTCCTTGTAGTCAGCAACTGCGTCGGAAGCCTTCATCTCCTTGCTCATTACGGGGTCATAAGCGAGAGCGTAAGCAGCAAGAGGATTCTGATAGAACTGATGTGAGTGCGAGCAGCCGATCTGGAATGCCCAGTCGTAGTTTCCGCTCGGGTTGTTCTCAGCGTACCACGGGAATGTGGATCCGCCCCAAGCTGTATACCAAGCCATGAGGAAGTGCTGAGACTGGATAGAGCTGTGCGAAGCAGACTCGCTGTCTGACTTAGCGTCGATGCTCTGGCAGCCGATAGCCTTATAATACTTATCGAACATATCGTTACGGCACTGGTCGCCCATCTTAGCAGCAAGACCTGTGATATCGCCGCAGTTGAGACCGTTCATGCTTGCGAAGTAGATAGCCTGGATAGCACGATCCTCAGCGTCGGGAGCGTTTGTGAAGCTGTACTGAGGAGCAATAGCGCCTTCCTTCTCCCAGCCGTTGATAACAGCCTTGATACCTGTCATCTTGTAGTGAGCATCATTTACAGCCATACCGTACTTGAGCTCTTCGATACAGCCCTGAGGAACTGTCTCGAAGCAGGACTCCTGCTCGCCGCGCTGGAATGTATTGATGAATGTGAACTTGCCCTTGCCGCCGCCGAACTTATACCAGTCCTCAACGTCAGCGAGCCAGTGCATGAGGTAGTAACCGTTGTCACTGCCGTAAGCCGACTTGAAGTCCTTGAAGATCGGGTTGTAAGCGTCAACGCCGTTCTGCTTTGCGGGATATCCCGAAGGCTCGGGCTCTTCTGTTGTTGTATCAGCCTTTACCTTATCGAGCTTCCAGAGTGAGCTGTAGTCGATCTCGCCCTTTTCACCCTGGTATGCATTTACAGACCAGCCGGGGATGAGAGCCTCGAGGGTCTTCCAGCCCTTCTGGAGGTCGCCTGTAGAACCGCTGATAACGCCCTTGTCAGCGAGTACATCGTGCATTGCTGTTACCCATACGATATAGGACATAGCCTCAGATGTTGTCTCGTGACCGTAGTCGGGAGCCTCAACGCAGAGAGTTTCCTTTGCGTGGTAAGGGATACCGAATGAACCCGAACCGTTGTTGTTCTTGCTGAGATAGCCGTTCTTCTCACCGTTTGTGATAACGTCATCGTACAGTGACTCGAACATCTTAGCATAGGACTCGTTTGCGCCGTTCTCGGTTGCATACTTGTTCTCAGCAGCTGAAGCAAACGCAGGAACGATAGATGTAGCGGACATTGCAGCAGCAAGTACGCCGGCACACAGTGCCTTGTTCTTTTTGCTTATCATTGTTTTTTAACCCCTCTCATAAAATTTGGTTTAAAAATGGATAAAAAGCCTTCCCCGTCCTCTCAGGGCGGGAACGTATACGAAAATACTTCGTACACTGTATGCCGCTTCACGAAGCGAACACACAATTCTCAAACTATTTTCATAATAATTATATTCCACTTTGCAGGGCGTGTCAACAGTTTGAATTGTTTTCACATTTTGCCCCTCGCTTTTTTGTTGCAATGCACACATAACCGAAGCCTTTTTTGTACATTTTGCCTACCTGCAAAAATTCATCAAATCGGCATATATGAACCGATAATTAATAAAATCATTATTTTTATTAATACTCGCAAGCATTCGATTCTGCGTCGAATCAGCCGCCCCGTACCCATCTTTATTTAACGGTTTATTCATTGTTTATTCACGTGCTTTACACACTCTTCTGTAATAATAAGCAGGTATGATGTGACAGTATACCCTTATCCATCTCTATACTATTATAGAAAGGAGCACCTCATGATCACCATTGAAAAGCTCACGAAGTATTACGGCAGCAACCGCGCCGTGAACAATATCAGCTTCACCATAAACGATAATGAGATACTCGGTTTCCTCGGCCCCAACGGTGCGGGAAAATCCACTACCATGAATATGATAGCAGGCTACCTGCCTATGACAGCAGGCACGGTCACTATCTTCGGCAGCGACATCTCAAAGGAGCCCGTAGCCGCCAAGAAGAACATCGGCTACCTCCCCGAGATACCGCCCGTTTACCCCGATATGCGCGTGACGGAGTACCTTTCCTTCTGCGCGGGTCTCAAACGTATACGCTCTTCCGAGCGCAGCGGCGAGATAGAGCGCGTGATGAAACTCCTCAAGATAGAGGACGTTCAGCACAAGCTCATCAAGAACCTGTCCAAGGGCTACAAGCAGCGTGTCGGCTTCGCGCAGGCTCTGCTCGGCAACCCGAAGTT
This sequence comes from Ruminococcus sp., assembly GCA_017542475.1. Taxonomy (GTDB): domain Bacteria; phylum Bacillota; class Clostridia; order Oscillospirales; family Ruminococcaceae; genus Ruminococcus. The sequence continues at coordinate 18,655 of JAFXXD010000014.1, read as the reverse complement.
CCTTATCCTCGACGAGCCGACCGTCGGTCTCGACCCGAATCAGGTCATCGAGGTAAGAAACATCATCAAGGACTTAAAGAAAGAGCACTCCGTCATTTTCAGCTCGCATATCCTCTCCGAGGTCAGCGCTGTATGTGACAGGGTAGTCATCATTAACAAGGGTGATATCAAGGCTATCGACACCATCGAGAACCTCGAGAAGAAGCTCGGCGGAAGCCTCACACTCCACATCAAGGTAAAGGGCGACCGCGCAAAGACCTCCAACATCATCGAGCTCACCGACGGCGTGCAGGAGATAGCCTCCATAGACGCCGAGGGCAACGACTTCTTCGCCTTCGCTGTCAAGCTGAAGGACGGCGCGGGCGACGATACCAAGAACAAGATAATGTCCGAGCTCATCTCGCACGGCATACAGATATCCGAGATATACACCGAAAAGCCCGACCTTGAGGCTGTATTCGTGGATATGATAAACAAATCCGACGAAAAGAACGGTCTGCTCGAGCTGCTCGACGAGATAGAGCCCGTTTCCGCGGAAGCGGACGGAGAGTCCGACAACGAAGAGAAAAAGGAGGGCGATGAATAATGTTTTCCGTTTATAAGAAGGAGCTCCAGTCGTTCTTCTATACGCCCTTCGCGTATGTCATCACGGCGCTGTTTATGTTCCTGTTCACACTGATGTTCAACAACGCCCTCGGCAACCTCGACAACCCCGTACTCCAGTTCACCTTCCCCGACATCTTCTACAATGTCATTTTCTTCTTCATTTTCCTCATACCCATTCTCACGATGAGGACGTTCGCCGACGAGCGCAAGTTCGGCACTGAGGTGCTCCTTATGACCTCGCCCGTCAGCGTGATACAGATAATCCTCGGCAAGTACCTCGCCAACCTGACTGTCTTCCTCTTTATGATAGCAGGCTCGGCTATTTACCCGATATTCACCTACCTCCACGGCACGCTCGTTATGAATCAGCTCATATGCGCCTACATCGGCTTCTTCGCGTGGGGCGCGATGTTCATTGCCGTGGGTCAGCTCGTTTCGAGCTTCACCGAGAACTCCATTATCGCCGCCGTTATCGGTGAGATAATAATGTTCGTCTTCCTCTTCATCGACGACTTCTCGCGCACGGACTTCATCATGCAGTACCCGAAGCTCCAGGCATTCCTCTATGCCTTCGCGGCTCAGCCGAGATTCGCTTACTTCTCGCAGGGCTTCATCAGGCTCTCCGACCTCGTATTCTTCGCCTCGGCTATCATCATCTGCCTCTCGTGGAACTATATCGCCATCGAGAGAAGACGCTGGAAAAGGGGGTAAGCTGATATGGAAAAGAAAAAATTCGACTTCTCGGGCGCGTTCGCTATCGTGCTCGCGATACTCATACTGCTGATATTCATACCTATAAATATGATATTCGCATACAAGGACAAGGTGTTCGATATGACGCCGACGGGTCAGTACACGCTCAACCCGATAACAAGACAGCTCCTTGATGACACCTCGGACAAGCAGATAGACGTGTACTTCCTCTCGCAGCTCAACGACTTACAGGAGGTGCCCAAGTACCTGCCGCTCTACCACACGCTCACCGAGCTCGAAAAGCGCGACAACATCACGCTCACCTGCTTCGACCCGAACGAGGACGTTGAAATGGCTAAGAGCCTCGACCCGACAGGCACTCTCAGCGTCAATCCCGCCGATATCTTCATCAAGTGCGGCGACGTCACAAAGAAGGTATCATTCATACGCTGCTTCCCCACCGACTCCAACGACATCCTTATGTACGAGGGCGAGGAGCTCATCGCGGGCGCTATTGAGCTGTGCACGAGCGGAAGCCTCCCGACGGTTTACTTCCTCAAGGGCTACAGCAGCAAGTCCCTCGCGGACTATTCCAACTACGCCGACGCTATCAAGACCGATAACTACAGCGTTGAAGAGCTCGACCTCAACACTGTCGAGGCTATACCCTCAAATACGGCAATAGTTTACCTCATTGCCCCCGAAAGGGATATCACCGACTCCGACTTCAACAAGCTCAAGGCTTACGTTGATAACGGCGGTGCTATATCAATGATAATCCCGCCCTGCGATACAAAGGGCAGATTCACCAACATCGAGAAGCTCCTTGCGGTGTTCCAGCTCGGTATGCACTATAATACCGTTTCCGAGAGAAGCACTATGCTTCAGGCAAATGTTGTCCTCGCGAGCAACGTCCTCACCGAGGATATGATATACGCTACTCAGGACGACACCGCTGTCATTGCTGCCCGCGACAAGATACTCGAGAAGTTCATCAAGGTATCCTACCCCTACCCCAGCGCTGATGCTACCGAGGACCTCACCACCGACCTCAACACCAAGCTTCAGGACAGCGATGCGGGCATCTACCCCTATGTGTCGAATACCAGAAGCTTCTTCGAGATCTCCTACTCGGGCGAGCAGATGGAGAAATACTCCATAATCGAGAACCTCACCCTTGAGCAGGACAGCAATTCGTATACAACAGTCAGCACGCCTATGGGCGGTGACGACGATACGGCAGAAGTCGCGGCTGACCTCTCAAATTCGCCGCTCGTGTTCGGCTACTACTCCTACAACAAGCAGACGGGCGCAAAGCTCTACCTCATCGGCTCGGACGACGCCATCAGCAACGACAGATGGACAATGGCTACCACGGGTACGAGAATGCTCACGCTCTTCTCGAATACATGGCTCTACAACAGCGACATTGATATGGGCATTGGCGCGAAGTCGAACTCCTACGACACGCTCACCTTCAAGGACACGAACGACGCCTCGCGCACTATCAAGCTGTTCTTCATCATCCCTGCGGTGTTCCTCATCGCGGGTCTCGCAGTATGGCTGAAAAGGAGATATGCTTAATGAGAAAAGGTATCATCGCAGTCATAAGTCTCGTCTCTGCGGCAGCTATCTCGGCAGGAGCCTTCCTCTACGTTCAGAACAGCGATAAAAAGGACAATGAGAAGCAGTCGAAGGAGCTCGCGGAGAACCAGCTCTTCGATATCGACTCCGACAGTATCGGTATGATAGAGATAAACGGCACCGAGGGCGACTACGTGCTGAGGCTCGACGGCGACAAGTGGGTGAACGCCTCCGATTCGGGCAACACCTTCAGCGTCGCGCAGACAAAGGCTCAGCTGATATGCACGACCATATGCGACCTCACAGCCGATACCAACTACGGTGAAGCCGACAACCAGAGCAAGGAGAAGTACGGGCTCAACGAGCCGTACACCGTCACCGTAAGCGACGGTAATCAGGACTATACGCTGTATATCGGCGACGCAAGCCCTACGGGCAGCTACTACTACGCAATGGTCGAGGGCAGGAACAAGATATATGCCGTTGAATCCGCGGAGATCACATCGCTGCTCACTACGAGGTTCGACCTCATCGACAGCAGCATTATCCCCTGCTCCGCCGAGGAGATAGCGGGCATAACCGTAAAGCGCGGCGGAAAGACCGCCTTCGAGCTCACACGCAATTCCTCAACGGGACTGTGGGAGCTCCCCGAGAAGTATAAGCTCCTCACGGTCAATCAGACGCGTCCCTCGACGATGGTGACGGTGCTGACACGTCTTACGGCGTCGCAGCTGCTTGAAGAGAATGTCACCGACCTCTCGAAGTACGGACTCGATGACCCGTATGCGGAGCTCACCGTAACAGATACCGACGGCAAGGCGCACACGCTCCTGCTCAGCCACTACGGGCGCGATGCATCGAGTATGACCCACGTCCTCATCAAGGATACGGATATCGTCGGGCTGTTCTACTCCAGCGACCTCGACTTCATCGACTATGACATCTACGACATCATAATGCAGAACGTCGAGAGCGCGAATATGTACAGGATAACCGGGTTTGAGTTCAGCTGCGCCGAGGCTGAGGACACCTTCACACTCGACGCAACAGCGGGTACGGCTGAGTGCCGCGGCACGGCTGTTGACCTCAGCAAGGCTGAGATAATGGATATGTTCACCGCCTTCTACAACAGCTTCTCGTACATCAGTATCACCGATGCCGACGTGGAAGCCGAGCCGAAGCTCTCCGACCCCGTGCTCTCTGCAAGGTACGTGTTCAGCGACGGCGAGGAGTCGAAGGTAGACCTCGTTTCAACGGGCGAAGGCTCGGACTGCTACGTCTTCGTGGACGGCAGCTACACGGGCACGATAACGAGCTCGGACTTCATCTCGGGCAGCAGCTCGATGATGTCGTCCTACAAGACCCTCTGCGAGCTCGCAGGTCTTGAGCCGAATCTGAAATAATGATAATACCGCAGCTGCCGTTTCGGAACTGCGGTATTTTTTCGTTAAGTGAAAAAAATAGTTGTTTCTTATTGATTTTTGATAAGTTATGTCTTATAATAATAATGTATTGTTTTTTATGGAGGAGAATTCTATGTCCGATCTCAAAATTGGCTTTGACAACGAAAAATACCTGAAAATGCAGTCCGAGCACATCCGCCAGCGTATCGACCAGTTCGGCGATAAGCTCTACCTCGAATTCGGCGGCAAGCTCTTCGACGACTTCCACGCCTCCCGCGTGCTGCCCGGCTTCAAGCCCGACAGTAAGCTCCAGATGCTGCTCCAGCTCAAGGACGAGGCTGAGATAGTCATTGTCATCAACTCCGATGACATCGAGAAGAACAAGGTGCGCGGCGACCTCGGCATTACCTACGACGTCGATGTTATACGTCTCTACAACGTCTTCACCAAGATCGGACTCTATGTCAGCAGCGTAGTGCTCACGCGCTACGACAACCAGCCCACCGCTATCGCCTTCCAGAGCAGGCTCGAGGCTCTCGGTGTGAAGGTGTACCACCACTACAGCATCAAGGGCTATCCCTCAAACCTCCAGCAGATAATCAGCGACGAGGGCTACGGCAGGAACGACTACATCGAGACCTCGCGCCGCCTCGTTGTCATTACAGCTCCCGGTCCGGGAAGCGGCAAGATGGCGACCTGCCTGTCACAGCTCTACCACGAGCACAAGCGCGGCAGAGACGCAGGCTATGCGAAGTTCGAGACCTTCCCGATATGGAACCTTCCCCTCCGTCACCCCGTAAATATCGCCTACGAGGCTGCTACCGCCGACCTCAACGACGTCAATATGATAGACCCCTTCCACCTTGAGGCTTACGGCAAGACCACCGTCAACTACAACCGCGACGTAGAAATTTTCCCCGTGCTCAATGCGATGTTCGAGAAGATTCTCGGTCAGTCGCCCTATAAGTCGCCGACCGATATGGGCGTTAATATGGCGGGCAACTGCATCATCGACGACGAGGTCACCTGCAAGGCTGCCTGCGACGAGGTCATCCGCCGCTACTATACCGCCCTCTGCGACAGGAGAAAGGGTCTTATCTCCGAGGAGGAGGTAATGAAGCTCGAACTCCTGATGAAGCAGGCTAATGTCACTACCGAGGACAGAAAGGTCGTTGCTGCGGATCTCGCCAAGGAGGAGGCTACAGGCGCTCCCGCGGCGGCTATGGAGCTCCCCGACGGCACTATCCTCACGGGCAGGACGTCCGAGCTGCTCGGCGCGGTATCGGCTCTGCTGCTCAACGCGCTGAAGCACTTCGCGGGAATCGACGACGATATCCTGCTGATGTCGCCCCACGTTATCGAGCCCATTATGGATCTGAAGGTCAACCACCTCGGCAACAACAACCCGAGAATACATACCGACGAGACGCTCCTCGCGCTCTCGATATGCGCTACCACCGACGAGAACGCCGAGAAGGCTATGCAGCAGATATCCAAGCTGCGCGGCTGCGAGGTTCACTCCACCGTTATACTCTCGCCCGTCGATGAGCGTATCTTCAAGCGTCTCGGCATAAACCTCACCTGCGAGCCGAAATACAGCAAATAAACTGCGCTTTCCTCATTGGAGGTGTGAATATGTCACATAAGAAGAAGCCGAAGCAGAGCCCGAAGAAGAAGGTAATTCCGCCCAAGCCCGAACAGATAACGACGGTCGATGGGCTTATTGAGCACATCAGAAAAACAGGAAAATCTTATGGTCTCTTTGACAGCGAATGCGGGTGGGACATATGGTCGAATGGCAAAAGTTACTTTGTAGCGCTCCGCAACAGAGATAAGATCAGCCAGAGAAAGACCTTCTCAAGCGAAAAAGCTGCTGTCGATTACCTCCGCAGTAAGTTGAAGTTCTGATCCATACATAAAAAAAGCACTCCCGAGGGAGTGCTTTTCGTTTTTATGTAGTGGCGGCGGGGAGTCCCCGCGGGCGATTCGCGCGGTCGCTCGTAAACCTGCTTACTGACAAGAACGTCTGCCTTATCTCCGCGTGCCTTACCAATTGTAGGGACGACCATCGGTCGTCCGTCGATTTACGAAGAATTTGCGGACGCGCAATGCGCGTCCCTACAGAATGTAGCCGTTATTTTTGCGGTATGTTGCCGTTAATTCTGCGGTGTAATGATGGGACGTCGAGGACGCCGTCCCCTACAGAATGAAGCCGTGGTTTTGACGGTGTATTGCGGGCGGCGGGACGCCGCCCCTACATCACGTTTCCGCAAATCGTTTGCTAATTTGCGGGCGCACGGATAAGCAGCACACCAAATCTTTGATTTGGATTGTGATGCTATATGCAGCTTTGCTGTAATGCGCCCCTACATTATTTCAGTCCCGCCAGCTTGGTGAGAATGATGTTCGCTGCGTCGAATTTGCTCATCAGTTCCAGCTCCTCGTCGCCGTCGGGAGTTATCATCGTGATGACATTGGTGTCTGTGCCGAAGCCTGCTCCCGCGCGTTTTATCGAGTTCGCGCATATCATATCGCAGTTCTTCTTCGTCAGCTTCTTTCGCGAGTTCTCGATGACGTTCTCGGTCTCCATTGAGAAGCCGCAGACAACCTGTCCCACGCGCTTGTGCTCGCCGATATATTTAAGGATATCGGTGGTGCGTTTGAGCTCAATGACCATATCGCCGTCCGACTTCTTTATCTTGTTGTCCGCGACCGTCACGGGCGTGTAGTCCGCGACCGCCGCCGCCTTTATCACGATGTCGCTTTCGCCGAGATGCTCCTTCACCGCATTGAACATATCCTCCGCGGACTGCACCTTCACCACGTTCACGAACATGGGCGGCTCGACGTCGGTGTGCGCCGCTACTACGGTAACATCAGCACCTCTCAGCATTGCCGCGCGCGCTATCGCAAAGCCCATTTTTCCGCTCGAATGGTTGGTGATGAAGCGGACGGGGTCGATGCTCTCGCGGGTGGCTCCCGCAGTTACGAGTATCTTCTTCCCCGCGAGGTCTTTCTCAAACGCAGCCTCGCGGACGATGTATTCGAGCAGCGTCTCCTCGTCGGGGAGCTTGCCGTCGCCAATGTCGCGGTTCGCGAGCATTCCCTTCACGGGCTCGATCATCTCATACCCGTGGCGGCGGAGCTTCTCGATGTTCTCCTGTACTATCGGGTTGTGAAACATATTGTGATTCATCGCAGGTGCGATGATTTTTTTGCAGGTGCACGCCATAACTGTCGTGGTGAGCATATCGTCCGCTATCCCGTTCGCTATCTTGCCGATGACGTTAGCGGTCGCGGGAGCTATCATCACGACGTCCGCCTTCTTCGCTATCGACACGTGCTCGACGCTGTACTCGAAATTGCGGTCGAAGGTGTCTATCAGGCACTTGTGCTGAGTGAGCGTCTCGAATGTCAGCGGGTGGACGAAATTCTGCGCGTTCTCCGTCATCGCGACGTGGACGTCCGCGCCGAGCTTCGTCAGCATTCTCGCGAGGTTGCATATCTTGTACGCTGCTATGGAGCTCGAAACTCCGAGCAGCACTGTCTTTCCTGTAAGCATTGGAATCCCTCCTATATGGTAAGCTCTATGATGTTGCCCTCGCTGTCGGCAACCGAACTCTCGTAATAGCCGTCGCCTGTTGTGCGCGGCTCGCTTATTATCTTGTAGCCGTCGGCTCTCAGCCTGTCGGTCAGCTCGTTGACAGCCTCGGTGCTCCCGAGGCTGATGGCTATGTGAGCATAGCCGCACCCGAACGGGTCAGCTCTGCCGTCCGTGACCTCAGGGCGGGACATAAGCTCCAGCCTCGCGCCGCCTTCAAAGCTGAGAAAATATGAGCGGAAGCCCGTCCGAGGGTTGTGGTACATAGCGCCAGACTCGGCGCGGAAATACTTCTCAAAGAAGGCTCTCGCGACCTCTAAATCGCGGACGTACACCGCTATGTGCTCTATCCTCATTGCTGCCTCCTGAGCTCCATTTTCAGCAGCGGGACCCACTCGTCCTCTATCATCTTCTCGCCTGTAAGCTCGAAGCCGTGCCGCTTGTAAAATGCCTGCCCGCGCTTGTTGTATTCGAGCGCCCAGAGGTGGTCTGCGCCGAGTACGTCGGTCGCGAACGCGAGGAGCTCTGCTCCCACGCCGTGGCTCTGGAACTGCGGCTCGACGTAGAGCTTCTCCAGCAGCCTGCCCTCGACGCGGATAAAGCCCTTGATTATTCCGTCGTCGTAGACGTACACCCCGCCGAGATCCTCCGCGAGCTCCCGCGCTGTGTCGAGCACGTTCAGCTCGCCGAAGTAGAACGGGTCGTTCAGAAAGTGCGGGTAGAAGTTCACGCGGTAGTTGAATACCATTATCTCGGCGATACGTGACACATCCGCGGTAGCCGCGGGTCGGATTTTTTCCATAGGAGCCTCCTGTGTGTGGTTTTATCCATTATATCATATAATTACAAAAATAGCAAGTGGCGCGGTTCGGAGAGCTAAGAGCTAAGATGTAGGGACGCGCATTGCGCGTCCGCAAATTCTCCGTCACCCACGGACGACCAATGGTCGTCCCTACAATTGATCGCCGCAGGTTTTTGCGGTATATTGGCGGGCGGCGGAACGCCGCCCCTACACTGAGCTCTGAGCTCTGAGTTCTGAATTCGCGGCTCCCCGCTGAATTTACAAAAAAATGTAGATTTTTTCATCGCTATGTGGTATAATATGTTTACAGTAATTACCATAGGAGGTAAAATATGCTTTTAGCAGTTGATATAGGCAACACCAATATCGTCTTCGGCTGCGTTGACGCCGACGGCGAGATCCTCGTCTTCGAGCGCATCTCCACCAACCACAACGCCACCGCTGCCGAATACGCCGTGCTTATCCGCAATATCCTCGAAATGAACGACTTCCGCTGCGCCGATATCCACGACGCCATAATGTCGTCGGTAGTTCCGTCTGTTACAAACACGGTCAAGGAAGCTATCCGCAAGCTCTTCGGCGTCGAGGTGATGATGGCGGGTCCCGGTGTGAAGACGGGTCTGAACATCCTCATCGACAATCCCCGCCAGCTCGGAAGCGACCAAGCCGTGGACGCAGTCGCCGCGATAAACGAGTACCCCACTCCCCTCATCATTATTGATATGGGTACGGCTACGACGGTATCGGTAGTCGACAGCAGCAAGAACTACCTCGGCGGTCTCATATTCACGGGTATGGGCGTCTCCACCGAGGCTCTCATCAACCGCACGGCTCAGCTCCCGAAGATAGACTTCGAGCTCCCGCCCAATATCATCGGACGCAACACCATCGACTGTATGAAGAGCGGCTCGCTCTACTCCAACGCCTGCGCTCTCGACGGCATAATCGAGCGCATTGAGGAGGAAATGGGCGAGAAGTGCACGGCAGTCGCGACGGGCGGACTCGCCGAGGTCGTAGTGCCGCTCTGCAAGAAGGACGTAATTCTCGACAAGGACCTTCTCATCAAGGGACTTGCGATAATCTACAATAAAAACAAGAAAAAATAAGGAGGTATTATTATGCCGCTAATCGATGTAAAAACTAATGTTATGGTAAGCAAGGAGGCTGAGGTCGCGCTGAAATCCGCCCTCGGTCAGGCTATCACCGCTATCCCCGGCAAGACCGAAACATGGCTCATGGTGGGCATACAGCCCAGCTACACGCTCTATTTCGACGGTGACGGCTCGCCCGCAGCTATGGTCAGCGTCGCTATCCTCGGCGGAGCTACCGCTTCTGCCTACAATGACCTCACCGCACGTATCTGCGATATCCTCAACCATCAGCTCAGCATACCGATGAACAGGATATACATCAAATACTCCGAAACTGAAAACTGGGGCTGGAACGGCTCGAACTTTTAACCCAAGGCTCTGCCTCCGGACTCCGCGAGGGCTCTGCCCTCGACCCGCTGTGGGACGGCGTCCTCGACGTCCCACAACCGCAACAAAAAGGACTCCCGATGGGAGTCCTTTTCATTTACTTAGATGAATCGGGAAGCTTTGTTATCGCGCCTGCGTCAAGTCTCTGTATCGCAAGAGCGTCGTTCGCAGTTATGCCGTCACCGACGTCGAAGCAGTCGGCATTAGCCTTGCCCTGCGGCTTCAGCGCGTACTTGTCATTGTTTGCGATGGACTGGAGTATCGCCACAGCGTCCGCAACCGTTACCTTTTCGTCGAGGTTTGCGTCGCCGAGGAGAGTTGCCTCCGCAGCCTCGGCAGATGTGGTAGTTGTGCTTACGGATGAAGCCGTTGTTGTGGTCTCTGTCGTAGTAGTCGAAGAAACGGGGATAACATCAGTGATAACACTGAGGTCAATTATCTCGCAGGGCTGGTCAACAGCGACCTCCTTCTCAGCGTCCCACACGTTCGACCACCATATCTGGAACTCGGCAGACGTGATATTCTCGGGGATATCGTCGAGGGGCATTCTGAGAATTATCTCGCCCCCAACAGCATCTTCCTTCCACTCGATGTTCGTCCAGTCGTCGGCAGATGTGCCGAATCCGAGCGCACCGCCGATAGACGCCTTTTTCGCGCCCTTTATCTCAGCCTGGAGCCAGCAGCCCGCCTTGCTGCCCTTGGGGAGCTCTACCGACTGCTTCATTACCTTGAAAGTAAAAGCGTCGGAAGTGGTAGTAGTAGTCGCAGTAGCAGTACTGACTGTAGTTGTCGTTGCCTTTGTGGCGGTAGTGGTTGACGGGTCGGGGTCAGTGCCGTTCTCGTAGAGGTCGGCGGGAAGCTCGTCGAGAGTAATGCAGTAGTCGCTCTGATACATCTCGATAGTGTCTTCCTTGGTGTTGAATATCGGGTCGGAGAGGAAGTCCGTCTGTCCGCCGCCGTCGTACCATGTGCAGAAGTAGAGCCAGCCTGCCTTGTCCTCGGTGAGGTTGCCGACTGTCGAGAAGCTGTCGTTCTCGGCGAGAGCTACCATCTTCTTGCTGTCGTACTTCTCCATGATGCCGTAGAAGGTCGAGGAGTATGAGCCGTCGTCGTGTACGTATGAAGCCTGCCAGTTGTTCTCGGCGAGGTACTTGACACAGCTGTACTTGTCGTAGCCGATGATGTCAACGTAGTCGTCGCCGGGGTACCAGTTGGCGGAGGTGTCGAAGTTGTAACTGTTCCACTCCCAGATTATGTTGTGGAGACCGTAGTCCTCGGTGAGGGTCTCATACGTGAGCTTCCAGATGCCCTTGTAGACCTCAGAGCCCGAAGCTCCCCACCAGAACCATGAGCCTGTCTCTCCGCCGCCGCCTTCAGCCTCGTGGAGGGGACGGAAAATGAGCGGAACATCGGCGTCCTGTATCTTCTTGAGGTAGGTCGCGAGCTCCTTGAGGCAAGCCATGTAGTATTCGTTCTCCTTGGTGCCTTCCTTGAGGACGTTCGCGGTGTTGAAGTCGGTCGCGGTATTCTTGGTCTTAGCGTCGTCCCATGTGCAGGAGTAAGTAGCCGAGCCCCAGTCTATCTTGTCGCCGACGCTGTAGCTTGCGAAGTTCTTGGGCACTGTGAGGTGCCATGAAGCGGTAGCGATACCGTTCTTGTTGTTTACCCAGTCGATGATGCGGTCAGTGGTCTTGTCCTCGCTGCCGTAGAGGATATTCGCCTCGTTGAGGAAGTCGAATCCGCGTACTGCGGGGAGCTTGCCCGTCGTTTCCTTGAGGTAGTCGAACTCGACCTCAAAGTTTCCGCCGTGACCCGAGCTGTATATCTCCTGCTGACCCGAGAGCACGTTTTTGCCGTACACGCTGTTGAGGTAAGCCATAAGGCTCTGAGCCTCCTTGGTAGCGAGCGGGTCGCAGGGTGTGCTCTGCGACGCCGTGATGTCGGGCAGAACAGTAGTACCGACGGTGAAGTAGTCGAACATCGTCCAGCCCCACGAGGACTTTATCTTCAGCGTATTCTTGCCCGCATTGAGCTTGACTGCGGACTTGATAGGCTGGTAGGTGTCGCCCTCGGGAATGGAGAGCGAGCCCTGTGAAGCGTCGTTGATGTAGAGGTCCTGCTGCTTGGAGCCGCCCACGCCGTGCGCATAGATGATGAGGTCATACATACCTGCTGAGGCGACCTCGAATTCCATCTCGATGACGCCGTCGTCCTTCATATAGAGGACGCTTCCGCCGCTGGCAGCGGAGTCCGTGTCGGGAGCAGTCTTGCCTGTTACAGTCGCGTCCTCGAACTCGAACTTGGCAGCATCGGCAGCGTCAGCTGTGAATCTTACAGCCGAGCCCGCAGCGAAGCCGAAAACCGTGCCGTTCACAGCCATAGCCGCGCTCATTGCGACCGCGCTTGCCTTTCTGAAAAAACTCCTGTTCATCTTAATTATCCCTCCAAAAAGATTAATTTGTACTTTAATTATACTTCAATAATTGTAGATAATCAATCATTTTCGGAAAAGTTTTCATATCTGTCACAATTTTCGTAGATACGGACAACAAAAAAGCCGTTCTTGTGTATGTTCTGCACAAGGACGGCTTGATTCTTTAATTAAATAATCAATAGTTTAATCTTATATCTGAGAGAAGACCTCGCCGATGTTCTCGCATATCAGCAGGTCGGCGTTGCTGTCGTACTGCGTCGGCGACTTATTGATGATGATCAGCGAATTTCCCCTGAAATAGCGGATAAGTCCCGCCGCGGGATAGACGTTCAGCGACGTGCCTCCGATGATGAGGGTGTCGCACGAGCTTATCGCCGCGATTGCTCCGTCAATAACGGCGTTGTCGAGCCCCTCCTCGTACAGCACGACGTCGGGCTTGATGATGCCTCCGCACTCGCACTTGGGCACGCCCTCGCCCCCGAAGATGTACTCGGGTCCGTAGAATTTGCCGCACTTCATACAGTTGTTGCGGTGTATGCTCCCGTGGAGCTCGTACACGCGCTTGCTGCCCGCTATCTGGTGCAGACCGTCGATGTTCTGCGTCACGATGGCGTAGAGGTTGCCCTTCTCCTCGAGCTCCGCAAGCTTGAGGTGCGCGGGATTCGGCTTCGCATTGAGACAGTTCATCTTCGCGCGGTAGAAGCGGTAGAACTCCTCCGTCTTCTTCTCGAAGAAGGTGTGACTGAGTATCGTCTCGGGCGGGTAATCCCACTGCTGGCTGTACAGACCGTCAACGCTGCGGAAGTCGGGTATGCCGCTCTCGGTGGAGACGCCCGCGCCTCCGAAAAATACTATCCTGTCCGAGATAGCCACTATCTCGGCGAGCTTTTTTACTTCGTCCGTCATTTCCAGTCACCTATAACCTTTACGTAGAATTTCCTGTTGCGCGGACCGTCAAACTCGCAGAAGTAAACGCCCTGCCACGTTCCGAGGAGCGGACGTCCCGCGGTGACGATGATAGTCTCGCTCGCGCCCACTGCCGACGACTTGATGTGCGCGTCGGAGTTGCCCTCCGCGTGGCGGAAGGCGGCACGCTCGGGGAAGGAGCGGTCGAAGCCCGCGATGAAGTCGGTCTTGACGTCGGGGTCGGCGTTCTCGTTTATCGTGATAGCCGCAGTCGTGTGCGGACAGAATACCACGCAGATACCCTCGTTCACGCCGCTCTCGGAGATAGCCTCCGTGACCTCGGCGGTGATGTCAACGAGCCCCTCCTTCGGGGTGCTGAGCTGAAAATTGAATAACATAGCGTTTCCTCCATTTCGTATAATATTGTATTGTCAGTGTATCTCGTCCATATATCGGTTGTACAGATTCGAGCCGCATTTTTCGAGCTCCCTGTAAAGCTTCCTGACGGCGCTGCTGTCGGAAAGAAGCAGATAGCGCTCCCTCTTTATCAGCTCTATTACAGCCTTCCTGCTCTCGTAGTTCTTGACGTTGTCGGGACCCGAGGATTGCAGGAAATTGAGGTAGTTCCTCATAAACTGCAGGTATTTGCCTCCTGCCTCGCGAGCCTTGCAGAGCTCCTTTATCTCGCGGTAGTGCTCGGGTATCCAGCCGCCCTGCGTGAAGTCGGCGTAGTAGAAACTCTTTGCCTTCTCATACGAATACTTCGTCTTGTCGATTACCTTGCTGAAGCTCCCGAAGATCGTCGGCTCGATACTGTTGATGTGGTCGAATATCTTCATATTCGTTTTTCTGTCTTCGCGCCCCGTGACCGAGAGCCAGAAGATGAAGTTGTTGTCCGCAATGCCGACGATGATGACCTCGTCTTTGTCGGTGTAGTACACGCGATTGATGCGGTGTGCGGGATTCGGCGCATACTTCGGGATCGATGCGTTTTCCTCGGTGAGCAGGTTGTATTCGTCAATATCCATATTAAATCTCCATTCATCGTGCAGTCGTGCTGTTATTTCTTTTTATGCTGACTTTTCACATAACGCTCCGCTTTATTCGGGGAATCACATTTTGTCACTGCATAAGACGAGCCTCTCTCCGAGAAGTAGAGCACGCCGTTATCCCAGTAGTAGTGACATTCGGCGTCCCCGCCGAGCTGTACTGCGTCAGATGAGTGCATCCTGCGCTTGGGTACATCTCCGCTTGCGGTCAGAGTCTGCCAAGCCTTCTTTTTATGCGACATAGTCCGCCTCCTACTTCTTCTTTGCGTAGTCCCTGCAAAAATAATTCAGCGGGCACTCCCCACACTTCGGACTTCTCGCGCGGCAGATGTCCCGCCCGAACTGCACCGTCTGGTGGCAGAAGTGGTTGCTCACCTCGGGCGGCAGCAGCTTGCGCAGGTCTGCCTCGACCTTCGCGGGCTCGGTGTTCTTCGTCAGCCCGAGCCTGCCCGTTATGCGTATGCAGTGGGTGTCGGTCACGACCGCGGGCTTGCCGTAGACGTCGCCAAGTATGAGATTGGCGGTCTTGCGTCCCACTCCCGACAGCGAGAGGAGCTCCTCCATTGTGTCAGGTACAACGCCGCCGAAGTCCCTGAGCAGCGCCTGCGTCATTTCGATTATGCTCTTCGCCTTCGTGCGGTAGAAGCCGCAGGGCTTGACGTCCTGTTCGAGCTCCGCGAGGTCGGCTCCCGCGAAGGCTTCGAGTGTCGGGTACTTCACGAAGAGGTCGCGCGTCACGATATTGACCCGCGCGTCCGTACACTGCGCCGCGAGCCGCGTCGCGATAAGCAGCTCGTAGGGCTTGGCATATTCAAGCGAGCACTCCACATCGGGGTAGAGCTTTTCCAGCTCCGCGACCGCAAGTGCCGTTATCTCCTTCTTCGTCATTCCGCGCTCCCCGAAAGCTCCTCTTTCTTGGCAAGCATCGCGTCGTAGACCTTGTACATCTTCTGCACGGTGTTTTCGAGGAAGTAGTAGTGCTTTATGTAGAACACGATGAGCACCACCATTATCGTCACCAGCACCAGCACCGCGAGATTCTGCGTGAACAGCAGCGTGCATATCAGTATCGTCAGTATCAGCGCGAACATCATCGTCACAAGGAAGTGGACTATGCGCTCGTGCTGCATAAAGGCTATTTTATCCTTGTGCTCGTCGAAGAGCTTCTGCCATTCCGTCAGCGTCGAGCACTTCCCGAGCCGCTCCTCCGCGGACTTCATATACGCTGTGAGATATTCGGTCATATTGCCTATCCCCAATCAAGTTTACTTTAATCAAATTATACAACATTACGCATTAATTGTCAAGCCAAAGGCTCTGCCTTTGGAATCCGCAAGGGCTCTGCCCTTGACCCGTCGGGGGACATAGTCCCCCGAACCCCGAACTACGAGCCCGCTCGCTTCGCTCGCTTACCCTGTCCAAAAGGCTAAGTCTGCTTTCGGTGGATAGAAAAATCAAAAACTATGCCGTTTTTATTTCAAAGCCAGCCGTCGAAGGACGACGAAGAAATAGCAAAAGTCGACAAATGGGGGGGAGGAGAGGAAGGGGAGCGCGAGGGGGAACGTAGGCAGGGGGAAAGTGTCGACTTTTGTTCCAGTTTTTTTCTTTCCCCCGACCGAAGTTCCCCCTCGCATCCTTGCGGACAACAATGAATTCCGATAATAAAAAGTATTAGGCGAAAATGTGACGTAAGTTGCGGACGCCCGAAGGGCGCCCCTACAATGTGTCACCGCAGGCAATCGCGTGAGAAAAGCGGGCGGCGGAACGCCGCCCCTACACAATCCCAAATCCGAACATAAAGAAACCCTCCTCCTGAATAATCAGGAGGAGGGAGAATATCACTGCTCTCGCAGTATGCTATTCAATTACTCTTCGTCCTCTCTCTTTCTGCGTACTGCGAACGCTACGCCTGCTGCTGTGAGTATCACTGCGAGCGGTATGCCTGCGCCTGCAACGCCTGTCTGAGGATTGGACGTCTTGGATGCTGTCGTGGTAGCTGTTGTTGTCGTCGCAGCTGTAGTTGTAGTAGTTGTTGTCGTTGAAGTTGTTGTCGTGGACGTTGTCGTAACGACCATATCGTCTATCATCGTTACTGTTGTGCCGTCGATTCCGACCTCGCCTGTTACCGTACCGTTCTCAATCGTGAACGTGATGTCGGTTGCTACTACATAGCCGCTCGGAGCTGCTACCTCGTGGAGCGTATATGTTCCGTTCGGGAGATCCTTAACGAGAGTTGAGGTCGTGCCCGATGTCCATGTGAGCTCCTTGCCGTTCTCGGTCGATACAAGCTTAGCGCCTGTGCCGAGCTCGACCTTTGTGATGTCGAATACCACTTCATTGCCTCTGCTGTCTGTACCTGTGAGGGTAAGCTCAGCGCCCTCGAGCTCGTCGCCGACTGTGCTCTTCTTGCTGATAGCGATATCCGATGTTGTCATCTCGTCGATCATCGTAACTGTGCTGCTTGTTACTTCAGTACCTGTTACAACGCCGTCCTTGATGGTGAATGTGATGTCTGTGGTCACCTCGTATCCGTTAGGAGCCGATACCTCGTGGAGAGTATATGTACCGTCGTTAAGACCCTTTATAACAGTGTCTGTAGTACCCGATACGAACTTGATCTCAGTGCCGTTCTCGGTAGTTACAAGCTGAGCGCCTGTGCCGAGCTCTACGTCATTGATGTCGAAGATGACCTCTCTGTCTGTGAAGTCAGTACCTGTGAGGGTGAGCGTAGCGCCCGGGAGCTCCTCGTCGAATACGTTCTTCTTGCTGATGTTTACAGTAGTCTCCTTCATGTCATCGATCATTGTAACGGTGTTGCCTGTTACGTTTGTATCGCCTGTAACCACGCCGTCCTCAATTGTGAATGTGATATCTGTCGTTACCACATATCCGCTCGGAGCTGCTACCTCGTGGAGAGTGTAGGTTCCGCTCGGGAGGTTCTTGACGAGTGACGATGTTGTGCCCGATGTCCATGTGAGCTCTGTGCCGTTCTCTGTTGTAACGAGCTTAGCGCCTGTACCGGGAACGAACTCTGTGATGTCGAATACGACTGCGTTTCCTGTGGAATCTGTACCTGTGAGGCTGAGTGTAGCGCCGGGGATCTCCTCGCTGAATACGTTCTTCTTGCTTATTGCGATCTCGCCCTTCTTGGTGTCTGTCATTACGATAGTGTCACCCTTGAGCTCGTTGCCGTAAACAATAGCGTCTTCGATCTCGAATGTGATGTCGGTCGTTACCTCATATCCGTCAGGAGCCGCTACCTCGTGGAGGGTATACTTACCGTCCCTGAGGTTCTTGAAGTTTGTGGAAGCTGTACCTGACTTGAACTTGATCTCAGTGCCGTTTGTCTGTGAGAGGAGAACCGCACCCTCGCCAAGCTCGACGTCGTTGAGGTCGAACGTGATAGCGTTGCCGTCAGCATCCTTACCTGTGAGTGTAAGCTCTGCACCTGCTACCTCTGTACCGTGGGTATCACACTTGCTGATGCGAACGTTTGTTACGAGAGTAACCGTTCTTGTAGCTGTACCCTGATCAATGGTAGACATAACAGTTGTTGTTGTGTTCGTACCTGTGCCGGGGAGCTGAGTTACAGCCTTGGTGGTAGTGGTCTCTGTAGCAGTAGTAGTTGTGGTCGTTGTAGTTGTAGTCTCGATCTCGTCGATCATATTGATCTTATCAACTGTCTCGCCGTTAACTGTTACCTTGCCGCCATCGACCTTGAAGATGATGTCCTGAGCTACGAGATAGCCGTTCGGAGCCGCTTCCTCGTGGAGGGTATATGTACCGTCCTCAGCGAATACGATAGTTGCCTTCGTACCGCTTATCCATACGAGTGCGTTGCCTACGCCGTTCTCGAGTTTGCCGCCCTCACCTACCTGAATGGAATCCTTAGTGAACTCTATCGCAGTAGTACCGTCGGGCTTGACACCTGTGAGCTTGAGCGTTGCGCCTTCAACTTCCTTGCCGCCAACGTCCACCTTATTGATGCTTACATTGATAAGCGGGATAGTGGTAGTCGTGGTCGGGACGGTCGTTGTGGTCGTCGTCGTTGTGGTGGTTGTCGTTGTGGTGGTTGTCGTGGTTGTTGTGGTTGTTGTCG
>JAFXXD010000013.1 GCA_017542475.1 Ruminococcus sp. | reverse complement strand
TTTGCCCTTTAGGGCAAAATGAGCTTGACATCAATTAATGTGATGCGCAAATTCCATATATTATCAAAGAATTTGCGCACCCCGAACGAAGTTCGGGGCAATAACCGCCTAACGGCGGTTATTGAGTACACATTAATTATAGAAGAACTCAGAGCGCGGTGTCCGCGCCGCCAATTCACGTAGCCGCTCGTAAACTCGCTTACTAAAACAAACGGCAGGTTTATTTCCGCGTGCTTTACCGAATCGAAATGGAATCAAACAACATTGTGCAGGGGGCGCCGCCCTCGGCGTCCCGCAAATCTGTTGTTTGCTTGCAAGCGACACCGCGCAAAAAAAGCAGGCACTGAAGTGCCTGCCTTTGAATTAACCATTGACCTTGGGAAGATTTGCGAGAGACTTCGCTATCTCCTCGTCTGTGGGGATATAGTCGCTCATCTTGCCGTCGTTGTATGCGGCATAAGCGTACATATCGAAGTAGCCCGTACCTGTAAGACCGAAGAGAATGGTCTTCTCCTCGCCTGTCTCCTTGCACTTCAGCGCCTCGTCGATAGCAACGCGGATAGCGTGGCTGCTCTCGGGAGCGGGAAGAATACCCTCAACTCTCGCGAACTTCTCAGCAGCCTCGAATACGGCTGTCTGCTCTACAGAGCGAGCCTCCATAAGTCCCTGATCGTAGAGCTCGGAAAGAATGGAGCTCATACCGTGATAGCGGAGACCGCCTGCGTGGTTCGGCGACGGCATAAATCCGCTTCCGAGGGTGTACATCTTAGCGAGCGGGCAGACCTTGCCTGTGTCGCAGAAGTCGTAAGCGTAGGTGCCGCGTGTAAGGCTCGGGCACGAAGCGGGCTCAACAGCGATGACCTGATAGTCAGCCTCGCCGCGGAGCTTCTCGCCGATGAAGGGCGAAACGAGTCCGCCGAGGTTCGAGCCGCCGCCTGCGCAGCCGATTATAACGTCGGGCTTGATGCCGTACTTGTCCATAGCCGCCTTTGTCTCAAGACCGATAACTGTCTGATGAAGCAGTACCTGTGAGAGCACGCTTCCGAGCACGTAGCGGTAGCCCTCCTTGCTGACAGCCGCCTCAACAGCCTCGGAGATAGCACAGCCGAGGCTTCCGTTGGTGTCAGGGAACTCAGCGAGTATCTTCTTGCCGACCTCAGTTGTCATAGAGGGCGAGGGAGTAACGCTTGCACCGTAGGTACGCATAACCTCGCGGCGGAAGGGCTTCTGCTCATAGGATACCTTTACCATATATACCTGACAGTCAAGTCCGAAGTAAGAGCAAGCCATTGAGAGAGCCGTGCCCCACTGACCTGCGCCTGTCTCGGTAGTCACGCCCTTGAGTCCCTGCTTCTTTGCATAGTAAGCCTGCGCGATAGCGGAGTTGAGCTTGTGGCTGCCCGAGGTGTTGTTGCCCTCGAACTTGTAGTATATCTTAGCGGGAGTACCGAGCGCCTTCTCGAGGCAGTATGCTCTTACGAGCGGCGACGGACGGTACATCTTGTAGAAGGACTGTATCTCCTCGGGGATGTCGATGTAGGCGTCTGTCTCGTTGAGCTCCTGCTTTACGAGCTCGTCGCAGAATACGACGCCGAGCTCCTCGGAAGTAACGGGCTTGCCTGTGCCGGGGTTGAGGAGCGGAGCGGGCTTCTTCTTCATATCAGCGCGTACATTGTACCACTGCTTCGGGAGCTCGCTCTCCTCGAGGTAGATTTTGTAAGGGATCTTTTCATTTGACATAGCTATTTCTCCTTTATTGTTATTTTTCGGACAAAATAAAAACTCCTGTCCGACATCGAAAAATGTCAGGGACAGGAGCTGATAAACTTAGCTTCTGCGGTGCCACCCCGCTTGACGTGAAACACGTCCGCTCGTGTGTACAATCAAGATACACGGGATTTGATAACGCAGTACCGCTGCGGCTCGCATACTCAGGCGACAAGCCCTTTCAGTCCGCCCTCGGAAGCCCATTCGCCGGATCGCCGCGCACCTGCTCGCACCCACCGCAGGCTCTCTGAAACGCATATGAAGGGGTTACTCACACTTCCTCACAGGTTTATGAGTGCATTATAACATAAATATCCGTATTTGTCAAGGGATTTTTATTTCCTTTGCAGCAAGCTCTGTAGGGGCGGCGTTCTGCCGCCCGCCGATATCCCGTCAGATTCACGGTAACCAATCGTAGGGGCGCACATTGTGCGCCCGCAAGTAAATGGCGGAGGGCGGGACGTCGAGGACGCCGTCCCCTGCAATAATTCCGATTTCCGCATTCCGGATTAAATCAGCGATGTCTTCCGCCGCCGCCGAAGCTTCCGCCTCCGCCGCCTCCGCTGAATCCGCCGCCGCTGCGGTGACCGCCGCCGCTTCCGCCGCTGCTCTGCGGGATATGCGACTTCGAGGTGTGCGTGCGCAGGAAGATGTCGTCCTTCGTACTGAACCGCGACTCCTCCTTCGAGAGGTAGATATTCGGGTTGGTCTTGCTCTTGAACTTATAGTTCCTCTTGGCAACGAAGAAGGTGATGAGGTTGGTGATACCGCCTCCCACAAGGGCTATCAGCAGCGCCCTGAGGTAGATGGCGGGCGGCTTGAACTTGGTTATCCTCAGCTCGCCGTTGAAGTAGTATATGTACTTTCTTGTATTGCTGTCATAGTAATACTTCAGACCCGCGCGGAAATAATCCCGATATTTCTCAAGCTGATGCCAGAATTCTCTTATCGCGAAGCTTACGTCGGCGTGGTAGTCGGCGTCTGCTGAGTACGAATCCGAGGAGGGAAGGAAGGTGCAGGCTGAGTCGAGTATATCATCGACGTTTTCCTGATAGAAGAGTATAGCCTTGCCCGATGTCGCCAGATAGTCATAGGCAGGCTTCTTTCCCGACATATCAATGAAGAAGAAGACGCCGTCGGTATCCGCGCCGAAGCGTTCGGTATATTCGTCCTTGCAGAACTGCACCTCAGCGCTGTCGCTCATACGGTGGTCGGGACCCGCGATGAAAACGCAGATATTCATCTGCATCCTCTCGGAGTATTCCTTTATTTCCTCGTTGAGCTTGTCGAGGGCGTAACCGTAGTCCTTGTATACGCCCACGTCGTCGATAACGCAGGAGCGCGAGCTGTCGCCCGACCAGCCTGCCGCAGTATTTACCGCGGACGCATTTACCATACACAGCGGGAGCATGAACAGGACGGCTATGAGTGCGGCAGCTGCCGCTGATAGAATACGTTTCAAAGCAGTATCGCACCCCCTATGAATAAGATGATCCCGACGATAAGTCCTATCGCCGAGGAGAAGGCGAAAAGCTTCGGCTTTGAAAGCGGCGGAGTGCCCGCCAGCTTGCCTGTCTGACCGTTCATCGCGAACTCGTACACCTTGTCCTTGTACTTATAGCTCATAAACCACACGGGGAGCATCATATAGCTCCAGTCGGTCTTGAGGAGGTTGTAGGTCTCGTTCTCCACCTTTACGGAGGAATAGCCCTTGCCGACGCTGTTATGCACCTGCTCGCGGCTGACCTTGTCGGCACGCTCACGTATGCGCGGGAGCACACCTGCGCGGTCAACGTCGTACTTGTCGGCGTAGAAGCCGCTGAGGTATGACATCGAGAAATCCTTCATATCGTTATAATCGAAGGGTTCGATAGCCTCCATCAGCAGGTCGTCTATCTTGCTCTCGCCGTCGGCGGGGATACCCTTTGTGAGAATGCGCGCATTTCTTACGATGCTGTACTCCTTCGTCTCGGTGTAGACATACTCGCCCGACGTCCACGTGCGCACCTTCTTGCCTATCGCCTGATAGTGCGCGTCAACGTCGCAGTCCGCGACCCAGAAGGGCACATACAGACCCGTCATCTTTTCGAGCTGCTGCTCCGACTTGAAGTCGCTCGGCACGAACTTCCTGCCCCTGCACCAGTCCTTGAATGCGCCGAGAGCCTGCTCGCGCGTATACTTAAAGCCGATGACCTTGTTCGGCTTGTAGTCGCCCGTCAGCTTGCCCGAGAGGATAACGGGGTTGTGGCAGTAATAGCAGAAGAGCGCGGTCTGCTGGTCGTCCGCCATTATCTCTGCGCCGCAGCTCTTGCAGTAGTAGAGCTGGGTATGCTCGGCAAACTCGTCCTTCGCCTCCTCGACAGCCTCGTCGGTCGGCAGAGCCTCGAGCTCGGCGTATATCTTCTTTATCTCCTCCATCGTGAACGTGCTGTCGCAGTATTCACAGGCGAGGGTCTGAACTGCGGGGTCGAATTTGAGGTCGGCGCCGCAGTTGGGACATTTATACTCTGATGCGTCCAAGCTTGACATCTCCTTTCGTCATAACAAATATATTCTAACATATTCCGACATATATTTCAAGGGGTGAATTTGCTTTCTGTAGGGACGCACAGTGTGCGCCCGCGAACTACCGATTAACAGGCGGATAATATCCGCCCCTACAGAGGCTGAACGTAGGGGCGAGTTCCGCTCGCCCGCAATAACCCGACGTCCCGCAGCGCATTGTAGGGACGCGCATTGCGCGTCCGCAAATCCGCATACGTGAGATGTAAAGTTTTTCGCGGACGACCGATGGCCGTCCCTACGATCCGTGCTCTCTTCTATTTGACATTTCCGAATATATGTGGTATAATAGCTGTGTGTGTGACCTATCAAGCAAAGAAAGGATAACGAATTATGATAATTCTTGACGAACTGAGAGTCGAAATGGTCGGCTACCGCAAGGAAATGGAAGAGCTCGCCGACGTTCTGAATATCAAAGCCGCAAAGGAAAGAGTGGCGGAGCTTAACAAGCAGACCGAGGAAAACGGCTTCTGGGACGACCTTGAAAACTCTCAGAAGGTGCTTCAGGAGACAAAGTCCCTCGAGCGCAAGATAGATAAGTTCAACAAGCTCAACGACAGCCTTGAGGACGTCATCGCCCTCATCGAGCTTTCGATAGAGGCTGACGACGAGAGCTCGGTTGACGAGATAAAGACCGAATCCGAGGCTTTCAAGGCAAAGCTTGAGGAGGAGAAGCTCTCGACGCTGCTCACGGGCGAGTACGACAACTCGAACGCTATCCTCACCTTCCACGCGGGCGCGGGCGGTACGGAGGCTCAGGACTGGGCAGAAATGCTCTACCGTATGTACAACCACTGGGCTGAGCGCCACGAGTACAAGGTCGAGCTCCTCGACTACCTCGACGGCGACGACGCAGGTCTGAAATCGGCGTCGATACTCATCGAGGGCGACAACGCCTACGGCTATATGAAGTCGGAATCGGGCGTCCACAGACTTGTCCGCGTGTCCCCGTTCGACGCCTCGGGCAGACGCCACACCTCGTTCGCGGCACTTGAAGTAATGCCCGAGATCGACGACTCCATCGAGGTCGAGATACGCGAGGAAGACCTTATTATGGAGGTTTACCGCTCCAGCGGCGCGGGCGGTCAGAAGGTAAACAAGACTAGCTCGGCTGTACGTCTTATCCACAAGCCCACGGGTATCGTGGTATCGTGCCAGACTCAGCGAAGCCAGTACCAGAACAAGGACTACGCAATGAAGATGCTGCGCTCGAAGCTCATCGAGATAAAGGAGCGCGAGCACCTCGAAAAGATAGAGGACATCAAGGGCGTGCAGAACCAGATAGCATGGGGCTCGCAGATACGCTCCTACGTATTTATGCCCTACACTCTCGTCAAGGACCACCGCACAGGCTTTGAAAACGGCAACATTCAGGCAGTTATGGACGGCGACCTCGACGGCTTCATCAACGCATATCTGAAATCGCTCTCACACGGAACGCTTCAGAAATAAACACACTACAGCAAAAGGAGAAAAACTATGAAAATCGCATTCAAAGTCATCAACGTCCTGCTCATCGTATGGTCAGTCATCGCTATCCTCGCTGCATTCCTCAGCGCGGGTATACTCGGTGCGGCGCTCGCCTTCGTCTGCACGCTGATAACGCTGTTTATGGCTATCGCAGGCTTCAAGGGCGACTACTCACAGTGCAAGAAGCTCGCATACGTCTCTCTCGTGTTCTCGGTGATAAGCCTCTTCACTTCGGGATTTTCGGGAAGCTCGATAGTCTCGCTCATACTGATGATAGGCTATCTTGTAATGTGCATAACGCTCGAATCGAAATCATACTAAAAGCAAAAGGCTATCGGTTCTCCGATAGCCTTTGTTGTTTTATGCCGTGTTCGTCCCGCCGCCCGTCATAATACCAACAACGTCACGGAAACCGAATGTAGGGGACGGCGTCCCCGACGTCCCATATGTTTTCGTAGATTGTGGGCGGTCGAGGACGCCCGCCCCTACAGATTGCTGCAGGGGGGTGACGGGGGCTGCGGGCGCACGGAATGCGCCCTACAGTCGGCTGTGCTGGCTCCTCGCCTACTTGTGATATTTCCCGCCGCTAATTATCTGAAAGCTCCGATATATCTGCTCAAGGAGCATCACCCGCGCGAGCTGGTGCGGGAAGGTCATCTTCGACATCGAAAGCTTCAAATCGCCGAGAGCCTTCACCTCGGGGTCGAGCCCGAAGGAGCTCCCGATGATGAACGTCACCGTGCTGACGCCCTCCACTCCCGCGGAGCTGATACGCTCGGCGAGCTCGGGGCTGGTGAGCTGTCTGCCCTCGATACACATCGGTATGACCATACCCTTGGCGAGCTTTTTTATCTGCTCGCCCTCTTTTTTGAGAGCGGCGGCTATCTCCTTCTCGGAGGGGCTGTCGCTAAGGCGGCACTCGTCGAGCTCGTGCAGCGTGAACGTGCAGTACCTCCCGAGCCGCTTGATATACTCGGCAGATGCCGCGCGGAGGTAGTCCTCCTTGAGCTTGCCGACGACAATGAGTTCAATATTCATCAGAAGATAACAGCTCCTCCCTGAGTTTCCACGGGAGCGACTCCCATTAAGTAGTCCCGCCCGCGCGTGAAGCCGAGCAGGTGCGACTGCACCGTGCTGTCGGCGATGTCGGGACGGTTGTTGTCCTGACTGAGGTGCCCGAGGATGATATGCGTCGTGCCCTGACGTATCAGGCGGCTTACCTGCTCGCCGCAGTCGTGGTTGGAGAGGTGTCCGTTCTGCGAGAGTATGCGCTCTTTGAGGTAGAGCGGGTACGGTCCGTGTCGGAGCATATCCTCGTCATAGTTCGCCTCTATGAGCACGAGCCGACACCCTATCAGAGCGGCGTCTATCTCGGGCGTGACGTGTCCGAGGTCGGTGCAGACCGCGCAGGTCCTGCCGTCCTCGGTGTTTATCCTGTAGCCGCAGGAGTGTATCGCATCGTGCGGCGTATTGAAGCACGATACCTCGCAGCCCGCACACTCTATGGACTTGCCGACGATGTCGATGATCGGTGAATTGCCCGATATCTTGTCGGTATCGCACAGCCGCTGGAGCGTGCGCTTCGTACCGTAAACGGGCATACCCGTGTTCTTGGTCAGGAGCTTCAGCCCGCTTACGTGGTCGCTGTGCTCGTGAGTAATGAATACCGCCCGAACAGCTTCAAGTGGGATATTATTGAGGTCGAGAGCGGCGGTAAGTCTGCGGAAGCTTACGCCGCAGTCGATGAGAATGCCGCCCTTTTCGGTGCCTATAAATGAGGAATTGCCCTTGCTGGAGCTGAAAAGCGGATATATCCTTGCCATTGTATCACCTTTAAGTCAAAGAAATGACCGCACGGAACGCTCCCTGCGGTCATTACTAATTATATCCTTTTTCGGGAAATAAGTCAAGCTATCTGTCATTTTCTCCGTCGCGGTACAGCTCAACGAGCATATACCCGCCGTAGAATACCCATATTATCCACGAGACAGCCCACAGACCCGTAAAGACGCTGAACAGCAGGTATATCACCGCCGTCAGCAGGGTCACGATGACCTTTCTCATTACTTGTGGGGCATCATTGAGATAACTCTGCCTGCAAAGTCGTTGAAGTTCTGAGTCTGGAGGATAACTCTGCCTGGACCCGTGAGCTTTGTGAGGAAGAGTCCCTCACCGCCGAGGAATATATTGCCGAGGCCCTTTACAGTCTCAACATCATAGTTTACAGAGGTGTCGAATGCAACTACGTTACCTGTATCGACCTTGAGCACCTCGCCGGGAGCAAGTATGCGCTCAACCTTATCGCCGTCTACCTCGAGGAAAGCAAGACCGCTGCCGAAGAGACGCTGGAGGATAAAGCCTTCGCCGCCGAAGAGCCCTGCCGAGAGCTTCTTTGTAAATGTAGCCTTGAGGTCAACGCTCTGCTGAGCGCAGAGGAAAGAGCCCTTCTGGACGATCATTTCGCCCTGCGAGATATCAACGGGAACGACACATCCGGGAACAGTCGAGCCGAAAGCTATCTTAGCGCCCTCTGTCTCGGCTGTATAATTAGCCATAAAAATGGACTCGCCCGTGAACATACGTCCGAGGCTCTTGGCGATGCCGCCTCTTGCGTTCGTGGACATCTTTATGCCCTCTGTCTGCCAGATCATTCCACCCGACTGGGTGTACATTGACTCGCCTGTGCTGAGTGTTACCTCAACAGCGGGGACAGTCTGTCCGATAATTTCGTATTTCATTTCAAAACCTCCTGTTTAATACATTTTTCGGGGAAATTCCCCCACACTTACTATTTTACCACTTTC
Organism: Ruminococcus sp.; assembly: GCA_017542475.1. GTDB lineage: Bacteria > Bacillota > Clostridia > Oscillospirales > Ruminococcaceae > Ruminococcus. Next base: position 64,599 of record JAFXXD010000013.1, on the reverse strand, counting down.
GTGTTAATTCGTCAATATACAAAATAAAATAATTTCAAAGAGAAAGGGTTTTTGTCGATAATTGTACAAATGCGACAATCCCAAACGTTGAACAGCACTGAAATTTGCGCAAATAACAGAATGTTATCGCTCTGTTCAAAAAAATTTCAAATTATCTATTGATTTTGTGATAAGTATGTGATATACTGAATGTTAACAGATTATAGAATGTATTTTTATATGTCTGTCTAATAATTTACTTATTATCTTCATAAGGATTTGAAAGGAGAACATTGTTATGGAACAGAAATCCAAAATGACAGCAGGTCTGCTCGGCATTTTCCTCGGTGCATGGGGTGTTCACAACTTCTACCTCGGCAACACTAAGAGAGCTATCATCCAGATCGTAGTTACAATTTGTACTTGCGGCGCTGGCGGTCTCTGGGGTCTCATCGAGGGCATCATGATCCTCATGGGCAAGATAGACACTGACGCTAACGGCAATCCCCTTGCTGACTAATTCTTATAGCACCAAACGTCCCGTTCTTTCCGAACGGGACGTTTTTTTGTAGGGGCGCACACTACGGATTGCTTGTGTAGGGACGACCATTGGTCGTCCGATAATCTCTGACCGATGGTTGTTTATGTAATTGCGGACGCGCAATGCGCGTCCCTACAGGTTGTAGCCGATAGTTTGTACGGATATCGGCGGGCGGATGATATCCGCCCCTACAGTCTGAACTCTGAGTTCTGAGCTCTGAACTCTTTTTTTGCGGAAAAGTCTTGACAAAAACAGAAATGCATTGTATAATGCAAGTATGAAATGCGATGAAGGGAAATAAAGCCCGAGGAAGTTTTTGCAGAGAGCCGTCGGAAGGTGCAAGGCGGCAGACGGATACGGGTCATAGCTCCTCCCCGAGCAGTCGGCTGAAAGTGCGCAATGAGGCGTGGAGAGCTCCCGCCCGCTGGCAGGATTAGGCTTGAACGGGCTCTCCCGTTACAGAGATATGCGTTGGCAGGACGCAGATGAGTGGGCGTGAGATTTCGCGTCAAGAAGAGTGGTACCACGGAGCATATTCGTATCTTCGTCTCTTCCATGCAATGGGCATGGAGGGGACTTTTTTGTTATCCTCGTGCCGAAAAATCGAAGGAGGAAATACTATGGCAACAATGAAAAACGTAAGCAAGTACACAAGACAGTTCTTCGAGGCTCCGAAAACGGCTATGAAGTGGGCGGAGCGCTCGTACATCGACAAGGCTCCGACGTGGTGCAGCGTTGACCTGCGCGACGGCAATCAGGCTCTCGTAATACCGATGAGTCTCGGCGAAAAGCTCGAATTCTTCCGTATGCTCGTGGACATCGGCTTCAAGGAGATAGAGATTGGCTTCCCCGCGGCGTCGGAGACGGAGTACGACTTCTGCCGCACTCTCATCGAGGAAGACCTCATCCCCGACGACGTCACCATTCAGGTGCTGACGCAGTCCCGCGAGCACATCATCGAAAAGACCTTCGAGGCTCTGAAGGGCTGCAAGAACGCGATAGTCCACCTCTACAACTCGACCTCGGTGGCTCAGCGCGAGCAGGTCTTCCGCAAGAGCCGCGAGGAGATAATCGACATCGCCGTGACGGGAGCGAAGCTCTGCAGGGAGTACCGCGAGCGCTATGATGGCAGCTTCCGCTTCGAGTATTCGCCCGAGAGCTTCACGGGCACCGAGCCCGAATTCGCCCTCGAGGTCTGCAACGCCGTGCTCGACGTGTGGCAGCCCACTCCCGAGGACAAGGTGATAATCAACCTGCCCGTGACGGTTCAGCTCTCCATGCCCCACGTATATGCGAATCAGGTGGAGTATATGTGCGAGAACCTGAAATACCGCGAAAACGTGATAGTCTCGCTGCACCCGCACAACGACCGCGGCTGTGCGGTCGCGGACACGGAAATGGGACTGCTCGCGGGAGCCGAGCGCGTCGAGGGCACGCTCTTCGGAAACGGCGAGCGCACGGGCAATGTCGATATCATCACGCTCGCGATGAATATGTACACTCAGGGCGTAGACCCGCAGCTCGACCTCAGCGATATCCCCGCGATAAACGAGGTCTACACCCGCCTGACGGGCATGGCGGTCAACGAGCGCCAGCCCTACACGGGAAAGCTCGTATTTGCGGCGTTCAGCGGCTCTCATCAGGACGCTATCGCCAAGGGTATGAAGTGGCGTGCCGAGGGTCACACCAAGCACTGGGACGTCCCCTACCTCCCGCTCGACCCAGAGGACATCGGACGCGAATACTCCGCGGACGTTATCCGCATCAACAGCCAGTCGGGCAAGGGCGGAATCGGCTATATCCTCGAGACGCGCTTCGGCTACGACCTGCCGAAAAAGATGCGTGAGAAGCTTGGCTACATCGTCAAGGACGTCTCCGACAAGAAGCACAAGGAGCTCCTGCCCGATGAGGTATACGAGATATTCAAGCAGCGCTTCGTGGACATCACCTCGCCTATCTGCGTGACCGAGACCCACTTCGTACAGCGTGACGGCATAGAGGCGACGGTGTCGTTCACGTTCAACGGCAAGCACGTCACCGCGACCGATACAGGTAACGGTCGTCTTGACGCCGTCAGCAACGCGCTTCGCTCATACACGGGCGCGGACTTCAACATCAACGCCTACACCGAGCACGCGCTTGAGGTAGGCTCGGCATCGAAGGCTGTGTCGTATGTGGAGATAGTCACGGGCGAGGGCAGGAATTACTGGGGCACGGGTATCGACAACGATATCATCACCTCGTCGATAAAGGCACTCGTCAGCGCGGTGAACAATATGCTGGCGGATTAATTCGGAGTTCGGAGAAAACAAACGGCATTGTAATTCCGTGCGGGGATAACCCCGCAGTTAAGCAGCTGCAAAGCGGCAAAAGGGGACGCCTTCTCTTACAAGGCGTCCCCTCTCGCAAAACAATTCACTGGATTGTTTTGCGATTCACCCCTTGCGAGGCGCCTTCGATTAGTTTCGCCGTTCTTTAAAAACTGTGAACGGCGACCAGAGGCTCTGCCTCTGGACTCCGCAAGCCTTTGAAAAGGCTTGAGCGAAACTTTCGGCTTCGCGCGGCGGTTTGTCAGCTGCGGTGATTTTTTGCCGCGAGTCATAATTATTTCGAGCTGATTACCGAAAAATTAACGATTTTGCTTGATTTTGCACCAGTTTAATGATAAAATAGTATATAGCACGCAATTCACAACGCCTTATGCTAAAGGAAACTGATATTATGAGAATAACAGGAGCTAAGATAGTCGTTGAAACTCTCATTGAGCAGGGCTGCGAGACCGTTTTCGGATTTCCGGGCGGTCAGGTCATCGACCTGTTCGACGAGCTCTACCTCAGCAGCGACAGGATACACCATATACTCACCGCCCACGAGCAGGGAGCAGCCCATGCAGCGGACGGCTTCGCACGCGCGACGGGCAAGGTCGGGGTCTGTATCGCGACCTCGGGTCCGGGCGCGACCAACCTCGTAACGGGTATCGCGACCGCTTACCTCGACTCCGTCCCCGTAGTCGCGATCACAGGAAATGTCCCGTGCAGCCTCATAGGACGCGACAGCTTTCAGGAGGTCGATATTCTCGGCGTGACCATGCCCGTCACCAAGCACAACTTCATCGTCAAGGACATACGCGAGCTCGCGGATACGCTCCGCTCTGCCTTCAAGATAGCCAAATCGGGCAGACCGGGTCCCGTGCTCGTTGACATACCCAAGGACGTCCAGACCGCGGAATGGGACTTCGAGCCCAGACCCGACCCCGTGCGTCCGTATCCGCTCACCTTCGCCTCGGAGAACAAGCTCCGCAGGGCGGCAGAGCTGATAAATGCCGCAGAGAAGCCGTACATCTACTTCGGCGGCGGAATCGTCTCGGGCAAGGCTTCAAAGGAGCTCCTCGCGCTCGCGGACAAGACAGACGCACCTCTCGGGAGCTCTCTCATGGGACTTTCGGCTGTGCCGTATGACTGCCCGCGCTTCCTCGGAATGAACGGCAAGCACGGTCACTACGCCTCATTCGCAGCTCTGACCGAGGCTGACCTCGTCATCGCGCTCGGCGTGCGCTTCTCCGACAGGTCTGCCTTCGAGGGAGACAATCTCCCGCGGATAATACACATCGACATCGACAACGCCGAGCTCGACAAGAACGTCCCCGCCGACCTCGCGATAGAGGGCGACATCAAGGACTCGCTGTACAGGCTGATACCCATGCTCGGCGAGCACGAGCACCCCGAGTGGAGCGCCCGCATAGAAGAGCTCCGCAATGAGGAGCGCCGCAGATACGCCCTCGCCGACAGCAGGCGCGGCGACATAGCAGGCAAGATCGCGCCGCACGACATCATCGGCGTGGTGAGCTCGCTCGCGTCCGAGGACGACATCATCGTCACCGACGTCGGACAGCACCAGATGTGGACGGCTCAGATGTATCCGCTCCGCAAGCCGCGCACCTTCCTCACGAGCGGAGGGCTCGGCACTATGGGCTACGGTATGGGAGCGGCGATAGGCGCTTCCGCGGCGACGGGCAGACGCGCCGTGCTATTCACGGGCGACGGAAGCTTCGGTATGAGCCTCAACGAGCTCGCGACGGCTGTCTCGCAGAAGACGCCGCTCGTTGTCGTGATAATGAACAACGGCGTGCTCGGAATGGTGCGCCAGCTCCAGACCCGCTTCTACGACAAGCACTACTCCGCGACGACCCTCGCCCGTCAGACCGACTTCGTGAAGGTAGCAGAGGCTTTCGGCGCGAAGGGCGGCAGAGCCGCAAACGCAGACGAGCTCCGCGCACTTGCGGAGGAGGCGTTCGCATATGACGGCACCTTCGTCATCGACTGCGCCGTAGACTGCGACGAGGCTGTACAGTCCCCGCTGCGTGAAACAGATTGAGGTGAGAGAATGGAATACAAACAGTACGTTATAGGCGTTATCGTATCGAACGTTTCGGGCGTTCTCTCGCGCGTTTCGGGAATGTTCACGAGGCGCGGCTTCAACATCGACTGCCTCACCGTGGGCGAGACGGAATCCGCGGGATTTTCCCGTATCACCGTGGCTTTCCGCGGCGACAACGATATACGCGACAAGATACTCAAGCAGCTTGAGAAGCTCCACGATGTAAAGGAGGTCGAGGTCCTCGACCCGAACGACACCGTTATCCGCGAGCTCCTGCTGATAAAGGTACACAACTCGCCCGCGACCCGTCAGGACATAATGACGGCGGTCGAGATATTCCGCTCGAAGATAGTGGACTACTCGCCGTCCGCGCTGATATGCGAGCTCACGGGCGAGACCTCGAAGATAGACGCGTTCATCGAGCTGATGAAGCCCTACGGCATAATGGAGATGTGCCGTACGGGAATAGTGGCGATAGAGCGCGGCGACAACTGCCTCAAAACAATGAAGCAGTTATAAAGAGTCAGGCGTTCAAAAGCGGCGTGGCGTTTGCGAACGGCAAGCCGAAGAAATATTCCCCCGTAAAGGAGCTGTATGATATGAAGCTGCTGATAAGGCGCGCCGCACCCGAGGACGCCGCCGCTATGCTGGATATATACGCGTACTACGTCAAGTACACCGCTATCTCGTTCGAGTACGACGTGCCCGAGGAGGACGAGTTCAGGCGTCAGATGGAGGAGATGTCCTCGCGCTATCCCTACATCGTCGCGGAGACAGAGGGCAGGGTCGTGGGCTTTGCGTATGCCGCACCGTTCTCCGACCGCAGAGCATATGACTGGTCGGCGGAGCTGACGATATACGCGCACAAGGACTACCAGAAGTGCGGCATAGGCGGACTGCTCTACTCCGAGCTCGAAAAGTACCTTGGCAGAATGGGCATAACCAACCTCTACGCCTGCATCGCAGTCCCCGAGACCGAGGACAAGTACCTCACCGACAACAGCCTTGAATTCCACAAGCACCTCGGCTATTCGGTAGTGGGACGCTTCCACAAGTGCGGCTACAAGTTCTCGACGTGGTACGATATGGTGTACGTTGAAAAGATGATAGGAAGCCACTTCACAAAACAGGAGGATATCACATACTTCTGCGATATCAAATAAAACGGAAAGCGTGATAATATGGGTATGACAATGACGCAGAAGATACTTGCGGCTCATTCGGGACTTGATTCCGTGCAGGCGGGAGAGCTCATTCTCGCCTCGCTCGACCTCGTCCTCGGCAACGACATAACCTCACCTGTTGCCATACGCGAGTTCGCAAGGCTCGGAAAAGACAGCGTGTTCGACAGAGACAAGGTCACGATGGTGATGGACCACTTCGTGCCCAACAAGGACATCAAGGCGGCAGAGCAGTGCAAGGTCTGCCGCGGCTTCTGCACAGATATGGACATCACCCACTTCTATGACGTCGGCGATATGGGCATAGAGCACGCGCTCCTGCCCGAGAAAGGACTCGTCACCGCGGGAGACCTCGTCATCGGCGCGGACTCCCACACCTGCACCTACGGCGCTTTCGGAGCTTTCTCGACGGGCGTCGGCTCGACCGATATGGCGTGCGGTATGGCTATCGGCAAGGCATGGTTCAGGGTGCCGTCCGCGATGAGGATAGAGCTCACGGGAGCTCTGCGTCCCTACGTCAGCGGCAAGGACGTCATACTCCACATCATCGGGAAAACAGGCGTTGACGGAGCTCTCTACCGCTCGATGGAGTTCGGCGGTGCGGGACTTTCCTCGCTCACTATGGCTGACCGCTTCACCATTGCGAATATGGCGATAGAGGCGGGAGCCAAGAACGGCATTTTCGAGGTCGATGACCTCACGCTTGAATATATCCGCTCCCACAACGCCGCCGAGCCGAGGATATACGCTCCCGATCCCGACGCTCAGTACGATGAGGTGCTACACATCGACCTCTCGCAGACAGAGCCGACGGTCGCCTTCCCTCACCTTCCCGAGAATGCACGCACCTTCGACAATATCGGCGACATAAAAATCGACCAAGTCGTTATCGGCTCGTGCACCAACGGACGGCTTGAGGACTTGCAGGCGGCAGCGGAGATACTGCGCGGCAGACATGTCGCGAAGGGCGTGCGTGTCATCGTGATACCCGCCACCCAGCGCGTGTACCTTGAGGCTATGGAGCTCGGGCTGCTGAAGATCTTCATCGAGAGCGGTGCGGTGGTGTCTACTCCCACCTGCGGACCGTGCCTCGGCGGCTATATGGGCATACTCGCAGACGGCGAGCGCGCCGTCACCACCACCAACCGCAACTTCGTGGGACGTATGGGACACACGGGCTCGGAGGTCTACCTCGCAAGCCCCGCTACTGCCGCGGCAAGTGCACTCACAGGCAGGATAACAAGTCCGTGGGAGGTAATGGAAAAATGAAGTACACAGGAAGCGTTATCAAATACGGCGACAACGTCGATACGGACGTCATAATCCCCGCACGCTACCTCAATACGAGCGTGCCGTCGGAGCTCGCCGCACACTGTATGGAGGATTTGGATAAGTCCTTCGTCAGCCGCGTAAAGTCGGGCGACATCATCGTCGCGGGACAGAATTTCGGGTGCGGCTCCTCGCGCGAGCACGCTCCCATAGCGATAAAGGCGAGCGGCGTTTCGCTCGTCATTGCGAAGAGCTTCGCGCGTATCTTCTACCGCAACGCCATCAACATCGGGCTCGCTATCGTTGAATGTCCCGAGGCGGCGGCTGAGATAGGCGAGGGCGACGAGGTCGAAGCCGACCTCGACAGCGGCATTATCCGCGACCTCACCACGGGTAAGGAGTACGCAACAGCGCCCTTCCCCGAGTTCGTGCAGAAAATCATCGAGAACGGCGGACTTATCGCCTCGATAGCCAGCGGAGCGGTGAAATAGGGTTCAGAACTCAGAACTCAGGGTTCAGAATGTAGGGGCGCATTCCGTGTGTCCGTCAAATGCGTAATGCGTAATTGGCGGTATCGCCTGCGGCGATGAATCTGAAATGGGACGTCGAGGACGCCGTCCCCTACATATGCTGCTCGCCGAAAGTCGTTTGTGCGGAGCCCTTGAAAGGAGAAAAAATGAACCGGAAGAAACTGAATCCCGCGGTGGCGATGTTCCCGATAGGACTGCTCGAACTCCTGCTGATCACGGGCGTACCGACGGGCAGAGGGGCGCTCCCGATAGCGGCGACCGCCGTGTTCGGACTGGCGTCGCTCGCTATAATAGTTATGTCCGCGACGATAAAAGGCAACATCAGGCTGTTTGTCTCGGTGGGAGCAGTAATGCTCGCGACGCTGATATTCATCGGCATAGTGGAAGTAAAATTCGCGGACAGTATCATACTTCTCGCGATAGGGTGGCTGATGGGAATGTGTATCGGCATCGGCGGCATAATCAAGACCATCCGCAACCGTGAGGAGTACAGGATAATACTTTCGCTCGTGCTCAACAGTATCACTGTCCTTATCGCGATAATCGGCGCGATAGCGGAGCTCATCACATTCCGCGGACTCGTCATTCTCGAAACAGCTGCGAAGAAGTAAAGGAGAGCCTATGAAAGCAGAAATAGCACTGCTCAGAGGCGACGGCATAGGTCCCGAGATAGTGGACAGCGCCGCCGCGGTACTCAAAAAAACAGCACAGATTTACGGACACGAATTCACGTTCAAGCCCTATCTCATCGGCGGCTGCGCCATAGACGTGACAGGTCAGCCGCTCCCCGAGGAGACGGTACAGGGCTGCCTCGCGAGCGACAGCGTGCTCCTCGGAGCAGTGGGCGGACCGAAGTGGGACGACCTCGCGGGAGACAAGCGCCCCGAGAAGGCGCTCCTCGGCATACGCGCGGCGCTGGGGCTGTACACGAATCTCCGCCCCGCGAAGCTCTACCCCGCGCTGAGGTCAGCCTCGCCGCTGAGGGACGAGATAGTCGGCGGCGGCTTCGATATTATGATAGTCCGCGAGCTCACTGGAGGCATATACTTCGGCGAGCGCGGCTGCCGCGAGGGCAGATACGGTCAGGAGGCATACGACACCGAAGCCTACAGCGTGACCGAGATAGAGCGTATCGGACGCGTGGCGTTCGATACTGCAATGAAGCGCTCGAAGCGGCTTTGCAGTATCGACAAGGCGAATGTGCTTGAAACCTCGCGCCTGTGGCGAAAGACAATGCACCGTCTCGCGGAGGAATACCCCGAGGTCGCGTACACGGATATGTTCGTGGACAACGCCGCGATGCAGCTCGTGCGCGACCCGCGGCAGTTCGACGCCATCGTCACGTCGAATATGTTCGGCGATATCCTCTCCGACGAAGCCTCACAGATTACGGGCTCGATAGGTATGCTTCCGTCGGCGTCGCTCGGAGACGGCACGCGCGGAATGTACGAGCCTATCCACGGCTCCGCGCCCGATATCGCGGGACAGAACAAGGCTGACCCTATCGCCACGATACTCTCGGCGGCGATGATGCTGAGGTACTCATTCGCCCTCGCGGAGGAAGCCGACCGCATAGAGAAGGCGGTAGACGACGTGCTCAACGCGGGCTACCGCACTGCCGACATAATGGGCTCGCAGGAGGGCACGCCGCTTACCTGCACCGAAATGACGGAAAGGATACTCGAAGCACTATGATATGTGAAAAATGCGATGTCGGAATGGAGCTCGCCGAGACGATACAGCTCAACTTCACGAGCCCGAATTTCGCACAGGCGGGACATTTCCGCGTACCGAAGGAATTCAGGAACGTGGAAAAAAATGTCTGCCCGAAGTGCGGGGACGTGAAGTACGCTCCCGAAGTTACCGAAGAAGATGTAGGGGCTGATGCCCACATCAGCCCGTAATTATAAAAACGGTCGGGGCGATGTAGGCATCGCCCCCCCCCTACACAGCAACACATAAAGGAGAAAACTATGACAGTACGCGAATTACAGGACAAGATAATCAAGCTCAAAAAAGAGACGAATACCGCTATCCTCGCACACAGCTATCAGGCGCGCGAGATAGTGGAGATAGCCGACTTCACGGGCGACAGCTACAAGCTCAGCGTCGACGCGACCAGAACCGACGCGCAAAACATCATCTTCTGCGGAGTCCACTTTATGGCGGAGACTGCGAAGATGCTCTCGCCGCAGAAGCGCGTCTTCCTCGCGAACAAGGACGCGGGCTGCCCTATGGCAGAGCAGATGGACAAGGACCTCATCTCGCAGATACACGCTATGGAGCCCGACCGCACGGTGGTCGCCTATATCAACACGACAGCCTCGCTGAAAACGGTATGCGACGTGTGCGTCACCTCGTCGAGCGCGCTCCGTATCGTGCGTGCTCTCGACAACGACAAGATACTCTTTATCCCCGACTGCAACCTCGGAAGCTGGGTTCAGAAGCAGTGTCCCGAGAAGGACATCAAGCTCCTGAGCGGCGGATGTCCCACGCACGCGGCTCTGACGGTCGCGGAGGTGAAGAAGGCTAAGGAGGAGCACCCGAACGCTCTCTTCCTCGTGCACCCCGAGTGCGTGCCCGAGGTCGTGGCACTCGCGGACTACGCGGGCTCGACCAGCGGCATTATGGACTTCGCGAAGAAGTCCGATGCGAAGGAGTTCATCATCGGCACGGAGACCTCCATCGCCGAGCATTTGCAGTACGACTGCCCCGAGAAGAAATTCTACCCCGTGACGAAGAACATCGTCTGCCGCAATATGAAGCTGACCACCCTCCCCGACGTGTACAACACACTGCTCGGAATGGATAACGGCGAGGCGTTCGAGATACTTATGAGCGACGAGCTCATCGCCTCGGCGAGAAAATGTATCGACGAGATGATACGTCTCGGAGGCTGATATGACGGAGCTTGTCGAAAAGCTGTACCGCACGTCCGACCTCACCGACGCGGAGCTGAAAGCCCTCATCGAGGCTGATTCACCTGAGGTCGCGGAGCTGCTGAAAAAGCGGGCGGACGAGGTGCGTCAGCGCCACTACGGGAAGAAGGTCTTTCTGCGCGGGCTTATCGAGGTGTCGAGCTATTGCAGGAACGACTGCCTCTACTGCGGTATCCGCAGGAGCAACAAATCAGCGGAGCGCTACCGCCTCACCCGCGAGCAGATAATGCTCTGCGCCGAAAACGGCTACGGACTGGGCTTCCGCACCTTCGTAATGCAGGGCGGCGAGGACAGCTTCTTCACCGATGATTTTATGTGCGGAGTGATATCGGAGCTTCGCGAAAAATACCCCGACTGCGCTATCACGCTGTCGCTCGGCGAGCGCAGCTGCGAGAGCTACAGGCGAATGAAGGAGGCGGGCGCCGACCGCTACCTCCTGCGCCACGAAGCCGCCGACGAGCAGCTCTACGCGAGCCTGCACCCGTCGGAGATGAGCCTTGCTCACCGCAAGCAGTGCCTCTATGACCTGCGCTCGCTCGGCTATCAGGTCGGCGCGGGCTTTATGGTGGGAGCACCGAATCAGACGGCAGACCACCTCATCGCGGACCTGCGCTTTTTGCAGGAGCTGAAGCCGCAGATGATAGGCATAGGACCGTTCGTGCCGCACCACGATACGCCCTTCGCGGACGAAAAGGGCGGCACGCTGGAGCTCACGCTGCGGCTGCTCGGCATACTGAGGCTGATGTTCCCGAAGGTGCTGCTCCCCGCGACTACCGCCCTCGGCACGATAGCTCCAAACGGGCGCGAGCTCGGCTTGCAGACGGGCTGCAACGTCGTAATGCCGAACCTTTCGCCCGTTGACGTGCGTAAGAAGTACGAGCTCTACGACAACAAGATATGCACGGGCGAGGAGGCGGCGGAGTGCCGCGTCTGCCTGCAAAGGCGTATCGAAGCCGCAGGCTATGAGGTCGCCGCCGAGCGCGGGGACTGCGTTGTATAAGCCGTTAGCCTTTAGCCGTTAGCTATCAGCTGATGGTATCGCCTTGCGGCGAGAATATTCAAATCACGTCTGCGAAGCAGACAACTTGTGCTAATGGCTAATGGCTAACAGCTAATGGCTCTGACTAAAATCAAAAGGAGAAAAATATGCGAGTAAGATTCCACCTGCCCGATTTTTCGGGACGTTATAAGCTCAACCTGATGTTCGCGGAAATGCTCAGAAACAAGCCCGAGTTCTTCCGCGAGGGCGTTGAGATAGCATCATTCTACGGCGTTTTCCCGCCCTCGATATGGAACGGCGGACGTCCGCAGCCTGGCGTGTGCGACAGTAATTTCGTCAAGCAGGTCATCAAAGCCTTCAACGACCGCGGCATACCGCTCCGCTTCACCTTCACCAACCCCGCATTGGAGAAAAAGCACCTCGACGACCCGTTCTGCAATATGGTGATGAACCTCGCGAACAACGGGCTAAACGAGGCTATCGTGATGTCGCCGCTGCTCGAGGACTACATCCGCAAGAACTACCCCAAGTACAAGCTCACGAGCTCGACCTGCAAGCGCATCACCGACCCGCAGAAGCTCGAGGAGGAGCTCGGCAAGGACTACAGCATAGTCGTTGTGGACTATGACTTCAACAACAACTTCGACGTGCTCTCGAAGCTCCCGCGCAAGCAGGACTGCGAGCTCCTCGTCAATGCGTGCTGCGAGCCGAACTGTCCGCGCCGCTCGGCGCACTATCAGTCCATCGGCGAGCAGCAGATAGCCTACAACGAGCACATCAAGAAGCACCCGGGAATGCCGTTCAATCCCGACAAGTACGACCCGCAGCGCTTCCGTGACTGTCCGTTTGCGGCACGCGGTATCTTCGATATCCGCAATCTGCGCACCCACATCTCGCCCGACGATATCTGGGAGAAGTACGTGCCTATGGGCTTCGAGCAGTTCAAGATAGAGGGACGCACAGCGAGTGCGCTCAATATCCTCGAAACGTATATGTACTATATGGCTAAGCCCGAATGTCGTGACGAGGCGCGTTTCACGCTGCTGAAAGCCCTCGAGAACAGCGGGGCACTGACGTATAGATAAACAGCGGTATCGGGACGTCGAGGACGCCGTCCCCTACATGAGGTTTTGTAGGGGCGCATTCCGTGCGCCCGAACGCTGCGTAAAAATGCGGACTGCCAAAGGCAGCCCCTACAATGGGACGTCGAGGACGCCGCCCCCTACATTTCATTCTAAGGAGACAGTATGAAAGCACGTTTTCACCTCCCCGATTTCAGCAAGCACTACGCCTTCAATATCATCTTCGCGGAGATGTTACAGGTGCTCCCCGAATACTTCCGCGAGGGCGTGGAGATAGCATCGGTGTACGGCACCTTCCCGCCTGCGATATGGAACGGCGGACGCTTCCAGTACGGCGTATGCGACAGGAGCTTCATCAAGACCGTGATAAAGGCGTTCAACGACCGCGGAATCCCGCTGCGCTTCACATTCACGAACCCTCTCATCGAGAAGAAGCACCTCGCAGACGACTACTGCAATATGATAATGCACCTCGCGGACAACGGAATGAACGAGGTCATCGTGGCGTCGCCGATACTTGAGGAGTACATACGCTCGAACTACCCGAGCTACAAGCTCACGAGCTCGACCTGCAAGCGCATAACCGAGCCCGACAGGCTCTACGACGAGCTTGACAAGGACTACCACATCGTCGTCATCGACTACGACCTCAACAACAACTTCGAGGCTCTCGAAAAGATACGCGACAAGAAGAAGTGCGAGCTTCTCGTCAATGCGTGCTGCAACCCGAAGTGTCAGCTTCGCTCGGAGCACTACCGCGTCATCGGTGCGGAGCAGTTCGCCTACGCCGAGCACGTCAGGAAATACCCGAACGCCGACTTCGACTTCACGAAGGCCGAGAAGTACAAGGAGTTCCGCAGCGAGGCTATTTTCAATTGTCAGTGTATGAACCGCACCATATTCGAGAGCAGCAAGCTTGCTAACCATATCTCGCCCGACGCGATATGGGAGAAGTACATTCCCATGGGCTTCGAGCAGTTCAAGATAGAGGGCAGGACAATAGACCTGTTCAACCTTATGGAGCACTATATGTACTATATGGTCAAGCCCGAATGCCGCGACGAGGCGCGTCTGCGGCTGTACATACAGCTTGCGAAGCGCGGCGTTATAAAGGCGCAGTTTTAACCGCGCGGAGAGCCATTCCGCATCGAACAAACTGCCGCGCGAAGCCGAAAGTTTCGCTCAAGCCTTTTCAAAGGCTTGCGGGTCGAGGGCGGAGCCCCGCAGGTTTCAAGGACAGCGTCCTTGATGGGTTCCAAGGGCAAAGCCCTTGGTCGCCTCCTATGGAGGCGAAAAATTCAATTTCAAACGTAAACTGTCCTTCGCAAACAATCCAGTGAATTGTTTGCGAAAATATTTACTGCCGAATTGTAGGGGCGCACATTGTGCGCCCGCAGATTCTCCGTATACACGCGGACGACCAATGGTCGTCCCTACATTTTGTTGGCACAGGTTTGTCACAAAAGGAGTTTAATATGAAAACAGCAGCGATTTTCAGCGATAATATGGTGCTCCAGCGCCATAGCAATATCCGCGTATTCGGCACCTGCTCGGGCAGTGAGAAGCGTATCACCGTCAGTATCCCCGAGCTCCGCGTGAGTGCGGAAGCCCTCATCACAGGCAGCAGGTGGGAGGCTGTCCTCCCCGCTCTGCCCGAATACGACAGCTGCTCCCTCGTAGTGGCGTGCGGAGCTATACAGAAGGTGTTCAGCAACGTCGCTATCGGCGAGGTGTGGCTCGCGGGCGGACAGTCAAATATGGAGTACGAGCTCCGCAACGACAAAAACGGCGCGGCGGAGCTTGCCGACTGCGCACGCGAGAATGTCCGATACTACTATACCCCCAAGTGCGCTATGCTCGGCGGGGAGCACGCCGCCGCAGAAGCCGCTTCCCGCTGGGAGACAGCCTCGGAGACGAACTCCGTCGCGTGGTCGGCGGTGGGCTGGTACTTCGCGAAGGAGCTCAGCCGAAAGCTCGGCTGCACGGTCGGCATTATCGGCTGTAACTGGGGCGGGACATCTGCTTCTGCGTGGGTGCCGAGGGAAGTCCTCGCGGACAGCGCGAAGCTCCGCCCCTACATCGACGAGTACGACAGCGCCATAGCGGGCAAGTCCGACGAGCAGATGATAGCCGAGTACGACGAGTACTCCGCCTATCAGGCAGACTGGGACAAACGCGCGGGAACTGTATGGGCGCAGGAGCCGCTTATCCCGTGGGCTGAGCTTCAGGCACGTATCGGCGAGAACCGCTATCCGGGACCTATGGGCATTGCGAACCCGATGCGCCCGTGCGGACTGTATGAGACAATGGTCAGCCGCGTGTGCCCGTACACGGTAAAGGGCATATTGTGGTATCAGGGCGAGTCCGACGACCACCGCCCCGCGACCTACTACGACCTGATGTCGGCGCTGATACGGTGCTGGCGCGACAAGTGGCACAGCGACGAAATTGCGTTCCTGATAGTACAGCTGCCGATGTTCCGCTATCGCGAGGACCCCGATTTCAAGCACTGGGCGCATATCCGCGAGGCGCAGGAGAAGCTCTTCCGCACGATAAAAAATACGGGACTGGCAGTCGCGCTCGACTGCGGCGAATTCAGCAATATCCACCCCGTTGACAAGTCGGTAGTGGGACACAGGCTGTATTTGCAGGCGATGAGCGAGGTCTACTCCCTTATGGACAGAGCCGAGACTATGCCGCCAATGCTCGGCACCTTTGAGGTGCGGCACGGCGACACTATGGTAGTCTGCCTCGACAACCCGAGCGGCGGCTTGTCGGGCGGAGACGCTCACACTGACGGCTTCGAGCTCGCGGGTGCGGACGGCGTCTACTATCCCGCCGATTCCGTGGAGATATTCGGCAGTCAGATACATATCAAGTCCGCTCAGGTGAAGAGCCCGCGCTACGTGCGCTTTAAGTGGACGAACTATGCCGAGGTAGGACTTTTCGGTACTAACGGCATACCCGTCGCCCCCTTCCGCACGGACGACTTCCCCTTGGAGGAGAGAGAATGAAGAAGCTTTTAGCAGCGCTTGCGGTCGCGCTTATCACGCTGACGGGGTGTGGACATGAAAGCAGGCTTGATAAAGCTAAGGAGGCAAATCTGAAGCATCTTGCACTCACCTTCTCTGAGCTTCCCGACGGTACATTCAATATCCCCGACAACTGGACTTCCATGACCGAGGAACGCATAACCCTGAGACTGCCCGCCGAGCCGTTTGAAGCTGAATCGCTAAACGGCAGAAAATACGGCTTTAAGTCCGATGACGCCGAGGGCGAGGTATTCTTCAATTTCGACGTTGAAAACTCGAACAGCGGATTTCAGGCGTTGATAGACAAAAACGGGAAAAGCTACAAAAAGGCTTTCAGGAAATTCGGGCTCGAATTCGACGGAACGCCGCGTTCACTGTGGAAAAATGCCATTCTTGTGACAGACGAGAATATAATGAACGCCAGCGAAAAAACGAAGTCCGACCTTTCAGCACTTGGCGCTATGTTTCTGTCCTTTGACAAGGCGTATGATGTCGAAGGAAACGTTTCCGAGCAGTTTGTTTTTCATATGGCGGAAGGGCTGGGATATGACTACTGCGTATACTTTTTCGGTGATGAGAATGTCGAGGGAATAATGTATGTGAACTGTACAGACAAGGACACCGCCCTCCGCATAGCCGCAACTGCCGATATTGCCAATGACTAACGTTCAAGACGGAGGATATACAATGAAGAAGATTATCGCCCTTTTTGCGGTCGCGCTTATCACGCTGACGGGTTGCAGTTTCACCGCTGACGAGCCTGCTCCCGAAGAGGAAGCTACCGCCGAAACGAGTACACTCAGCCTTGAAGAAAAGTCAGATAAGCTGATGAAGAGCAGTCTTAAAAGGTATGCCCTGTCAGTCTCGGAGCTGCCCGAGGACGCGCGTGAAGTACCCGCCGACTGGGTAGATTTTACCGACAGCGGCATTTCCGTGAAGCTCCCCGCAGAGCCCGAAAAGACCGTCGAGGACGGTGATACATCGTTTATCGCAGATGTTGACGGCTATGAAGCCGAGCTCGTTTTGGAGAGTACGGACGTTGTCGGGGAGCGGCTCGAGACAGTGAATATGCTGCTCGATTCTCGCAAGGAGGACTATCAGGCGGTGTTCGAGAAGCTCGGCATCCCGTTTGACGGAACGAGAGCTTCTATGTACAGGGCTCTGCTGACCGTCACGCCCGATGATGTGCAGAATTCTGACGAGCACACACAGACGATACTCTCGGAAATGGGCAGCTATCTGTTCTGGATCGACGAGGCGTACATCCTCGAAAGGGAAAACGCCGAGGTCTTCATCTTCCACTACAGCATTTCTCTTCTGGACGAGGATATGGAATACTACGACGCCTGCATTTTCGACAGCGACGGCAAGGAACGCGACCTGACGGTATACTTCTCAGACAAGGACACCGCCCTCCGCATAGCCGCGACTGCCGACATTGCCACTTGACAAAACTGTATCAAATAGTATATAATAATAGGGTATCAAAGGCGTAGCAGTCAGAGTAGCTTTTTCGCGGTCTTTCAGAGAGCGGACGGTCGGTGCGAGTCCGCAGGCGGGAAAAGTGAAGTGCGGCTGTCAGCTCCGACGGGGAAGGGAAACTGCGTATCCGTCGGCGTATCCCGCGTTAAGGGTCTGAGTTATAAAACGGAGTGGAACCGCGTAATTACGCCTCCTGTGTAAACACACAGGAGGTTTTTTCACACGCACTCAAAGGAGGAACAGTATGCAGCTATACAATTCTCTCTCTCACAAAAAAGAGGAGTTCATACCGCGCGAGGCAGGCAAGGTGAGTATGTACACCTGCGGACCTACGGTATATCACTATGCCCACATCGGCAACCTGCGAAGCTACATTATGGAGGATATCCTCGAGAAGTACCTGCGCTTCACGGGTCTTGACGTCAAGCGCGTTATGAACATCACCGACGTCGGACACCTCACCAGTGACGGCGATACGGGCGACGACAAAATGCTCAAGGGCGCCAAGCGCGAGCACAAGACCGTTATGGAGATAGCGAAGTTCTACACCGACGCCTTCTTCGCGGACTGCGCAAAGCTCAACATCAAGACTCCCGATGTTGTAGTCCCCGCGACCACCTACATCGACGAGTTTATCCGCGTTATATCGGCTCTTATGGAGAAGGGCTACGCCTATGAGGCGGGCGGCAACATCTACTTCGACACCTCGAAGCTCGATAAATACTACGTGTTCAACGACTTCAAGGAGGAAGACCTTGCGGTCGGCGTGCGCGAGGGCGTTGAGGAGGACGGCAACAAGCGCAATAAAGCCGATTTCGTGCTGTGGTTCACCAAGTCGAAGTTCGACGATCAGGAGCTCAAATGGGAGAGTCCGTGGGGCGTCGGCTACCCCGGCTGGCATATCGAGTGCTCGTGCATAAGTATGAAGAACCTCGGCGAATACCTCGATATACACTGCGGCGGCATAGACAACGCCTTCCCGCACCATACCAATGAGATAGCGCAGTCCGAGGCTTACCTCGGGCATAAGTGGTGCAATTACTGGTTCCACGTGCTCCACCTTAACACAAACAGCGGCAAGATGAGCAAGTCGAGCGGCGAATTCCTCACGGTATCGCTCCTTGAGGAAAAGGGCTACGACCCGCTCGTTTACCGCTTCTTCTGCCTCCAGTCGCACTACAGGAAGTCCCTCGTCTTCTCGTGGGAGAACCTCGACAACGCAAAGGTGACCTTTGACAAGCTCATCGCGAAGATAGCTCCGCTGACGGCTGACAGGTCGGGCGACATCGACAAGGCAGAATATGACCGCCTTATGGCTGCCTTCAACGAGGCTCTCGGCAACGACATCAATACGGCTATGGGCATAACTGTGCTGTATGACGTGCTGAAATCGACCGCAAACAACGCTACCAAGCTCGCGCTCATAGGAGAATTCGACAGGGTGCTCGGGCTCGACCTCATAAAGAAGGCTGAGGCTAAGGCAAGCTCCGCGGACGCTCCCGCCGACGATATCCCTGCCGATGTAATGGAGCTTGTCGAGCAGCGCAAGGCTGCCCGCAAGGAGAAGAATTTCGCCCTCGCAGACGAGCTCCGCGACAAAATTGCGGCTCTCGGCTATGAGATAAAGGAAACTCGTCAGGGTACTGAAATAAATAAGCTGTGAGCCTTACATGGTATTTGCCTTAATTCGGAATTCGGGATTCGGAATTGATGTAGGGGCTGCCTTTGGCAGTCCGCAAATATCGTTCGCCAACGGACGCCCAAAGGGCGCCCCTACATTAGGAAATCGGCGGCTGCAAGGGTTTCCGCGGAAAAAGAATGCGGAAGAAAATAAAAAAGCGTTTCTACTATAGGGCGGAAATCGCCGCTTTTTCAATGGAAAACCGTTGATTATCGCAAAAAATTTTTTCATCTTTGTATATCTGCACAAGTCAGCAGCAAAAGTTTAAGTCTGAATTGTGCATATATAATATAACAAACACTCGACCAAAAATCATTTAACGGAGGTATTTATCTATGGACAACACTGAAGGAATGGCTGTATTAGCAGGACTCGGAATATTCTTTGCGCTCTTTTTAGGATTTATGCTTCTTATCACTGTCGTGATGCTCGTCATCTACTTCATCGCGCTGTGGAAGCTCTTCGTCAAGGCGGGAGAGGAAGGCTGGAAGTCGCTTATCCCGATATACAACACTCTCGTGATGTCGAAGATAGCTACGGGCAATTTCAAGCTCGGTGCCGCTTCTCTCTGCGCGTCGCTCGGCTACTCGTTCTTCATGGGCATAGCCAACACCCTCAATATGATCGCTACATCGGGCAATGACAGCTCTCTTGTCGCTCTGAGCATCATCTCTCTGCCTATGTCCCTTCTCGCCATCGTTTGCAGTATCGCTATGGCTGTCATCGGCGGTTATTTCCGCTACATCTTCACCGAGTCCTACGGCAAGGATACGATATGGTGCGTGCTCTCGATATTCTTCTTCCCCATCATTATGCTCATCCTCGCGTTCGATAAGAAGACCGTTTACGTCGGTCCCAAGAACCATATCAAGTGGTTTGAATGAGAAATAAACGGACGCCCGATGGGCGTCCCTACATCTGAGCTCTTAGCTCTGCGCTCCGCGCCCGCTTGACATTTGCGCGCGTATGTTGTAAAATAATAGCAACGACTATATTTCACCGAAAGAGGTACTTATTATGCTTAAAAACAACGAAAAGGTCATGGACAAAATTGTTGACCTCTGTAAATCCAAGGGCTTCGTTTACCCCGGCTCCGAAATTTACGGCGGTCTCGCTAATACATGGGACTACGGTCCGCTCGGCGTCGAGCTCAAGAAAAATATCAAGAACGCATGGATGAAGAAGTTCGTGCAGGAGAACAAGTACAACGTAGGTCTTGACTCCGCTATACTGATGAATCCGCAGACATGGGTCGCTTCGGGTCATATCGGCGGCTTCTCCGACCCCCTCATGGACTGCAAGGAGTGCAAGACCCGTCACCGCGCCGACAACCTCATCGAGGACTTCGACGGCACTAACGTTGCGGGCTGGTCCAACGAGCAGATGATGGACTACATCAAGGAGAAGAACATCGTCTGCCCCAACTGCGGCAAGCAGAATTTCACCGATATCCGCCAGTTCAACCTTATGTTCAAGACCTTCCAGGGCGTTACCGAGGACAGCAAGGCTGAGCTCTACCTCCGCCCCGAGACTGCTCAGGGTATATTCGTAAACTTCGCTAATATCCAGCGTACAACACGTAAAAAGGTGCCCTTCGGCGTTGCTCAGGTCGGCAAGTCCTTCCGCAACGAGATAACCCCCGGCAACTTCATCTTCCGCGTGCGCGAGTTCGAGCAGATGGAACTTGAATTCTTCTGCAAGCCCGGCACTGACCTCGAATGGTTCGACTACTGGAGAAGCTACTGCAAGAACTTCCTGCTCAGCCTCGGTCTCAAGGAGGAGAATATCCGCCTCCGCGACCACTCGCCCGAGGAGCTCTGCTTCTACTCAAAGGCTACCACCGACTTCGAGTACCTCTTCCCCTTCGGCTGGGGCGAGCTCTGGGGCGTGGCTGACCGTACAGACTACGACCTCACTCAGCATATAAATACAAGCGGCAAGTCGCTCGAATACTTCGACCCCGAGACTAACGAGAAGTACATCCCCTACGTTATCGAGCCCTCGCTTGGCGTAGAGAGGCTCTTCCTCTCCGTTGTCACCGAGGCTTACGACGAGGAGGAGCTCGTCTCCACAGACAAGGACGGCAACGAGAAGAAGGACGTCCGCACTGTTATGCACTTCCACCCCGCTCTCGCGCCCTTCAAGTGCGCTGTACTGCCCCTCGTGAAGAAGCTCTCGCCCAAGGCTGAGGAAATTTACGAGATGCTCTCCAAGAAGTTTATGGTGGACTACGACGAGGCTGGTACTATCGGCAAGAGATACCGCCGCGAGGACGAGATCGGTACTCCCTTCTGCATCACCGTTGACTTCGACACCATCGAGAAGGACAACTGCGTAACTGTCCGCGACCGCGACACCATGCAGCAGGAGCGTATCGCCATCGACGACCTCGTTTCCTTCCTCGAATCCAAAATGGAATTCTAATCAAGGACTCTGTCCCTGAACCCTGCCAGAGACGCTGTCTCTGGACTCTGGTCAAGGCTCTGCCTTGACAATCCGCTGGGGCGCCGCCCCAGACCCCGCAGGGGAACACAGTTCCCCTGACCCCGTAATCGCGCCGCCGCTCGCAAGCTCGCTCACTGAAAATGTGCGGCAAGTCACTACCCGCGAGCCATAGAAATATGTGCGGCAACATAAGGTACGCAAGGCGGACTCCTCGTCCGCCTTTTTTACAATGAGGCATTGGATATGAACAACGAAAAGAAAGCGACCGTCATCGGCGTGATAACTGCCGCGCTCGGCATTTTTGCACTTGTGGCATTCATCGCCCTCGCGCTCGCGGTCGTCCTGTTTTTCAGGTCGTGTACCAAGGTCGAGCCCAACAGCGGCAAGGAGCCCTATACCTCCGACTACATCGCGGGCTGGCTCGCCGACAGCTACGGTACGAACTTCACCTTCGTCCGCGAGCTCGAAACTCCTGAATATTCGGACGAAACCGCCTACGTCTACTCCGACGCGGACGGCATCGAATTCTCGGTCGTACAGTGGCTCAACCACGGCTATATGTTCAACTCGCACTACGAGGTGACCGAATACTACCTCCCCGCAAAGATGTTCGCGGACAGGGACGTCCTCGCAAAGCTTGATGATTCGGGATTTGCATACAGCTTCATGCCCGCGGGAGAGGTGCGCTCGCCATACAGGTGCGAGATACGCGCAGACAGAGCCGCCGACATCGAGCCCGCCGCCGATCTGCTCTACAGCATTGCCGATTACTACATCATCCCCGAGTTCAAAAATGAAAAGAAATACGGCGCGGAGTTCGACAGCTTCTCGCATATGAGCCCCTGCTTCGTTCTTGTTGACAGCAGCGGCAGCCGCTTCTCCGACTTCGTCAATATCCCGACCACGCCCGAGGGGCAATTCCCCTATATCCTCAAATCCAAGCCCGATTTTATATCGGAAGCCAAGAAGAATTATACGTCACGCTTTGCTGCTCCAAAGGAGGAATAATATTGTTCAAGGCAAGATATCTGCTCTCCGCGGCACTCGCTCCCGCAGTGCTGCTCTTCTTCTACATACGCAAAAAGGATAAGATCGAGCCCGAGCCGATGAAGCTCCTGCTCCAGCTCGCGGGTCTCGGTGCGCTGTCCATTGTCCCAGCCGTTATCATCGAGCTTATCGGCGGGGTGGTGCTCTCGCTGGTGTTAAGCGAATCAAGCCCGATATACCAGTTCCTCGACTGCTTCCTCGTCATCGCCGTCGCTGAGGAGGGCTGCAAGTTCGCCTGCCTCTTCCTCAGAACGTGGTGGTCGAAGGAGTTCAATTACACCTACGATGCGGTGGTGTACGCGGTCTCGGTCTCGCTCGGATTCGCTGCGCTCGAAAACATCCTCTACGTCTTCGAGGGAGGCTTCGGAGTCGCGCTGCTGCGTGCTCTCACGTCCATCCCCGGACATACCATCTTCGCCATTTATATGGGCTATCACTACGGCATTGCCAAAAAAGCCGCCTGCGCTCACAAAACACCGCTGATGATAGCGGGCTTCGCGATCTCGATGATCCTGCCCATTCTCATTCACGGCTTCTACGACTTCTGCCTCTCGGTGAATTCGTGGCTCTTCATCATCATTTTCTTTATGTTCGAGATCGTGATAACCGTTCTCGCGTTCCTCACCCTCAACAGGCTCTCGCGCGAGGACGCGCCTGTTACGCCGTATACCTATGTCTGAACAAAATACAAAAAATGTGTAGGGGCTGATGCCCTCATCAGCCCGTCCGTTTTGTAACATATAATTAGGGGTCGATGTGGGCATCGACCCCTACAGACGGCTGCCGCAAGTCGTTCTGCAAGGCGCGGGACGTCGGGGACGCCGTCCCCTACATATG
The DNA here is from genome assembly GCA_017542475.1 of Ruminococcus sp. Lineage (GTDB taxonomy): Bacteria > Bacillota > Clostridia > Oscillospirales > Ruminococcaceae > Ruminococcus. The sequence goes on along the minus strand of JAFXXD010000013.1, from coordinate 41,177 downwards.
AAAAAAGCCATAGAGATAGTACTCTCTATGGCTTTTGTTTATGCCTTGCTTATCACGATACACGTCACGTTGTCCCAGCCGCCCTTGCTCAGCGCCTTCTCCGCGAGCGTCTCTGAGTAGTTGGTGTGATCCTCGCCGAGCACCTTCGCTATCTCCTCGTCCGTACACATATCCGTCAGCCCGTCGCTGCATATCAGCACCCTGCCGTCACCGAGCTCCACGGGCTCGGAGGCGTGTGCCGTCAGCCCGACGCTGTCGTCGTCCACGCCGAGAAAGGTTATGAGCTTGTGCGCGTCGGAGCTGTTGCGTATCTCCGCCGTCAGCTCGCCGTCCCTATGCTTCTGCGCCGCGAGGCTGTGGTCCTGCGAAAGGCGCGTGATGCTCCCGCCGCGGTAGAGATAGACGCGGCTGTCTCCGAGGTTGAAGCTGTATACAGTGCCGTTGTCTATGCAAACAAGCGCAAGCGTAGAGCCGCTCCTGCCGCATTTTTTCTGCTCAGCCATACGGCATATCGCGGCGTTTGCGGCGTCGGCGTAGTCGTTGACCGCGCTGTGCAGCCCCTCAAGGCTCACGCACCGTATCACGTCCGAACGCTTGTCCAGCGACGTGACCGCTATATTCGAAGCGATCTCGCCGTAAGCCTCTCCGCCCATACCGTCGCACACGGCGAAGATATACCGCTCGTGTCCGCCGACCCTTTTGCTGAGGAGGCAGTTCTCCTCGGGCTTTACGCCTATGCCGTCCGCGTAGAAGCTGTCCTCGTTGCCCTTGCGGACGAAGCCCACGTCCGAGACCGCCGACACAAGCAATCCCTCGCCCTCGAATTCCTCGGGCTCGTCCTCCGTCCCCGCGAGTATGGACACGTACGGCTCTTCCTTTTTACCGAATATTCCAAACATTGCTATCATCTCTTTCGTGCGGTGTTTTTATCTGTCCGCTTTCGACATTTGTCGATTTTGTTCAACATTATTATATCATACCTCCCGCCATAAAGCAACAGCGCCTTGATGAATATTTGGTGAAAACCAAAGGCTCTGCCCTTGACCCGCCAGAGACTCTGTCTCTGGACTCTGGCAGAGGCGCTGCCCTCTGGACTCTGGCAGAGGCGCTGCCTCTGCACTCCGCCGGGGCTCTGCCCCAGACCCTGTCGGGGGACATAGCCCCCCGAACCCCCAGCTTCGTTGCCGCTCGTAAACTCGCTCACCTTGTTCAAACGGCTTACTCTGCCTTCGGCGGGTAACAATCGCAGAATGGGACGTCGGGGACGCCGTCCCCTACAATACGTTGCCGAAAACGATCCTGTAAGGTGCGGACGCGCAATGCGCGTCCCTACAGATAGTCGCCGCCCTACGGTATTCGTTTGCCTGTGCAAACTCTCATAAATTGACACTATTCTCCGTTAGTGTTAGAATATACTAAGAAGGATAATCAGTTAGGAGCAGATAATAATGACACTTAAAGAAGTCAGGATCGGAGATACCGTCAAGGTCACGCAGATAGGCGGCGAAGGCGCTCTCCGTCAGCACTTCCTCGATATGGGCATAATCCCCAATACGGAGATAACCGTCTCCAAGCTTGCGCCGATGGGCGACCCGATGGAGCTCACCCTCCACGGCTACGAGCTCACCCTCCGCCTTGCCGACGCGGAGCTGATAGACGTCGAGCCGATAGCCGCCAAAGCCGCTGCCGTACACAAAAAGAGCGAAAAGAAGCGCTCAGAGCACCCCGGTCTCGGTGAAGGCGGAAGGTTCCACCCCAAGGGCAGCGGCTCGCCTCTGCCTGCGGGTACGGTGATGACATTTGCGCTCGTAGGCAATCAGAACAGCGGCAAGACCACCCTCTTCAACCGCCTGACGGGCTCAAAGCAGCACGTCGGAAACTTCCCCGGCGTAACCGTTGACCGCAAGGACGGCGCTATCAAGGGGCACCCCGACACGCTGATAACCGACCTGCCGGGTATTTATTCGATGTCGCCGTACACGAGCGAGGAGATAGTCTCGCGTAATTTCGTCCTCAACGAGAAGCCCCACGCTATCATCAATATCGTTGACGCTACCAATATCGAGCGCAACCTCTACCTCACGATGCAGCTGCTCGAGCTCAATATCCCGATGGTCGTCGCCGTCAATATGATGGACGAGCTGACCGCTAACGGCGGAAGCATCGACTTCAACGATATGGAAAAAATGCTCGGCGTGCCCGTCGTGCCTATCTCTGCCGCCAAGAATTCGGGCATTGAGGAGCTCGTCGAGCACGCGATACACGTCGCCTACTACCGCGAGCCGCCTGTCATTCAGGACTTCTGCGAGAAGTCCGAGAACGGCGGCGCTGTTCACCGCTGTCTGCACGGTATCTCCCACCTCATCGAGGACCATGCCGAGCAGGCGGGTCTGCCGATACGCTTCGCGGCAAGCAAGGTCGCGGAGGGCGACGAGCTCATCCTCTCGCAGCTCGGACTCGACGAGAACGAGAAAGCCCTCATGGAGCACGTCGTCTGTCAGATGGAAAAGGAGCGCGGGCTCGACAAGAGCGCCGCTATCGCGGATATGCGCTTCCGCTTCATTCGCAGACTCTGCGACGAGACTGTAATCAAGCCGAGAGAGAGCAAGGAGCACATCCGCAGCCGCCGAATCGACAAGGTGCTGACAGGCAAATACACCGCTATTCCCGCATTTATCGGCATTATGGCTCTCGTGTTCTGGCTGACCTTCAACGTCATCGGAGCATGGCTGCAGGGGCTGCTTGAGGAGGGTATCGGCTGCTTCACCGACGCGGCTGACGCTGCTCTGACAAGAGCGAACGTCAACGACGCCATTCACAGCCTCATTATCGACGGAATTTTCGCGGGCGTGGGAAGCGTTCTCAGCTTCCTGCCCATTATCGTGACCCTCTTCCTCTTCCTGTCGCTGCTTGAGGACAGCGGCTATATCGCGAGAGTTGCCTTCGTTATGGATAAGCTCCTGCGTAAGATAGGTCTGTCGGGACGCAGTATCGTCCCGCTGCTCATCGGCTTCGGCTGTACCGTCCCCGCCGTTATGGCGACGCGTACCCTCCCCAGTGAGCGCGACCGCAAGATGACCATTCTCCTTACGCCGTTTATGAGCTGCACCGCGAAGCTCCCGATATACGCCTTCTTCATCAGCGCGTTCTTCCCCAAGCACGGCGGTCTCATTATGACGGGGCTGTATCTGCTCGGTATAATCGTCGGTATATTCGCGGCAATACTCTACAGGTACACCATCTTCCGCGGAGAGCCCGTGCCCTTCGTTATGGAGCTCCCCAACTACCGTATGCCCGGAGTGAGGAACACCGCGCAGCTCCTGTGGGAGAAGGCGAAGGACTTTTTACAGAGGGCATTCACCGTCATTCTCATCGCGACTATCGCCGTGTGGTTCTTGCAGAGCTTCAACCTCCGCCTCGCCCTCGTTGACAGCGCCGAGGACAGTATTCTCGCCTCGATAGCGCGGCTCGCGGCGCCGATAATGAAGCCTGCGGGTCTCGGCGACTGGCGTATCTGCGTCTCGCTCGTGACGGGCTTCATCGCCAAGGAGAGCGTTGTCTCGACGCTGAAGATACTCTTCAGCGGTGACGTTGCCGCGTTTATATCGCCGCTGACTGCGGCTTCGCTGCTCGTGTTCTCGCTGCTGTATACTCCGTGCGTGGCGGCGATAGCCTCAGTCCGCCGCGAATACGGCAGAAAGTGGGCGTTCTTCGTTGTGGCGTGGCAGTGCGGTATAGCGTGGGCCGCTGCCGCTGCCATACACCTCATCGGGCGCGCAATAGGTGCCTGATATGAATCCGATAGATATTATCCTCATAATAGCAATAGCTGCCGCTGCGGCGGGAGCTCTCGTCTTCATCGTCCGTCAGCGCAAAAAAGGCGGCGGCTGCGGGAGCTGCTCGGGATGCGCGTACAGTGATAGCTGCAATAAAAAGCGTCAGGACTGAGTCCTGACGCTTTTTTGCAGTCGTTCTGTAAGGCACGGACGACCAATGGTCGTCCCTACATATAGTCGCCGAAGATTTGTGCGTGAAATCGCGGGCGGCGGAACGCCGCCCCTACAGGTCACTTGAGTGAATTCAGCTTCTTCTGAAGCTCTATCATATGATTACGGCAGGCTGTTATCTCTCCCGTGTATTTGTTGAACCACTCTACGTCCGTTTCATCGGGCTGCTCCTGAAGCAGGATCGCCTGAACGAGCGCCGACTGCGAACGCGAGCGCTTTCTCTCTATCTCCTTGATAGTATTCATACAAAGCCTTATTTCCTTCTTGAGACGTGATTTTTCGCCCATGATCTATCCTCCTTCCGTTACTGCCCCTGCTTATCTATCGAATCTACAAGAGCCTGTGCTTCTTCATAGCCCTGATCGAGCTCCGCGAGTATGTCGTCCACGGCTTTTTTCAGCTCCGTGAGCTTCGCCTCCGTCCGCATCTGCTCGGGGTATCTCATGATGCAGGCGTTGAGCTCGTTGACGGTCTTCTTCCTGTCGTCACTGAGTCTGTCGAGCAGAAATGCGAACGAATCCGCACTGCTCATATCACTGACGATTCGCGTATAGCGGAAGTCAAGGTCGCCCTCCGCGTTCTGATACGAGTCGATGTCCTCGGAGACGTGGCTGAGATTGGTCGTATACTGGATATAGTACGTCTCCTGAGTCCTTCTCGATTCGTCGATGTAAAGTCCGACGAAAACAAGCAGCGCGACCAAGGTTATCGCAAACAGAATGATCGAACTAATCATTCTCCTTTTCATCAGGGTCTCCTGACCTGCCCTCATTTTCATCGTCCTCCGCTCTGTATCCTATTTCCTCGAGGCGCTTCTTCTCCTTGTCTATCGCCTCTCTTATCGCCTGCTGACGGTGTTCCTCAGCAACCTGCTCGCTGTCCTCGTTCATCTTTTTGCCGAGCTTCACAACTGTTTTCAGCTCGTACAGCGCGATGAGCGTCGTCGGTATCATCACGAGCAGGAGCAGCAGCTTCTTTGAATCGGTGAACGAGTTCACCCATATGAAGAACCTCGCCTTCCGCGTGAATCTGCCCACTATCTTGTCGGGGTCAACGGTTATGCTGTCATCGGCAGGATTGGCGTCACCGCGGGTGATGAACCGTCCGTCCTCCGCCCTGCCGACTATCCTGTGCGTCACGAGCATACCGTAGATGTCGCTCTGCTCGGAGTAGAACGAGATTATGTCGCCCTCCTCAAGCACTTCGGGGTCGGTCTTCTTGATTATGATGAAGTCGCCGACGTGGAGCGAGGGCTCCATACTTCCTGTAACTACGCGGAGTATGCTGTGTCCGAAGATGTCAACAGCCTTGCCCTGCGCCGAGAATACCATAACGTATATCACGAAGCCGAGTGCGAGAACCACCAGCACCGTTGCGATAATATTCGCGATGCTGTTGGAGTTGTCCTCCTCTTCCTCCTGCTTTTCGGAGGCTCCCGCCTGCTGAGCCTGTATCTCCTTGACCTTTTCGGCGTGCGCAAGTATGCTCTCCTCGAAGTCTTTTCGCTCCTGCCTGCGCTCCTGCAGATAGCGGACGAGCTTTTCGAGCCTGCCTACGTGGTACTCCTTGTACAGACGCTTCATCTCGGTCTGTATCTCTGCCTCCTGCTCGGGAGTCCTTACAGGCGGCGTATATGCGGGCTTCGGCTTGCTCTTGTCAGCCTTGCGCTTCCTGCGCCTGAACTTCCAGTCGTTGATGAATCGCCGTATGTCGTATTTCAGCTCGCGTGCGTACTTGCGGTAGTATACCTCCATCTCGTCGCGTGCCTGCTTCTCGCGCTCCTTCTGCTCCTTCTTCGCCTTCTTGTCGGCGAGCAGCTGCTTATACAGCGGGTTGTCCGTATCCTCGGGGATTATGCCGAATACGGTCGCAAGAAGGTGTCTGATAAGTCTTATCAGCACATATATCGGATTCCACGAGTATTCGCGGTATATCTCCATAAACGGCTTGCTCTCGAAGTGCAGGCGCTCCGCCTTCAGGCGCTGAGCCCGCTCGGCTTCCGCGCGTTCCTTCTCGCGCTTCTGCTGCTCGAGCTTCATACGCGCGGCAACGGCTCTCGGGTCCTCGAGCTCTGCCTCGGACTCGCCCTGCTCCTCCATTGCCTCCTTCGCGGCTTCGAGCTCTTCCTCGGTAACAGACTCGTATGCCTGCTTCTCGAGCTCTGCCTCGTCGGGAGCCTTGTTGAGCTCCGCCTCGTCTATGCCCTCAGCCTCACCGAGCTCGGTGCGTGCGAGCTTCCTGTTCTGCTCGACACGTTCACGCTCGGCGGCGATACGTTCCTCTTCCTCGCGTCTGAGGCGTTCTTCCTCCTCGCGCTTACGCTGCTCCTCCAAGCGGGCAAGACGCTCCGCTTCGAGACGCTGCCGCTCGCGCTCCTCGGCTTCCTGCTCGGCTTTCTTCTGCGCGAGCATCTCCTGCAAGCGCTTCTCTTCCTCTTCCTTCGCTATGCGCTGGCGTTCGAGCTCCTCCCTGCGGGCTTCCTCGATACGCTCCTGCTCCAAACGCCGCTCCTCGGCTTCGAGGCGGAGGCGTTCCTCCTCCTTGCGCTTCTTTTCGAGCTCCTTGATGTACTCGGTCTCTATCTCGATGACCTCGTTTATCTGCTCGAACATAAGGTTGAGGTCGGGCGGGAGCTTCTTTTCAAGCTTGAAGTCGCCGTCCGTGGCTATATATCCTGCCACCGCCTCCGACGAGACGCTGTAGTCGGCGGTGAGGTCCTTGCTGAACTTCTTCTCGAATTTCGGAGCTATCTTCTTGCCCTTGTGCTCCTTCAGCACTTCAAGCTTTTTCTCCGAGCCGCTGTTCATATACGAGCGGAACAGCAGCAGATTCAGCACGACCATCTTGTAGAAGTCCTCGATGTACGCCTGCTGTGGCTTCACAGCGCTGTTCTGCACGTTTATCTCGTAGCCGACCTTGTCGTAGCCCTCGATGTACTGCCATAATGTGAGGCAGGCTTTGAGGTCTACGTTCTTCATAATGGCGTTGGTGCGCATTACGGGCGGGCGTATGTACGTCGAGCCGAGCGTCGTGCAGAGCTCCGAGCCCTTGTAGCCCTCTATCGCCTTTTTCAGCTTCTCGACACGCTGCCAAACCGTGTAGCCGTTGTCGTCGTAGGTGTCGAGGCTGTCTATCGTCTCTATCTTCAGCTCAACATTCATCTTGCCGCCGTTACCGTCGTCTATAGCTGTGTTGTAGCCGAGGGAGAAGACCTCCTCGTCGCGTGCGACCTGCGCCAGCTTCTCGTAGCGTGTGTTTATGAAAATGTAGAGCCTGTCTACAAGCGTGTTCACGAACTTGTTCTCATACGTGAACAGACTCTCCTCCTTGTGGATGTTCAGTATCTTCGAGGGCGTTATCTTGCCCGATTTCTTGTCGATGCTCTGTATGAGGTCGGTGTGCTGAGCAAGGTGCTTGACCGACTCGACCGTTATCTTCCTCGACAGCGCTATCGGCACGACCTCCTCCACGTCCTCGATGGTGCGCCTCGGCATTCGCAGGAAGTTATCGACGTGCACAAGCCCGTTCTCGATAGCCTCGACCCACGAAACGTCTATCGCCTTCTCCATTATCTTCTTGTTGAAGGCGAAGGTGTTATGGCTCTCGTGCAGCAGAGAATCAAGCGAGGAGTACACCTTGTCGTCGCCGAATGCATCGACGAGCTCGCTGAATTCCTTGTACCATTCGCCGTATGCGTTTTCCTTCACTTGTCCTCACCTGCCTTTTTTGCTTGGAATGATTTTCAAGGGCTCTGCCCTTGACCCGTCGGGGAACACCGTTCCCCGAACCCCTAACTACGTTGCCGCTCGCAAGCTCGCTCAGTCTGTACAAAAGGCACAGTCTGCTTTCGGTGGGTGGCAAATCTGAATTGGTATGGCTCGCGGAAATAAACCCGCCACCCATTTCGGTAAACGAGTTTACGAGTGACCGCGCGAATCGGCGGCGCGGACACCGCGCACAACTGCGTACCGCCTGCCCGTTTGTCGCCCGTGGGCTCACAGACAGGCGAGCGATACGCAGCTCGTAGTTATTATTTCATCAGAACAGCTTCTGCAAGCGCTCAAGATATGCGATAGACTCGTTCATCTTGTTCTTGCCGAACAGCTTGTTCATATATGTGCACAGCTCGCGCAGCTCCTCACGGAGCATCGCAAGGTTCAGTGACTCGAACTTTCTGAATATCTTGGTAGCCAGTACGTAGTCGATGCCGTCGAGCTCGTCGCCGCCGCACGCTACATATACAGGCACGAAGAAGTTCATCTGCTTCAGGATACGGTTACCAAAGGCAACTCTCAGCTTCTCGATCACCCACAGGTCAAGCTGCTGTATCTTCTTCAGGCTGTCCTGCGATATCGGGTACTTGTCGAATGCCTCGTGGAAAAGCTTGTCGAGGTGGTCGAAGCCGAGGTTCATCGGCGGCGTATCGGGAGCGTCAAACGCAACGCCCTTCGCGTCGAGGTTTATCGGCTGAGCACGGTCGTATACCTTATCGGAGATGGCGAACGTCGAATCATCGTTGTTAGCCGTGCCGATATACCAGATATTCTGCGGTATGCGTATCTTGCCCTTGTCGAGGTTGGTAGGGTCGGTGCTCCATACGTTGGGCACGATGTCGAGCTCCCACTCGTCAGCGTTCGGCATTTCGAGTATGGAGAGCATTTCCGCGAAGTAATACTCGACGCGGGCGATGTTCATCTCATCGAGAAGTATCAGGTTTACGTCGTTGTTGTAGCTCGACGAATAGATACGTTTCAGTACCTCGGTCTCGTTGAAGTTCTTCGTGAATTCGTTGAAGTAGCCGAAAAGCTCGGTACGGTCGCGCCACGAGGGCTGTACCGACGCGATGGTCGTGTCTACCTGCAGGAACTTACCGAACGAATACGGGAGCGAGGTCTTACCTGTACCTGATATACCTTGCAGGATTATCAGCTTCGTGGAAGCCATACCCGCGAGGAACAGGCGTATGGTCTTGGGCTCGTAGTAGAGGTGCATACGCGAGCACGCAAAATTGCGGAACCTGTCGCATATGCCCGCGAGGTCGACCTCGTTGTCGTACTCAGGCGGAGTGTAGGTCTTGTAGAAGGTATCCACCTCGATGAGCTTCGAGAAGCGGTAATCGGTGGTCTGGACTACGCCGTCCTCGACTGTGCCGACCGCCACGGGAGCGGGTGTGCCCTCCTCTCCCTCGCTGCCCGCAAACGCGGTCTGTCCCGAGGGAAGGGTCATCGTGCCCGTTCCGCCGCCCATCTGAGCGACCTTCATCGCCATAATCTCGTCCTTTTCCTTTGCCATCTTCATTACTCGCCTTTGCAGGAGGGCTATCTCCTCGAGGAGGTCCTCATTGCTGACGAGCGAGTGTCTGAAGCGTATGTATTTCCTTATGAACATAAAAATCATGACGGCGATAAGAACGTATATCGCGACCACTATTATGATAGCAAGTATCGACAGTATCCAGCCCAGAGCGCCGAAATCTGTGGAGTACTCCTTGAATATCTCTATGTAGTTCTTTATGTTGAATATCTGCTTTATGCCGCTTCCTATGCCGCGGACTATCTCAGCATAGCCCTTGAGCATCTCGGACATAAAGGCGAAAAACCATTTCAGAAATCCGTTCATGATATGCTCCGATTATTAGTGTAATTTTCACCGCACTGCCGCGGGACGACAGAAAACTATTCCGCCTTATCGGCTGCCTCGGCAGCGGCTTCAACAGCCTCCGCCGCAGTCTCCTTGACCTCGGAGATGTTCTCCTCGGCTGTATTTACGAGTGCCTCTGCCGCATTTTCGAGCTTTTTCGCCTCGTCTGCGGCTGTCTCTATCTTGTCCGTTACCTTGTCGGCGGCTGCCTCAGCCTTGTCAGCCGCGCCGCCTGCCTGCTTCTGTGCCGCGAGATATTCCTCAATGGCACGGCGCTTTATCTCCTCCTCATCTACCTCGACAGGCTCGGGGCGCTTAGCCTCGATTATCGTGGCGATGAACTTGTAAAGCTCGAAGAGGAAGAATATCGCCATAGGTATCACTATGCATACAAAGAAGCCTGTCTTGGTGCGCAGGAAGTCCATGACCTTGCCGATGAACGGGAGCTTTACCTCTGTCCATCTGCCTATGATCGCGCCCTGCGAGATAACGTCGTCGTCGTTTGCGGGGTTGTTATCGCCCTTGGTGACGTACTTCACAACGCCGCCCTCGTCGATGACCTCGACGATCCTATGCGTGTTCTTCACTCTCTGACCCTGTATCGTGGTCCAGAAGGTGATGACGTCGTTCTCCTTTATCGAGCTGTAGTCATCTACCTCCTTGCAGATGATGAGGTCGCCCTGCTTGAAGGTCGGCTTCATCGAGTCGGACTCTACCGCCATCGGCATAAAGCCGAAGAGGTTCGCGACTCCGTTGTTCTTGCTCGACGAGAACACCATTATTGTAACGAGAAGTGCAAATATCAGGACGATCCATGCCAGTACATTTGCAATGATACTGAGTGCCTTTTTCATAAGTTAATCTCCTTTAGGTTGATTCCACTATTTTGAAGCTCATACTGAGTTTTAATGTTCCGCCGATTATGTCGTCCACGCAGTCGGGGTCGTTGCCCTCGAGCCAGATAACGACGGTATATTTATCCTTGTCCTTAGCCTTGAATTTGTCACCTGAGGTACGCATTACCACCGACGACGACAGGAATTCGCTGTCGCAGTCGCTCTCCTTGCCCGCACCGCTCGACTTCGTCTTGCCGTAAACGGTCTTTTCGCCGTTCTTGTATACCGCTATGCGCACAGCCTCGTCCACGCCCTTAGTCACGTTCTCGATGTTCATCTCGCCCGTATAGCTGACGGTATCGTCGCCCGAGTTGATGAGGTAGAAGGTGTAGGCTATGTAGCTGTCGCCGTTGTGGCTGCCGTTTATCTTATCAACGTTCGGAGGTATATCCTCGCCGCTGATATTGGTCATATCGTACACGATGTTCGCATTCAGTACGGCGTTCGACCTGTCATAATCAGGCGTTTCCGAAAGCGTCAGTCCCTGATGCACCATATCGTACTTGTTGACCTTGACGGTAAAGCTGCCGAACTTGTCGTAGAAGTAGGAGACAGCGTAGGCTATCGCCACGAGAAGTATAAGAATGATAACAAGCAGTGCCAGCACTCTCATAACGATGAAGTGGCGCTTGACCTCTTTACTTTTTCTTCTCAGCTCAAGGACGTCTCTTACTTTTTCCTCCATTACGAGACACCCCCTTGTTCTATTTATGCGTCATTCTTTCTTCTGACGTATCTTTCTGTCATATATTTTCCTGCAAGCGTACCCGCACAGTATGAACACTCGAACGAGTACAGCATTTCCGCCTGTCGGCTGTTGTAGACCCCGTCCGCGATAGGCTCGGCGCCTATGTCGTTGACGAAGCCGACTATCGACTTCACAGCGTTGTCCGAGCGCTCGCTGCTTCCGAGAAAGTTCGCGACCTCGGGGCTCAGCAGCACGTAGTCCACCGAGAAGCCCGAGAGCCTCATCATCGGACAGGTGTCGCCTCCGAAGTTCACTATCATAAAGTGGAAGCCGCGGTTGCGCATATGCTGGAGCACCTGCGCCGCTCTGCCGTCGGTCTCCTCGAGGAGCTTCTCCGACAGCTCGAAGCATATCCTGCTCGTCGGCACCTCATACCGCGAGAAATACTCGAGCAGGGTCTTTTCAGCGTTCGGCTCCTTCAGGAACCTCACGGGCATATACACCGATATCCAGCTGAAATTCAGCTCGCGCCCGGTGAAGGTCTTGTACGCTTCAAGAGCCTGTATCAGCTCAAGGTTAAAGAGCCGCACCGCCTGATTCGTTATCTCGCACACGTCGCGGAACTTTTCGGGCGTGAGTACGCCGAGCTTCGGGGAATTCAGCCGTGTCTGGGACTGATATGCGGCTATCTGTCCGCTGGAGATATCTCTTATCACGCGGTAGTGGAGCTCGACGGCGCGGAGTCCGTCAACCAGCGACTTTTCAGCGTTTACTCCCATATCAGCACCCCCTCTGCCATAATGCGCATATATACTCTTATACTATTTTATTATATCATACATATACTCAATTGTCAATGAATTAACTTATAAAAATAGCGGTGGAAATTCGTGCATTTGCATAAATTCCGCCCTTTCCCGATACCGTGCGTAAAATCGGGCAAATATATTACTATCCGTTACGGAATAAAAACGGCTCCGAGAAAACTCGGAGCCGTTCGGTTATGCTGATGTTTATCACCTTATGACCTTCGATTCTATCTTCGCATCGGTGTAGATAAGGTAATCGGTCGCAAATGTATCGGTGATATTGCTGTCAGAAGCAATATCTGTGCAAGCCTCGGCTGTCACGGACACCCTGTAATTCGAGTAATAGCCGCCGTTCGGCATCTGCTTTACCTCAAAGGAAACAGGGATGTAGTACAGTCCGCTGCCTTCCTCGGAACGAAGAAGCTCCTTCTTCACGACGAGAGTTATCATCTTTCCGCCGCCTTCTGTCGTGCTTCTGATGATCGGATTTTCCTGAGCATCATCGCGGCTGTTGGTATTGGCAGTCGAGCCGCTCTGATCGTAGAGAACGTCCATTATCGGCTGGTTTGTCTGCTGATCTACGCCGATATTCTTGCCGTACACCTTCAGATTCTGAATGTAGTCGCCTATCGTCAGAGCATTGGCGCTGTTGGCATCGCCGCTGTCGGGATAATTTGATGAAGTCGGATCGAGATAGCCGTTCTGCTTTGAAGAAAGTCTTATCGTCAGCTTGATGAAATCTCCGGGATCCTGCATATTTGTCAGGTCATACGACGCGTATGTATCAACAAATGACGCCGCTCCTCCCGTTTCCTTTTCGTTTACGCCGAGATATCCGAGCTCGCCGCCGTACAGTCCCGCACCCGCCTGCTCGGAAGCAAGACCCGGGTCTGTCTGGATCACATTGTACTTCAGCTTCGCCTTCGTGTTGGCGGTAGTGTAGTATCTGTAGCCATCCTGCACGGTCTGTCCGTCTTCAGTCTTTTCATGGTCCTCCTTGAACATTGACGCCGCAGTATACAGCGCGCCGTCCTTGGACGAGGAAATGTTGGAATAGCCTATTACCTTTGCTCCGACAGACGCATCTCCGCCCTGTGACTTTACAGGGAACTGCTCGCTGAGCAGAGCCGACGAATAACCTATCTTGTACTCGACGCACAGTGCGACCTTATAATTATAGGTCGATTCGCCCAGATAGGAGGCAAGATTCTGATTGCTCCTCATTTCGAGGAAATCATAGTTCACGATATCAAAATCATCTGCGTATTCTTCGCCTTCGACAGACTCGGCAGGAGCCATTATCGAATCAGCGGAGGTGAACTCTGTGTTAAGTGTTCCGCCTGCACGAAGATAATACTTCTTGTCATCGAGCCACGCTTTAGCCTTCGGCTCCAAGCCTACGGTAGATGTGTTTTCACCCTCCTTCTGCTTGTCATACGTCATCAGGAATGTCTGGTAAATTCCGATCTCGTCCTTATGAGCGCTCAGATTGGAATCAACGTGCGCATTTCTTGCACTTTGCGTCAGTGATACGACAGAAGTCATCTTTACATTGAGCAGATAGTTGTCGCTGCCCATTTCCTTTTCGCCGCTCAGCGAGGATACATCGACCTTGAGATCGTTTTCATACAGGTCGCCCATAAACAGGTGACGCAGGGTGTTAACGCCCGATTTTCTTGCGTTCGGACGCCACACAGTATCATTTTCATTCGGCTTTTCAAACGATTTCGGAGTGTCAAACGCCATATTATAGATCTTACCGCTGTTTGAAGCCTTATCCTTCGGAGTAAAGATACTGAGATAGTATACCTCGGAGCCTATTGAGCTGTCACAGCTATATAGCTGAAGAGTCGGATCGGCTTCCAAATCCGCATTAGTAGCCATGCGGTAGTAATATGTTCCGTCGTATGCAGTGGCACCTGTTGAGTTGTCGAGCTTTATATAGCTTCCGCCCTCACTCACAGACGAAAAGTCCAGCTGCGGCATAATGCTGTACTTCGCAGACGGATTCTCATCGTCATTGATACGTCTGTAATATTGACCGTCTGCTCCCTTTACGGTAGCCACGCTCTCGCTTTCAGCCACCATCAGCGTTCCGTCAGCATCTGCATAAACATAGAACGGCGACAGGAGCTCCTGAAAATCTACAGGAGAATATGCAGTTGTGCCGTCTATAGCCTTGAAATTCTTAAATTCGATATCAGCTAAAGTGCCATTGCCCTCGGGCTCCCAGTAATATTCCCTGCCTGCCTTGACATCGACAAGTACAAGCTTCGTGCCCTCGGGCCACTGGTCGGTATTATCGTTCGTCAGATCGTTCACTCGCCTGTACGTCAGATACTTGCTGTAATTCGTCAGTACGCTGTCGCCCTCGCTGACCGCGCTCGCCCACGCAAACATATCTCTGTCATATTTGAACTCCGCCCTGAATGTTACGGGGTTTCCGAAGTTCTCAAACATATAATCGTTATTTGCCAGCCTGTAGGCGTCGGAATTGTACTCGGTATTTGAAGCGAACTTCAGCGATACATCGTATATCAGTACACGCTTGACATAGAGCGGGATATAAAGATGATACGCTATCTTTGCAGGTGTGGACGGGTCCATGAACTGAACGTCCATAAGCGTGAACTTCACCTCTGAGGACGACGTATCAACGCTTGCGGGATTCATCTTGAACAAGCTTTCGCTTTCGCTTACGCTCATTGACGCTGCATCATTCGATACCACAAAGCCGTCGTTTTCATACTTGTACCGTATGAAATCAACATTGTAAACGCTGCTATTTTCCGCAGCGTAATTGTACGCCGTATTCGCGAGAACGTTGATGTAGTTGTTCAGCAGCCTTGTCGTGTTCTCGTTAGTGGTGTCGTCAATGACGAGCAGCGGGAAGCTGCCGATACTCTTGCCGGGGAAAACAGTGCTCGAATCGCTCAGGTGGCGAGCGATCTCGCTCTTGTCATCAGCGGACAAAGTGTCCGTTGTTATAGCTCCCTCTGAATAGCGCTTATAGAAGCTGTACTTCTTGTTGGTGCTGTCGTTGATGATAGTGGAATAGCTGTCCTTCAGCGAGCCGTCGCCTGTGATGAAGCCGGTGCTGCTGTCATTCTTGATGTTGAGGTGAGTGTTTTTGGGATTAACCGTGATATAGGGGGAGGCTGCCGCCTGATTGTTTGTGTCGTTTACGTGCGAAGCCGCCTCATTACTCTGCGTGCCGCTGTAATCGGCGAAGATCACGTAGCCGCCTGTGCCATAGCCTGTTCCATAGTTACAAGCTCCAACTAATTCAGCTTCCATAGTGCTTATATCATCTGCCTGTCGGCTGAAACCGGCTATCTTAATAAATGGGTTTCTTCCTGTTTCTTGATTGGTTTTCATATAACTACCCGGTTTATAATTTCCAGTTGTATTATATGTTACATTTGCACTGTTATCTGTAATAGAGCCACATATGTAGCCTGCATATGTGGGGGCATCATTTGAATATCCGTCTATAGCAATATTCTGTGCCAACAAATTATAGCCAACCACAGGAGAGATTATCTCACCGATCAATCCCCCTGCTGCATCGTCACTTTTTATTGTACAGTTCGTAACACTGCTATTGTTAATACAAAGTTCAATACTATCCGCATAAGCTCCTCTGAAACCAATAACACCTCCTGCTCCTTTTTTGCCGGAAATAGTATAATTGTCTACCGAACAACCATCGAATGTAAAATTTTGGCTTCCGTTAGAACTCTCCCGTCGAGGGTCAGAACTTCCAATCAGCCCACCGGCATAATCTGTCGTGCTCTCTATTGTAGAGCCTAAAGGACTATACAAATGAGTATTGGTAACTACCGCAGGGGTATAGGTAGTTGGGAATGCAACCAGACCAGCGGCAGCAAATTTAGCTTCGACAGACAAGTTATAGAACTTGCAGTTTTCAATATTTATGCCTTTGCACTTATTCATTATTCCTACAACACCGGCTGTAAAAATTTCAGCACCTTCTTTACAGGTTACTTTCTGTGCATCATTCTCTGTTCCGATTACAATGTTTTTAAAGTAGTTTGAAGCTGATGTTTCAATATTACCATCTATATTATTTGCACCAGCTCTCATCATACCTACGAAGCCGCCAACACCATAATCCCAATAATCTCCACCTCTGTCTTGACATTCGCAGACAACTTCGGAAAGATTAAATGTATGATTGTTCATATCAACTTTTGCAAAACCCGCACGAATTTTACCAACCAAACCGCCTGTGCTTGCTCGTCCATGAACTTTAATTTCGTTTGAATTATAAGCGGTTGCAGCTACGGTACTTTCAATTTCATATGTCAAAGTCTTATCTGGAATATATCCTATTAGTCCTCCTGTTGCTCTAAGACCTAAGACATCAATATTCTGTAATGAAACATTTTTAACTGTTAGATTTTGAGCCATTGTGCCTATAAGCGTTCCAACACTTAAATATTTTGAATTTGCCGCGCCTGTTCCTCCTGTATCCAAAGCCTTTGCCGTCTTAGTCAAAATAAAACTTCCATCTGATGTGTTAATTAAATCAGCCTTTACATTTCCAGTCAAATAAAAATCTCTGAATGTACCATTGCTGCCAGCGGTATAATAATTTATCAATCCAAGTCCGCTTTGTAAGCCTGTATTCGGAGGGTATTCTGTATCTTTGTCATCATAGAAGTAATAATAAGTATTCTGCGAAATAGTTGCTCCGTTACCAGTAAAAGAGGTTATCTTCATACGGTAATAATCATTTTCATTCACTTTCGTGGTTGTACTATCATCATTGTTATACAGATTTCCAATTCCCTTATAGCCGTCAGGTAGATAGTATTTTCCATCTTGTGTTGTTAGCTTCAATGATTTATCTGCATTTGAAATCTGATTGTTATTTAAAGTATAGTTCTGATACAAATAACCTCGCTTATCCGTTTTAGTATTATCTGATGTATTAAGTTTGTCATTTTTAGCCTTGTTATTATAGTCGCTGCAAGAACTTGCAGAAGCAGAAGTATTCGTTGCAACGCTGTCATAATCAGCCGTTCTCGACATCTGATACGCCTGATTATAGCCAAGTTGTTTTTGTGACATACCGCTGTTTACAACAAGAGACATTATGAAGAACGCCTGACCGTTCGGCACTTCTATGACGGAGTTTGTTCCTTTTGTATTCAGCTTTGCTTCTCCTGAGCTTATATCCGCAATAGAATAATTCTTGTTGCCGTTGCGCATGGTCACGCCTACAGCATTACCCTTGTCGGACGCACTTTTTGATACGCTTGAAGTTATTGTGTTTCCGCTTTTGGTTTCGAGCCAGTATTCGACCGTTTCGTCGCCGTAGGTGCGCGTGCCGTCCTCGAACGGGCGGTAGGCGTCTGCCTCTGTCACTGCGTAGCCGTTTATCACTCTGCCGATTATCGGATTGACATACAGCCAGCGCTTATTGTCCGATGATGTCATCTCGCCATTGGTTGTATCCGCCGTCACGATACCGCTCGGAATGCCCGCAATACCCTCGTTGCCGCGCTTTGATTCCATTCCGCGGAAGATAACGCCGCCATTCACTACCGAGCCGACATAGCCGCCCACGGGTATGAGCTGGGCGTGAGTGCCGCCGAGGTCGATTTCAGTGTTATTGAACGAGACCGTTACGCCGTCGATGATATTGTCGCCGCCGAGGACTGTGCCCATTACCGCGCCGTAGACGTACTGCGAGCTTTCATCCTCGATAGCAGTATACTTTTTAGCTGCACCAAGTGAAAGATCAATAGTACCATCAACAGTGATGTTGATGCCCTTGGCTACGCTGCCGTTGCTTATAGCAATGAGGGGGTAATTAGTTTTGTTCTCGATGATCGGAGTTCCGTCACCGACTATAACGCCGCGGAATTGTGTTGCAGTTTTGGTTGTATTGCCGAAGCCTTTAAAATCGCCAGCGAAATCACCAGCGGCGGTAGGGTCAATTGTTATCGTGTTGTTCTCTTTCGGACTTACCTTATAATAAGCACCTGCAACATACTTTGCGACATCTTCTGCTGAACGCTTCTCATAACCTGCAGTACTTGAATTAGTAATAGCTGCGCCGCTTGAATCAGTCTTATAATATGCAAACTCACTGCCAACTATCGCGCCTTTGTATGTATTATGAGAAGAATGCCACGACGCAGAAAGCCAGTCAGAACCCGTTGGGAGACATATATCTTGATCTACAAGCTGTGTCTCTTTCATTATCTCGTATATGGTTTCAAAATCGTCCCCGACTGTCAAAAAAAACGGGTCATTATATGTACCGCAGCCGCTGAATACTATAGTTTTATGGTTGACTTCCAGCTGATGGTAGTCATTATTATTTTGGTACTCACAATAAACATATGGCAGATAGCTTGTCGTAAACGCAGTATAAGATGCCTCAGAGCCAATATCCGCACCGCTTGTCGGGTTTACGAACTCATCGGCGTTCAGATAATGCTGCTCCTGACCGGGATACTCCGTGTTGGTATCAGAAGAAGTATATCCCACTTCCTTGCCGTAAGTAACATTTATCGGCGAATGGGTATAACTGTAAGTTTCAGGAGTAACGCCTTCAGCCGAAGTTTTAGTCTTAGTCCAGTCAGCCGAATAAGAATAGTTATACGTGCCGTGTCCTGTGAAGCGCATATAACGGGTCACAAGGGTAGACTGTGTAAAGAGCGACGCAGAGGTATGGTACGCCGTATCGAGCGCTGATATATCGCCAGCTGACAGATCTGTGTTGGTTTTTCTGCCGTCGAGCTGAATATTTGAAAAGCTGACAGACACGTTGTAGTCGTCCTTGCTCTGACCGACATTTCCGATAAGGCTTGTAGCTATCTTCGGAGTGCCGTTATTGTCCTTTACAAGCCCGAGAGGTACCGCACTGCTTGAATACGAAGCCTTTCTGTCTGTAAAGCTGCTGCTCGGATATGAGTTGCCGTCCTTGACCGTTACATTGCTGATGCTGAGCGTTGAGAACTCGCCCGACTTATTGATAAGCAGAGGAGCATAATTCTCAATGACATCATCAGAACCGGAAGCTTCATCTACAAGGTCAAAATTCCATACATAGACGCCGTCAAGCTTGACATTGGTAGTTGATACCTTGGCTGTATTATTCTCATCCGAGTCGGTACCCTTTACAAGTCCCAGAACAAGAGCGCCCGAATACTTATCATTACCTGTATCTATCTTCGGAACGCTGCCCTGTAATACTACATCGGCAGTAAGCTTTCCGTTTACGTTGTAGAACAGTGCGCTGTGCATAAGGAAATGCTGAGATTTGCCGCCGCTGTAGAGAGAAGAACGTACAGAATGATGAGCGGAATCAGCAGTATTCGCCGCGCTCTCGCTTCCCTCGAACTCCTTGTTCCAGAGCTTGAACGTGCCCTTTATTGTAACGTTGGCACTGTCGATATTGAGGGGATACCAGCTGTAGCCTGCCATATCGTATACATCTGTGTTTGCAGCACCCGAACCGCCGACCGCGGTTCCCCAGCCGTTGTCACTAATATATTTCTTTATACTGTTATGCGCATACCAGCGGGCTCCCCAGCGCATAAGCTTGTCGGCTTTTGATGTACCTGTGTTTATCGTATGAAGATTGTAGTAGTATCTCGAATACGGGTTCATCTGCTTGCCGAACGCTGTTACGGGAGTATATGTTCCGCTCGCGGAAGAACCGTTCATTGTAAGACCGCCGCCGCTGCCGTCTGTCTGAATGGAAACGATGCCCTGACCGTTCCTGATGATGTAGAGGTCGTCTTCGTCAGTACCCGCATATCCGTGCTTGGAAGCGCCGCTGCCTGTGTAGTAGGCAGTATAAGCCACAAGCTCGTCGAATACGTGGATATCCATATCCGTGCTTGTGCTGGATTTCTTCTTGAAGCTTACTCCGCTCGCCAGCTTGTAAGCGTCCTTATCGCAGAGCTCAAGGTACAGCGCAGAAGCTGAGCCGTCACCCATAGTCTTGCCGTCGTCTGCGTACCAGCCCTTGTTGACTATCATACCGAATGACTCGGCATTATCCGAGTAAAGCGTGAACGACGCTATATCGATATCGCTTGTCGTTACGCTGTTTGCGGTAGTTGCATCAGCAGTCCAGTGACCTGTGCCGTTGTATACAAGTCCCGCAAAGTCGATACCTTCTGCTGTGCTTGTATTCTTTATCGAAGAGCCGCTTACGGAGACCTTGTTGAAGTCAACGTCTGTATTTCTCCACGCATAACCAAGCAAGCCTCCCACTGCTCCGTTTTCGGAAGCATTTACCTCTATTGAGAGACCTTGGATATTGACTGTATTAAGATTCAGTGCTCGGGACGCGTAAGTCGCAGTCGAATTTGAGTAGCCTGAAATGAAAGCCACAAGTCCGCCCACACGGTTATAGGTCTGAGCTGCGCCGTTTTTTATGCTTCCCGTAACAGTAACATTGTAGAAATTCCACGTTTCGGCTTCGTTTTTATTATGCGATATCCTTCCGATAACGCCGCCGAGGTATACGTCGCCCGACGAACCGCCTATCGAACCGCTCGGATTGCATATGCTTGCATTTACGGTAATGTTGCCTGCCGAGCCATTGCTGTCGCCGATAGTAAGAACACCGTCGCCGTCGGATTCACCGAGAACGCCGCCGATAACGAGCTCCGCACCCTCAGCGCTCTCGTGCTCGAACGCCGTCTTCACTGTCACCTTCTTGACAGTGAAAGCGCCTGCTGCCGTCGCAGCCGCAGCTCCGACGTACATTTTATCCTGTGCGTTCACCTTGAGCGTGCCGTCAAAATACGTATTCTGCACGGTCGCGCCGTCGGCGATGGCGAATAAGCCGTTGTAGCTGTGGCGATAGAGCACACCGCCGCCGTAGGTTATTTTGTACTCGCTGCGTGTACCATTGCCCTCAGTTATCGCCGAGGCAGAAGTTCCGTCGAACGTACCGCTGAACGTGCAGTATGTTCCGTCGCCCTCGGTGTCATTATCTCTTGTAAGACCTCTGAAGCCCTTGCTGCCGAGATCAACATCACCTTCAAGGAAAATGTTCGCCGCAGAAATAGTGTCATAGGTGTCGGTAGTATTCGCAAAGCTGACATAAGGATTCTCGCCTGCGTCTATCTGGAAGCAGAGCGCAGTTACAGCATAGTCGTCAGCTGTACGAATATGCCTGTACGGTTTTGCAACAGCCGGATTTGTATCCGCTGCAGCCGAAGGAGCCTTTATCTGTATGCTTGTTCCGCTTGTGATAGTGAACAAATCATCAAAGGCTATAACATCGCCCCACGAGCCAATATTGTCAACTGCTGTTGACGGCAGGTCAAGCACACAAGCATTAGGTGTAGTTTCGGTAGCAGTTGTTCTTTTGATAACAAGTGCATTATCACGCACGCCGACTACCTTGCCGACAGACTGTCCGTCAGCAGTCGGAGTTGCGGCTGACAGGTCAACAGAACCGTCCATAACAAGCACGCCGTCGCCGAGGTCACCGACGAGTCCGCCGCCCTTGAAGCCGCTTGCTGTAATCTTGGTATTGCCTGCAACGTCGATGTATGCCTTCTTAGCAGAGCCGACAAGTCCGCCGTAGGTCAGCGTACCTGCATTCAACGATGTCGCGGTAAATGATGAAAACGCTGCGTGGACAAGCACATCAACGGTGGTATCACCCTCGCCTGCCTTGGAATCGGCAATACGACCAATAGCACCGCCGTAATATGTTGCCTTGCCGCCCGACTTATTGGTTGATGCCGTCATCGAGCTGACAGTAATGCCGTAATCATTCGCGGTCGTATATTGTCCTATAAGACCGCCGTATGTTTTGGCATCTCCTGTCGTGTGCTCAGATGTTATAGTATTTGTGCCGCTCAGCTCAATTGCCGCCAAGCCCTTCAGTTCGCCGAACAGACCGCCTGTGTGACCTGTTCCGTTGACCTTGCAGTTTATGTCATATGTGTCTGCATTGAAATTCGATGAAGTCTCGTAATAGCCGAAGATACCGCCTGCTCCGTTCGAGCCCGATATCGTCTGCCTAACCTGATACCTGCTGCTTGAAGCTGTAAAGGTGCCGTTGCTGACAGTTCCGAATCTTACGGTGCCGCCGTCGTTTTTGCCGACAACTCCGCCCGCATAGCCGCCCGAGGCGGAAATAGTGCCCGCCGAGTCCTGCGGATTAGCGCTTGAATATGTAAAGGTCGCGGTCGAAGCCATCTGACCTACCAGTCCGCCTGCGTTTCCGCCCGACGTGCTGATACTTTCTATGCCTCTGTAGCCCGAACCTGTATCAAGAGAAGCCGTCAGCTCCGAGCTTGCTTCCATTGTTCCGCAGAAGAAGCCGAGGTTGCCCGAGCCGTGTATAACAGCGGGAGCGGTGTCCTCGTCTAAGGTTTTCATAGTAACGACAAGGTTCGCCTTTGCGCCCTCGTTCATAGTACCGATAAGACCGCCGAACTCGTCCAGTGTGGAGGACGCTGTGTCTGTCGGCTTGACGACGTCGATGTACCATGTATGCACCGTGCTGCTGCCTTCTTTGTGTATGACATTTTGGGCAAAAAGCGGGGTCGTTCTGGTATCGACATCTATCTTGCTCGCGATCTTGATAGGATTATTGGCAGCAGTATTTGAAAGGTTCTTTACCTCAACATCATCATAAACATAATTGAACAGCGGAGCGTCGAGGATAAGCTCAAAGTCAGCGCCCTGATGCGGTTCCATTGAAAGAGAACCCGCAAAAGGCTTGCCGTCAGTGCCCAGTCCTTTGAAGCCGTTGACAAAATTGACCTCTACTCCGTCATATGTCAGCATTATGTGATCATGCTGATGCTCAATCGGGAAGTTCATGCAGTCATCGGAGTATTCGGCAAAATCAGCCAACGAGACCGTAACATTGCCGCAGGAGAATTTAGGCTCCTCATCGGCGAGAGCCTTCGGGAGCTCAAAGCTGATTTTTCCCAGCTCCTCGCTGAATTCGCCCAAAGGAAGCACGCCCGCAACTATCACTAACGATGTTACGCCGCTGATAATGCGTTTTAGAAATTTTTTATGTAAAAGTTCATTAATGTTCATCTTCATACACATCATACTCCTGAATCTGTAAAGGCATCGAAGTGAAGCTATGTGGATATGTGTCCGCAGCAAATTATGATGTCTGCGCAATATTTACCCTTATATAGGCATCCTGATAAAGAGCGCTCGTTGTATCCGATACATTGTTCGCGAAGAAGCTCCAATTGCTGTAAGCAGTATTCGGCTGCTTGTAGAGCTGGATATTGTATCTGCTTCTGAATTTTTTGTTATCCGCGTGGATAACGATGGTTTTCCAATTGCCGTCGTCCGCTTCAACGGTGATCTCTATATACTCATCTGATCCATCGGCTGTGGCAGGAGGTGTATAGCCCGTATAGCCGAACACATTCCCCGTCACGGAGGAATGATTGAGCGGGTCGTACACGTTCTTGTTGAGGTCGAGCTTTGACGTATCCCACGAAATGGTTATATCCGCTTTTCCCGAGCCTGTCAGTACGAGATTGAAGCCGTCATAGCTGCTGACAGTCGAAAGGCTTGTCGTATCGGGATGCTCGTTGAGGTAGGCTCTCCAGCCGCTTGCGCCCGCCTCGCTCTGCTGTGCGAGTCCTATCGCACCCGACAGGGTCTTCAACTCGGCTGACGAACCATCAACGGGCTTCGCGACCATAGCAACGCATATATCCGCATCAGCCGCAAGGTCCCAGCCTACAAAGCGAAGCTCGAACTCGTTCGACGAGGATACGTTTTGGGTAAGGGTGTGCCTGTTTGTAAATGTTACCGTTGTGTCGTTGAGATGGCTGCTGTCAAGCGTGATATCGTTGTTACTAACGCTTTTATCAATTATCTGTACCGAGCGTGACGCTCCGATAACACTCGCATCTGTTATCCTTGCGCCCTGTCTGTCGGCAAAATAAAACGAAACGTCATAATCTATATCCGAATCCATATATCTTGTGGGATTCTGGAGGCTGTAGTTCCAGAGGAAAACGTGCACCGCATAGTAGCTCGGTTGGTTTTCGCCCGAAGGAGAGACCAGATCAGAACTGCTCTTGTATTCAATAATATATGCGGGATCGCTGTCGCTGCTGCTCTGTACGAGCTTGTTTGACGAAAACCTCATCTTCTGGCTTTCGGAAGCCGCGACCACGCGCTTCATAACATTCGACTGGTCCTTGTACTCAGCCGTTACGGTAAGAGGTATCAGTGAAAGCGTAATAAAGATCGCCCAGACACGGAACCACTGATTTTTAATCAGGTCTATTATTCTATCTTTCATTTTCAGCAGCTCCTTTCCTTAATGATCTTAATTGCGCCGACTGCGGTCAAGTATTGTTCTTCTCGACGGATATATAAACTATGTCGGTCTCCTTGTCCAGCTGATAATTGCTGTTTCCTTCTGCCCTTTCAACTTCAAGAATGAAGTATTTGCAAAATTCATCGGTAGTATTGGTCGAAACGCTTCCCTGCTCGTACATCGGGACAGCATTTTCGTGGACTAAGCTTCCGCTGCCATAATTCGCGGAATAGTACCTGTTGCTGCTGTCCGCCAGAGCCAAATGGCTGTTTGTGCTGTCGGGATTCATCTTGTTGAACGACACCTGCGATCCTTTGGTGTAATACCTGTGAGTCTCCACCGACGCCTCATTTACCGACGCAGTCGAGGGATCGTCCTCATGCAGCACGTAGTCAACATGATCGCCGCTCGGTTCTGTATCAAGCTCAGCCGCATTGTAGACCCTGTACTCAAGGTCGTTGTTGGTCGTGTAGGCGAGCTGGAGCGTAAACGCCGTGGTATTGCTCCCCGAGACGGAAAAGACATACCTGTTTGTTGCCCTGACAGGCGGAACACCGTCCGCAAGGCGATTTCCCGAGGCATCAACGAAATTTCCGTTTTCGTCCTGAAGGTAGATGTCGATATTTCCGAGATTGAAATATATCTGGTCCTCACCGTGCGCGGCGTTAAGGTACAGAAGGTCGGGGTGCTTGACCTTGAACATCTCCGCAGCCTTTTTCTGCTCGGAGAACCACGCATACGACTGGAATACCGCCGTAAACGCGATAGTGACGACAGCCGCGGCAGCTGCCTGCAGCTTCCTTTTCAGCGGAACAGCCCGCAGCTTTGATATTATATTTTTCATATGCGGTCAGCTCCTTCTGCGTTAAGCGGTGACGGTAAGCTCGATGAGGAAATATGAAACGTATGTACCGATATCGGAATCGGCGTCGTTGTAGCCGTCGGTGAGCAGCTCGAAATTTGCCTGTGTATCGGCGCTGTCTATCACTGTATCAAGCCCTGTATAGGTGCTCGTGCTGTCGAACTTGAAGACGCTCTCCCTCTCGCTGTAGAGGTAGTCGAGGACAAGGCGCTTGTCATTTTTCACGCCGCCGACTGTTGCGGGCGCCGTTTCCTGTATTACGGGGATGTTCGAGGCAGGTCTCAGACCCGCGGCGTTGGTCTGCAGTGCGAGCTGACCCAGCGTCTTCGGCCACATCCAGTGTATCTGCACGGGATACGCTACATCGTGAACCGCATTCGGTATAGAGACGGTCAGCGTTCTGTCGGTGAGAGCGCCCGTATACGTATAACTGCTCTGACTGCTGCTCAGCTCACGGAAGAACATAATGTGTCCCTTCATATATTTTGCGGCGTCTATTGTCTCGGCGGCGTTTGTACCGCTGTAGCTCGCCGTTATCTCGGTGAGCTCCTCGTCGTCACTGCCGCCGGTGAAGCTTATGACATCAAGGGAGATATTCGCCGTGATATCGCCGTCGGTGGTGGGAATGACATAGAACTCGATAATGCCGCTGTCGCCCGGCTTGACCTCGCCGTCTGTGGCGGCGTCAAAGCGGAGTATCAGCTTATCTGTGTCGGTGTAGTACGTGCCGCTGACATTGCTGCTGTTGACGTAGCTTCCCGACGAGCCGAACGAAAAATCGCTTCTCGCCGCGGTGATCTCATCCGAATACCTCACGCGGCTGCCCTTTGCGGCAATTTTGAACGGCATACCCGCAACGCCCACGTTCATACCGTCAGCAGAGACGCGGTCATTCATCGCGAACCAAGCAATAGTGGAGAAAATCCACACAAGCAGCGCGAGAAATGCGAGAATACCGAATTTTAATAGGGATTTTTTGCGGTTTTTGTTATCGTCTGCGGCGGAGCCTGCCGCAGAGGTGCTTATAAATCTTTTCATACGGCGACACCTCCGAAAGGGCAGAAAATGCCCATAGTTACTCTATATTATTATAACATAAAAAAAGCGCGTTTTCAATGCGCGAAATTAATGAAAACAGCTAATTGTTTTTGTTGAATTTGTAATTTTTTGTACAATATAGACAAAGACCCACCGAGACCTAACTCGGTGGGTCTTATGCTTATTTGGAGGAAGCATTATGAAAAAGTTTGGATTTCGTAGTTTATTCAGCCAATCACGCTGCTGGAACAGGTGTCATATCAAAATCAAAGGTAATCTCTGCACCAGCAAGGTTTGCCGCATTGTTTGTGAAAACAGGAGCCGCATCGCCATCGTAGTAAATATACGTTTTTACAGTAATTACTGTTGAATCAGTAAGAGGGGTATTCGAGCCCTTTATATCAACAGCAGTACCATTATTCGTAGAGTCAAGAGCTGCGAATCCACCATCGCTCGTCGTAACAAGCACCTTAGCCGCAGCAATGTCAGTTCCACCAGCCTTTTGTGTGAAAGTCGGAGTAACCGTCAAATTTGTAGCATTATTAGCGCCCGAAGCAACAGTAAGATAACACGTTTTCACAATTACGTAATTGTCGAACGATGTTAATTGCCTTGCAGAGCCAGCCAGCATAGTTGGAGCATCAACACCAGATGCTGTAGCCGTGTACCAGTTAGTGAACAAGCTTGCTGTAGCCTCATTTGTTACCTGTGCACCAGCCGTTGTTACTGCATCGCCGCCCACCTTTTTACCAGTCGTAGCAGGGATATATGCAGCTTGTGCAGCAGTTAAGCAAGGAGCAGAAGGATAAAGGTCAGCTTCATCATTCTCAACTGTCAAAGGAACAGTCGTAAGTCCCCCGCTCTGAATTAAAGCCGCAGTGCTGTTAGAGCCAGTATTAATAAGCAGATATGTGTTATCAGACTTAGCAGTAACCTGCATACCAGTTACACTAACTTTGGTATTCATAGCGAACCACGCGTAGGTCGAGGTTGCGAGCATAGACGCTGAAACAGCGAGCATAGCGGCAGCCGAAACGATCTTCATCATCGGGGATTTTTTAGTAGTCTTTTTCATATTCATTTTCCTTTCTGTAATGGATTTCGGCATTTAGCTGCCGAGCCGCTGTAAAAACGACTTGTTTTGTATTTGTTGTCTTTATTATACTCGCAAAGGGCGGGTTTGTCAATAGAATTCCGCTATATTCCGTGAAATTCGGCAGTTGGCACTAATTGTGAACGGCGTTTTTATACAATTTACCAAATGTAGAATAGGTAAAAAATACCACCTGTTATTCCACCCCCAATTATACTATTTGTAACATCGTTATTTTTATATCATTTGTGAAACTTCACTGTGAAACAACTTTCTGTATAATATAATCGCCCCGCAGCCTCCCCCGCACGTGAATTCAGCACTATCATATATAGCGGCGGTGCAGACCTGACAAGCTGTTAGGGAGGAGTCGGTATTATTCTATTCATTCCACCAATTTATAAGCGTATCTCCCCATAACGGAGTAAAACGAGCCTTTACCGAGTTTCTGCCAGCGAGCAGTTCACGTGCACTTATTCCACTATAAGCACTTCCTCCGTTATCTGCTGCACTATAATTGTACACAACTTGTATTTCAAAATCATACTGTTGTGACGGAAGCAGCCTATAAACGCCTGCGCTGTCCTGTAAGGCGGAACGCCTTGACCTCGGCAATGCCCTGAATGTACTCGATGACCTTTGCAACAAGTGCGGAGTCCTTCTCTATCTTCTGCCTTGCCATAGCCGCCGAAGCCTTCATCATACCGCTGTTTACCGCGAAAAAAACAGCCAGTCCTCCGCAGAGGATAAGACCTATGCGCCGGTCGTACACAAGTATCATCGCGGCGATGACAGCCGTTGTCAGCAATGACCGCCTTTGCCGCTCTTGTAGACGAGCTCCGCCAGCAGTCCGCTGAATACGGAAACTACAAGCGGCGGCCAGCTCATACCCGTCAGCAGCATCATAATTCCCATAATAATGCTCATTATCCATATCATACCGAACTTCTTCACGCGGGTGAGAAACAGCATAAACGGGATTCCGCCGAGAATCGGTACGATCACCGAAAGCAGCGGCAGAAATACGGGTATCATGCCGAGCATTGCCACCGCGAACAGTATCACAAAATAAATCGCGGAAAAAATACCGATATTGATGAGATCTTTGCCTTTCATAGTTACCTTCATCGGGTTAGTCGTTACTAACTGTTATGCAATAAATAAGTTCCTCAGCGGAACTAAAGAAATTATATCATAAACAGCTTTGTCTTTCTACTCCATTTTGTTCCGAATGCTCCGTTACGGATACTTTTTATAACGGTGCTCCTTTCCGTATGAAACAGCAGGCATACCGCCGTTTCGGCAATATGCCTGCTGTCAAAAACTAATCCTTATCCGTATCTTTGCCCAATTCCGTCATGCTGCGAAGTCCGATGGCAAGTGTGGAAGCGTTATGGAGGAGCGCTGAAGTTGCAGGCGAAAGTACGCCGAGCACGCCAAGTCCGATAAGTCCGCCGTTGAAGCCGATAATTGTTCGGTAATTCCAGCCGATACGCTTCATCAGTCCATTGCTCAGACGTTTCAGCTCGACAAGCGCATACAGGTCGTCTGCTGAAATAGTAATGTCAGCTATTTCACGGGCAATGGCAGCTCCAGTGCTTATTGCTATGCCTGCATCAGCCTCACTCAGCGCGGGAGAATCGTTCACGCCGTCGCCTATCATTATGACCTTGCGCCACGCTTCGTGTTCGGCTCTGATAAACGCAGCCTTGTCCTCGGGGAGCACCTCCGCGTGATACTCGTCAACGCCCACTTTTTCGGCGACGGCTTTAGCTGTGCGCTCGTTATCACCAGTCATCATAACCACACGCGATATGCCGTATCCGTGGAGCTTTTTCACCACGTCGGCAGCTTCCTCGCGGAGAGGGTCTTCTATGCAGATAACAGCCGCGACCTCACCGCCGATAGCGAGATAGAGGTGAGAATACTCCTTCGGCAGATGTCGGAAGATACGCTCGTCGGGCGGAGTGCAGCCCTCGTCCTCGATGATGAAATGATGACTTCCGATGAGCACGCGCTTGCCCTCGACCATACTCGAAATGCCGTGTGCGACGACGTACTCCACCTTCGAGTGGAACTCCTCGTGCTCAAGTCCCTTTTCAGCCGCTGCGGCTACAACTGCATTTGCGATAGAGTGCGGGTAGTGCTCCTCAAGGCAGGCTGCCAAACGCAGCATTTCGTCCTCGTCGCGTCCGCCGAAGGCTATGACCTGTGCAACTCTCGGAGAAGAATGAGTGAGAGTTCCTGTCTTGTCGAAAACTATGGTATCGGCTTCCGCAACAGCTTCGAGGAAGCGCCCGCCCTTGACGGTGTTCCCCGCGCGGCTGCAATCGCGCATAGCTGACAGTACCGAAATAGGCATTGCAAGCTTGAGAGCGCAGGAGAAGTCCACCATAAGTATAGACAGCGCCTTTGTGACGTTGCCCGTCAGAATATAGGTCAGCAGCGTTCCGCCCAAGCTCCACGGAACGAGCTTGTCCGCAAGGTGTGAAGCCTTGTCCTCGGCGGCAGATTTCAGCTTTTCGGACTCCTCTATCATCTTCACGATGCGGTCGTAGCGTCCGCCGCCTGCGGTATTCTCGACAACGACCGTACACTCGCCGTCCTCGACTACCGTTCCAGCGTAAACATACGCTCCCCCGCTCTTGTGGACGGGCACGGATTCGCCTGTCATCGACGCCTGATTTACCATTGCGTCGCCCGCGACGACCTTGCCGTCGAGCGGTATCATCGAGCCTGTTCTGACGATAACGGTATCGCCCTTCTGCACCTCGTTCACAGGAATGAGGACTTCCTGTCCGTCGGCATTTTTTGTCCACACCTGTTCAACGCCGAGGGACATCGTCCGCGCGAGGTCGTCAATGGACTTCCTGTGCGTCCACTCGTCAAGAATGTCGCCGACATTCAGCAGGAACATCACCGAGCCCGCCGTACCGAAGTCCCCGCGGAGAAGCGATACACCTATCGCGGTCGCGTCCAGTACGGCTACTTCGAGCTTGCCGTCAAGCAGGCACCTTATACCGCGCCATATGTACTTCATCGCCTTAAAAACGGCAATCACCTGACGTATCGGCTTGGGTATTATGAGCTTGTTCACAAAGCGCTTCAGCACAACTCCCGCAAGCTTGTTCTCATAGTATCGGTTCAGCTCGCGCCCTGTTTTTTCGGGTACGAGAGCAATATTTCTCTCGTCATTGAATGAGAATTTCGACAGCTTTTCTATTATTTCAGTCCTCGGACAGGTGTAGGCAATGATAACATCACAGGTGCGGTCAAAGACCTGTACTCGTGTGACTCCCACAATGGCAGAAAGCGCATATTCGGCGATATCAGCCTGTTTCAATGTCATCCGCTTTATACAGAAGCGCACCCGCATACGCCCTTTTGTCTCATGCAGTATCTTACATTTCAAAGTTTATCACCTCTCACAAAAACAGACCGACGAAGCGGTCTGTTTCAGCTTATTCCTCGCTTGTATCAGCAATTTCCCCGCACGCATCGGCAATCTCGGCAGCTTCCTCCGCAAGCGCTCTCTGCTCGTTTATTTCCTTTGCGTCGGCGAGGATATCGTCGCAGTTCTCACGGACCTTCGTTGCGGTCGCCATAACATCGGATTTAGCGCGCAGCACAGCCGCTGTCGCGTGTGTGTAGCACTTCTTTGCGTCCTTGCTCGAAAGAACTCTGATACCTGCCGTACCGAAGAGAACTCCGCCTGCAAACAGTCCGATATGCTTCCATGGTATGTCTTTCATTTTTATCATAATTATCACCTCAGTAAAAAGTTGAAGGATTTGATCTCGTTACAAATATGATACCATATATAAAGTGCTCTTTCCGCTCCAAAAGGCAAAAGTTGATATACAATGCTAATAAGCGGCTGATGCCGAAATACAGACGTTTTTGCTGCCTGAAGCGCAGCTGTGCTCCATTCGGAAGCTTCTCGGGGTCGTATCCATAACGTCGCGGAAAGCCTTTGCAAATTTGCTGGCGTTACAGTAGCCTGCCTCCTCGGCAATGTCGATAATCTTCATATCAGTCTGTGTAAGAAGCTCCGCCGCCCGAAACATCTTCCGACATTTTGCGTAGGCGTAGACAGAGCACCCGAAGGTCTGCCGAAAACTCTCCTTGAGAGTAGTCTGATTCAGGCTGAACTGCGCTGCAAGCTGTGAAATGGTAATATGACAGCTTATATTATCGCAGATAACGCTCCCTATCGCTGTTATCTTCTCGGCGTATCCGGTGCGCACGCCTGTGAACAGGTTCGAGACGAGCATTATCATCTCAATAGCTCTGACCTTCAGCCACGCTTCACCGGCCTTGCTGTGATAGGAAAGCGTATCCGAAAAGGTACGCAGCAGCTCGCCGTCCGCCCTGGATATGTATGTCCCTTTCTGCTTTATCCTTTCGCGGAGCTTATCAGCGTCACAGACAAGCTCCGTTACAGAGCTTTCGGAGGATGCACCCGACACGATAAGCGTCAGTCCGTTATAGTTTTCGGAGGTCTGCGTACTGCATTCATTTATGCTGTAAACCATATAATTTCCGCTTGTGAGATAATAGTAACTTCTTCCTGCTTTACATTCCATCACGCCGTCGAGGCAATAGGCTATCCCGACGCCGCCGTGCCTATGCGGCTTTTCTGCTCCGCAAACGAGCTTTATATCGGGAAATAATTGATATTCGACCATTATATCACACTTTCTGACTTCACAGAATTGAACCTGTCCGAGCAGGAAATATTGTATGCACCATTACGGGAGCCAAAGCAAATCGTTATACATCACTAACATAGATATTATAGTGCCGTCTTGAGCTGATGTCAATTCAATTCAAGTATGTTTGTATACACAAACAAAAAGAGATAAATTCTTTTTGTTATTATGTTTAAGACTAACATAAATTGTTAGGTAAGAATAATATTTTGAAATTCCCTCTTGACAAAGGAAAAAGAAAAGTGTATCATCAAACCTGTGAAAAACAACGGAGCTATTGTTTTGCCGCAGGTAGGAAGCGGAATCCTCCGTTGAACAGAAAAGGAATTTGTATCGGCTTTTGAGCCGATATAAATTTGGATGCGTGTTAGCAGAAACTTACAAATGGGAGTAGTATTATGAAGCTGACTGAATCAAAAGCAGATATGCAGGGGAGGATCTCCGCCGTGCGCGGAGACGACCATTTTATGAACCGTATCACCGCGATAGGAATTACTGAGGGAACAGCATTTCAGACTGTACGGAACGATAAGAAAATGCCTGTTCTTATCTACCTGAGAGAGACGCTCATCTCCCTCAACAGAACGGACGCGGAAAGGATAGAGGTGACAGCGGAATGACGGGCAGTATCGCACTTTTGGGACAGCCTAATTCGGGCAAGTCCACTATCTTCAATAATCTGACAGGTGCTCGTCAGCACGTCGGCAACTGGGCAGGAAAGACTGTTGAAAAGAACGAAGGCACATACACCTACAACGGCACGAAATACAGTGTCACCGACCTGCCCGGAAGCTACGGCTTGTCGGGCAATTCCGATGAGGAGATAATCACCACCGATTACATAAAGTCGGGACAGAGTGACCTGACAGTAGTCCTTGTAGACGCCTCACAGCTTGAGCGAAGTATGTTTATGCTTGCGGAATTTGCAAGACTGGACAAGCCTGCCGTTCTCGTGCTGAATATGATGGACGTTGCAAAGGATATGGGCAAAGAAGTCAACGCAGAAGCACTCACAAAGAAGCTCGGCATACCTGTTCTGCCCTTTAACGCGACCGATTCAAAGGACTATGACAAGCTGAAAAGCCTCATTACCGACGAGCTGAAAACTCCTCACAGGCTCATAGTTCCCGCACCTGCGGAACAGAAAGACGTCAAGGCAGACAGCAAAGCAAAATTCGAGTGGGTAGACGCGCTCCTCTCCGATGTCACGCAGACAGAGCAGAAAGTCTATAAAATGTCGCGTTTTGACCGCATTATGACAAGACCGATACTCGGTAAAATCTTATGTATAGGCGTTGTACTGCTGGCGTTCCTTGTGGCAATGCTCATAATGATACCGTTTATGGGTGTCGGGCAGATGATACCGACGATCCTGCACGACCCTGTTGACGAGCTGCTGACAGGCTGGAACGTTCACCCGTGGCTCGTTTCCATATTCAGCACTATGCTGCCGAATGTGCTGTATTTTACCATTTCTATGGCAAGCTTTGTGTTCGGAGTCAATATCGTATTCGGTTTTCTGGAGGAAACCGGCTTCCTCGCCCGTGCAGCTTATCAGTTCGACGGACTGCTCTCAAAGCTGGGCTTGCAGGGCAAGGCTATCTGTCCCATGCTTATGGGCTTTGGCTGCACTATCGGCGGAGCCTGCGGTACAAGGGTTATGGACAACTGGGGGCAGCGAATGCTTGCAATGTCGATAGTATGGGCTATACCCTGCGCCTCGATATGGTCGATAATCCCCGTCATCTCGGGAATGTTCTTCACATGGTGGCAAACGCTTCTCGTTTGTGTTGGTATTCTTTTGTATGTAGTCGTTACGATGTTTGTTGTATCGAAGGTATTCAGCCGCAAGCTCGCTCCGCAGGCAACAAGAAGCGGTATGATAATGGAGCTCCCGCCCTATCACAAGGCACACTGGAAGCACATCATCAAGGAAGCCTTTTTCAAGGCTTGGGACATTTTCAAGCGTGCCCTCGGAACGGTAACTCTTGTTTCGATCCTGTTCTACGTTCTTTCATTCAGCAAGGACGGCAATGTTGATAACAGTCTGCTGTACCGCGTCGGGACCTTCATTGAACCTGTTACGAAATTTTTCGGTATGGGCTGGCAGACCTTCATGGCGTTCGTCAGCGGAGCTTTCGCAAAGGAAGCAGTCCTCGGAACGCTCAACGCCGTATTTATGGGCGACAATTCACTTATGGAAGCAACATTCTTTGCAAAATCAGCATCAACAGATACCGCGCTGCTCGGTACTGCGATGTCATCAGCTATATCACCTGCTGAGGCTCTTGCATTTATGTTTGCGACCACCTTCAATATTCCCTGCATTATGGCTCTTTCCACTACATACAAGGAATCGCACTCGCTGAAATGGACGGTCAAGGTCGCGCTGTTCTATATCTGCAATGCACTTGTGCTTTCATTCATCGTTTATCATATTGCAAGCATTTTTACGTGATCAGTTTAAACCCGCTTAGAAGTCTATTCTAAGCGGGTTTATTATGTGAATACGAAACAGCTGCAGTATGGTATGTTGCACGGAAAAAATCGCGGTTCAGTTTTTCTGAACCGCGATTAAGGCTGTTGCTATTTTGCGTATATATCGCGCTGCTCGACTGCAAGGCGGTCGCAGCGCTCGTTCTCGGGGTGTCCCGCATGACCCTTCACCCAGTTGAACTCGACCTCGTGCTTCTCCAGCAGCGGAAGCAGGCGCTCCCACAGGTCAACGTTCAGTGCGGGCTTCTTATCGGACTTTATCCAGCCCTTTTTCCTCCAGCCGTAGACCCAGCCCTTCGTTACGCTGTCCACGACGTATCTGCTGTCGGTCGTCAGCACGACTCTGCACGGCTCCTTCAGGGCTGACAGCCCCTCTATCACGCCGAGCAGCTCCATACGGTTGTTGGTGGTCATAGCCTCGCCGCCCGAAAGCTCCTTCTCTCTGCCCGCGAACCGCAGTATCACGCCGTATCCGCCGGGACCGGGGTTGCCGCTGCACGCGCCGTCCGAAAACATCTCTACTGTTTTAATAGTGTCCGCCTCCTTTGGATTGTACAATATCGCCGTTCTATGAGCAGAGCTCGACAATTGCTTCCGCCATCAGCTCCGCATTTTTCAGCAGGTCGGCGACAGTAATGAACTCATCGGGGCTGTGCATATGGTAGTCTGTGTCGGGGAATTCCGCTCCGAAAGCCACGCCGCCCTCTATCTCGTGGACGTAGGTGCCGCCTCCGATGGCTATACAGCGTCCCTTCTCGCCTGTCACGCGCTCGTAGACGTGCAGCAGAGCCTGCACGAAATCGGAGCTGCCGTCGGTGCAGTGGGGCTCTACGCCCTCGCAGGAGTCGATATCGAAGCCCGCCGCACGGAGCTTCCCGCAGATGATGCCGCTTATCTCAGCCTTTGTGCGGTCGAGCGGGAAGCGTATGTCGATTCCGCCGCGAAGCCTGCCGTCCTCGGTGTTGAGCATTGACAGCACGCACGTCATATCGCCCGAAATCGGGTCAGAGAAGCCGAGCCCGCAGCTCGTGCCGTTTAGCTCGCCGTGAGGGAAGAGCTCAGCCAGCCCGCCGAGGAGAGGGTGATTCCCGCCCTGTAGACCGAGGAATTTCGTTATAGCGTTCTCGCCCTTCTCGGGAGTGGAGGCGTGCGCCGACTTGCCGATGAAGTCCGTATCGCCGTATCTGCAAGCCGACGGAACAGCGTTTATTACAGTTCCGCCGCACACGGGAATTCCGCTGTATTCTGCGGAAAAGTACACCCTCAGCATACCCTTTTCCGCGTTGATGACGGGGTATTCGCCGTCGGAAGTGAACACCATCGGCGGGAGCTCGCGCTTTTTGCGGTAGTATTCAAGGTCGGCAGAGCCGTTCTCCTCGTTCGTGCCGAATATCAGTCGGACGCCCTTTTTCAGCGGTATGCCGAGCTCTTTCACGGCTCTCAGTGCGAAAACTGCCGCCACAGCGGGACCCTTGTCGTCGATAGCTCCGCGCCCGACGAGCTTGTCGCCGCCGCGGGTGAGCGTGAACGGGTCGGAGCTCCACCCCTCGCCTGCGGGCACGACGTCAAGGTGGGTGAGTATCGCGAGAGCCGGCTCAGCTCCGAGGTCGGCAGAGCCCGCGTAGTTGTCAACATTTTCCACGGAAAAACCGTACCCGCGGCACTTATCGAGCGTTACCGCAAGAGCTCGGGCGGGCTCTGTGCCGAAGGGGCAACCGTCCACAGCGTCGCCCTGTACGCTCGGTATTGCGACGAGCTCCGCAAGAAGCTGTATCATCTCGTCCTCGTGCGACTGCAAAAAGTTTCTTATCTCAGACATAACAAACCTCCGTAACACGCAAAAAACCGCAGCAAAAGGGGTATCTCCACCCACCCGCTGCGGTCTTTTGCCCCGCCGCTATTGCCTTATAGCGGCGGATAGAAAGAAAGGATAAATATGAAAAGTGAATATTTCAATATTATCAGTTGACGATAGCTCTCTCTGTCTCCTTGTCGAAGAGGTGGATCCTGTTGGGATCGATAGCTACCTTGATCTCGTCTCCGGGTCTTGCTGTAGATCTCGGGCTTACTCTTGCAGTGAGGTTGTTGCCCTCGCATACGAGGTAGAGGTAAGTCTCAGCACCCATAAGCTCTGTGATCTCGACGTAAGCGTCGATAACACCTGTTGAAGCGTTCGAGAGGTACATTTCCTCATCGTGGATGCTCTCGGGACGAACGCCGAGGATAACTTCCTTGCCAACGTAGTTGCCGAGCTCGTCGTTTACCTTCGACTCAGGAATGATTATCTGATACTTAACGCCTCTTGAGTTCTTCGAATCGCTGGAGCCGAATTCAACTATGAACTGACCGTACTCCTCCTTGAGCTCGGCGTCGATGAAGTTCATCTGAGGTGAGCCGAGGAAGCCTGCAACGAA
This sequence comes from Ruminococcus sp., assembly GCA_017542475.1. Taxonomy (GTDB): domain Bacteria; phylum Bacillota; class Clostridia; order Oscillospirales; family Ruminococcaceae; genus Ruminococcus. Next base: position 4,203 of record JAFXXD010000013.1, on the reverse strand, counting down.
CTTGTTTACAGGGTTCTCGTAGAGGTTCTGAGGAGTATCTACCTGCTGAACGAAGCCGTCCTTCATACAAACGATACGGTCGCCCATTGTCATAGCCTCAGTCTGGTCATGAGTTACGTAGATAAATGTAGTACCGAGCTTCTTGTGGATCTTAGCTATCTCGGTTCTCATCTGAGCACGGAGCTTAGCGTCGAGGTTTGAGAGAGGCTCGTCGAGGAGGAATACCTTAGGTGAACGAACGATAGCACGACCGAGCGCCACACGCTGACGCTGACCGCCCGACATAGCCTTGGGCTTTCTGTCGAGGAGGTGGGTAAGGTCGAGGATCTTAGCAGCCTCGTTTACCTTTCTCTCGATCTCGTCCTTGGGAACCTTGCGGAGCTTGAGTCCGAAAGCCATATTATCGAAAACTGTCATATGAGGATAGAGAGCGTAGTTCTGGAAAACCATCGCGATATCTCTGTCCTTGGGAGCGATGTCGTTTACGAGGCGGTCGCCGATGTAGAGCTCGCCCTCGGAGATCTCTTCGAGACCTGCGATCATTCTGAGAGTTGTTGACTTACCGCAGCCGGAAGGTCCAACCAGAACGATGAATTCCTTATCCCTTATCTCTAAATTAACATCCGAAACCGCTACAACGCCGCCCGGATACTTCTTGTAAATGCCCTTGAGTGTTAAGCCTGCCATTTAATCCAGTCCTCCAGTTCAATTTTTCTTGCTGAAACACATTATCAGCTACAATAATATAATACCATTCTTCGTTATATTTTTCAAGAGTATAAATTGACAAAGTTACATTTATATGTTTATTAGAATTGCCGAAAAAACGCCCGAAAAATCCCTGCAAAAAGCCTCAAAATCGCGGGGCTTAAACAAGTTTTCAACATCTTTGTGCAATAATTCCATACTCTCTCCGAATCCCAGTTTTTCGGGAAGAACGAGCCCTCCGACGGAAACTCTCATAAGCACTTCGACGTGGTTTTCAACAGCGGCGAACATTCTTTTCACCTGATGATATTTTCCCTCGCTCAGCTCTACAAAAGCCAGTCTTTCCGAAGTTTCAACAGAGCACACCTTTGCGGGCAGACATTGATAACCGTCTGTCAATGTTATGCCGTCTGCAAATAAATCAACATATTTACTTTGAAACGGCTCGGCAAGTTTCACAATGTAGATTTTGGGTATGTGCTTCTTCGGAGAAAGCATACGGTGGGCGAGTTCTCCGTCATCGGTGAGCAGCAGTGCGCCGAGCGAATCCTTGTCGAGCCTGCCAGCGGGAAACATATTCTTCGTGCGCATTTCGGGCGGTATCAGCTCCATAACGGTAGGTCCGTCGTGCTCCTCGGTCGAGCTCACATAGCCCGCGGGCTTGTTGAGCAGTACATAGCGGAAGCGCTCCGCACTTATCCTGTTCCCGAGCACCTCCACGGCATCGTTATCGGGGTCTATCTTGGTGTCGGACTTCTTCACGACAGTGCCGTTCACGCGTATCTGACCCTTTGCGGCGAGCTCCTTTATCCTGCTGCGGGTGAACTCCCCGCGCTCGGAGATGAACCTGTCAAGTCTTATCAGCGGCATTTTGACCTCCTGTGGTATAATTTGTCGGTTCGGGCGAATACTTATTATTAGTAAAAGCCGTTAGCCGTTAGTTAATGGTGTCCGCCGGCGCGGACTAACTAAATAATATCGCCGTCAGGCGATACCGCAAGCCAATGGCTAAAAGCTAAAGGCTAATGGCTCAGGATTCGGAGGTCGCACTATGTCAAAGAAAACAATGTACATCCTCATTTCCGCGGCAATAGCCGTCGCGGTGATAATACTCATCTTCCCCGACAACAAGCCCTCGGACGTGCCCGCAGGCGCTAATGTTGATGCCTCCACGGCGGGCAGGCGCATCGACTACTTCGCCTCTCACGGCTGGGAGGTCGAGGAGATAGCCGCGAAAAACATCGTTATCCCCGCCGATTTCTCCGACGGCTACGAGCAGTATGCCAGGCTTCAGGATAAGCAGGGACTGCCGCTCCGCGAATATGCGGGGAGGAACGCGCAGCTCTACGTGTATGACGTAAAAAACTACAGTCCCGAGAGCAGGAAAATGCTTGCGGAACTGCTTGTCTGCGATGATACGGCTATCGCGTCGATGGTCTACAGCGAGGACGGCGGGAGCCTGCGGCTGGCGGTGGCGTGATGATTGACCTGTAACATATTGTAGGGACGACCATCGGTCGTCCGCTAATAGCGCGAATCGACCGACGTTTTGTAATTGCGGACGCGCAATGCGCGTCCCTACGTTTTATTGCCGCGAGTTTATAGGTGTATCGTCGGGCGGATAATATCCGCCCCTACATCACTTGAACGGCTTGATGATGTCGCCGAGCACGGGTATCCTTATCGCGTAGCCCTTGTAGGCTCCGACGGCAAGGAATACCTCACACAAGAGTATGAACAGCGGTATCATCGTGCCGATAAGTCCGAGGGGACCGCCTATCATGCCGAGTACGCCGCCGATACCGCTTAGTACCGCGGACACGATGAGCCAGCACAGCGACTGGTTTGCGTGGAACCTGCAGAAGTCCGACTCCTTGTCAACAGCTATCGGCAGGAAGAACAGTATCGGCACGATGTACGCGATTACGGCATATATCTCGTATCTGCGCATATCCTCGCCGAATTTCATCTGCTCCTCAGCGTCGTTGAATCTGTCAAATAAACTATCCATTTTTATTCTCCGTTCTTTTGCGCTCCACCTCGTTGATGACCTCGATGAAGCTGTTTACATCAGTGAAGTCCTCGTATACCGAGGCGAATCTTATGTAGGCTATGGGGTCTATCTCGCGCAGTCGGTCGAGCACGAGCTCTCCTATCTCCTTCGAGCGGGCAACGCTCTTGAGGGCATTCGCGAAGTAGTTCTCGACGTAGTCGGCTATCTCGTTTACCACGGTGATATTGATGGGGCGCTTGCCGATGGCACTGTATACGCCTCTTATCAGCTTCTGGCGGTCGAACGCCTCATAGCTCCCGCTCCGCTTCTCCACCATCAGGAGCGGCTTTTCCACGTCCTCGAAGGTGGTGAACCTTGCACCGCAGTTGATACATTCTCTCCTGCGCTTTATTTTCTCGTCCTTGGGACGCGAGTCGATGACCTTGGAATCGGGGAAACCACAGTAGGGACACTTCATTTTTCTGCCTCCTTTTCGTATTGCTCAGTCATATTTGCGAGCACGTTATAGCTTGAGATAAGGTCGCTTATGCCTCCGAAGCCGCTTCTGTACAGCTCGAGGATAACATTCGCATTCGGGTTGAGGGCGTTAAGCTTATCGAAGAACTGCCTGAACCTGAATCTGCCCCTGCCTATGAGGAGGCAGTCGCCGAGCTCGCCGTTGTCGCTGATATGTATGTGCTCGGTGCGGCTTCCTGCCGCGTCGAGGAAGGCGAAGGGGTTCTCCTTTGCGCGTATAGCCTGCTTGGTGTCGAGCACGAATGCGAACTCATTTCCGAGCATACCCGCGACCTCGCGCACGAATGCGGACGAGCCGCTCCGACAGCGCGACACGTTTTCGAGGGCGACCTTTACGCCGAATTCCTGTCCCGCGCGGTAAAGGCGGGAATAGCGCTCGCAGAAGAGCTCCGTCGGCTGATTCGCCTTGCTTCCGTGGAGCACGAAGATATCGGCTCCGACTATATTCATAAATCGGAAATAGAGCTTGTGGTATTCGAGGGCGTCCTCGAAGCGGCGCTCGTAGTCGGAGAAGAACATCAGCTGCTCTATCTCGCAGGTGAAGGGGTGGAGCGCACAGCACCGCACATCGAAGCGCTTCAGCAGGTTCGCGACGCTGTGGGCGTAGCTCTTTTTCAGCTCGGAATGGGTATTGATGAATATTTCGAGGTTCGGCACACCGTTTACAGCAAGCTTGTAAATGCTCTCCTCGAGCAGCTCGGGATATAGGCACGCAGTTGAAACGCCTGCCTGCATAGTGTGTTCACCTCCGTTATCATACCATACTTAATTATGTCATTGCACACATATTAATTAATGTCTGCTCAACAACTCAAAAATACCTTTATACAGCTTTTAAAAGGCATTTTTGAGTTGTCAAAGTGCAAGAATAATAATAGCTTTTATGATTTTTCTTGCGCTTTGTTTTGCCCTTTAGGGCAAAATGAGCTTGACATCAATTAATGTGATGCGCAAATTCCATATAT